>NZ_VTER01000016.1:0-65091 GCF_008180445.1 Bacillus infantis
GCTGCAGCACTAAAGGGCGGAAACCCTCTAACACTTAGCACTCATCGTTTACGGCGTGGACTACCAGGGTATCTAATCCTGTTTGCTCCCCACGCTTTCGCGCCTCAGCGTCAGTTACAGACCAGAAAGTCGCCTTCGCCACTGGTGTTCCTCCACATCTCTACGCATTTCACCGCTACACGTGGAATTCCACTTTCCTCTTCTGCACTCAAGTCCCCCAGTTTCCAATGACCCTCCACGGTTGAGCCGTGGGCTTTCACATCAGACTTAAGAGACCGCCTGCGCGCGCTTTACGCCCAATAATTCCGGACAACGCTTGCCACCTACGTATTACCGCGGCTGCTGGCACGTAGTTAGCCGTGGCTTTCTGGTCAGGTACCGTCAAGGTGCCGGCAGTTACTCCGGCACTTGTTCTTCCCTGACAACAGAGTTTTACGATCCGAAAACCTTCATCACTCACGCGGCGTTGCTCCGTCAGACTTTCGTCCATTGCGGAAGATTCCCTACTGCTGCCTCCCGTAGGAGTCTGGGCCGTGTCTCAGTCCCAGTGTGGCCGATCACCCTCTCAGGTCGGCTACGCATCGTTGCCTTGGTGAGCCGTTACCTCACCAACTAGCTAATGCGCCGCGGGCCCATCTGTAAGTGATAGCCGAAACCATCTTTCAGCATATCCCCATGAAGGGAAATGCATTATCCGGTATTAGCTCCGGTTTCCCGAAGTTATCCCAGTCTTACAGGCAGGTTGCCCACGTGTTACTCACCCGTCCGCCGCTGACTTCAGGGAGCAAGCTCCCATCCGTCCGCTCGACTTGCATGTATTAGGCACGCCGCCAGCGTTCGTCCTGAGCCAGGATCAAACTCTCCATATAAGAGTAAGATTTAGCTCTGATAAAAATAAGATTTACGTTGACGTTTTTGTTCGTTCAGTTTTCAAAGGACAATCTCCGCCGCTCAGAAGCGACTTTATCAATATAACATCTTCAATCGAAGAAGTCAACATCTTTTTTGTTTTTCAAAACTTAAATTCGATGTTTTCGTTTCTTCCTCGTGAGGACAAGTAATAATATATCATGGTGAAATTACAATTGCAATATAATTTTTGAATTTAATTTCATTTTTTTGCCCGCTATTTTTTTCACATGAAGGAATGATTGCAACACTGCTCTGATGTGTTTCCCAATCTCATTCAGGCTGGGCTTCTAAAAAATGCCTCAGCTGGCGCCCCGTATTCCCGCAATCAACACGGAAATAAGAAAACTTAAATGAATGGGTCATACATTAAAAAGCCAGTCCATATAATATAGTAACATATTCGAAAGGTGAGATATATGCTTCAAACCGCCGCACTCTACTTATCATTTATCATGGCTGTATTCTTGTTGGCATTTTCCTATTTCGAAGGAATTAAAATTGCAGACTCGGAAGAAAAGGTCTACGGAGGCACTTTTATTTTCACAACGGTATCCGGTTTTATTTTCTCCGGGCTTACTTATGCATTTATCTAATACCAATTAAAAGTGGCCATCCTGCTGAGGACGGCCACTTTTCAGCTTTGCTGGAATTCCCCTTACCTTAGCTCTAAAAGGCAAGAAGGGGCGCACAAGCAGATGAACGAAGGATAAAGGCATCACAGCCTGTATCTGCTTCTCCTCATTCTTTAAGTTTTATTTTTCAAATCTGTCACTAGTGTACTCCTCCTGCAGCAGCGCAGAAATGACAGCATCTTTGTATATTCCTCTGTGAACAAACCGCTTCCTTAGTATTCCTTCTATTTTAAAGCCCTTTTTTTCAAGAAGCTTTTTAGAGGCAGCATTCTCCGGAAGGCGGACCGCCTCTATCCTGTTCAGGTCCATGCAGATGAAGCCATAGCTGATAATCGCATCCAAGGCTTCTGACATAACACCTTTGCCCCAGGCGTCCGGGTGGAGCTCGTAACCTATTTCCGCCTTGTTATGAAGCTTTTCAACAGAATGGAATCCGCAGGTTCCCAGGAGGGCTTTGTCTTCTTTCCAGCAGATAGCCCACCTGATCTGCATCTCCATACTGTATCTCCACAATAGACTTTCGAGAAGATCTTCTGCTTCACTGACGGACCTAAAGGGCTCAACATCATAAAACCTGGTTGCTTCAGGATCAGAAAATATGCTGTACAGCTTCGGAATATCATCCGCCGCAGGCTTCCTGAGCAGAAGCCTTTCAGTCTCTATAATGGGGAATTCTGAGGCAAAGGCCGCATCAATCCCTGCCATACCAATCACCCTCCTCTTAACAACACTCATCATATACACTAAAAGCTTCATTGCCTAATGGCTTGGGTGATTTCCGCTTGCTTCTGCCTTCTTTGCTTTCCTCTTCATCATTCTCCCATCTGCAAGGAACAGCATGATCCCCCCGATGACAATCATTCCTCCAGCAGCCTGATACCAGGCCACTAACTCCCCTAGCAAAAAATATGCCAGGACAGCAGCACCCACCGGCTCAAAGAGGATAGCCATAGAAATCGTGGAGGTGCTGAGCCATTTCAGGGACCAGTTGAAAAGCGTATGGCCGAGCAGGGTCGGAATAAGCGCAAGGAGAATAAAGTAGACCCAGTCGCTTGCAGGATAAGGTCCAAGAGGCTCACCGGCAGCGATTACATAGATCAAAAGGGTCAAGGCACTTATACTGTACACGGTGAATGTATAAGTAATAAGAGACAGCCTTTTTCGCACTGTCTGCCCAAACATCAGGTAAGCTGTAACCAGTGCACAGGCAGCAAGGGCCAAAAGATCTCCAAACAATGCAGTTCCGCTGACCCTGAAGTCCCCCCAGCTGATAAGTACACTTCCTCCAATTGCGACCACTCCGCTCAATATTGCTTTCACAGTAAACCTTTCTTTGAAAAATAAGTAGGTCCCGGCAAAAGCGAACAGCGGCTGCAAGGTAACAAGGACAGTTGAGCTTGCCACTGAAGTAAAGCGGAGAGATTCAAACCAGAGGATAAAATGAAAGGCAAGGAATATCCCGGCTATGGCCGAATACAGCCAATCCCGCCAGCCAATCTGTTTGAGTTCTGGCCCATATTTAAATAATACGAGAGGGAGCATCAGCAAAACAGAAAAGAATAAACGATAAAAAGCTATCACTCCTGATGGCGCAGCTGAAAACTTAACTAGGATGGCAGATGTGGAAACAGACACCACACCGATCGCCAATGCTGCATAAGGGTTTATCTTTGGCAAGATCGCATCTCCTTCTAAGAAAAATCCAGTACAGCTATAATATTACACTTACCGGTTTTCACATGGCCATCTTTTTTCGCTATGGCAAGTTTCAAATCAAAATGAAAAAGCGCCCGGCCCAAAATGGGACTGGCACTTCTTTGTTCTATTCCCCGCTCTCAACCTCTGCAGCAATCACACCAATCAAAGATTTCATTGTATAGTAAACATCGGTCGTATACATGCTCCTCGTTGTCGTTATCACACAATTGATCAGTATATCATCTGCTTCCTCTTTGACACGGACCCGCTTGATTCCTAATTTCTTGCTTTTTATTTCCTTCATCAGGATTGTCAGGTCCGTACATTTCTCAATATACAGCTTTACCCTGATTTCCTTTTCCTTCAGCTTTTTTGGTCCTACCCGCTCAAACAAAGCAGGAATCATTTTAACTCCAATAATGATAAAAATAACTCCTAATAGTGCTTCTATATAAAAGCCTGCTCCGATGGTAATCCCAATCCCTGCTGAAGCCAGCACAAGAGCAGCTGTCGTCAGCCCGGAAATGGCTTCATTGCCCCTGCGAAGGATTACACCGGCTCCAAGAAAGCCGATGCCGCTGATTACATAAGAAGGAATCCTCCCCGGGTCCATCGGCCGGGAATACTCTTTTGAGTAAAGAAAAGCCGATTCATATGACACAATAGTCAAGAGGCATGCCATAACCGAAACAATCAGGCAGGTCTTGAGCCCGAGCGGCTTTCCTTTCAGTTCCCTTTCCAAACCTATGACAAGCCCTGCCAAAGCTGCGAAGCACAACTTTACAAGCACATCATTTTTTATCACTGTATAAAACATTTCTTCCATAAGGTATCCCCTCTTCTATTTCTATCTATATAAATATTCCAATATAGATAGTTGAATAAACTAATTTTTGGATAAAAATAGCGGTAAGCATACTTTTCTTTTTCCTACTTTATGCAGCCTTACTCTCTAATATTATTGTGTACTTTCAGGATCACTGGCAGAAAACTTTAGGTTTTATTTAAAAAAAGAAAAATTAGAATTTCCTCTTGCATATTTGATCATTTACGGATATAATTTTTCTTGTACCGAATACGGGGCATTAGCTCAGCTGGGAGAGCGCTACGCTGGCAGCGTAGAGGTCAGCGGTTCGAGCCCGCTATGCTCCATATATTCAAAGGCCAGAATCCAATAGGATTTTGGCTTTTTTGTTTTATTAGCATAATAAATATAGTTTTTTAAATACTAATTTTCACTCCATCATGTTATTCAGGTAAAATATACCATGACCATTAACGTGTTTAAGGCACTGCAGAACGGGAATAATGCCCATAACACAATAAAAATGATGGGAGAGATTAGCATGATCTCAACGATTGCTATTTTGGCAGCAGCCTTTACTGCCGCAGCAGGCTTGAATTACTTTGCAGTGAAAGAGGCGGATTTTACTGAGGAAGATTTACTAAAGGATAAATGAGGATGGCCGAATATTTAAATACAGCAGATAAAACATGACCTTTGACCAATTGCAGCAATTGGCCAAGGGTCTTTATTTTTGTATAAATCCTCAGGTTCTATGGAAAGAACCCAGAACTTCGGTCGTTTCTGTAATATTGACAAAGGCCTGTGGATCAACCTCATCAATCATGCTCTTGACTTCTGTCAGCTGATAGCGGGTTATGACTGTCATGAGGATCTTCCTGCCTTCCCCTGTATAGCCGCCCTCCCCATTGATAACCGTAATTCCCCTGTAGATGCTTGAGAGAAGCTTTGCTTTCATTTCTTCTCCTTTGGCTGTTACGATCATCACCGTCAGCTTAATATGCTTCGTATGAATAGTATCAACCACCTTGCCTGTGGCATAGATGGCTACCATTGTGTTCAATGCAGCATCCCAGCTGAAGATGAAGCCTGAAGCCAAAACCACGATTGCATTCATCAATGAAAGAATGGCGCCAAGAGGGAAGTCTTTTTTCCTCGTCAAAAGCATGGCAATGATATCAAATCCCCCTGAGGAGCCTGAAGCCTTGAACACAAGCCCGATTCCTGCCCCCGTCAATACCCCGCCGAATACGGATGACAATATAGGCTCAGAAGAGATTGCGTTGACGGGTATTAAGTAAAGACTGACGGAAAGCGTCAGCACGGAAACGATTGTATAGAAGATAAACCGTTTCCCAAGCTTAATGACCCCAAGGATCAGTAAAGGCAGATTCAACAGAAAGTTGAGGAGGCCTGTATTGAAGGGTGTAATGATGCCGAGCATGATTGCCACCCCGCTCAGACCGCTGCTCAGGATTTCATGGGGGATCAGGAATAGATTATAAGCAAAGCCTACAATCGCAGAACCCAGAATAATGATCAGTAAATTTTTCATATGGCATCCCCCTTTATTTCCACAACAATAATAATTTAATTTATTATAGTAGAGAAATAAAGGAATCCCTAAAAAATAGTGTTTTCAGAATAAATAACTATAACTGGGAATCAGTTTCCTGGTAAAAGAAATTTGGCGTTTTGACTTCATTTTTATAGCTGCTGTGAAAAATATGTGTGGCTGCCGGAGATATGGGCGGGATCAGCCAGGTCCATTCACCCGTTACCGGCCTGCCGCATGCTGATTCTTTTTCTTCAAACAGCCTGAACTGCTGTGCGGCTGTATGGTGGTCAACAATGCTGACCCCCTTCTTTTTATAGGAATGAAGAACAGCTGTATTCAGCTCAACCAGCGCACGGTCCTTCCACAAGGAGGCGTTTCTCTTAGTATCAAGCCCCATCCTGTCCGCTATTACCGGGACCAGATTATACCTGAAATCGTCCGCAAGATTCCGGGCGCCGATTTCAGTCCCCATATACCAGCCATTAAAGGGTGCAGCCGTATAGCGGATTCCGCCGATTTCAAGGCACATATCCGAAATGAACGGAACAGCATACCACTTTAATTGCAGATCGCTGAACCACTCAAACTCAGGATGCTCAAGCGGCACTTCAAGAATATCTTCAGCAGACACATCAAATAGCGCCGGCTTCCGTTCATCTATCTGGACAAGAAGAGGCAGCGGGTCAAACTGCCCGTATTTCCCTTCCCATCCCAATTCACGGCACATGTTCGTCAGTTTGACGGAGGCTGGGTCGCCTATAATCTTTTCACCGGTATCATAGCCCGCATATCTGATCAGCTGGTGGTTAAGAATCCTGACTCTTTTGTTTTTTTCCTCCTGACGGAATACAGTGATGGCAGACCTCACCTTGCCGCCGTTCGTAGCATAGCTGATATGCCTCAGCAGAGCTTGGCCAATTTCGTCTTCAGTCTCAAGCTCCCTTTCATCGAACACTTTAAGGCTGTCCCAAAAGAGCCTGCCGATGCATCGGTTGCTGTTCCTCCAGGCCGTTTTTGCACCATACTCAAGCTCTTCATAGTTGTGATGATAACTGCCTGTACGATCTATCTCATCGAGGATTTCGTTGAGGCGCTGTTCTGTTTCGCTGCTGCTTTTATTCAGCTCTCTATGGCATAAAGCAATAAAGCCCTCTGCTTCCTTCCTCAGTTCCTTTGCCAAAAATTTGCCCCCCTGTCGTGTAGTGATCCTGATGCAATGGCCATTTCCGTTCAGTTCTGGTCTGCAGGGTAGACGATGCCAAGCTGGCTTCTCACAGAATCAAGAATTTCCATGACAGCAAGGGAGTTGGACAATGTGTTCGTTGCCGATTCCAGCTTTCCGCTTTTGACAAGCCCGACGAATTCTTCTGCTTCATAATACATCGAGGCTTCCTTCTGCTCTCTTGTAATTGATTCTGAGCCGCCGCCGCGATAGCGGATTTCAGCCTTTTCCGGCGTATGGATTTTATCGATGACTATATTTCCGTTCTCTCCCTGAATTTCAGCAGGAAGCTGGGAGTCGGTAATTTTAGAATACATGATGACAGCGTCCATCTCTTTATACTTCAATACCATGCTTCCTTCCCCATCAACTCCTGAATTAAGCATAACCCCCTGCGCCTTGGCTTCATCCGGCTTGCCAAAGAGTACCACCAGCGGATAGATGCAGTAGATGCCTATATCCATCAATGCACCGTTGGAAAACTCAGGTTTGAAGGCATTCAGGATTGTCCCTTCCTTGTATGCGTCATATCGTGAAGAATATTGGCAATAGGAAGCAAAATACCTTCTGACCGGTCCGATTTTATCAAGGTTCTCCTGGACAGCTTTAAAGTTCGGCATCAAAGTGGACTTCAGCGCCTCCATCAGTACTACCTTATTCCTCTGTGAAGCTTCAATCATAAGCTTTAGTTCAGCCGCATTGCTCGCTGCAGGCTTTTCGCAGAGCACATGCTTGCCATGTTCCATCATGAGAATTGATTGTTCTGCATGAAGTGAATTGGGGCTGGCAATGTAGACAGCGTCAATTTCACTGCTTGCCGCCATTTCCTCTAAGGACGTGTATGTATATTTCACACCATATTTATCTGCAAATTCCCTCGCTTTTTCTTCTGTTCGTGAATAAACAGCCGTAAGCGAAAAATCCTGCACTTTACCGGCTGCATCAAGAAATCTTTCTGTAATAAAATTGGTTCCAATCACACCAAAACGAACCATTATGGCACCTCCATGAATGCTTATTATTCTCCCCAAAAGGATACAGTATTTCTGCCTATTTCGCCAGCAGATGCAATTTGTGGTTTCTGATTCAGCAGGCTGGGGGAAAATGACTGGAAAAAGGAGGTATGTACGGATGGGCCGATCAGCGCTGAAAGGGAAGGTCGCTTTAATCACCGGGGCAAGTTCTGGAATTGGAAAGGCTGCCAGCATCAGGCTTGCTGAAGAAGGGGCTAAAATTGCTCTTGTCGATGTTAAGGAAGAGTTTGCAAAAGAAGTAAAAGATCATATAGAGTCAGCAGGCGGAGAAGCCATGATCATTGAAACAGACGTTTCTGTTCCATTGCAGGTGGAGGAGGCTTTTCAGAAGGTATCCAGCAGATGGGGGCGTCTTGATATTGTTTTTGCCAATGCCGGGATAAATGGCGTTGTTGCACCTATCGAAGACCTGAGTCCTGAAGAATGGGACACGACCATTTCAACAAACCTGAAAGGAACCTTCCTGACAGTGAAATATGCAGTGCCCCTTCTCAAAAGAGAGGGCGGGAGCATCATCATCACCAGCTCCATCAACGGCAACAGAACCTTCCGCAACTTTGGGATGTCAGCATACAGCACCTCCAAAGGCGGGCAGGTCAGCTTTGGAAAAATGGCTGCTCTTGAATTGGCAGGATACCGCATACGCGTCAACATGATCTGCCCTGGAGCCATCAACACGAATATCGAAGAAAATACTTTTCCAGAGGAAGAAAATCTGAAAAAAGTAAAAATACCTGTTGAATTTCCGGAGGGAAGCATGCCCCTCGAGGACCATCCAGGTTCTGCCGAACAAGTTGCCGACCTGGTCCATTTCCTTGCATCCGATTTGTCCAGCCATATTACCGGCACGGAGGTATACATTGACGGGGCCGAATCACTCCTGTAATTATGCGCTTAATGAAAATGAAAGCCCGGCAGCTGCCGGGCTTTCTTCATGCTATATGTAATATGGCTTCTTTTTTTCAACCTCTTTCCGGGATATCTCCTGTAAAAAGATTTTTTCTTTTAAAGTAAGCTCCCTTTTAAGGTTTGTGCGAAAATAAAGCATAAGCTCCGCATAACTGATATGTATAATCCTCCATTTCCCCTTTCCCTGAGAATCCCAGCACCTTATTTATTTCTCCATTTCTTCTGTAATTCCTTGCCCGCAATAAAATATTTTTCTATATGCATCTGCGTTTATAACAGAGAGAATCATTGGTAAATACAATTGAGAGTATAAGTGCTATTCCTTTTATTTATGTTTTGGAAAAAGGGACTTGGTTCATACTGGTAGGTGTCTGCATTTAGAAGGAGTGAACAGCATGCCGCATTTCATTTATTCCAGTTTTATAAGGCTCCCGCTCGCTATACGGATACTTCTCATTGCACTAATGGTGATTCTGACATTCGGGTTTATCATTTCCATCCTGGAGCCGCATAATTTTCCCACGGTGTTTGACGGAGTATGGTGGGCAGTCATCACAGCTTCCACAGTAGGTTATGGGGATTATGTGCCGCATACCGTACCAGGGAAAGTAACTGGCATTATTTTAATTCTTACCGGGGCGGGCTTTTTGTCAACCTATTTTGTAACTCTGGCTGCGGCTGCTGTAACAAGACAAAATGATTATTTGGAGGGCAAAGTGAATTTTAAAGGAGAACAACATCTAATCATTATCGGCTGGAATGAACGTTCAAGAGAACTTATCACGGCATTGGCGGAGGAGCATAAAGGGGTTTCTATTGCACTTATTGATGAGACGCTCCGATCCAATCCATCCCCGGGGGTAGTTCATTTCATACAAGGACGGTCAAATCAGGATCAGGTGCTCCTGAAAGCAAATATCCGGAAAGCAAACAAAGTAATCATTACAGCCGACCAGAACAGGGATGAACTTCAGGCTGATATGAATTCAATTCTGTCGCTTCTTGCCGTAAAAGGATTGAATCCCGGTGTTCCATGCATTGTCGAAATCCTCACATCTGAACAGGTTGCCAACGCAAGAAGGGCAGGAGCGGATGAAATCATCCAGACGAATATCCTGACCAGCTCCGTTATGATCCACAGCATTTCAGCACAGGAAATGGTCACTTCTTTCCTGGATCTGCTCGGTCACCTGAACGGCAGAAGACTGAGGCTCATGCCGGCCAAGGACTTTGAATACGAGGTGACCTTTACTGATTTAAGTGCGCTGCTGCTGAAAGATGGCATGCTTCTCTTTGGAATAAAAAGAGGAGAGGAAACTTTTGTGAATCCTCCCCACCCTTTCAGCATCGATTCAGATGATGAGCTGATTGTCATTGCCTGATTTAATTCAGCGGTCCAGCAAAAGCGACTCCAGCTCCTGGACAAGCGAGCGGCCGATATCCACGTATTTGTCCGGGAAGCTCGCGTCTTTGTCCACCGGCTCCGAGAATTGGTTAAACGAAGCGGTATGGTTCCATGTATAAGCATGATCATCCAGCCCGCGCTGATATTTATGGGAGAGAAGGAATGGCCGCTCAATTTCAACAGTGCAGCCTCTTGAATCAAGCTGGCCATCAATTGATCTGAAAGGCACGCGCAGGAATTGATAGCCCACTTCATCATCTATCTTATAATCAAAGGCACCATGGTCATATTCCCAGCCGCCTCCAACCGTATAGCCAGCCGGCTTAAGCAGCTGCTCAAGCTTATACAGATCAAAGTGTTTCCCTTCCACCCGGGATGGTAATTCAATCATTTTACAGCACCTCTTTTCTTTTTTTTAGTATCCCCGGTCTGGTTTTATCTATCATATTTTCTCGCGGGAAGGGCTTATTGAGGAAGTCAGCCAGTGAATAAAATAAAAAAGAGTGCTGAACATTTTCAGCACTCTCGTTTTTGTCTCTATTTAAGCCTTTTTTCAAGCTCTGCTTTTTTCTCCTCGAAGCCCGGCTTTCCAAGCAGCGCGAACATATTGACTTTATAAGCCTCTACTCCAGGCTGGTCAAAAGGATTGACCCCCAGAAGGTAACCGCTCATAGCGCACGCCTTTTCAAAGAAGTAAGCGAGATATCCGAATGTATAGGCATCCATTTCAGGAATGGTAACGATCAGGTTGGGAACCCCGCCATCTGTGTGAGCAAGCATTGTTCCTTCAAAGGCTTTGTTGTTAACAAAGTCTACGGTCTTGCCGGCAAGGTAGTTCAGGCCGTCCAGATCGCTGTCAGCTTCTTCAATTGTCAGCTCATGGCGCGGTTTTTCCACCTTGATGATCGTTTCAAAGATATCTCTGCGCCCTTCCTGCACATACTGTCCAAGGGAATGAAGATCTGTAGAGAAGTTGGCTGATGCCGGGAAGATCCCTTTCTGGTCTTTCCCTTCACTCTCGCCGAACAGCTGCTTCCACCACTCAGAAAAATATTGAAGCCCCGGCTCATAGTTGATCAGCATTTCAATTGTTTTTCCTTTATTGTACAAGGCATTGCGGACAGCTGCATATTGATAGGCAGCATTTTCTTCGACTTCAGAGCTGCTGTATTCTTCACGGGCCTTGGCAGCACCTTCCATCATAGCCTGGATATCCGCCCCGCTTGCCGCAATCGGCAGAAGGCCGACTGCTGTCAGTACTGAATAGCGGCCGCCGACATCATCAGGGATGATGAAGGATTCATAGCCTTCTTCGTTAGCCAATGTTTTGAGTGCGCCTCTCGCTTTATCTGTTGTAGCATAGATGCGTTTGCGCGCTTCTTCTTTTCCATACTTTTCTTCAAGCAGACTGCGGAAAATACGGAAGGCAATCGCCGGCTCTGTCGTCGTTCCCGACTTGGAAATAACATTGACTGAAAAGTCTTTTCCATCGAGCAGGTCCATAACGTCCTTCATGTAAGTTGAACTGATATTATTTCCAACGAAGAGCACCTGCGGAGTGGTCCGCTTTTCCTTTGGAAGTTCATTATAAAAGCTGTGCTGCAGCATTTCTATGGCTGCACGGGCACCCAGATATGAGCCTCCGATGCCTATGACGAGCAGCACATCAGAGTCGCTCTTGATTTTTTCAGCCGCTTTCTGGATGCGGGCAAATTCTTCTTTATCATAGTCAGCAGGCAGATCGATCCAGCCAAGATAGTCGCTCCCTGCCCCGGTTTTTTCATGCAGGGAATGGTGGGCAACCTTAACGGCATCCCTTAAATATGTAATCTCGTGTTCACCAAAGAAGCTTAGTGCTTTTGAGTAATCAAAACAAACATGTGTCATGAATGATCCTCCAATTATTTTTATTCTCTTCTACTTTAACGAAAGGTGTGACAGTAATCAAGAAACTAGTCATAATGTAAGCGTGTCCAATTTCGGTTTTTTTTTACACAGGAACCAACTGGAAAAAGTGGAGCAGGAACCTATGTTTTTCAGCTAAAATAAAACCCGGTGCCAGGCACCAGGTTCATTTTTATAAAGAGGCTTTATAGATACTCACGACATCTTCTCGGTTCAGTTTTTTGAAGTTTCCGAACTCGCCGTTGGCCATAGCTTTGTCAGCCATCGTTTCAACGCCGCTTTCATTTATATCATAATCAGCCAGGCGTGATGGAGCACCGATGCTGTTCCAGAATTCCCTCAGCTTTTCAATGCCTTCAAGTCCTGCTTCTTCATCTGTCTTTCCTTCAGGATCTACACCGAAGACACGGACTGCCAGCTGCTTGAATCTGGAAGGCTTCACGCTCAAGTTATGCTTCATCCAGTTCGGGAACAAGATGGCAAGGCCTCCGCCATGCGGGATATCATAAACAGCTGAAACTGCGTGCTCTATATTATGGGTTGCCCAGTCTCCCCGGTAGCCCATTGACAGCATGCCATTGAGAGCCATTGTCCCGTTGTAGAGGATGGTTGCTCTGTGTTCATAATTCTCGAGATCTTCGAGGAGCTTAGGCGCTGTTTCCATTACTGTAAGCAGGAGCCCTTCACACATGCGGTCCTGCAGCAATGTGTTTTCTTCCAGATGAAAATAATGCTCAAACACATGCGACATCATGTCCACAATGCCGTAAATCGTCTGGTCTCTTGGGACTGTGAATGTGTTGACCGGATCCAGAATAGAGAACTTAGGAAAAGTGACAGGGCTTCCCCATCCATACTTTTCATTCGTTTCCCAGTTAGTGATAACAGAACCAGCGTTCATTTCTGAACCGGTTGCCGCAAGGGTCAGTACAGTCCCAAAAGGAAGCGCCTCATTTGCGAAGGCCTTTTTAGTAACAAGATCCCAGGCATCTCCATCATATTTGGCCCCTGCCGCGATTGCCTTTGTGCAGTCGATCACACTTCCTCCGCCGACAGCAAGGATGAAATCAATGCCTTTTTCCTTGCAGATTTCCACTCCTTTATGGACCGTTGAAAGCCTTGGATTCGGTTCAACTCCTGAAAGCTCGGACACTTCCGCACCGATATCCTTCAGCTCAGCCAATACTTTATCATAAAGGCCGCTTCGTTTAATGCTTCCTCCCCCATATACCAGCAGTACGTTCTTTCCATATTGGGGAATCTCATTTTGCAGCTCCTTCAGCGTATCTTTGCCGAAGATCAATTTTGTCGGATTTGAAAATGTAAAGTTTTGCATGAAAGCATCCTCCTTTTCTTCGTTATTATTATCTGTTATTTGCCCTTGTAATGCAAAAAGTACGTTTTTTGATATAGAGCTTGGGAACACTAAAAACAAAGTCATTAGAGCATGAATAATTACTGGATGACTGTATCACATTAGTAAAGAAAGAATAACAAAAGGAGGAAACAACATGAGTGCCATTCAACGCATTGCACTGGTTTTAACGATCATTGGTGCTATCAACTGGGGTTTAGTCGGCTTCTTCCAATTTGATCTTGTTGCAGCAATTTTCGGCGGACAAGACTCTGCTCTTGCCCGCATTGTGTATGGACTAGTAGGTATCGCAGGTCTTATCAACCTCGGCCTTTTATTCAAGCCAAGCGAAGAAGTAGAACGTGCTCCTGAAACAAATCGTTCATAATTCGGCTGGCGCCGGATCCATTGAGGATTCTAATGGAAAAACTCCCCCGCTGCCGGGGGAGTTTTTGTGTTTTTAGCTCAATACTTTTTTGATTTTTTCAATTGCCCAATCAAGATCTTCTTCACTGATCACCAGCGGCGGCGCAAAACGGATGACCGTATCATGTGTCTCTTTGCAGAGCAGCCCCTCTTCTTTCAAGGCTTCGCAATATTTGCGTGCAGGCTCCGTCAGCTCTACACCGATAAACAGGCCCCTGCCCCTCACTTCTTTAATGACCGGGTTCTCGATTTCTTTAAGCTTGGACATAAAATAACCCCCGAGCTTCCGGGATCTTTCCGCCAGATTTTCATCTACCAGAACATCCAGCGCGGCTACTGACACTGCACAGGCCATCGGATTGCCTCCAAAGGTTGAACCATGCGAGCCAGGATTAAAAACCCCAAGAACATCCTCATCGGCAGCCACACATGAAATCGGGAATACTCCGCCTCCAAGCGCCTTGCCGAGAATATACATATCCGGCTCAACACCCTCCCATTCACAGGCGAACATTTTACCTGAACGGGCCAGGCCAGCCTGGATTTCATCGGCGATGAACAGAACATTGTTTGTGCGGCACAGATCGGAAGCCTGCTTCAGGAACCCTTCTTCAGGGATAACAATCCCGGCTTCCCCTTGGATAGGCTCGATCAGAAAAGCTGCTGTACGATCAGTGATCGCATTCTTCAACGCTTCCAGATCACCGTATGGGATAAGCTTGATGCCAGGCAGCATCGGCCCAAAGCCCCTCTTGTATTCTTCTTCAGAAGATAGCGAGACGGCTGTCATCGTCCTGCCATGGAAGTTCCCGATGCAGGCAATGATTTCGGCCTGGTCCCCGGCCACCCCTTTACGGTCATATGCCCAGCGGCGCGCGGCCTTCACAGCTGTTTCAACCGCTTCTGCGCCCGTGTTCATCGGCAGGACCATTTCCTTGCCTGTCAGCCCGCTGACCTTTTCATACCAAGGCCCAAGCTGGTCATTATGAAATGCGCGCGAAGTCAGGGTTACCCGGTCTGCCTGATCCTTCAAGGCCTGTATGATCTTCGGATGGCGGTGGCCCTGATTGACGGCCGAGTAGGCGCTGAGCATATCCATATACCGCTCACCTTCAGGATTCTTCACCCAAACCCCCTCAGCTTCTGAGATAACGATCGGAAGAGGATGATAATTATTTGCCCCAAACTTTTCTGTCTGCTGAATTAACTGGCTGCTGTCTGCCATATAATGATTCCTCCATTCACACTTAGAAATTGTCTTTTTCATTGTAACGTTAATAGGCTTCCCTTTAAAGGGAAGATGCCTGATTCTTCTGAAAAACATCATCTGAAATCACTTATTACAGATGCAAGTTATGTGCCAGCTTTAAATAGGGATAATATCCTCATCTAAATGTCTCGAAAGCAAAAAAAATTTGCGCCTTTAATCAAGTTGGAGTTAATAAAGCAAAAATTATTTGCACCATAAGACAGGAAAGCCTTACAATAAAAAAAGACAAAACAAGGGAGCTGCCAACAATATGAAGCATGAACAGCACCATTTAACAGAAATCATCCTTGAGCAGATCCTTGAACATGTGGATGCCGGGATCCATGCCATTGACCATGAAGGCAGGACCATCATCTATAACCGCAAGATGGCTGAAATAGAAGGAATGGATCCGGAATCAGTGATTGGACGAAGCCTTCTTGAGGTGTTCCCCTTCAGCCGCCGGGAAGACAGCACACTTTTGCTGGCCCTACAGAACGGGAAAGGGACACAGCCCGCCAAACAGACTTATTTTAACAGCAAAGGAAAAGAGATAACCGCCATTAATCATGTCATTCCTATCCTGGCGGCCGGCAAGTCATTAGGAGCCATCGAGATCGCAAAGGATGTCAGCCGGATCGAGAGGCTGGTAAAAGAAAACCTCTCCAGGAAAAATAGTGCCCGCTATACATTTGAAAGCATCATAGGAAGCAGCAAAGCAATCCTTGAAGTCGTGGAAGCGGCAAAAAGGGCAGTCAGGACCACCTCCCCTATCCTGATTGCCGGAGAGACAGGAACAGGGAAAGAATTATTCGCCCAGAGCATACACAGCGGAAGTCTGCGCTCACCAGGTCCGTTTGTTGCCCAAAACTGCGCAGCCCTCCCGGAAAACCTGGTTGAAAGCATCCTTTTCGGCACAAAAAAAGGCGCCTTCACAGGGGCGGTGGATCGTCCGGGACTGTTTGAACAGGCAGAAGGAGGGACACTGCTTCTGGATGAAATCAATTCGATGCCCGCTCCCCTGCAGGCAAAGCTTCTGCGCGTACTGCAGGAGAAAAAAGTCAGAAGGATCGGGGACACGAAAGATCGGGAGATAGATGTAAGGGTTGTGGCCGCCATTAATGAAGACCCTGTCGATGCCATTGCAGAAGGGCGACTCCGGAAGGATTTGTATTACAGGCTCAGCGCGGTCTCCCTCTTTATCCCGCCGCTTAGGGAGCGGAAAGAGGATATTCTGCTGCTTTCCTCCTTTTTCATCCAGAAATATAACGACTGGTTCGGCATGGAAGTCCCTGGGCTGGATGAAGAGACAGAAGAGCAGTTTCTCCGGTACGATTGGCCGGGTAATATCCGCGAGCTTGAGCATGTGATTGAAGGGGCCATGAACATGGCTGAAGATGATGCCAGGATAACACTCGAAATTCTGCCTCATCATTTCAGGCATAAAGCTGATGTCGGCCATCTTTCCCCTGGAAGTAAGCCGGAAGAGACAGCCGGGTCACTGCCCAGCCTGGCCGATTATGTAGCTTCTGCTGAAAAAGGGTATATAAACAGGGTGTGGCGCGAACATAATGGCAATATCACTCAGACTGCAAAAATTCTTGGCATGAGCAGGCAAAACCTCCAATACCGGATTAAAAAGCATGATCTCACATACCCGGGGAGCAATGCTTAGATATAAAAGAAAAGGCCGGGCATAGATGCCCGGCCTTTCTTCATAAAACATATTAGCGCTGTGACTGGTCAATCCACTCTTGCAGCTTATCCTTGAGCGTGTTGAAGCCCTGGGAAGAATCAGGATCATTGTGCTGAATCGCTGCAGCCTGGCGTGGTTTGCGAGGCTTTCTTGCTTTTGCATCAGCAGCTTCTGCTGGAGCTTCTTCAGTTGCACGGATAGATAAACCGATCTTTCCTGCAGCTTCATCCACAGAAAGAACCTTAACGTTTACTTCATCCCCAACCTTCAGGTGCTCGTTAACATCCTTTACATACCCGTGAGTAATTTCAGAAATGTGAACCAAACCTTGTGTATTTTCATCAAGAGCAACGAATGCGCCGTAAGGCTGAATTCCAGTAACCTTTCCTGTTAATACGCTGCCTACTTCGATTTTCTCTGACATATGAACACTCCTAATACCTATTTATTTTCGTCGATTATACGCAATTAAAAATTATATCATATATCATCCTTTTTATCAAAGCAATCCTTTTGGAGAAAATGACCATTGTATATGCCATCAGGTACTGGCACTTCAGGAGTAATCAGAAGTCTAGCTTAAGAGCACTTAATGGCGGTTGCTCTCTTTTGAGTGCCGCATCTCCTTTTCCTTAAAGCTGTTATTAATAACATTTATCGAACTGTAACAAAAAATACAAGGATCTCAAATTTCATATATCTGATTCCGCAGTAAAATAAGTGTGTAAGATCATTCTTTGAAAGGGTGGGTGCAAAATGTCCGCAATCGGTCTTGCTATTAAGCAGAATAGAGAAAGGTTGAATCTGACTCAGCAGGAATTGGCTGTAAAGCTTAGAATAGGCAAAAGCACTATCGAAAAATACGAAAACGGCTGCCAGCAGCCTGACACCCAGACTATCTTAAAAATTTCAACGATCCTGGACGTGCCGGCATCCGAGCTGTTGGAGCATGGTTTCACAGCTTGCCAGACAGGACCGGATCCTGAACTGGAGCAGCTCCTACTGGAAACAGGCATACATGATGCTAAATTGATTTTAAAGAATGCGAAGAAAATGGGAAAAGAAAATTTATTGAGGATGATGGATGCGATCCAGGCAGCGAGATAAACTTTACCAAGATCATAATTAAAATATTTTCTGAGTTTCTATGTATACAAAAGGGGGAATCCGGAAAAGCTTAAAACATAAGCTTTCTAGTATTCCCCCCCTTTTTGAAGTGGATATCCTGATGGGTATCCTTTTTTTTATTTCCTTTTTTCAAGGAAGCGGCCGATTCTTTTCACGGCTTCCTGCAGCTGTTCCATGGAAGATGCATAAGAACAGCGGATATGCCCTTCCCCGCTCTCTCCAAAGACATTCCCTGGCACGACGGCTACCTTTTCCTCCAGCAGCAGCTGTTCCGCAAACTGCTCAGAAGTCAATCCTGTTCCTTCAATGGAAGGAAAGGCATAGAAAGCACCGCCGGGAATATGGCACGGCAGCCCGATATCCTCGAGTGACTGCACAAAATAATTGCGGCGGCGCCGATAGCTTTTTTGCATGCTTTCGACATCGCCCCTGCCCGTCCTCAGCGCTTCCAGAGCGGCAAACTGAGCCATGGTCGGAGCACACATCATACTGTACTGGTGAATTTTCAGCATAGCCTGGGATATCTCCTTCGGCGCACAAATAAACCCAAGCCTCCAGCCCGTCATGGCAAAGCCTTTCGAAAATCCTGAAATCAATAAAGTCCTTTCCTTCATCCCGCTGATGCTGGCAAAGCTTGTATAGTCCTCATCATAGACGAGCTCTGCATAGATTTCATCTGACAGAACGAGCAGATCATGCTTTTCAGCAACAGCCGCTATAGCCTCCAGTTCTTTGCCCGACAGCATCGTTCCGGTAGGATTATTGGGAGAGCATAGAAGAATCGCTTTTGTCCTCTGCGTAATCGCCTGTTCCAGCTGGGAGGGGAGGATTTTGAAATCGTCCTCCTTTCTTGTCTGGACAGAAACAGGAGTCCCGCCCGCCAGGCTTACAAGCGGGGCATAAGATACGAAGCAAGGCTCGATCACGATTACTTCGTCCCCTTGATCCAAGATGGCTCTTAAAGCGATATCGATTGCCTGGCTTGCCCCTACTGTGACGATGATTTCGGATTCCGGTTCATATTGGATCCCGAAGCTTTTCCCCATATAAGAGGCAATTTCCAGCCTTAGTTCAAGCAGGCCGGCATTTGCGGTGTAGGAGGTATACCCCTGCTCCAGCGACAGAATCGCTGCCTCCCTGACTGACCACGGGGTCACGAAATCAGGCTCGCCAACCCCAAGTGAGATCACGCCTTCCATTCCTGCCGCCAGGTCGAAGAAACGCCTGATGCCTGAAGGCTTAAGCTGATCGACCTTAGCGGAGATATAAGTTTTCGTTTTCATCATGGCGATACCACTATTCTTTTATCTTCGTCTTCCTGGTCAAAGATGGTCCCATCATGCTTATATTTCTTCAGAATGAAATGAGTGGTGGTTGACAGCACGGAGTCCAGGGTCGAAAGCTTCTCTGATACAAACCGGGCAACCTCATTCATGGAACGCCCTTCCACAATGACAGACAGGTCGTAAGCCCCGGACATCAGGTAAACAGAACTTACCTCCTTATAACGGTATATCCGCTGTGCGACCTCGTTAAAGCCGACTCCCCTTTTTGGGGTCACCTTTACATCAATCATGGCGGTTACGCCCTCATGGCCGTCTATCCTGGCCCAGTCCACTGCAGAGGTATACCGGACAATCACCCGGGACTGCTCCAGTTTTTCCAGAAGCGCTGCCGCCTCATCAATAGAGATCGCGGCCATTTTCGCCACATCCTCAAGCGGGGTGCGTGCGTCTTTTTCCAGTATTTCAACAATTTCAAGCTCTTTCTCACTCAGTCTCATGGACCTTCCTCCCATTCCCGTTTAAAATATTTACATTATAGCAAAATCAGCGGAATAATAAATCTCACTTTTCTATTATTTTTCTAAAATAATTTTTCCGGTGATGTGTGAAGGGCAATGAAAGGGGAATGATATAACAGAAAAGCCTGAGCGCCCTGCTTCAAAAGGAACGCAGACTATGAACGCCATGTCCTGTGCCAGCGTCTGCATGAACAGCTTCCCGGGGCTCTTCTTCTGGCCTCGAGGGGGGACGGTGCAGCTGCTGGACAAATCGAAGCTGAAAATATATTTACTTTCTTATCTTTGAATAAAGCCTTACAGGCAATACCATCTTTCATAGGAGTGAGGGTAATATGCAAGCCTTTAAGACAGATGAAATTGAAGTGAACGGGAATACAATTTATTATGAACAATACGGACAGGCCCCCTCAAAGGAGACCATCGTCCTCCTGCACGGCTTTCTTTCCTCCTCCTTCAGCTTCAGGAGGCTGATTCCTTTTCTGCAGGAAGATTTTCATGTGATTTCCATTGATCTGCCACCGTTCGGAAAAAGCGGAAAATCGGATCAGTATAATTATTCCTACAAAAATACCGCCCAGACAGTCATGCAATTTCTTGAAAAGCTGGGTCTCGGCCAAGTCACGATTGCCGGCCATTCAATGGGAGGGCAGATATCGCTCAATGTGGCCCGCCAATATCCCGATCTCATAAAAAAAGCCATCCTTCTCTGCAGCTCAAGCTATTTGCCTAAATCAAAGATGCCGCTGATCCTGTCAAGCTACCTCCCCTACTTCCATTTGTATGTAAAGCTGTATCTGCAGCGCTCTGGCGTGCGCCAGAATTTAAGGCAGGTTGTCCATGACCATAGTATGATTACCGATGAAATGATGTACGGCTATTTGGCTCCTTTTATGGAAGATGATATCTTCAAGGCTTTGACCCGGATGATCAGGCACAGAGAAGGCGACCTGGATCAAAAAGCATTGAAAGAGATCGACACTCCCTGCCTCCTTATATGGGGTGAGCACGACAGGGTTGTTCCGCTCACCATCGGAAAAAGGCTGGACAGCGACCTGCCAAACTCCAGGCTCATCGTCCTCAAAGACACCGGCCATCTTGTCCCGGAAGAACGGCCGGAAGAAGTATACAGCCATATGAAGGCATTTATTTGCGCCAAGTGACAAAAATAATGGCCGGACACCTTGTAGTGCCGGCCATTCTTCAACATACATGGTTTATATAGTGCAGCTCCCGCTGTTTTTAATAACAAGGAGTGTTTCAGCCATCTTTTTGCACTGCTCCAAAGGGATGATGCTTTCGAAGGAAAATTCGTAAATGCCCTGGATTTTACGTGCGAGCTTATCGGGGCTGTCAAAATCATGGACGGCCTGGATTGCGTCTGCTATTTCAGTATCATAATTCCCTTCCCCGCAGCGGAAAGGATCCCATTGATCCAGAGCCTGGTACATCATCATGTGCATAACCTGGACTTCCATTTGAAACCACCTTTTTGATTTAATTTTGCCTGACCATATCTTATCATAAGAGTATCAGGACCGAAAACTGCAATCCGGGAGGTTAATATGACAAAGTATGACTTTCATAAAGCAATCAACAGATATGAAACAGCTTCTGTGAAATGGGAGCTGACTAAAGATGTATTTGGTTCTTCGGATGTGCTTCCCATGTGGGTGGCAGATATGGACTTCGAACCTCCTGAAGAAGTGCAGAATGCAATAAGCAAAAGGGCCAGCCACGAGGTCTTCGGCTACACATTTGTCCCCCCTTCTGCATCTGAAGCCGTCCAGCAGTGGCAGAAGAGTCAATCCGGCTGGGAAATAGGCAGGTCATGGGTGTTATACAGCCCGGGGGTGGTCCCATCCATCAGCATTGCCATCCAGGCATTCACAAGCCCGGGAGATAAAATTATGCTCCAGTCTCCTGTTTACACGCCTTTCTTTGAGATGATTGAAAAAAATGGGCGCATGGCCGTCAACTCTCCGCTTGAACTAGTGGAACAGCGCTATGAAATCGACTTCCAACGATTCAGGGAAGATCTGAAAAAGGGCATTAAGCTTTTCTTGCTCTGCAATCCCCATAACCCCGGCGGCCGGGTTTGGACAAAAGATGAGCTATTGAAAATCGGGGAATTATGCGCAAAATACGGGTGCCTGATTCTCTCAGATGAAATCCATTCAGATCTGGTATTTTCGCCGCACACGCATATTCCGATTGCCTCTCTCTCCAAAGAATTCCGGGATATTTCCATTACATGCATTGCACCGAGCAAGACCTTCAATATTGCCGGGCTGCAATCGTCAGCGGTCATCATACCCAATGAGCAGCTTCGCGAGAAATTCAAGGCTGTCCAGGCTCAGCAGGGCTTTTTCACTTTGAACATCTTTGGCATCACCGCCCTGGAGGCTGCCTATCGGCATGGGCGTGACTGGCTGGATCAGCTCCTGACTTATCTGCAGGAAAATTACGAAATTGCCCGGAGCTTCATAGAAAGGGAGCTTCCTCAGGTCAAGGTCATGGATCTTGAAGCGACCTACCTGATGTGGCTTGACTGCCGGGATCTCTCACTGCCGGATACAGAGCTTAATTCCCTTCTCATTGAAAAAGGCAGGATTGCGCTTGAGCCTGGCACCAAATACGGCCCAGGCGGCGAAGGGTTTGTCCGTATGAATATTGCCTGCCCGCGTGAAACTCTCGAGGAAGGACTGAAGCGGCTGAAACTCGCTTTTTCCTGATTTAATTTAAATGGCACAAAAAAGAACAGCTCAGGTCAGCTGTTCTTTTTTTGCAGGCTATCCTGCTTCATGATTTGATTTTCCAGCTCTTTAGCCTTTTTTTCCTCGCGCTTTGATGCCCTGATGATCAGGCGCATGGCGATGATGGCTCCGATCAGGAATATTGTAAACGTTATGGATGCCGGAATATACTCCGATTTATCTTCCGGGAAATATAGGAACAAAGACAAAATATAAGCCTGGATCATTGTTTTCTTCCTTTCTGCCAAAAGCAGTGGTCAGCCTTATTATATCAGCTGGGCCTGTCCTGTCCAAGCGGCTACTTAATGACCTTTATCTCCTTGATTTTTATCTCTTCAACCGGCCTGTCAGATTCATCTGTTTCTGCAGCTGCAATTTCATCAACGATTTCCATTCCCTCGATCACCTGGCCAAAGACAGTGTGGCGGGAATCCAGCCAAGGGGTCCCTCCCTTATCGTAAGCTGCAATGATTTCTTCTGGATACCCTGCTTTTTCCATCTGTTCCTTCATGCCCGCTTCTGATGTACTCTTTTGGACGATGAAGAATTGGCTGCCGTTCGTGTTTGCGCCGCTGTTTGCCATGGACAAAGCACCGCGGAGGTTATACAGCTTATCTGAGAACTCATCCTCAAACGGCTGCCCGTAGATGCTTTCTCCGCCCATGCCTGTCCCGTCCGGATCTCCTCCCTGGATCATAAAGTCATTGATGACCCTGTGGAAGATCTGTCCGTCATAATAGCCCTCTTCACTATGGGTGATGAAATTCTCTACAGCCTTGGGAGCATGATCAGGGAAAAGCTTGATCTTAATGGTCCCCATTGATGTTTCCATTTCCACGAGGCGTTCATTTTCCCCGACTTCCGCTGTGAGCTGCGGATAGCCTCCCTCAGAGCTCTTATCCTCTGCGGCCTGTTCGGTCTGTTCACCTTGGGTTCCTTCTGATGCCCCTCCACCTTCCTTGCCGGCACCGCTTTTTGGATCAGTGCTTGTCCCGCACGCTGCCAAAAGCATCATCACTGCTGCAAGGAAAAGGTATATGAAATTCTTTTTCATGATTCAGTCCTCCTCTATTATTGCTGATAGGCATGGGCTCCCGCTTTTCCTCTGTCCATCTGCAGGAGCTGTCCTCTTCCGCTTTTCTTATAGATTACTGGATTTCCTCTTGCTTTGCACTTTGTTTTTCAAAATAATTCGGGCATAATGGGAACAAAAGCTTTAAAGGAGGGGACAGCTTTGAGTGAATTCCAGGTGGGAGCTCAGGTGACGGCCATCTACAAAACAGGGAAATATATTGGGGAAATTACGGATATACGGCCTCAGCATTATCTTGTCAGGGTGCTTGCTGTCGAAAAGCATCCGATGCAGGGGGATCTTCACAACCCTAAGCAGGCAGATGTCATGATGTTTCATGAGCGGAGGGCGCTTGCCTACAGAGAGCAGACAAATGTTCCGAAGCAGATGGTCAGGACATATGAAGGTATCATCCCGGACTATGAAGCTTCTCTTAAGCTTGCATTGGATAAGATGAAAAGCGGGCTTTTAGAGGAAGATTCTGATTGGGCGAAGCGCTCCCTCGAGAATGCGGAGCGGCTGGAAGCCGATTATTTCAAATAAAATAAGCAAAAGCCAAATCCATCTGCGGGTTTGGCTTTTATGCAAAACGGTTTAAAATCTTGGAAAGGTCAATCCTGTCACCAATGGTCGTGGGCTCGTGGTTTTGGAGATATTTTTTATCTTTTTCTACAAGCTGATAGATTTTATAGGTTGTCAGGGCATCATCCAGTGCGCGGTGGTGCCTGCCTGTTCCTTCTTTTCCATATTCCTTCACCGCTTTCCATAGGCCGGTTTGGTTTTGATCGCCAAAAAAACGTTTATACTCCATCGACAGATCAACTTCCTTCCCCTTAAACGGAAAAGCGGTCCCCGCCTGGCTGCAGTTCTGGCGGAGCACCTTCATATCCATATTGCCCCAGGTAACAATTTCATCAGCATTATTGCCGCCCATCTGCTCAAGTCTGCAGATCAGGTCTGCAAATGAAATCCCCTTATCCACCTGCTCCTGGCTGATATGTAAAAAAGACTTGCATCTTTCGGACAGTTCCGGAAAACGGGTGGGAGCCACAAAAGAGGAAAACTGTTCTAGTACCGTCCCATTTTTGACAGACACGGCGCCAGCCTCGATGATTTCCGGAGAGAATCCTTTATATTTTTCGTTTCTATCTGGCATGGTGAATTCAAAATCGATAAATAAGCAGTGATTGCCGTCTTTCATTACCTTCCCTCCTTCCTAATTTTTATTACATCATTTACCATTTATTATATCATCAAGGAAAAATATTTTTACTATTCTGTAAATAATTTTCTTGCTTTTAAATTTTATCATTCTCACAAAAAAATGAATGATGCCGATAATACCTATAACACACTTTTATGAGTCGGGCATGAATAGCCTATTTTACATAAGAAACGGAGAAGCCGGCATGAAAACACTGACAGGATATCTGACAATCGCCTTCATCCTGCCTTTCTTTGTGCTGTCTGTGTATAAAGCGGCCGATGAAGCCAGCCGCCTGGAAAGCCTTCCCCGCTTTTTGGACAGCAGGATTGAAGTGACTAATGCAGCATCATTTCCACAGACCAGCCTGATGACTGACCAGGATGGCCGTGTGATTTCTGAAATTTTCACTCCCTATAACCGCAGTCCGCTTGCAGCTGAAGATATTCCCGAATTTTTGAAGAAGCTGATGATTGCTTCGGAAGATGAGCGGTTTTATGAGCATAAAGGGTTCGATCTGGCTGCGATTGGCAGGGCCTTGGCTGCAAATGCAGATAACGGCACTATTGAGGAAGGCGGCAGCACGATTACACAGCAGCTGGCCAGGAACCTGTACCTGACCCATGAGCAGACATATAACCGCAAGCTGACAGAGCTGCTGTATGCCTATCAAATGGAGAGGATGTATTCCAAAGAAGAAATATTATCCTATTATTTAAACAGCATCTATTTCCAAAATGGGGCATACGGAATCGAGGCAGCTTCACAGGTTTATTTTCAAACGTCCGCCGTGAATCTTACCAATGCCCAGCTGGCTTTTTTGGCTGCCATCCCGAACAACCCTGCCTTGTATAACCCGGCCAAACATTTTGACAGGACGAAGAAAAGGCAGGAGCTTCTGATTGACGTGCTTGCTGAGAAAAGGGAGATATCCACCGAAGAGGCAAAGGCTCTTAAAGGCGAAAGGATTTCCTTCACACTTTCGGACCGGGTCGATCTTTTTCCTGATTACACAACATATGCCGAGAGTGAACTGAAAGAACTGATCAGGATCAGTGAAGGCATCCCCCCTGATTCAGAGGAAGAGCTGGATAGCAAGGTGGAGCAGGTCCTCCAATCCGGGGTGATCATTCACACCTCACTGGATCCTTCCCTGCAGCAAAAAGCTGTGGATGCAGCTGCTGCCCATCTGCCTGATCAGGAGGCAGAAGCAGCTGCCGCAGTCGTCAAGAGCCGCTCCCGCGGGCTCGCTGCCCTCACAGGCGGGCGGGATTACAGGAAATATGACTTCAATAGAGGCTATCAGGCCTTCAGGCAGCCAGGCTCCGCCATCAAGCCCCTGCTTGTGTATGCCCCTTACCTGGAAAGGACACACACAGCGGTCAATTCCAAGGTGGATGCCGGCCCGCTCTGCATCAGCGGCTATTGCCCCCATAATTACAGCGGTAAAAATTATGGAAAGGTGAGCCTGGAACAAGCCTTTATCCACTCTTATAATACACCTGCGGTCAGGCTGCTGAGCATGATAGGAATAGACGAAGGCTTCAAGGATCTGGATAAATTCAGGTTCAGCAAAGTAGGAAAAGCAGACCAGTCCCTCGCTGCTGCAATCGGCGGATTCAGCAGGGGTGTTTCCCCCCTTGAACTCGCAGGGGCGTACACCGTCTTTGCCAATGAGGGCTTTTATCAGCCGCCAAGAGCCATCCAAAAGATCACAGATAAAAACGGCAAACTGCTGTACTCATGGGAAGAACAGCCAGTGAGGGTCTGGAGCAAAGAAACTATAGATAAGATGAGACTGCTGCTGCAGGAAACAGTCTCAGCTGGAACCGGCAGGAAAGCTTATTTTCCAGGAGGCTATACAGGAGGCAAGACCGGAACCACCAATGATTATAAAGATTATTGGTTTGCGGGGCTCACCGATGAGTATACAGCAGCAGTATGGGTCGGCAAGGATCAGCCGGAAAGCATGGAATCATATGAAAAGCTCGCACCGCACTTATTGATCTGGAAGGATATCATGAAATAGTAAAGCAGCAGAGATGCATTAAGCACTCTGCTGCTTTTGCTGTGCACCCTATACTGGAAGACTTGCCATCACGCTGTTATAAAGCTTCAATGTTATAAACAAAAGAATGGAAAGCAGAGAAGCCCAGGATATGACCTGGAAGAAGATGATCCCGATCAGTCCAGCCGGAGAGATGGAATTGCCTGAGATATAGACAAAGTAGATAAAATAAATGACAGTGGCTGCAAGAAAAATCCCCAGCATAGCGTAAAAGCTGAAAAAGCTAAAAAGCGACAGCGCACCGCCGGCCAGATATATAACTGACCCGCTCCGGCTTTTCGCGATTGCCTCCCCGCTTTCATCTCTCGAGAAGAAAAGCAGGGAAAGGCCGTTGATGGTGTCTGCAATCAGCTTTAAGGCAGCAAAAATCATAAAGCAGCAGGCCATACAGATGATGAGCAAAGCCAGCTTTATGCCAGCCTCCGGGAAGAACTCTTTCATGCCTTCATATACGCCGATTCCCAAAAGCCAGCCCAGCAGTTCCTTCTCCGCTATGGCCGAAAAAGACAAACTGAATAACAAAATCGCCATTAAAGGGAAATAGCTGGTCAAATACTTATTTTTCATATGAGGCCCCCTCAGTCACAGATTCCCTAATAACATTATCGGCTGGTCTGGCCGGATGTACAGGCAGCACAACAGAAACAGCCAAAAAATCTGCTCTAAAAGCTGCAGTCATTTAATAAGATAATAAAAATGAAAGCGCTGACATTAAGGGGGATTTAAAATGAAAAGAATGAGAATCGGCCTGCCCGCCGCTTTGCTGACAGCCTGCCTCCTGTTTGCCTGGAATTGGCCGGCCGCGTCCACACCAAATGAGATGCAGGAATTCAAAGGGGCATTGGAAGATCACATGCAAAGCACAGTCCACTATTATCATGAGGATTCAGCAGAAATCAAGGATTTTATCACAATGGATGGAGACGTGGTAAAGATCATCCAGACAGATGACTCTGCCACACCTGAAAATGAGGAAAAGATTGAGGAATATTCCACAAAGATCGCTGTCGCTTTTACTGAATTCGAATTAAAGCGTGATTCCATTTTCTTTTTTAAGAAAAGAGAAATGTATTATTATGATCTTGAAAAGAAGGAATTCCTGTCTTCTGTACATGTGATGGGGAACTCCGGGGTTGAACAGTTTTTCAAAGAATATATGCATGATTTCACGAAAGTGCTGACACCTGCTTCGCTTGCACTGCTTCTGCTGCTGCTATCCGCCATTATCATGGTGCCGGTCCTGATCATGATTTTTCATAATAAAAGCAGGTCAGTCTCCGGGACAGCCGGCCAGACTTAAGAGAGGATGAACTATTCATCCTCTCTTTATTTATGGGGCAGTCAATCCTGCTTCCACCCTTACATATTCCCTTGATTCAAATGCTTTTATCTTTCTTTTATTGGGTCCCTGGCCAGCATCAGCCGGCATGACTTCCACAATTTCCTCTTCTGTATCAGAGTAGAAAAATTCTCTTTTATCCTTTGCTTCCAGCATCCATGCACCTGCAAACAGAAACCCGAAGAGGATTATGGAGGCAAATATTTTCTTATGCATGCCAAACCACCACCTAGTCGTAGTTTGCATGCATTTTAATATATTTATACAGATTTTTTTCGAAATTTTTTCCGGTTTCCAACCTGTTTCTACCTATTTAATAAAGTTGGGAGAATCCTTGCGGCATAAGGTTTCCTCAAATGCACGACCGTGCCATTTAGGTTATAATTTGTTCAGAGGCAGTCTCCGGGAGGAATTTTTTTCCCCTGGCATAACTAGAGCAGATAAAGTGTGGAGCATCTTATAACGAAGATTGGAGATAATTGTATACATACGCGTCTCTATTTACAGCTTTTCTTCACAAGCCTGGAATACTTTCAGCCGCAAATGGGAAAAGGCCTTTGATATGTATCAATTTCTTCCTGACAAGGACTCACATGCACCCATTCTGTGCGCTTACAATTATAAAGGAGGTCATATTGTTGTCTTTGCTGCATTTGGCGATTGTGTCGCCATTATTGTTTGCCATATTTATACCGTTCTTCTATAAATATTTCAGGCAAATACATACCGGGTGGTTCCTATTGCCCCTGCCCATCCTGCTTTTCAGCTATTTCATCAGCTATCTGCCGGAAACAAAAGCGAATGGGGCAGTAAGCAGGACCCTTTCCTGGATTCCATCCTTCGGGATCGATTTTACAGCCAGGGTCGATGGCCTCGGGCTGCTTTTCGCCCTTTTAATCACAGGCATCGGAGCACTAGTGGTGCTCTATTCCATTTATTATCTTTCTAAGGAAAAAGAAAAGCTCAACACCTTTTATGTTTATCTTCTCCTGTTCATGGGGGCTATGCTGGGAGTTGTCCTATCCGATAACCTGATAGTCATGTATGCTTTCTGGGAGCTGACCAGCTTTTCTTCTTTCCTTCTGATCGGCTATTGGTATCACAGGGAAAAATCCCGCTACGGCGCCCAGAAATCAATGATGATCACGGTCCTTGGCGGACTGGCTATGCTGGGCGGGATCATCCTGCTTTATCTGATGACAGGAACTTTCTCTATTTCCGAAATCGTCCCGATGGCCTCTGAAATCATGGAAAAGCCGTACTTTGTCCCTGCTCTGCTTTGTTTCCTGCTGGGCGCTTTTACAAAATCGGCACAATTCCCTTTTCATATCTGGCTTCCTGACGCAATGGAGGCGCCGACGCCTGTCAGTGCATACCTCCATTCTGCGACAATGGTAAAAGCAGGCATCTATTTAGTAGCCAGGATGAGCCCGGTCTTTGCGGAGTCCGGCATCTGGCTGTGGCTTGTGGCATCCTTCGGGATCGTTACGCTGTTCTGGGGTTCCTTCTCTGCCGTCAAGCAGACAGACCTCAAAGGTATCCTTGCTTTTTCAACCATCAGCCAGCTCGGACTGATCATGTCCCTCCTTGGACTCGGTGCAGCTGCCCTGCATTACGATTCCGTGGAAGACAGCTTCTATACGATTGCTACAACTGCGGCAGTGTTTCATTTGATCAACCATGCCACCTTTAAAGGGAGCCTCTTTATGGTGGTCGGCATCGTTGACCATGAAACCGGGACCAGGGATATCCGCAAGCTCGGCGGACTAATGAGCTTTATGCCGATTACCTTTACCCTTGCAATGATTGGAGCCTTTTCAATGGCCGGCCTGCCTCCATTTAACGGGTTCCTCAGCAAGGAAATGTTCTTTACCGGAATGGTCAACATTCTTGAAGTGGATATATTCAATCTGGATACCTGGGGCATTTTATTCCCAGTGCTTGCCTGGATTGCAAGCGTGTTTACGTTCATTTACAGCATGGTGCTTGTATTTAAGACATTCACAGGTAAGTTCCAGCCTGAAAAGCTCGATAAAAAACCGCATGAAGCTCCTTTCGGCATGCTTATTTCGCCGATTATCCTGGCTTCACTGGTCGTTATCATCGGATTCTTCCCGAATATCCTGTCAAGCACCATTATCGCCCCAGCCCTTGGAGTGATCATGCCAGGCCTTGTGTTTGACGTGCATATTTCATTCTGGCACGGCTTCACTCCAGAGCTTTTCATGACGCTTGGGGTCATTGCATTTGGAGTACTGCTTTATACCACACTGGACAAATGGCGCCAGATTTATGATCTGTTCCCTGAGAAGCTTGCACTCAACCGCTTTTATGATGGCGGCATAGAAGGCATGCAGATTTTCTCATCAAACCTGACAAGAACCTATATGAACGGGTTTATCCGGACATATCTTTTGTACATCTTTACATTCTTTATTCTGCTGCTTGGCACGACGCTTGTCTGGAAGAATGCCTTTAAGCTGAGCACAAATGATCTGTCTTCAATCGGCTTCTATGAAGTGCTGCTGGCGCTGATCATTGCCGCTGCATCCATTTCTATCCTGTTTGCCAAGTCAAGGCTGACATCGATCATCCTGCTCGGTGCAGTCGGATATACAGTAGCTCTGTTCTTTGTATTATTCAGGGCACCAGACCTTGCTCTGACACAGCTTGTCATTGAAACTGTGTCTGTGTCGCTTTTCCTGCTCTGCTTCTATCACCTGCCTAAGCTGAAGCGGAATGAAGAGAGAATCCGCTTTAAAGCAGTCAATCTTGCAGTATCGATCGGGGTTGGCGCCATCGTCACGCTGATCGCCCTTTCTGCACACAGCAATAAGCTTGTTGAATCTATTGCAGGCTATTATGTTGAAAATACTTATAAAGAAGCAGCAGGAAAAAATATGGTCAACGTGATACTGGTTGACTTCAGGGGCTTTGATACCATGTTTGAAATATGCGTTCTCGGGATTGCCGCCCTCGGCATCTTCGCGATGATCAAGCTCCGCCTGGCAAGGAGGAATGAAGGGTGAAAACGAACGATATCATACTGCAGACAGTGACGAAGGTCGCCCTGTTCATCATCATACTGTTTTCAATCCATCTGTTCTTTGCCGGCCACTATTATCCAGGCGGCGGGTTTGTCGGCGGGTTGATGACATCCGGTGCCATCGTGCTGCTCCTGCTCGCTTTTGATATGAAGACAGTCGCAAATATTCTGCCGATCGACTATAAATATATGATTGCTACGGGGCTTTTGTTTGCTGTCGGAACAGGGGCAGGCGCTCTGCTGTTCAATGTCCCTTTTCTGACACACGCCTTTAATGATGTCTATCTGCCGCTGCTCGGGAAAACTTCCCTGCACACGGCAGTACTGTTCGATACCGGTGTATTCCTTGTCGTTGTCGGAGTTACAATGACCATTATTCAAACAATAGGGGAGGATGAATAATGGAGATATTAATGTCCGTTCTCATTGGCATTCTGTTTATGTCTGCCACTTATCTGATGCTTTCAAAAAGCTTGCTCAGAATCATTATTGGAACAGGCCTTTTAAGCCATGGCGCCCATCTTCTATTGATTACCATGGGGGGACTGAAGAGGGGAGATCCGCCATTATTGGGGGAGCATGCTGTAAATTATGCCGATCCCATTCCCCAGGCCCTGATCCTTACTGCCATCGTTATCAGCTTTGGCGTTACAGCCTTCTTCCTGGTTATGGCCTACCGCGCCTACCAGGAACTTGGCACAGATAATATGGAAAGATTGAGAGGAAAAGAAGGAAATGACTAACTTATTAATGCTTCCCATTCTCATCCCGCTGGCAACAGCGATCCTTTTAATCTTTCTCGCTAAAAATGTCCCTGCACAGCGCTGGGTTTCCGGGATATCTGCCGGGGTTACGGCTGCTGCTGCCTTCGTGCTTGTGCAGAAGGTGCACAATGACGGCATTCAGACAGTCGATCTGGGCAGCTGGGAGGCGCCCTACGGAATCACACTGGTGTCTGATATGGCTTCTGCCCTGCTTGTTTTGACAACAAGCCTGATATCCCTGGCCTGCCTGATTTATTCTTTCAGATCCATTGGCATTGACCGCGAGAAATTTTATTATTACCCTGTATTCCAGTTTCTGATCGTCGGCGTCAACGGGGCATTCACTACAGGGGATATTTTCAATCTGTTTGTTTTCTTCGAAGTTATGCTCATGGCATCATATGTCCTGATCGTTCTCGGCGGGACGAAGATCCAGCTTCGGGAATCCATCAAGTATATTCTGGTGAATGTCATATCATCAGCACTGTTCGTCATTGCAGTAGGCTATTTATATTCTATTGTAGGATCCCTGAACATGGCCGATATTTCCGTGAAAATCGCAGCGTTCGGACAGCCGGGCATTCTGACGGTTGTCGCTGTTCTGTTCCTTATCGTGTTCGGGCTGAAGGGCGCCATATTTCCGCTTTACTTTTGGCTTCCAGGCTCTTACTATGCACCGCCCATTCCGGTCATGGCCGTCTTCGGCGCCCTGCTGACCAAGGTAGGAGTCTACTCCATCATGCGGACGTATACTCTCTTCTTTTATCATGACCAGGGGTATACTCATGAAATTCTCAGTATACTCGCAGTGCTGACCATCATCCTCGGGGTGATAGGGGCAGTTGCATACTGGGACGTCAAAAGAATCATCATTTACAATATTATTGTCGCCGTCGGGGTCATCGTATTCGGGATTGCGGCAATGACTCCGGATTCACTGGCCGGGTCGCTCTTTTACATCATTCACGATATGATCATTAAAGCAGCGCTCTTCCTGCTTGCCGGAATCATCATCAGCATTACGGGGACAAGCAACCTCCGCCATATCAGCGGGCTGATCAAAAGGTACCCCGGGCTTGCCTGGACCTATTTCATTGCGGCACTTGCCCTTGCGGGGATTCCTCCGCTCAGCGGCTTCATCGGAAAGCTCCTGATCGTCCAGGGAGGATTTGAAGCCGGCCGCTATTGGGGTGCAGGAATCGTCCTTCTATCAAGCCTCCTGGTGCTGTTCTCAGTCATGAAAATCTTCATCAATGGATTCTGGGGAAATCCCCGCTCCTACAAAAATGAAGACAAAGCTCCTGTAAGGACATTGCTCATTGCTCCGGTGATGCTCACTGCCCTGTCTGTATTTATGGGAGTCGGGACAGAAGTGATCTATCCTTATATCTCACAGGCTGCTGAAACTCTTTCGGACCCAAATCTCTATATCAATGCAGTCTTAAAGGAGTAATGATATGGCATTTCAAATTTTATTGAATTTCTTTTTAGCATTTGTATGGATGTTCCTCAAGGTCTCATATGACCCGGTAACATTCCTTGTCGGCTATTTCTTCGGGCTGCTGATCATCTTTGCATTCAGGCGGTTCTTCGATTCACGCTTTTATCTGCTCCGGGTCGCGGCTGTCCTGAATCTGCTGCTGATCTTCATGAGGGAGCTGATATTATCCAACATCGCCATACTGAAGGTGATCCTGAAGCCAAAGCTTGATATCAGGCCCGGCATCTTTGCCCTTGAAACAGAGCTGACCGAGGACTGGGAAATCACGGTCCTTTCGGGGCTGATCACTTTAACGCCGGGAACGCTGGTCATCGATGTTTCCGATGATAATAGAATCCTTTATATCCACGCCATGGATATAGGGGATGTCCATGAATCGGTCAGCAGCATCAAGAATTCTTTTGAAAAAGCAATCATGGAGGTGAGCAAGTGATGCTGGAAGTGATTGTACAAATTTCGCTGCTCTGCATTTCCGTCAGCATGGTCGGCCTTATCTACCGTGTAATCAAGGGGCCAACCATCCCTGACAGAATCGTGGCACTCGATGCCATAGGGATCAATCTCGTAGCTGTCATTGCACTCATTTCCATCTTGCTGAAAACCAATGCTTTCCTGGAGATCATCCTGCTGATCGGTATCCTTGCATTCATCGGCACGGTAGCCTTCTCGAAATATCTTGAAAAGGGGGTTATTATTGAACGTGATCGAAATCATTAGAATCATCATCATTGTTCTGATCCTGATAGGGGCCTTTCTCAGCCTTGTAGCGGCATTTGGAGTAATCAGGCTGCCTGATGTATACACACGGAACCACGCCGCCTCCAAAGCCGCTACATTGGGTGTCATGTCCGTTCTGCTTGGGACCTTCCTTTATTTTTATGCAGAAGAAGGGCATTTCAACTCAAGGCTTATTCTGGGAATCATATTTATCTTTATGACATCCCCTGTTGCCGGCCACCTGATCAGCCGTGCAGCATATAACGCAGGCGTCCCATTGGCGGATGTAAGCGTCCAGGATGATTTAAAAACAAAGAAAAATTCACAGGTAAGCGTCAAACAAGAAAAGCCATGAGGGAATCCCTCATGGCTTTTCTTATTATTCTCATGCCCAGATGCTGCTATTTCCTTTGAATGACCGCCATTGTGCATCTTGAAACACACACAAGTTTCCCTTCTTCATCAGTGATTTTGATATCCCAGACCATTGTTGATTTTCCCTGATGAAGAACAGTGGCAGCTGCAGTGACGACTCCGTCTTTTTTTGCCCTGATATGGTTGGCGTTGATCTCAAGGCCGACCACAGCTTGTTTTTCCTGGTCCACCAATTCAAATGCACCGATGCTGGCCACCGTTTCAGCCAAAGCAACCGAGGCGCCGCCATGCAAAAGCCCGAAAGGCTGCCTGGTCCTCTCATCGACCGGCATGGTCGCTGTCACATGCCCTTTCCCAAGCTCAGTCACTTCGATTCCCAAGGCATGTATCAGCGTATTCTCCAATTTCATCATTTCAGTTCCCCCTCCATGTTTTTAACCATGGTGCATGACTATGTATGTACTTTTACTATAACTTCAATCCTTGTGACAGACAACCTGCCAAAGTATCCTTGCTCCTCATTCCCTGCCCCAATGGCCGGGAGCAGTGTGTTGCTTCGGTGACCAATTTAAAACAAAATAACTGCTTAAATAAAAGGCTGCGTTAGTGTACCTTGTTGATTTTGGGCTGCATTTCAGCACAGCTGAAATGCAGCCCAAAATCAACAACAATGTTTAACAAAGCTAAATAAAAATAGCCTGCTGCGGCAAACTAAAGATGTCCATCAAGTTCCGCAAAGACATGGACCAAACCATAGACAGGGGTGTTCATTTATGGATCATATCCGTGAAGGTTTAATTCCAGCAGTTCTTGGTACAGCTGTAACAGCAACAGGCTACGCGCTGAAGCAATCCAGAAAAGTAGACAGCACGCTGTCCGACACCATTGTCGGCTTCGGACTTGCCCATATCGTTCTGGGAGCCATTGACCTGGTTGAACACCGCCATCACTATTAGCACACAAAAAGGCAGCTTTTGCACGCTGCCTTTTCTTTTTTTGGCTCCTTCACGCCAGCTCCCTTTGCTTTTCTTTTTTTCTTCTGCTGCGTGTCTTGATCACGAGGATGATAAGCGCAAAGACGGCACCGGCCAAGAGCGCCTCTTTTCCATAAAGGATGATGGCATCTATATGGTCGCCGAACAGATATCCTAAAGTGAAAGCAACCGCAAGCCAGAGCAGTGCCCCGCTGAAGGCAAACAATGCGAAGGTTTTAAATGGAAGCCTGCTGAAGCCATAGAGGAATGGGACAAAATTGCGCAGCCCCGGTATGAAATAGCTGAGTGAAAGGGAAAAGGCATGATGCTTATCCATCAGCCTCAAAGAGTCATCGATGATTTTTGCAAACCGTTTTCTTTTATGGAAATATTTGATCAGCGGCCGGCCGATGAACCGGCCAAGTGTATAGCAGGTCGTCAGCGCGGCAGTCATGCCGGCATAGGTCACAAGAAAGGCCCCAAGAGGATGAAGCACACTCATCGAGGAGACCATCCCGACTGTCATGGCAATGACTTCATTCGGGACGGGGATGCCGAAGACGCCGAACCAGAGCCACAGGAATAGGCCGACATAGCCATTTTCTTCAATCAGCAGCAAAATATAATCCAGCTCCATCTTCAGCACCTCCCCCGCTCTCCATTTATTTAAGAATTCTCCATTACCCTTGTTTACCCCTCTTTTATCTTTATGAATCCATACTAATTCTCTCATGCTTCTTAAATGTATATTCCTTCCTGCAAAGCACATACCCGATTACGATGGCTGGCAGTTTTTTTTTCACACGCAATCGTAAGAATGGGGGCCGCCGCATATAGATGGAATGAATGGGTGCACCTGGATTATGTTCCATGAAAGGGGCCAAATAGATGTTTCCACATTATTATTATGGAAGAAGAAACAGCATCAGCCGCTACCCGCAGCCTGGATGCCATTTTCCTCCGCCTCCCCGCCAGCTCTATTATACAGCCAGCGTGAGGCAGTTTCCTTCTGTCAATCCTGCCACCTTTATGAGCTCCGCCAAGCATATGCAGGATCTAATGAGTGATGCCAGCTCACTGCTTGACATGATGGCCACTTCCAAGCAGTTTTCCAATGATCTGATGTCAGCTGCCCAGCAATCCCAGACAAAAAAAGCAGAAGAAATGATCAAGGCAACCGGAATCAAGTCACAGCCCCGTGTCACATATACACCGGACGGGCTCACCCTGGTATTTGAAGCAAAAGATGACCATGCTCAGTGCTGCAGCCTGACCTTAAAGCTCAGATGGATGTAAGTGCAGGATGCAGCAGCAGGGCAGGAATTTCAGTACAACAGAAAGAAGCTCTCCTAGCCAGAGAGCCTTAAAAGAGAGAGTGTATTGTTAAATGGCACTTCATACCTTCATCAATCAGTAATACGGATATCCTCCGCCGTATGGCGGGCCGTAAAATGGCGGCGGGTAAAAGTAAGGCCTTGGCCGCGGAAAAAACAGTGCACTGCCGACAAGCCCTCCAAGCAATCCGCCTACAAACGGCGCCCCAAAGAAAAATCTTGAACCGCCTCCAGCATAATATGGCGCTCTATATGGATGCATAAAAGGTCTACCTCCTTATTTTCTTCCCTACACTACTACATATGCAGGCGAATGCCTTTTGGACTGGGCATTTGTCCGCTAACCAGGGCATTCGCCGCCGGGCTGTTCTTCATCGGCAAAAAAACACAGGAGAAGCTCTCCTGTGTTTTTCAGCATTATTTTTGTTCCAATATATCTGCCGTTTGTCCGCACGCCTGCAGTGCCTGTTCGACCGCCTGGAGGGATTCCTCGATGCGCTCACGGTTTGAACCCTGTTCTACCGTTGATAATGCCTGCTGCAGGGAATCTTTCGCCTGATTCAGGGATCCATAAGAGTCCTGTACATACCCTCTTGCATTTTTCTGCATGTTAGCACCTCTTCTTTGCTTCTTATTTTTCACTTCCAATAACCAATGGGAAGGCAATTCCGTTCATCTGCAGAGCTGACCAGCCGGAGCTGGAACAGAAATTGGTCGAAGAGGATCGGCTCACCATCATTGAAAGAGCATGCCTCCAAAAGGAGCTCCAGCGGACTATCTCCTGCCCCGGAATGCTCCGTCACGCCTGAAAGCCAAAGCTTGAAGCTCAATGCCTGACCAAGTGCGCTGTATCCTGCCTCATCGAATATTTCCCTTATCTGCTTTTCATCCATACGGCAGCCTCCCTGCATACCAGAAATCTTCCATTTTTGATTTTTCCCAAACAGGCTGTTTTTATACTTTCCCCAGCAAGAAAAGGCTCTGGGAGAACAACCATTTTCTGCACTTTTGCATTATGGCTCGTCTATAATATAGCGAAGCATAAAACGGCAGTCTGCAGGGTATTCGGGAAACTCATCTTATGTAGCCTTACAGCTGTTCCAATAAGGAGGGATATCATATATGGATACAAAAGGACTTTTCGATTTGTCCAATAAAACGGCCATCGTCACCGGCGGCGGGCGGGGGCTCGGCGAGCAGATGGCCTATGCACTTGCAGAGGCAGGAGCAAATATAGTTGTCTGTTCCAGGAATCTTGAGGCGTGCCAGACTGTCAGCAAGAAACTGGCATCCATGGGAGCCCAGTCATTGGCATTGGAATGCGATGTGACCAATGAAAACAATATCAGCTTTGTCATCGCGGAAACGATCAGCCAATTCGGCCGGATTGACATCCTGATCAATAACAGCGGAACTTCCTGGGTCGCTCCGCTCCTGGACTACCCGGAAGACAAATGGGACAAAGTGATGGATGTAAATGTGAAGGGCGCATTCCTATTCACCCAGGCAGCTGCCAGGGCCATGAAGGATCAGGGCAGCGGAAAAATCATCAATATCGCATCTGTCACAGGATTCAGGGGGGCTCCATCCGGCTTCCTGGATACACCGGCATACAACACCAGTAAAGGGGCGCTGATGGTGCTGACAAAGGATCTGGCTGTGAAGCTCGCCCCTTATAACATCCAGGTCAACAGTATTGCCCCGGGCCTGTTCCCGACAAAAATGACGGCATCCATGGAAAAAACCAATAAAATATTGCTGAAAAAAATACCTGCCGGAAGGTTTGGCAAGAATGAGGATTTAAAAGGAACAGCCTTGTTTCTGGCTTCCAGTGCTTCTGATTATGTGACAGGCCATACGCTTGTAGTAGATGGCGGCTTGACGGCAACCATCTAGAAAAACAGCGGAAAGGAGCAGGCGAAATGTCAAATGAACAAGCGCAGGAATTATTCAGTTCATTAAAAAAAATGGGAATGAAGCTTGAATTTGAGTTGAATGAGCTGATAAAAAAGCAGCTGAATAAAGAAGAACTTCTGCTTTCAGCCAGCGCTAATTCAGCTGTAATCGCGAGTATGATCAGCCAATGCAGGAATATGGTTGAGTTGCTTTCCATACCTTTAAACTTCCCTACAAAGAATGATGTGGCCCGCGTGGCAAAACTGGCCATTCAGGTTGAAGAAAAAGTCGATCAGCTTGATGAACAAATGCTGGCACTGTCCAGTACACTTGCCGAAATCAAGGGCTCGCTTGAGAAGCTTGAATCCGCAAATCCGGAAGCGAAAAAAGAACCCAATGCTGATTCAGGACTGGATGCCGAAGCCAGTCCTGCTGGAAAGAGACGGAAAGCACGGTCCAGGGCACTCAGCATTCTTCTGGATAACCTCCAGAAAAATGCTGAAATCCAATATGGATTGCCTTCGAAAGGATCGAAAAATAATGGGAGATAATATCAGCAGCTCCAATGGATTCTGGTCCGAAAAGGAACAGGAGAGATGGAAAGGATTTTTCAGGACACTCTCGGCAGCACAGCCCGATCAGGGATGCACATACAGAAAGGCAGTCTGGAAAAAGAACAAAGCGGTCTTATGGCATTATCCTCCGGCGGAAAAAAAGTACAGCACTCCTATGTTCCTGATTTATTCACTCATCAACCAGCCTTATATCCTGGATCTTGCACCGAATGAAAGCATGATCGAAGTACTTGTCAACAGCGGCTATGATGTATATCTTATTGATTTTGGCACTCCCGGATATGAAGATAAAGACCTGACGATCACCGACTATATCAGGGATTATATTGCGAAAGCCGCCGCTCGGGCCCTTACCCACTCAGGGGCTTCAGAGCTGACAGTCATGGGCTTTTGCCTTGGCGGGACCATTGCAGCCATATATGCAAGCATCTCAGAGGAGCCGATCAAGAACCTGGTTTTATTTGTGACACCGATTGATTTCAGCATCCTGCCCGCCTATGACGAATGGATTGAAGCTGTTTCAACAGGCAGGGCCGATTTCGATGCTGTCATTGACGCGTTCGGAATCATCCCGGCCCCTTTTATGGAAGCCGGCATGCGGCTCCTTACCTCACCTATCTACTTATCTCACTACCTCTCTCTCTTAAACCGCTCGTATGATGAGGAATACAGAGAAAAGTGGCTGAGGTTCAACACATGGACAACAGGCCATATTCCCTTTTCCGGAGCTGCCTTAAAGCAGATTTTCCATGAGCTCGGGAGAAAGAACTCCCTGATGGACGGCTCTCTTGTCATTGATGGAAAAAAAGCAGACCTGGCCAATATTCAGGCAAACCTTCTTGCTGTTGCCACAGCTGGAGACAGGCTGGTTCCCAGAGAACAGGTCGAGCCTGTGATCAAACTGGTTTCAAGCAAAGACAGAACTTTTCACTTGCAGCATGGAGGGCACGCCAATCTTGCATCCGGCGGACAGCTTCCTCCCTACCTGACCGATTGGCTCCATGAACACTCAGAGCCTTCCGGCAGCTAAAATCTGGACAATGGAGGGATACGATGTTTTATACCTTGAGCTATGAGAAGCTTTTTAAACCAACAGCTCACTGCAGCTATTACGGGTTCGCCTCAATTGTGTTTGCAGATTATTTCAAAAGATGCTGCAGCCATTAGTGAGGCTTGTCCTTTAAAGAAAACCTCATCTCCAAAAGAGATGAGGCTTTTTCCATGGGCAGTCAATCAAAGCTGAACCTTTCTTCTTTGAAAGGATCTCCATAATTATGGTAGCCATTTCTTTCCCAGAATCCAGGCTTATCCACAGCAGAAAACTCGATGCCGCGGAGCCATTTGGCGCTTTTCCAGAAGTAAAGGTGCGGAATGACGGCGCGGAGCGGATATCCGTGTTCCGGGGTAAGAGTCTCCCCATTATGGGAGTGTGCCAGGAGGCTCGTTTCCTTCAGGAAGTCTGCAAGCGGCAGGTTGGACGTCCATCCTTCCTCTGCATGCAGAATGACAAATGATGTTTCATCTCTAAGCTTTACCAGCCTGACAATCTCTTTTGCAGCAACACCTCTCCACACATTATCCAGCTTTGACCAGCCAGTGACACAATGGATGTCATTCCCGGACTCTGTCTGCGGCAGCTTTTGAAGATCGCCGTAGCTGAATACCTTTTCCTTTTCCACTGTCCCGAAGATCCGCAGCGACCAGTTATCCAGATTCGAGTAATAAGGAACATTGCCATGGTGCAGGACCGGAAAAGATGCGGTCACATTCTGGTTCGGCGGTACACGCCCTCCGTCCCCTTTCCTGACTTTTCCAAAATACATGCAAAATCACCCCATTCACTTCTGTATGTAAGGATATATTATCCTATATTTCTGTCCATACACAGGAATATGCAAAAAGAGGGGCTCCATTAAAGGAGCCCCTCAACTTGATTATAGAACCATGGCTGCAATCCAGCCAAAGGCAATCAGCGGAATATTATAGTGCACAAAGGTTGGCACACATGTATCCCAAATGTGATTATGCTGTCCATCCGCATTAAGCCCGGCCGTCGGCCCGAGCGTACTGTCTGAAGCCGGCGATCCGGCATCTCCGAGAGCAGCGGCTGTTCCAACCAAAGCAATGGTCGCCATAGGGCTGAAGCCAAGCTCCATGGCAAGCGGAACAAAAATCGTCGCAATGATCGGGATGGTCGAGAAGGATGACCCGATGCCCATTGTCACGAGCAGGCCGACAAGGAGCATAAGGAAAGCTGCAAGAGGCTTGCTGCCGCCGATGATAGCCGCAGCCTGCTCAACAAGCCTCTCAACATCGCCGGTTTCTTTCAGCACATCAGCAAACCCAAAGGCCGCCAGCATGACAAACCCGATGAAAGCCATCATTTTCATTCCTTCGGTCAACAGGGCATCTGCTTCCCTCCAGCGGATTGCTCCGCTGATATAAATGACCAGGATGCCGCTCAGCGCCCCGAATATCATAGAGTCCAGGATGATCTGAACTGTAAGTGCCGCGACAATGGCAAGAATGGAAAACAGGATGGCCAGTTTTGAATAGCTTCCTTTTTCCGGTGCAGCGATTTCGATAGTCTCATAGCTTCTAGATTTTCGGTATGAGAAGAACACTGCGATAATAAGGCCTGCCGCAAGACCGGCAGTCGGAATCAGCATTGCTTTTGGGATATCTCCCATTTCAATGACAAGCCCGCTGTCAGCCATATTGCTGGCCAGTATTTCATGAAAAATCTTCCCGAATCCTGCAGGAAGCAGGATATAAGGTGCAGTCAGCCCGAATGTCAGGACTGAAGCAATCAGGCGCCGGTCTATTTTCAGTTCATTCATGACATGAAGAAGCGGCGGAATCAGGATTGGAATAAAAGCAATATGGATTGGAATCAAATTCTGGGAAAAACAGGCCATTAAAAGAATAGAAAACACGATTAAAGCCTTTGAATAAGCCTTTCCCTTGGATCCGCCGTTTTTGCCGACAACCCCCAGCACCCAGTCCACCATTAAGTTGGGAAGCCCGGTTTTGGAAATGGCAACGGCAAACCCGCCAAGAAGCGCATAGCTGAGAGCCACCTCGGCACTGCCTCCAAGCCCGTTTGTAAATACCTCAATTACTTTATCTACAGACAGCCCGCCCGTCAAACCGCCAACCAATGCCCCTGCAATCAGTGCAAACACAACGTTCACACGCAAAAGGCTCAGCGCCAGCATCACAAGCACAGCTGCAATAACTGCATTCATGTTAAATCCCCTCTCTTGATGTAAGAAACGTATAAGTATATGGAATGAATAGTTCAGCGCGTTCTGGCAGGAAGCATGTTCTCTGAAATGTTAGCTTCCTCCTGTTCGCTTTACTCTGATAAATCGGTAAAGAACTAAAACACAAATATTAAAATACCATACAGGGGCAGGCCTGTCAATGATTCCGGGGGACTTCCAGGGATTGGAGGACGGTGCAGGAATGATATTGAAAAATGAAAAAAGCCCGGCCCCTTGAGGGCCAGGCCAAATTAGTTCTTATTCAAATGGCTCAAATCGTTCTACCATAAGTGCAAGTGTTCTGGCCATCACTCCGGTGGCACCGGAAGGTCCCAGATCATGCGCCTTGTCAACAGTAGCAGTGCCGGCAATATCCAAATGCACCCAAGGAGTCCCTTCGGCAAATTCCCCGACAAAGCCCCCGCCCATGATGGCATGCCCTGCACGTCCAGGAGAGTTGTTCAGATCGGCAACCTTGCTGCTCCTGATGCGTGCCTTGTCTTTTTCAAATAATGGAAGCCTCCAGATCGGTTCTCCGGCTTCAAATGAAGCTTCGAGCACCTGCTCATAGAGAGCCTCATTATTCGCCAATGCGCCAGTAGTATCATTGCCAAGCGCGACGATCACACCGCCTGTCAAAGTCGCCACATCTACCAGATAGCCTGCTCCATGATGCTTGGCATAAGTGACAGCATCAGCAAGAGCAAGGCGCCCTTCTGCATCTGTATTCAGGACTTCAATCGTTTTTCCGCTCATGGAAGTGATAACGTCATCTGGCTTGAATGCAGTACCGCTCACCATATTGTCTGTAGACGGAATGACGGCAACAACATTCTGTGCCGGCTTCAGTTCACCAATGATTTCCATGGCGCCAAGCACAGCGGCAGCTCCGCCCATATCGGTCTTCATGCCGACAATGCCGTCTTTCGGCTTGAGTGAATAGCCGCCTGTATCAAAAGTGATGCCTTTTCCGACCAGACCGACCACATCGGTCCACTCGTCCCTGCCCTGGTATTTCAGGACAATCATTTTCGGAGGCTCTGCAGATCCCTGATTGACGGCAAGAAGTGCGCCCATGCCGAGCTTCAGCATATCTTCTTTTTCAAGAATTTCCGCTTCGAAATGATATTTGCCTGCAAGCTCAAGCGCATAGTCCGCCAAATCTGTTGCTGTCAGCATATTACCTGGAAGGTTTACGAGCGTCCTCGCAGAGTTTGTCCCTTTTCCGTGGGCAGTCCCGACTTCAAGTGAAGCCTTAACCTCAGCTTCATCTGCAGTGCTGTACACGGTCAGGCTTTCGATTTTCTTTTCAGGCTCGTTCGATTTCTGCTTGTAGCCCTGGAATTCATATGCTGAAAGCTCGAAAGCTTCTGCTGCAGCATGCGCCGCATCATTTGCGTCTGCATTCTCTGCTGTGAAAGAGTCAAGATAAAGAGCAGCCTCCTGCAGCCTGTCTTCTTTTAAACGCTTAAAGACCTTTCCGAAAGCTTCCCTCAGCACTTCAAAATCCAGTTCCTTTTCTTTCCCAAGACCTACAAAATAAATCCTTTTGACTCCTGTTTTGCCAAATGTATGTATTTTGGAAACCGCTTTTTTCTTAGCTGAAATGTCTCCGCTTTTCATCAGTTCTGTCAGATTTCCTTCAAAAATGTCATCTGCCTTGGCCAGATTGCCTTCTAGCTTGGCAGGCTTATCAAATAATCCGATGACAAGGGCCTCATGGCCGGCACCGAAGTCCAAATCCTTTTTGATTGTATACATTCTGCTCACCTCCAGTATTAATACCTTTATTATATCGGATAAAATGATTTATTTCGAGAATCTAATCATCTTCCAAAAATAAATAGATATCAGGGAGAGCGGGGAGGGTTTTTACCTCCTCATAAGGAATTGTATCTATAGTCTCTGGTATAATGGAGAGGCATGCAGAGATGAATACGTACACCTTTTCAAGGTCCAGCCCCCAATGCTTCGGCCTGTAGGATTGGAGATAAGAATGGGCAGCCCGCATCATGAGCCTGGCGCCTTTAACATTGCCGTACTCGTAATGGTAGATGGCCACACTCATTTGCAGCAGCCCTTTGAAGAACAAATTGGCTTTGTCTTCCATCCACATTTCCTTAAAAGGTCATGGCAAGTGTAATAGTCTCCTTCATTGAAACAGATGAAGAACTCATAATATTCTTTGGGATAAAGCATGCAATCACCCCTGCGCAGAATGTATTCATACTCCTGGTTATTCATATCATATCAGATGTACATAAATTACAGTATTCAACTTCCGCCCCGGCGGGTATAAAAAACAAAAGGGCACTCCGCCCTGCAGCTGAGGCTTAATGGCAGTTCCAGCTCCACTTGCTTCCTGTCAGCCCAGGCAGCTGCAAAACAGCCAAAAAATGAAAAGGTGGTTTCCCGATGGATTTATTGCTCAACTTCCCCTTATGGTCTGCACTGGCCGCAATCTTTTTTGCACAGTTTGTAAAGGTGCCCATTCAGTATATTGCGACGAGGAGACTGGACTGGTCACTCTTGACAAGCACGGGAGGCATGCCCAGCTCCCACTCGGCCGCCGTTACTGCCCTTTCCACGGGAGTCGCCCTGGAAACCGGGATGGACTCTGCTGTATTCGCGGTGGCAGCTGTGTTTGCCATCATCACGATGTTTGATGCAACCGGTGTAAGAAGGCAGGCAGGCGAACAGGCCATTGTCCTGAATCAGCTTGTGAACGATTTTAATAAATTCGTCGAAGAAGCCAAAGTATGGCAGAAAAAGGCCGAAAAAGAAAAACAGAAAGAACTGAAGGAGCTCCTCGGCCACAAACCGATTGAAGTGTTTTTCGGGGGCCTGACAGGGATTGCTTTGACCCTGGTTCTCGATATGCTAGTTAATCTATAAGGAGACTTTTATGAGAATAGTATCTATCTGCCCCAGCAACACTGAAATTATCGCTTACCTCGGACTGACACATCTTCTGGTCGGAATCGATGACTATTCTGACTGGCCGGAGGAGGTGCTTCATCTGCCAAGACTCGGACCTGATTTGTCAATTGATATGGATAAGGTTGAGGCGCTGAAGCCTGATCTCGTACTGGCATCCTTGAGCGTGCCGGGGATGGAGAAAAATATCGGGGAATTAAGGAATAGGAACCTGCCTTTCATTACCCTTAATCCCCAAAGCCTTGAGGATATTGCCCGGGACCTGGGTACAGCAGCCGAGGCTGCCGGATATCCTGGATTGGGTGAAAAGGCAGCCGGCGAATTCAGGACGAAAATTAAAAGCCTGCAGGAAAAATCGGCAGGCGCCGGGCACAAACCCTCCCTCTACTGGGAATGGTGGCCAAAGCCGGTTTTCACCCCCGGAAGCATCAACTGGCTCACTGAAATCAGCGAGCTTGCCGGCGCCGTCAATCTGTTCAGGGATGTGGAACTCGCCAGCGTCCAGACAGATTGGGAGGACGTCCTCCGCCGCCAGCCTGATTATATCTGCCTTGCATGGGTAGGCGTCCGCAAAGAAAAGGTAAAGCCGGAGATTGTGGTGAAAAGGCCAGGCTGGAAGGAACTTGAGGCAGTCAAACAGGAAAGAATCCTCGTACTGGAGGAAGAACTGTATTGCCGCCCTTCCCCCCGCCTGATTGAAGGCGCTGAAAGGCTCGCCCGTATGCTGCATCCGGAATGCTTTTAGCGATAAAAAGAGGGAGGCCGTTTGATCCGGCTTCCCTCTTTCTTGGTTTTATTGTCTTTTTAGCTTTTATTTGCGGCTTTCACAATTTATTTGCGAGTTAGTTATCCGCTTTTCCTATTCCTCCACAGCCCTGTACTGTTGGCGGAATACCTGCATGGATTCGTTTTCGTTAAGGGCGCTCAGTTCCTCTTCAGTCAGGCTTCCGTCTCCCTCTTCAATCACATAAACATCAAGCGTTTTTTTGCCCCAGCTGCTGTAGACGTCTTCGACGGTTTCATAATATAGATCAAGCTTATTACCTTTGATGGCGCCGCCTTTGTCAGCTACGACCCCGTATCCATAACCCGGTATGAACAGGATGGTGCCGATTGGGAAAACGTTCAGGTCTGCTGCTACTGTAGAGTACAGATCCCGTTTTACCTTGACGCCAGAGTATGTAATGCCAAAGGACGGGTGCCCCGGATTCTTTCCTGTTGATTCATAATAGGCCGTATAGCCGGTCGCCACTACGGATTTGGCGGGATATTCTGACCAATTGAATGCTTCTTCCAGGGACTGTGGCTCGGCAGTAACCGCCTCCGCTGAGGAAATCAGCTCATTCGCTTCCAGCCTCGGAAGATATTTGTAGGCAAGTCCCATTGTTTTATATGTATGGTCTAAGAAAGCATAATCTTTCATTTCAGCTGCTGCCCCGCCGCCTTCGTACTGATAGGACTCAAGGGTTTTTGCGCCTACTCCGGATATGGATTGAAAGGTGGTAAGCAGTGCCCCTAAAAATAAAACTGACATGATGATGCGCTTTGTCCATTTTTTTAGTCTATTCATATAATAATTCACTCCTCCCAAGTTAATCATTTCCCAACTTTAGAAAAAGTATTCCTGGGAGGATTGGAATAAAGGCAATACCGGGGCTTTTGTATTAGAAGTAAATTTCCTATAAAGCCTGCTGTATCAAGGTTTTAGTACAGGAAGGGTATTTCCCGAAAAAATTTAAAAAATTTATGATTCTGAAGTGTTTTAGCCGCAATTCTCAGCTTTTCAGCAGCTTTTTAATAGCAGGGTCTGTTGATATCCTGTCTTGATCTTAGGCTCATTACTGTAAAAATTTGTTTCATAGAGCAAAAAAAAACACTCCCTGTATGGGAATGCTTTTTCATTAAAACATTCTGTAGCCTTTGCTTCTCAGCAGTTTAATTGTAATACCGGCTGCCACTGCACCAGCCATCCCGCTGCTTAAAATCAGGACATCAGCCATGGCAAGCTCTGACATAAGCCTTCCCAGCTCAGGAAATGCTTCACTGCTGTTAGTGAAATATTCTATGAAACGGACCTGGTCAACAATCAGGATTGCGATGATCGGATAAATAATGGCCATGATCCAGGACATTCTAAGCAGCATATTCAATATAAAACCGATTCCAAAAAATAAAACGAAAAATAGCAGCATTGAAATTGGCAACACAAAAATAGTCATCTGCACAGGCAGTACCCCCTTAAAACATCACTTTTAAGTGTACTGAATGGCCGAAAGGTAGTCAATTTTAATTTTGTGAACACTTTTTAACAACTATAACTGTTCAGGCCTGGCTGAAGAAAAAACGAGCCACGGAAAAACCCTGCCGTCAGCAGGGTTTTCTTTCATCCTTTCTTCTTGCCGGAACCGTTGCAGCAGGTGCATGTTTCAGAGCCGCCTAATAAAAGCTGGAAATAGCCCTTCCCTGAACAATAGTCGCATTCTTTGGTCTCATATGTCGTTGCTGCCATCCTGCTCATCCCCTTTTAGCACTGAATTTTCTGATAATATACCAAGTATAGAGGAAAATGAAAAGCTTCATATTAGCCGGAAAAGCCCCGCTGTAAACGCATACATGTCAGATTATCTTACAATATCTAATGAATTCTAATAATTTCTGAAAATTATAAAAATAGTTTATACGCGGAGTATCCGAAGTGGTCGCCAGGGTTAACGCCGTCTATCAGCTGTTTGGCAGCCCCTTCTTTAAGTTCAGTCAAATATTTGAGGAGGATAGAGGCATCTTCATGGACCGCTGCTTCTCCAGGGTCCATAAACTGCACATCCATCAGCTCGCTTTCCTGGACAGTGATGCTTTGGCCTTTTTCAGGGGCCATAAGAAAAAGGATCATATTGTCGCTGACCTCACCGCGGATCACACCAGTCCTCAGCCCTATCATGCCGACCGGCCTGCTTTCAATTCCCGTTTCTTCCTTTACTTCCCTTACAGCTGCTTCATCGGCAGTCTCCCCGGGATTAACAAAGCCTGCAGGCAGCGACCATTTGCCCTTCAGCCCGCCGTATTTTTTCTTAACTAAAAGCCACTTTCCCTCCGGTGAAATAACCAGGCCTGAAACAGCAAGCCACACTTTACCACGTTTGCTCTCCATTACTTTTAAGACCTCCATGCATAATGATCTTTCTATTGTAGCAGAGCTCTGCTTCTAATTGGTTTTTGGACACAAAAATACCGGGGAAATGATCCCCGGCTGTTTTTATTAAAAGATATTGAATTTGCCTTTTTTCAGGACAAGTCCAGGTCCGCCAATCATGAAGAGGGCACGGTTGTCGATCATCTTCTTCATGAAGGAAGCCTTTGATCCTACCAGTTTCTTGCCGAAAGCCACACCAATGGCATCGTCTTCGCCCAATGAGCATACTGTACCTTTGATATCAGGTGTGAAGGTCTCAAGCTCACCCTTGTTGCGGATCAGGGCAACGATATTGCGCGCGCATACCTCTCCCTGCTGCATGGCGATTTGGGCAGTAGGAGGATAAGGGCGGTTGATTTCTTCATTGATGATCAATGAGCAGTCGCCGATGATGAAAAGATCTTCATGGCCAGGAACCCTTAGGTCAGGCTGAACCTTTACGCGTCCGCGCATCGCTTCAATGCCGGAGTTTTCGATGATGGAGTTGCCGCGAACACCTGCAGCCCAGACAACAGTGCCTGCTTTGATGTGCTCAACTTCTTCGTCGCCTTTTCCGACCGTGATTCCATCTTCATTGCATTCTTTGATGGCTGTGCCAATCAGGAATTGAACACCCTTTTTCTCCAGGTGGGAGACAGCATAGTTGACCAGCTCAGGGTCAAAGCCAGGAAGGACCGTAGGAGCAGCTTCAACACAGATGATCTTAACCTTGCTGTAGTCCACATCATATTCCTTGCACAGCTCAGGCACTCTGTTTGCCAGCTCGCCAAGGAATTCAATGCCTGTGAAGCCGGCGCCGCCGACCACAATTGTCAGCCTTTCATCCTTTTTCTCTTCTTCAGTATTGTAAGTGGCAAATTGATATTCAATATGCTCGCGGATCTGTCTTGCGGCATTCACATTTATAATAGAGAAAGCATGTACATCCAGGCCTTTGATGCCGAATGTTTCCGGCTCTGCACCAAGGGAAACAACCAAGTAATCATAGGTTACTTCGCCTTCCTCGAGGATGACCTTCTTTTCTTCAGTTTTGATTTCAACAGCAGTACCCTGGACAAATTCGATTTTATTTCGGTCAATGACATTTTTAACATCATAGCGAACTCGATCGTGATGAAGGGTACCTGCAGAAGCTTCGTGCAGCCAAGTCGTTTCATAGTGATAGTCATTCTTGTTCACTAGTACGATTTCTGCTTCATTCACTCCAACCTGCTTTTGCAAACGTGTTGCCACCATCAATCCGCCGTAGCCGGCACCTAGAATTACTATTTTTGGCTTTTTCAAAGCGTATCACTTCCACCTTTATTAGTATTTTCGAAAACTCTTCTGCTTTTTCTTATCTTCCACTGCTTTATGAGTTTTTATTTTATAAGTACAAGAAAAAGTTTGTGATATTCTTCACGAAGCAGAGCAAAAAAATGTCCGAAATTTGTCACAAAGTTTATGTCTATAATACATAATATTCTTTTTTCCGCGGTTTTTCAAGGTTAAAAGCAGAATATATCCTATTGAGAAAATTAAGATTTTTACGCAATTTTTCTTATTATTCGAACAACTTTCGGTTCTGCTATGTGAGGTTTTTCATTATTTATGATATGATGAAAGCTAGAAATGTTACTACATATGTTGAGGTGATTAGTGTGAAGGAAGATCAGACAATCTATGATATAACGATTATCGGCGGAGGGCCTGTCGGGCTGTTCACCGCTTTTTACGGCGGCATGAGGCAGGCCTCTGTTAAAATAATTGAAAGCCTTCCCCAGCTTGGCGGGCAGCTGTCAGCTCTTTATCCGGAGAAATACATATATGATGTAGCCGGTTTCCCGAAGGTGCGGGCACAGGAGCTCGTCGATAATTTGAAAGAGCAGATGAAGAAATTTGAACCCACGGTTTCGCTTGAGCAGTCGGTTGAAAAGCTCGAAAAACAGCCGGACGGCATTTTCAAGCTAACCACCAACAGCGAAATCCACTATACAAAGACGGTCATCATCACGGCCGGAAATGGCGCATTCCAGCCGCGCCGCCTTGAGCTTGACTCGGCTCCGCAATATGAAGGCAAGAACCTGCACTACTTCATTGATGACCTGAATCATTTCTCCGGGAAAAAAGTGGTTGTATTCGGAGGAGGCGATTCTGCAGTAGACTGGGCCTTGATGCTTGAGCCTATCGCAGAGAACGTAAAGATCATCCACCGCCGCGACAAGTTCCGCGCCCACGAGCACAGTGTAGAAAATCTTCACAACTCCAAGGTTGAAATCAAGACTCCGTTTGTTCCTGCCGAACTTATCGGCAATGAGGAGGGCATTTCCCAGGTGATCATCCAGGATGCCAAAGGGGAAGAAAAAGAAGCCATTGATGTTGATGCCGTCATCGTCAACTACGGTTTTGTCTCATCGCTTGGCCCGATCAAAGAGTGGGGCCTTGAAATTGAAAAAAATAATATTGTCGTCAACAGCAAAATGGAGACAAATATCCCGGGCATTTACGCAGCAGGCGATATTTGCACCTATGACGGCAAAGTGAAGCTGATTGCTTCCGGTTTCGGAGAAGCGCCGACTGCAGTGAACAATGCTAAGGCCCTTATTGATCCTAAAGCACGGGTACAGCCTCTGCACAGCACGTCCATGTTTGATAAATAAACAATAAATGGCCCCGCAGGAGAGATACTCCGGCGGGGCCGCTTTTATTTCTTACCAATAGTGTCTGCGTTTTCTGCGGCGGTCTGTTTCTGCCCCGGCTACGTCATCAGCCAGGCAGCGCCTTACAGCCCTGCAAAATTCCTCGCTGTCAATAAAGGCCTCAACCCTTACCTTAAAGTCATCATCGCGTTTTTTGTGATGATAGTCAGATGCACCAGCCACATCATCCTGCTTCCAGTGCCTGTTGCCAGATAAGCCTGCTACATTGTTATTATACCAGCAGCCCATAGTTTCACCCCCTCTGCAGCAAGATATGTTTCATCTTATGCATAAGGGAGACAAGCCGGCAGTGCGAACATCCTTTTTCTGAAAAAATGGATGCTGTCCGGCCGCCCAAATTAGTATACTCCTGACCCTTCGAGGATTTCCCCTCCTGTTTTATCCACAGCAAACCATGATGAAGCATCCCCATCTTCCTTAGGGCGGTTCCACGCCGCCACAAAATGGACCTGGCAAAGTTCACCCTTCCTTATTTCCGGGATTGGAACTGCAATTGCATTTGTTAAACACCTGACGATCTGGAGCTGTGAAATTTCATCTTCAGCATAGAATGAGTCCGGCATCATATCCTTTATTCTTGCCCTGTGAACTAAGGCAGTTCCATCCTCTGTGCCAAGAGTGAGTTTCCATTGCCCATACTCCCAGGTCATCGCCTCAAGCCTTTCTCCGCTCTCCGGCCACCCGGCGCTTCCTTTCGGCCTCATCTCTGCTTGAAATATGCAGTCCCTTAAATTATGACGAGCTCTCAGCCGCCAGACTGCAGCAGCTGCTTTATCTATTTTCATATGTGATGGAATCCTGATGTCAGGCTCGCAGAGGAGAAGCTCAGCTATGTAATCCTTACAAGAATATCTCAGCAAGAGTGCACCATTTTCCAGCCTAAAGCAGGAAGGTTTGCTTTGGCACCTGGATTGGATTTGTCCATTGATTCGGAGGTCAAATGCAATGGTTCCTGCCGGCGTCTGGATAATCGGGCTGCATCCAAACTCGCTCTCAGACCCCTTCGTATTTTGAAAAAGCTTCATTCTTTAACCCCCGCTTCTCTTTTTACATGTAAAAAACGCTTCCTGATATGCTCAATTGAGGTCAGGAAGCGTTCTGTAAGGTGTATGATGACAATTAAGAGATCAGCAATTTTCAGGTGTCCCTGCATTCTTGGCCGTTCTAAAGGAAGAACCGCACCCGCAGGAAGCAATGGCATTAGGATTGTCGATCGTGAAACCGCCGCCCATCATGGATTGCTTATAGTCGATCTTAGTTCCGCTAAGGATGGCAGCATCTTCCTTGCTTACAAGGACTTGCAGGCCATGAAGCTCGAACTGGGCATCATTTTCTTCAACTTCATGCGCAAAACCCATGCCGTAGGACAACCCGCTGCAGCCACCGCCTTTTACAGCAACACGCAGGAATGCATTTTCCTCTTCATTTTGCTTCATCATATCTTTAATTTGAAAAGCCGCAGCTTCAGTAATTTCAACAATTTGGTTTTCCATTTTAAATCCTCCTTAATCTTGAGGTTTTTACTCTTACATATAGTATATACAGACTTTGAGCGGGACTCAACTGAGCAGGCTTCATTTTTAAAGCCCTTTTATCAAATCCGCTCCAGGAGTAGAACTTTTTACCTAAAATCCCCTATTGTTTATGGTATAATAAACCTACTATTTTATAAAGGAAGGTGAGAAAATTGGCCATACTGGAGCCATTGTATGAAAAAAGCTGCAGCTGCCCTGTATGCAAGAACAACTTTACAAGCCAGAAGGTCCGTTCCCGCTTCGTAAAAATCAAAGGCTATGACACTGATTTTCTTCCTTTTTATGACTCAGATGAAAGCAATCCGATATTCTATTATATACAAGTATGTCCTCAATGCGGCTTTTCGTTTTCCGAGGAATTCAGCCCATATTTCCCTCCGGGTTCAAAGAAACAGATCGATGAAAAGATCACCAGCCAATGGAAGCCCAGGGACTTCGGCAGGAAGAGGAGCAGGAATGAAGCAATCCAGACATACAAACTGGCTGTTTACTCTGCACTTTTAAAGAAGGAAAAACATGTGTCCATCGCGGGATTATATATGCGGCTTGCCTGGCTGTACAGAAATGGCGGCGATAAGACACAGGAACAGCGCTTTATGAAATTGGCCGCCCATGAATATGTGGAATCCTATTCAAGCGGTGATTACCAGGGCACGCAAATCTCTGAAACCAGACTTCTATACCTCATTGCAGAACTTTCAAGGAAAACAGGCAGCGATGGGCAGGCAATCAAGTTTTTCTCCAAGGTGATTGAACAGCAGAGCCTTTCGCTTGAGCCGGGGATCATTGATATGGCAAGAGAACGCTGGCATGAAATGAGGGAAAGCAAAAGGCAGACCAGCTGATGTCTGCTCCTTCAAGAACAAAAGCGCAATCGTCTTGATCCACCCCCGACAATCATAAGCCTAACCACCCGGAAAGGCGTTCTTTGCCTTTTTGGGTGGTTAGGCTTATGACCTCGAGGGGGTAGGCGGGGGAGCTGGACGGGGATCAAGAATTGAAAATTATCCACAAGTCTTCCAATTTATAAATTCCTTAACTATAAGAAAAGGCCGCATCGATATGCGGCCTTTTATATTAAAACATTGGATTTTCATCCAGGAATTGATATATGTTTTCCACCAGTTCCTCCGGCGTCTCTCCTGTTACAACCTCACCGTTCACCAGGGCATATAAAGAGCTTGCACATTTTCCGCAGTACCCAAGGCAGCCATACTCAATCACATCCAGGTCAGGATCCTTTTCAAGGATTTCCAGGGCCTTCTGCGCACCGCTTGCCAGGTTGCTGATGCAAAATTCTATGATTGGCTGAATCATATCTATTCACCTCTCTACTAATTGTTAATGTACTTGGTTTCACGCAAAAACGCAAGCAAAGGCATACTGTCATATACACAGTAAGCACTGGATTATCATTATTGGATGATTGAAGGGCGTATAATGTCGACTTTTGCCTGGATTATTCAGATATGTGTTGTGATTTAGCCATAATTTCGTTATACTTTTTATGTTGTTTCATGAATTTTCTTGTGAATTAATATTCTAATTATTTTGCTAACATAATAATGTAAACGTTTAATTCTTATCCTGTCACTGTGTTTTCTATTATTTTAATATATTACTATAGCTGCTTACATACTGGACAAAAGGGGAAATTTGGTTATGAAAAATCTTGTCATACTTGGCGGAGGATATGGCGGCATGAGAGCCCTTGCCCGTCTGCTGCCAAACTCATTGCCGGAAGATACAAGCATTACGCTGATTGACCGGGTACCTTACCACTGCCTTAAAACTGAATATTATGCACTAGCAGCAGGAACGATCTCTGATCAGCATGTGCGGGTTGCTTTCCCTGAACATCCGCGCCTTAAGATCAAATACGGAGAAATCTCCGGGATCGACCTTGAAAAACAGCATGTAAACCTGGCAAATGAAACTCCTGTTTCCTATGATGACCTTATCATCGGGCTTGGATGTGAGGATAAGTACCATAATGTCCCTGGGGCAGATGTACACACCTACAGCATCCAGACAATCGAAAAATCACGCCGCACTTATGAAACATTGAACAACCTGTCGCCGGGATCTATCGTTGCCATCGTTGGGGCAGGACTGAGCGGAGTTGAGCTGGCATCCGAGCTGAATGAAAGCCGGCCGGATCTGAAAGTGAAGCTGTTCGACAGGGGAAATCATATTCTTTCCGCTTTCCCAGAAAGATTAAGCACTTATGTGGAAAATTGGTTTGACAATCACGGAGTAGAAATCATCAACAATTCCAACATCACCCGTGTAGAAGAAAACATCCTTTATAACCATGACGAGCCCATCCAGTGCGATGCCATTGTATGGACAGCAGGCATTCAGCCAAGCAAGGTTGTCCGCGACCTGCCGGTGGAAAAAGATGCACAGGGCCGTGTCGTGCTTACGAAGCATCATAACATTCCCGGCAATGAGCATGTGTACGTTGTAGGAGACTGCGCAAGCCTGCCGCATGCACCAAGCGCACAGCTTGCCGAAGGCCAGGCAGAACAAATTGTCCAGATCCTCCTGAAGCGCTGGAAAGGCGAAGAGCTGCCGGAATCCCTGCCGGTCATCAAGCTGAAAGGCGTCCTTGGCTCACTCGGCAAAAAGCATGGCTTCGGCCTTGTCGCCGAAAGACCGATCACAGGCCGCGTCGCCAGACTGCTCAAATCCGGGATTTTGTGGATGTACAAATATCATAATGGCTGATCAAGCACAGCAAAGGAGTACGGATGGAAGCATCCGTACTCCTTTTTGATTTAAATGTAGATGTGTAAAGCTTACCCTATTTATGGATTTGAAAAGTGCCGCAAAGTGTAAAATCCCTGCAAATAAATTCAAATTGAGGTACAAGGCATCAGACACCAGCGGGGGATTAGCGGCAGGACTGAGACTCCGTAAAAGTTACCAGGAGGAGGCTCAGCGCCGCCCCGCGAAAAGCGGAGTGCCTGGAACGGAGATCAACAGACACCTTTTAGGAGGATATCTCATTCAGATGGATTAGAGGATTGCTCAAATTTTAGAGCCCTGTTGATTGCAGTGGAAGGCACGCAGACTCCTGCGGGAGATAGCGGCAATGCTGAGACCCCGCAGGAGCTTGCTCTGAGGAGGCTCAGCGCCGCCCCGCGGAAAGCGAAGTGCCTGCAACGGAAATCACCAGCCCCATTTAGGAGGCTATCTCATTCAGATGGATTTGAGGAGTGCCCAAATTTTAGAGCCCTGTTGATTGCAGTGGAAGGCACGCAGACTCCTGCGGGAGATAGCGGCAGAGCTGAGACCCCGCAGGAGCTTGCTCTGAGGAGGCTCAGCGCCGCCCCGCGGAAAGCGAAGTGCCTGCAACGGAAATCACCAGACCCCTTTTAGGAGGATATCTCATTCAGATGGATTAGAGGATTGCCCAAATTTTAGAGCCCTGTTGATTGCAGTGGAAGGCACGCAGACTCCTGCGGGAGATAGCGGCAGAGCTGAGACCCCGCAGGAGCTTGCTCTGAGGAGGCTCAGCGCCGCCCCGCGGAAAGCGAAGTGCCTGCAACGGAAATCAACAGACCCCTTTTAGGAGGATATCTCATTCAGATGGATTAGAGGATTGCCTAAATTTTAGAGCCCTGTTGATTGCAGTGGAAGGCACGCAGACTCCTGCGGGAGATAGCGGCAGGGCTGAGACCCCGCAGGAGCTTGCTCTGAGGAGGCTCAGCGCCGCCCCGCGGAAAGCGAAGTGCCTGCAACGGAAATCAACAGCCCCATTTAGGAGGCTATCTCATTCAGATGGATTAGAGGATTGCCCAAAATTTTAGAGCCCTGTTGATTGCAGTGGAAGTGGAAGGCACGCAGACTCTTGCGGGAGATAGCGGCAGGGCTGAGACCCCGCAGGAGCTTGCTCTGAGGAGGCTCAGCGCCGCCCCGCGGAAAGCGAAGTGCCTGCAACGGAAATCAACAGCCCCATTTAGGAAGAAATCCCGTATTTTCAACAAAAAAAGCGACCCTGATACAGGCCCGCTTTTCCCATTTATGAAGCCGGCGTATAACCGTAGTCCTCCATTTTAGCGAAAATGGTCTTAAGCTTCGGATTGCCCTCACCGACCACTTCATCGCCGATCAAAACGACCGGATAAAACATATCATCTTCAATCACCCGCATCGCAAAGTCCCTCTTTGCCTCATCATCAGGAGGATTATGTATATCCACATAACTGATGGAAAAAGGCTGATCAGCAAACTTCCGGCTGACCGCAGCCTCCAGCCATTCATACGTCTCTTTAGATGATGGCAGATTCACACAGCTCGGGCATAACTGCTCTGCCCCGTATACAACGATTTCAACTGACTTTCTCTCCATAATCTCAACCCCTTTATGTCTATTTTACCTGATGGAAGTTTAATAATCATATAGAAAAAAATTAACGATTATTGGATTTGAGGATTGGGGAATAGATTTTTGGCTCGACAGTGATTATAATAAGTAGTAGGAAAGGAGTCGATTTTAATGGAACAAGATATCATTTCAGATGTTCAGGAAGTATTAGATAAATTGCGTCCGTTTCTTCTTCGCGATGGAGGAGACTGTGAATTGGTTGATGTAGAAGACGGCATCGTTAAGCTTCGTTTGCTTGGAGCGTGCGGCAGCTGCCCTAGTTCAACCATTACTTTAAAAGCAGGGATTGAACGTGCTCTTTTAGAAGAAGTTCCTGGAGTTGTCGAAGTAGAACAGGTATTCTAAGAAAATCCAATAATAAAGCGATCACGCCTGAGGGCGGATCGCTTTTTTTTTTATGAAATCGGATGCGGCCGCTCTTGCATGTTAACGGCCTGAAACTGCATGACTGGATACTGTACTGCCCTTTTGATCAATAGCTAAGCGCAGCACATCCATCTGCGGCAGCATCCTGCTTAAAGCTTCTGCAGCTTCATCTCCCTTTTCAGGGGCAATGAAGCAGACCACTGACGGCCCCGCTCCGCTCAAGGCGGTTCCCATGACGCCGATAGCTGCCGCTTTCTCTTCAATCATGGCAAGATGGGGAACAAGCTCCCTCCTATAGGGCTGGTGATACAAATCTTTCTGCATCATCTTCCCCGCCAGCTCATAATTTCCCTGAAGAAGAGCAGCGATGAGTAGATTGGCAGCAGCGCCGGCCTGAACAGACTCCTGGTGGGTCATGCTTGCCGGAAGAGCCCCCCTCGATTCTTTTGTCAGCAGCTCCTCCTGGGGAACGACTGCCAGCACCTCAAAGCCAAGATGATGGAAAGCGGCTGCCAGCACCTCTTCCCCTGTCTGATAACCAATCACCAGCCCGCCAAAGAGAGAGGCCCCCACATTGTCCGGATGCCCCTCCATCCGTCCTGCGATGGACAGCTTTTCATGCAGGGAAAGCTCTAAGCCGCATAACGAATCAGCCAGTTCAATCCCTGCGACAATGGCTGCTCCGCTTGAACCAAGCCCCCTGGCCAGGGGAATGTCGCTTTTCACCCTTAAAATACAGGGCGGGAGATCCGCAGAATAATGTTCGGCTGCCTTCTTTGCAGCCTGGACAATCAGATGCCGGCTGTCCCTTGGGAAGCCCTCCAGGCAGCTGCTTTCCGGCACAACCTCCCATTGGCCAGAAAGCTCTGCTTCAACTGTCAAATATAAACTCAGGGCAAGGCCGACAGAATCAAAGCCAGGCCCAAGATTGGCCGTACTTGCCGGCACCCTGATGGTAAGCATCTCTCCCTCCATCATGTATGCACGGCTCCCCTGATATGGCCGGCAACCGCTTCAAGCTCGTTTGGAAGAAGGAACGGCTTCACAAGGCTTGTATCAATTGCGGTGTTCGGATCTTTCAGCCCGTTCCCTGTCAGAACTGCAACAACTCTGCTGCCATGCGGTATTTCCCCTTGGCGCAGCTTTTTATAGATGCCGGCCAGCGATGCACAGGAAGCCGGCTCTGCAAAAATACCCTCTGAAGCTGCAAGCTTGCGGTATGCCCCAAGGATTTCTGTATCGCTGACTTCATCGATTTTCCCTTCTGACTCGTCCCTCGCATCCACGGCCAGCTGCCAGCTTGCCGGGTTTCCGATCCTGATGGCGGTAGCGATCGTTTCGGGCTCTGAAAAGATTCTGTCATGGACAATGGCCGCCGCCCCTTCCGCCTCAAAGCCAAACATCCTGGGAAGGCCGGTCTGTTTGGCTCGGTTGTACTCTTTAAAGCCTTTCCAGTAGGCGCTGATATTTCCGGCATTGCCTACAGGGATCGCGAGAATGTCAGGGGCACTCCCAAGCTGGTCGCAAATCTCGAAGGCTGCCGTCTTCTGCCCTTCCAGCCTGTATGGATTGACTGAATTCACAAGGGTGACAGGCTCCGTTTCGCTGATGCTGCGCACCATGGCAAGAGCCTCATCAAAGTTGCCTTCAATTGAGATAATTTCCGCCCCGTACATGATTGCCTGCGCAAGCTTACCCATGGCAATCTTGCCTTCTGGAATGACAACTATGCATCTCATGCCGGCCCTTGCCGCATATGCTGCCGCTGCGGCAGATGTATTCCCTGTCGATGCACAAATGACCGTACTGCTGCCGGCTTCCTTTGCTTTGGCAACGGCCATGACCATGCCGCGGTCCTTGAATGAGCCGGTCGGATTGCTGCCCTCCGTTTTCACATACAAATCGATGCCCCATTCCTGGGATAGTCTGTTCAGCTTGATCAGCGGTGTATTGCCTTCATTAAGGGAGAGCATCGGTGTTTCATCATTAACAGGCAGAAGTTCTTTGTAGGCTGACAAGAGTCCCTCCCATCGCATCATCTTCCACTCCCCTCTACTCTGTATGAGCTCTCAATCGTTTTTACAGCAGGCAGATCCTTTAAGCTGGACAGGATGTCCTCATAATCCCTCAAAGAAGACTGGTGGGTGACGAGGACGATTTCGGCAAGCCCCTTTTCTTCCACAGGCAGCTGCAGTATTTTTTCAAGACTGACGGAATGCTTAGAAAAAATCGATGTCAATTCACCGAAGACACCAACTTCATCTTTGACATGAAGCCGCAGGAAGTATTTAGAGTATATTTCGGACGGGTCTTTAAGCTTCTTCGGATACTGCGGGCTGACAGCGCTCTTCCCGTTCACGCCAAGCCTCAGATTTTTCATGACACCGACAAGGTCCGATACAACCGCTGTAGCAGTCGGCAGGCTGCCTGCACCAGGGCCGTAGAACATCGTTTCGCCAACCGCTTCCCCGTATACATAAACTGCATTATACTCATTATTCACCCCGGCAAGCGGATGGGATTCTGCCAAAAGCGCCGGCTGCACGCTGACCTCCACCTTCTCCCCTTCACGGTGGGCAATGCCGATCAGCTTCATTGTATAGCCCAGCTGCTTTCCGTACTGCAGATCCTCTTCCGTTACCCCGGTAATTCCTTTAACTTTTACATCATCGAGATCGACTTTCATCGAGAAGCCGAGCGTGGCCAGGATTGCCATTTTCCTTGCAGCATCCAGCCCTTCCACATCTGAGGTCGGGTCGCTTTCGGCATAGCCGAGCTCCTGGGCTTCTTTCAGCACATCTCCATAAGCGCTGCCATCCTGGCTCATCTTCGTTAAAATATAATTGGTTGTCCCATTAACGATGCCCATCATTTTGGTGATCCGGTCAGAGGCCAATCCGTCTGCAAGGCCTCTTAGAATGGGGATGCCCCCGGCAACACTGGCTTCATAAAACAAATCGCAGCCATTTTCAGAAGCAGCAGTCAAAAGCTCTGAACCGTACAATGCCATTAAATCTTTATTGGCTGTCACGATATGCTTTTTGTTGGCAAGCGCCTTAAGGAGATGCTTCCTTGTATCCTCGATACCTCCCATAACCTCAATGATGATATCGATATCCGGATCATCAATAATTTCCTCCGGGCTGCCTGTGAGCAGGGAGGCTTCAATATCCACTTCGCGCTGCTTGTTCAAATCCTGCACCAGCACTTTTTTAACCTCAACAGGACAGCCTACCTGATGCATCAGCTTATCCTGGTGGTTTTTAATGATTTTCACAACACCCGATCCGACAGTTCCCAATCCTAACAATCCAACTGAAATAGCTTCCACTCTATATCCCCCTAACTATTGTTCTTTTAAGGTGTACATTTGTATTTATATAGTAGACATTATAGAATTTGGCAGATAATTTTACAATAGGCAATATTCAGAAATATATTTGTGGAATCGCTTACTATACTGGGAGAGTATGAATGGGGAGGTTCAAACTTTTTTTCGATAGGTAACAAAGTGTTATGGCTGTTAATCGAATTGTTTGGTTTAAGAGGGTGATATGCTTGTAAAACCAAAAGCCCGGCAAAAAGCCGGGCCTCCTTCAAGCATTAAATATGTACCGGCGTTTTTGCCTGCTTGCCTGATAAAACAAGATCGATGTTTTCGGCGCAAAGCCTGGCCATCTCCATTCTGGTTTCCGTGCTGGAGCTGCCGATATGCGGCAGGGCGACAACATTGGGCAGGCTGAGGAGAGGATGGTCCTTTCCAATCGGTTCTTTCACAAAGACGTCTAGCCCGGCTCCTCTGATTTCCCCATCGGCAAGGGCCCGGTAAAGCGCGTCTTCATCCACAATGGCGCCGCGGCCCGCATTGATGAAAATGGCGGATTTTTTCATTTTCCTGAATGCCTCTTCGGTGAAAAGATTTTTTGTTGAGTCATTCAGCGGTGCAAGGCATACCACATAATCCGACTGCTCGCACAGCTCTTCAAATGAAGCGTATACAGCACCAAGCTTTTCTTCCGCCTCAGGCCTTCTTGACCTGTTATGATAAAGGATGTTCATGTCAAATCCTTTTGCCCGCTTTGCCACAGCCTGGCCGATATTCCCCATTCCAACAATCCCGATGGTCTTATGATGGATATCCTGGCCGGCAAGAAGGAGCGGACTCCAGCTCTTCCATTTCCCCTCTTTCACATATTCTGCGCTTTCCGTGATCCTCCGCGCTGCCGCCATTAATAAAGCAAAGGTCAGATCAGCTGTAGTATCGGTGAGCACATCAGGGGTATTCGCCACAGTGATCCCTTTTTCCGCTGCAGTCTTCACATCAATATTGTCATATCCGACTGCGAGGTTGCTTATAACTTTTAAATTCCCGGCATCTTCCAGCAGTTCTGCATTTATGCTATCTGAAAGCATCGTGAGCAGCGCCGATGCTTCTTTAGCCTTTTCCCTTAGAACCTCAGCCGGGACAGGTATGTCTTCTTTATCCCACATCTCCACATGATAGTTCTTGGTTAAGCCGGCGATCGTTTCTTCCGGCAGCTTTCTTGTAATATACACTCTATCCTTCATCAATCTTAAGCCTCCCAGCAGTTTGCCGTAAAAGTTCAGTACCTCCCCATTATAAAAGGAAGAAATGGCAATTCAAAGGAAAAGCCCTTTCGCAGCCCTGCTGAGACCGCTATCGTTTCAGCCAGTCTACAGGAGGGAGTTTCATTTTGGCAGCAGGGACTTCTGCCATCTCAAAAAACTTTCCCAGAAACTCTTCATGGTCGCCAGTATGCTGCAGGAAACGGCCCAGCTGCTCTTCTGAAAGATGCCTTTGATGTTCTGTCGGGTTTCCATAATAATTCTCGATGCACTCAAAATAGTGAAGCGGGAACAGGAGGCGCGCATACAGCAGCCGCCACGAAAAAGAGGTCAGCGGCTCGACTGTCTGGTACTCCTTCAGATACTTTGAAAGCCCCGGCTGGTAAGTTTTGATGTTCCGGAAGTACCTTTCCCTCGACCATTCTGCCAGATCGCGGCTTGCATGATCAAAGACCCAGTCAAACGGGCTTTTGATCAGATAATCATCACTTCCCCATGTGGAGGACACAAAACGCTCATGGCAGACAGTCCCGCTGTCCGCAGGGCCAGGCTCATCATCCAGCTCTGCATCAGCCAGATATTGGATGGAGTTCTCGGCAAGGCCCATATAGTAGGGGAATGTTTCCAGGAACATCCGGTCCAGTTCATGCTCGGGCTGCTGAAACAGCATGCTGTTCCAAACCTTCTCCATCTGATCCAGCCTCTTTTCCCAAAGCTGCTTCCACTGCCCGATCCTGCTTGTCCGTGTGATCGGTGAGGAAATAAGCCTGCCGCGATAATGGAATTTGGCAAGCTTCCTGCCAGACTGATAGCCTTTGCGCGGCTGGGCATTCGGGCACTTCAATACACAATAGCTCTTTTGCTCCCACACGCTTGAGTGCTTACCTTCAGTTGTCTGCAGGAAAGTGCTTACGGTCTTATCCCCGGTTTGCTGCAGATGGCTGGCAATCAGGCTAAGCTCAGCCAGATCCTCTTCCTCCAGGCCAACCTCCATCGGTATATAAAGCTGGTTATCCTTTTTGAACGCTTCATGCAGCCCGATTCTCAATTCTTCCTCCGCCTGTATGCCAAAATGTTGCTTAAGCATTTGCCTGAGCATAGAAACACCTCTTCATTCGCTAATCGATTATACCTCAATTATATGTGCCCGCCGCAAAAACTTGTTTGTTTCTTGCATAACCCATGCCTTCAGGGAAAAAATGAAGTAGACAGGCCAGGGGAGCCGCATGTCCTGTTTAGGTATATTTGCGGCTGTGCCGGTATATACATTAGAAAAAAACAAGAAAAGGTGAGGCAAATGTCTGAAGAACAAAAAGAAGTTGTTGACCTGACAGAACAGACAGCCCGCAGGTGGCTGCTTGAAAGAGGGGTAACCGTACAGGATATCGCAGATTTAGTTTTCTTTCTTCAGGAAAAGTACCACCCTAATCTTGAAATGAAGGACTGCCTTCACAACGTAGAGCGCGTCCTGTCCAAAAGGGAAGTCCAAAACGCAATCCTGACCGGGATCCAGCTTGATATGCTCGGCGAAAAAGGATTGCTTGACCAGCCTCTCCAAAAAATCATAGAAACCGATGAAAGCCTCTATGGCGTCGATGAAGTACTCGCTTTCTCCATCGTCAATGTCTATGGCAGCATCGGCTTTACCAACTACGGATATATCGATAAACTGAAACCCGGCATCCTAAAAGACCTAAACGATAAATCCTCCGGCAAATGCCACACCTTCCTGGACGACATCGTCGGCGCCATCGCAGCCGCCGCCTCAAGCCGCCTTGCCCATGGCGCTGCTAAAGTCGAATAGAAGAAAAAACAGCTTTCTGTTGGTAAGGTTTTGGTTTTGAAGTGCCAAGTGCGGATTGGCAGTGCATTTCGCAGACTTTTTATCAATAATATTTACACACAAAAAAGCTCGGAGCCATTATGCTCTGAGCCTTTTTATCAAAATAGCATGCTGTTGAAGGTAAGCACCCGCATTGTTTAATAACCGATTTGTTGTGAGTCAAGAATACCTGTTACAAGAGCAATTTTTCCCCATAACCTCCCTGACCAAAAGAGCCGACTCCAGGGACAGGATGAGGTTCAGCGCGGGTTGTCAATAAGCGGATAAATTCCCGCTAATTTAAAAAGAGATCTAAAATCAGCTTAAATAGAAGGAGAAATTCCGCCTATCGGCCAAAAAAAAAGGATAATCGACCATTTTGCTTCACTTAACCGGAAAATCTCCGCTTATATAGACCCATTCATGGCATTTTATCAATTTAACAGGAAAATCTCCACTTATTAATAGCCCGAGGAGGCTCAACTTTGCCCCGCGGAAAGCGAAGTGCCTGCAACGCAAATCAACAGCCCACTTTAAAAACAAGGAACTCTTCTAAAAAGTCCCCCTGTTTTCCTAAAATGAAAGCTGCCCAAAAAATTATAAAAACCGGTTAATTAGAGTGGAAGGCACGAAGACTCCTGGAGCGACCGAGCATAGGTCACAACATATAACGGGTGGGATTCCCGTCGAGAAAGAACTAGCCATTCACTTGTAGCGAGTCTTGGAGGGCAAGTGGCAACACTTTGCCTTTAAGCGTAGACAGCGAGGTAATGGGCCGTAAGCCGTATGGTTGAAGGGATTGAGCTCCGAAATTCGTGCACAATTGGAAGGCCGATGTGTTCAGGAGTACAGAAGGCAACACCGTCTGTTTCGATAAAGGCAAGAAACAAACGGCTTCCCGGAGTCGATGACCTCGGCACGTTACACATTGATATGTTATG
>NZ_VTER01000017.1:0-63755 GCF_008180445.1 Bacillus infantis
GTTGCCCAGGCGGGCATTCCTGAGTTCATGAAAGCTGCCAAGACCATAAAAAACTGGCAAATCGAAATACTAAATAGCTTTAGCTATAACTATTCGAATGGTTTTTTAGAAGGCCTCAATAACTTAACGAAAGTCATGAAACGAAACGCATTTGGCTTTAGAAGCTTTAAGCGTTTTCGGGCCAAAATCTTATTAACTCATAAGTATAAAAAGTTGGGTGTGCATATTGGATAAGGGTGAAGCCCTTTGGACCTCACCCCAACATTTGACGTAGAACCTCTTTTTTTATAAAAATCCAGCTGGAAAAGATTCTTCATATAACGTTGGATATTACAGTCTGCACCCATAGCAGCTTATTCTAGACTGAATAAACAATTTCCTAGTATAATAAGATACAAGATGTAAGGCAGATTTTTAGATAATGCCCCGCATCTTTTTTTATATCTATTTGTATAGGCTATATTCGACAGCACAGCCTTATATATAGAAAGGACTGACAAAGTGCCGGTTAAAAGATCAGGCTTCTGGATTTTTATATTGATTGCCGGGATGATTTATCTGCTTTTTCTTATGAGAGCAGAACAGCTTCCGGAAATTGATTTTCATATTGATATGGATAATGGCTTTGATCAAGATGCGCCCCTGCCGGTCCAGCTTCATCCGGTGGTCAGTGCCAAAAAGGATGAACTGATCAGCCTGGCGGCGGAAAAAGGGATCAATATTGTCATTACACAGGATTTCCGCAGCATTGAAGAGCAGGATGAATTATATGCTAAAGGCCGGACCGCTGAAGGCGAAATCGTGACAAATGCCAAAGGCGGGGAGTCATACCATAATTTCGGCCTCGCCATAGACTTTGCCCTTCTTTCCATAAACGGAGCAGTCATATGGGATATGAATTATGATGGCAACGGCAATTCCCGTGCTGACTGGGATGAGGTCGTCGAGATCGCAAAGGGTCTCGGATTTGAATGGGGAGGAGATTGGCGCAGCTTCAAAGATTACCCTCATCTGCAATATGATTTCGGTCTTAGCATATGGGAGCTTCAGAGAGGGAAGAGGCCACCTGAGGAGGAATAAAAAGGAGGATGCGCCGAAACGCATCCTCTTTTGCATTAGTTGACAAGCTTAGATTGTACATAATGGAAAAGCAGTCTTGCTGTGTTGTCCAGGGATTCCATGTGGGTCCTCTCATAGGCATGGGAGGAGTCGATCCCCGGCCCGATCAATCCGTGAATGATATCATGCCCGGACCGGATGGCAGCAGAAGCATCTGATCCGTAATAAGGGTAGATATCAAGCTTGTAATCGATATGATTGTCCTTTGCTATCTTAACGAGATTCTTCCTCAATCCATAGTGATACGGACCGCTTGCGTCTTTCACACAGATGGACACGGTATATTCATCTGTAGACTGGCCTTCACCCATCGCGCCCATATCGACAGCCAGGTATTCAACAGTCTCCGGTGTGATATTGGAGTTTCCGCCATATCCGATTTCTTCGTTGTTAGAAATCAGGAAGTGGGTAGTATAAGGCAGCTCGATATTTTCTTCTTTCAATGTCCTGATCAGCTGAAGCAGGATCGCTACGCTGGCTTTATCATCCAGGTGGCGCGATTTGATATAGCCGGATTCTGTTTCCTGGACACGCGGATCAAAAGATACAAAATCTCCCACCTCAATGCCAAGGGCAAGCACATCCTCTTTGCTGTGGACTTTTTCGTCTATGCGCACTTCCATGTTCAGCTGGTTTCTTTCAGCTTTTGCTGCATCCTTATACACATGCACAGAGGTTTGCTTCATGAGGATCGTGCCGGTATATTTTTTTCCTTCTGCCGTTTCTATCTCGCAGTATTCGCCTTCAATCGAGTTGTATGTAAATCCGCCGATCAAATCGATTTTAAGCCTGCCATTCGGTTTAATTTCCTTTACAATCGCCCCTAATGTGTCAACATGAGCAGTAAGCATCCGGTGCTGCTTTTCATCTTTTCCTGGAAGTGTGGCAATCAGGCCGCCTTTTCTGTTTTGGTATGTATGTACGCCGAGCTGTTCAAGATAATTCTGGACATAGGAAATTACTTCGCTGGTATTCCCGGATGGACTGGGTATGGAAACAAGTTCCCTTATCAGGTCTGCCGTTTGTTTTACATTGCTGTTAGTCAAATGATCACTCCTAATATGATTGGATTCCTATCCATTATACTAGGAAAAAAACTTTTGTTAAATCTTATGATATTCAGAGTTTCCAGATTATGATTGAATGAAAAGGTCAATATTTAGTAAGATGGGAGTAACGTTTTAAGGTTTATCGGAGGCAATATGAAGAATTCCAACATGTTTATGCAGCTGTTTTATCAATCCAGGATCCCGCAGACCGTGGTGATCGGCCATATAGACCAAGTGATTGTAAATGAGGCATTCTGCAGATTTCTCGGCTATTCAATGGAAGAGTGGGCATGCCTTACAATTGAGGATGTAAGCCACCCGGATGATTATAAAAAAGATTTAGATCTGCTCAATGAAATCCTGGACGGAAAACGGACAGAATATGAGCTTGGAAAAGCGGTACATTTGCAAGGATGGCTCACAGAAAACAGGCCAGCTCAATCTTTCCCTTGTTAAGGGAGAAAGTGATGAGGATCAATATATGTTCGGCCAGATCATAGATATTATCGAACAAAAGCGAATGGAAAGTAAAAGAGAAGAAAGCGAGCAGAACTACCGGCTTTTGGCAGACAATATCTCTGATTTGATTATTCTGCACAGATATGACGCTACGTATTTATATGCTTCACCATCAGTGAACCGGATCCTGGGGTACGAGCCTGATGAGATGCTGGAGCTGAATGCCTTCAAGCTCATTCATCCGGATGATATCGAAGAAGTCCGCAGAAGATATCAGCTTATGCTGAAAATCGGCGAGCCGTTATTGATCACTCATCGTGTAAAAAAGAAGGATGGGAGCTACATCTGGATGGAATCCCATGTGAAAGGAATAGATGAATATACATTTGAAAGCGGGGCTCAGATTTTATCCGTTTCCCGGGATATCCAGCAAAGGATTGAGACCAATGAACTGCTGAGAAGGTCAGAAAAGCTGGCTGTTGGGTGAAAGTCGAAAGCGAGGAGGGCAGAGGGACTACAGTAAGAGTGTATTTTCCGGCCCAGGGCATTTAAAGAGCTGTCTTAAAAGAACAAGAACCGCCCGGATGCCTTCCGGGCGGTTCTTATCTGTACCACTTATTCTTTGTTTCCGATTGAGGTTGCTAAATGGCGGAGCCGGTAGAACTTCCAGAAATCCCTTACAATCACCTTAACAACAGAATAGAATGGAATGGCCACCAGAATGCCGATGAAGCCATAAAGGGAACCTGCCACCAGCAGGACAAGGATGACTGTCAGCGGATGGATGTTCAGTCTTTTTCCCATTACCTGCGGTGTTATGAGGTTTCCTTCCAGCTGCTGGACCGCAACAAGGACAATCAGGATTTTGATCACCATGAAAGGTTCCTGCATCAAACCGACAAAAATGGCAGGAATGATGCCAAGAAGCGGTCCCAGAAAAGGGACGACCGTCAGGAACGTGGCGAACAAAGCCAGCACTAAAGCATAATCCAGGCCGATGATCAGATAACCGATATACATCAGGACACCATCGGCAAAAGCTATGATAAACTGGCCGATAATATAAGTTGATAGGGTTTTGTCGATGTCCAGCAAAATCCGGTTGCCTTCTATTTTATGCTCATCCGGTATCATTTTAAGCAGTTTCGGCCGGAGCTTTTCATCATCTTTAGAAAAATAGAAAAGAATGAAGGGAACAACTACCAGGACGGTTGCGATGCTGGTTATGGCTGAAATGATCCCGGTAAGGTTGCTGCCGACTGTATTAATGAATGATTGCGAATAGGAAAGGACCTTCTGCTCGATCTCCTCATAGGAAAGGAAGCCAAAGTCATTCTCATCCACCATTTCCTTTGTCTCGGATGTAAGATCCTCCATTTTGTCAGGGAAAGAGTCTGATATTTGGGTGATCTGTTCTGCTATCAGGCTTCCGCCGAAATAAAAGATACCAGTTCCGATCCCAATCAGCGTGGCGAACACAACAAAGATGGAAGCGGTCTTCGGCATATAGTTGCTTAGCCAGCGGATGACTGGCCTGAGAATATAATAAAGAAGGCCCGAAATCAGGATCGGGAAGAAAATGGTCGCCACAAGCTTCCGGAATGGCCAGATGAACCAATCGATCTTACCCAATAGAAAAATAACAACCAGCACAAGTATGGCTCCTGTTATATACATAAAAAACGGCTTTTTAATCCACATATAATCCCCCTGGAATCCCTAAATTCAATTGATAGTATCCTTCCTTTTTTCCCTTGCCGCCGGGACCGAAACCTTTCTTTAATCGGCCTTAAAAAAATATCCCTGTTTAGAAAGCGGCCCTATAAGGAATACAAAGAGAAATAAAAGAAGTAAAGGTGAAAGGCAATGGACTTTTTTAAAGAACTATCAAGAGAGGAATATATTCAGTTTTTCTCCTGGCTTGCAGCTATTTGGCTTCTAAAATTCATCCTGCAATTTTTTGCTGCAAGAAGGCGATGGGCCCAGCCGGAAGCAAAAGAAGGAATACTCTCGGTCATCAATTGGGCGGCCTTTTACGCTTCCCTGATTCTGTTTCTGAACTTTTTTTCAACGCAGGACTGGCTGAATTATACGCTCTATCAGGCAGGGGACGTTAAAGTTTCACTGCGGCTGATATTCACTGCCTTCCTCATTGTTTCTCTGGCGAATAAGTTTGTCAGGGTTTTTACGCTGCAGATTCTGTCTTCTGTCTATGAACATTATCATGTCGACAGGGGGCTGAGATATACATTCAACCGCTTCATCTATTATGCGGTCATGATAGCGGCGGTTGCCGTCAGCCTGACAACGGTCGGTCTTGACCTTACTGCGGCAGGAGCGGCTCTCGGGGTGCTCGGGATCGGAATCGGCTTCGGGATGAGGAATATCGCCGGCAACTTCATTTCAGGCATCATCATCCTGTTTGAACGGCCTGTGGAAGTAGGGGAACTGATTGAGATCAATAATAAAATCGGAACCATAGAAAGCATACGGCTTCGTTCCACGATAGTAAGAACGGCGAAAGAGGGAACGCTGATCGTTCCAAACCAGCATTTTATTGAACAGATCATTAAAAACCGGACTGGATCGGAAATGCTTGCTTCTGTGGAGGTGAGTATCAAATTCGGAGAAGATACAGGCAGGATTGAAAACTTGCTGAAAGAGGCGGTCCTTCAGGAAGCTGATCATTTTTCATCCTATTTAAAAGTCGACCTTGCTGAAATAAGGCTTGTTGATTTCAAGTATAATACGATGCTGTTTTTAATCGAGGTCCCGGTCAAAAATTTCGATACTAAGCAAAAATATGAAAGCCGCCTGCGGCATGCTATAGCCGGCATCTTTTATGAACATGATATCAGCCTTGCCAGCTTTCCTGCTGTAGAGGGAGAGGCAGGTATGTAAAACAGAGGCCAGGACACCTGGCCTCTGTTTTTGGCAAGTAAACTGAAACTAATGCTTGCGCCCGAATAAAGCCTTCAAGCCGAGGAAAAGCAGGGCAGCTGCAAATATTATCATGGCTGATACACCAACAGCGGTAATAAATGCGGCAAAGCCCCCTGTCACAAAAGCCAGTCCGGCAGTTTTGATCAGTGCAAACCCTGCAAGGATGCAGGCAAGATATAGAAGGGGAAGCTGCTGCACTAAGAACACCTCCTTTTTTACAGTATATGTATCTGGTGAAATAGAGGATTGGGTATCGTGTTATCGCTTACTATTGTTTTATTGGTCGAAAAACGTCAATATTTGTAATCTTTTTGTTACATAACAAACATCATAATGTAAAATATTTTTCAGGAAGCATGTGAGAAACTAAGTTCATCACAAAAACAGAGAGAGAAAATTACTTGGGGGACAACATGAAGAAGCTGATCACATGCGTTTTTCTTTGCACTAGCCTGCTTTTTGCCGGATTGTTTGGGGGAGAAAATACAGAAGCGGCTTCCTATGGTTCTTCTGCGGCTGCCACAGCCCAAAAATATATAGGAGTTCCTTATAAATGGGGAGGCACTTCGCCTAAGGGCTTCGACTGTTCCGGCCTTGTCGGATTCACCTACAGCAAAGCCGGGAAAAAGATTCCCAGGACTACCGGGCAGCTTTATAAAACGGGACAAGCCGTACAAAAGAAAAGCCTGAAAAAAGGGGACGTCGTTTTTTTCAGCACCTATAAAAAAGGCCCATCACATGTCGGCCTTTACCTTGGAGGCAACAAATTCATCCATGCATCTAGCTCCAAGGGCGTAAAAATTGATTCTATGTCCAATCCTTATTGGAGCAAAGCCTATTATGGAGCTAAACGAATTTAATTATGATAACCATGGGCGGGGCAATCCGGCCCTTTTTGTTTGCCTGAATCCGGGAACGTATGTGCTATAATGGTTGTATCATAGATGGCAAGGAGACCTTGTGATGACTAAAAGCTGGAGAATTTCTGCCAGAAGCCTGGCGGAATATGTATATCGTTCCGGAAGCATTGAGTCCGGGTTTGCAGCAGCTTCTTCGATGGCTGAAGGAACGAAAGCACATAAGAAAATTCAGGGTACTTATAAGGAAGAAGATGAACATGAGGTTTTCTTGAAGGAAGCTGTTCAGCATGAGGAGATTGAGTTTCTGCTCGAGGGCCGATGTGACGGGATTATTCAGGAGGATGGGGAACTGGTCATAGATGAAATCAAGTCGACGGCAAAGGATTTGTCAGCTTTTGATGAAGATACCCATCCTGTGCATTGGGCTCAGGCAAGATGCTATGCCTTTATGCTTGCAAAAGAGCGCGGGCTCAAGAAAATTACCGTTCAGCTTACCTATTTGCAGATTCACACCGAAGAAGAAAAGCGCTTCAGGAAGGTGGAGACTTTATCCTTCCTCGAAGATTATGTGAAGGGGCTGATTGCTGACTTTTATCCTTATGCACGGCTCATGCTCCATCATAGGGAAAAAAGGGACACCAGCATTAAAGCCCTCCCTTTTCCCTTTCAGGAATACAGGAAGGGCCAGCGAAACCTTGCAAAAGCTGTGTACAAATCGATTCTGGACGAAAAGGACTTGTTTGCGCAGGCGCCGACCGGGACTGGAAAGACCATTTCAACAGCTTTTCCCGCCATCAAAGCCATGGGAGAGGGGCTGCTGTCAAGGATGGTCTATCTTACAGCCAAAACAATCACAAGGCAGGCGGCCGAAGAAGCTTTTTCATTGATGCAGCAAAAAGGCCTCCATATGCACACGGTGACAATAACGGCCAAGGACAAAATATGCTTTCAGGAGCAGGCGGTCTGCCAGAAAGAACATTGTCCCTTCGCTGACGGGTTTTATGACCGCCTCAATGATGCGGTACTCGATATTTTCTCCCATGAAACAGCAGTTGACCGGACTGTTATTGAAAAATATGCCATGAAGCACACAGTCTGCCCGTTTGAATTTTCCCTGGAGCTTGCCTATGCAGCAGACTCTATCATATGCGATTACAATTATATCTTTGATCCCCGTGTGTCCCTGAAAAGGCTTCATACAGAAGGCAAGAAAAAGACAGCCCTTCTGATCGATGAGGCGCATAATCTGGTGGACCGGGCGAGGGATATGTTTTCGGCGGATCTGGGGAAGCAGAATTTCCTGCAGCTGAAAAGGGCTTATAAAAACACGGCCCCGCAGCTTAATGCTGCAGCTAAAAGGATGAACGATGTATTTATCTCTTTCAATAAAGAATTGAAGGAGGAAAGCTATAGGATTCATGAAGAGCTGCCGGAAGATTTGCTCGAGCATCTTGAGGACTTTGCTCTTTTCGCAGAAAAGGAGCTGATCAGCGGCAGGGGAGATGAGGGCCAGGAACTGCTGCTTGATACCTATTTTTCTGTACAGGCTTTCCTGAGGATATCTAGGCTGGCAGATGAGCGATTTGTCATTTATACAGAAAAGGCAGGGAAGGATGTTGTACTCAAGCTGTTTTGTTTAGATCCATCCTATCTTGTCCAGAAAATGGGCAAGGGGTTCCGCAGCAAACTCTTTTTTTCGGCTACCTTCCAGCCATTCGATTACTTTAAGACCATGCTGGGCTGGAATGAGGATCATTATTCCCTGTCACTGCCTTCTCCGTTCCCGAAAGAAAATGCAGAAGTCCTTGCTTTGCCGCTTTCCACTAGATATAAGGACAGAAGCGCGACAGGTGAATCTTTGATCCGATCGGTAGAAAAGCTGGCAGCTGAACGGCCGGGGAATTACTTAATCTTTTTTCCATCTTACCAATATATGAGGGAAATCCATGAAAGAATGAAAGAATCCAGTGACATCAGGATGATGGTCCAGGAACAGGGGATGGCAGAGGGAGAAAGAGAAGAATTTTTGTCTTCTTTTAAGGAGGAACCTGAAGAAAGCCTTCTAGGGTTCGCTGTGCTGGGAGGAATATTCTCAGAAGGGATCAACTTGAAGGGAACCCGGCTCGGCGGTGTCATTATTGTTGGTGTGGGGCTTCCACAGCTGAGCCTTGAGCGTAATCTGATCAAAGATTATTTTCAGGCTGAAGGAAAAAACGGCTATGATTATGCGTATACTTTTCCGGGAGCCAACAAAGCAGCCCAGGCTGGCGGACGCCTCATCCGTTCAGAGGAAGACACAGGAACCATCCTGCTGATTGATGACCGCTTCCTTCAAAAAAGATATGAACAACTGCTCCCTGCAGAATGGTTTCCGCTAAAAAGGCTTACACGCTAAAAAAGGCTTGGAGGCAAAAAAAACATTTTTAAAAATAGTTAGACTAGTCAGTTGACAGAAAGCCGACCTTTGTTGTAGGATTACTATGAAATCAATTGAATATTTCTTATCGAGAGTGGTGGAGGGACTGGCCCTGTGATACCCGGCAGCCGCTGACTTAGTCAGAATGGTGCTAAATCCAGCAAAGCGCAATGCTTTGGCAGATAAGATAGAGGCATACCAAACTTCTTCTTATCGGGGAAGTTTTTTTTATTGCTGACAACAAGGTGCAAGTGAGAGGAGAAGAGACAGATGAAATACGGATTTTGGCTGCCGATCTTTGGCGGCTGGCTGCGCAATGTAGAAGATGAGAATATGCCCCCGACTTTCAGTTATGCAAAAGAAGTCATCCAGGCAGCAGAGAAGTGGGGATATGATACCACATTAATAGCAGAACTTTACTTGAATGATATAAAAGGCCCGGAGCAGGATTCGCTTGAAGCATGGTCAACAGCGGCCGCCCTTGCTGCGGTTACTGAGAAAATAGAAATTATGACGGCTGTCCGCCCCGGCTTCCACAATCCTGCCGTGACGGCAAAGATGGCGAGCAATATCGACCATATCAGCAATGGCCGTTTTACACTGAATGTTGTTTCGGCATGGTGGGAGGAAGAGGCGCGCCAGTATGCCGGCATCTTTACTGAACATGATGAGCGCTATGACCGGACAGAAGAGTTCGTAAAGGTCATGAAAGGTTTATGGGAAGAAGAGACTTTTAATTTTGACGGCAGCTATTATTCTATTAAAAACGCCCATTTATCCCCTAAGCCGGTGCAAAGGCCGAATCCGATCCTTTATGCAGGCGGAGAAAGCCCGCGCGGCAAGGAAGCGATTGTAAACCACTGCGATGCCTATGTGATGCACGGCGGAACAGTTGAAGAAGTAAAATCTAAAATCGATGACATGAGAGCACGCAGGCAGGCAAGCGGAAATGAGCCATTTAAGTCTTTTGGCATGGCAGCCTACATTGTCTGCCGCGACACAGAAGAAGAGGCGAAGGAAGAGCTTGCCCGCATCACTAATGTTAAGGAATCAAGCGGCTATGCAGGCTACAAAGATTTTGTCGGCAAATCGCAGCTTGAGCAGCAGGTAAAGCTGTACGATTATTCCGTTTCCAACCGCGGCCTCAGGCCAAATCTGATCGGAACCCCTGAACAGATTGCTGAACAGATCCTTGCTTATGAAGAAGCCGGCGTCGATCTGCTCTTGCTTCAGTTCTCGCCGCAGCTGGAGGAAATGCAGAGATTTTCGGAAAAAGTCATGCCGCTGGTTGAAGCCAAAAGGAAAATCTTAAAGTAAAAGAGGGAGAACATATGAGCAAAATACACATCATACACGAAAACAGCGAATGGACTGCCCATTTGACAAAAAGGCTGGAGGAGCTGGGTCTTCCTTATGAGGAATGGTTTTTGAATGAAGGGATTGTAGACCTGACCACTGCACCTCCGGAGGGGATTTTCTACAGCAGGATGAGCGCATCTTCCCATACAAGGGGGAACCGATTTGCTCCTGAACTGACTGAGTCCGTCCTTTCGTGGCTGGAACAGCATGGCCGCACCGTTTTCAACGGAAGCCGCGCTTTAAGGCTGGAGGTCAGCAAAGTCAATCAATATACAGCGCTGAATGCTGCCGGAATCGCCACTCCGAAAACAATAGCAGCTGTCGGAAAAAATCAAATTCTTGAAGCAGCTGTAAAGCTCGACAGCGCACCGTTCATCACGAAGCATAACCGCGCAGGCAAAGGGCTTGGTGTGCAGCTGTTCCATTCGCTGGACGCATTAAGGGAATATGTCGAAGGGCCGAATTTTGAAGAGCCTGTCGATGGCATCACACTGATCCAGGAATATATTGAATCACCGGAATCATATATTACCAGATGTGAATTCGTCGGCGGAAAATTCGTTTATGCCGTGCAGGTTGATACATCTGAAGGCTTTGAGCTTTGCCCGGCCGATGCCTGCCAAATCGGCGATCTGTTCTGCCCGGTTGGTGAAGAGGTGGAAGAGAAGCCAAAGTTTAAGATCATTGAAGGCTTCAACGACCCGATCGTCGAACAATACGAAACCTTCCTCAAGAATAACGGCATCCAAATCGCCGGCATTGAATTCATTAAAAATGCCAATGGGGATATTTATACCTATGATGTCAACACAAACACAAACTATAATTCTGACGCAGAGGCAAAAGCAGGAAAATTCGGCATGCTTGAAGCCGCCAAATTTCTCGGTGCCCAGCTTGAAAAAGAACAGGCTAAGGTTAGGGAATACAGCAGAGTGTAATAATAATAGAAGAAGGCCGCTCATTTGGGAGCGGCCTTTTTTAATAGTGTGACTTCAATTCCGGATGAATGGAGCAGGATGGTGAAGGAATCGATTGGGTTGCCAGCAAGAAATAAATAAGCGAAGATTTTCCCGTTAAATTGCTAATATGCCTCGATTGGGTCTTAATAAGCGGAGATTTTCCGGTTAAGCGAAGCAAAATGGTCTATTTTCCTTTTTTTCGGGTCGATAGCCGGAATTTCTCCCTCTATTTAAGCTGTTTTTAGAGCTCTTTTCAAATTAGTGGGAATTTCGAGACTGTCGATTAACTACTTTTAAAAAATGCCCCCATATTTTAGACCGATAAAATTTAAAATTTCGTTAGGTTTCATTGCTCAATTTAGCATTGCCCAGAGTATCTTGACCCCTTATTTAGCCTTAACAGTCTTAAAATCGATTTAAATGCGTCTCAAAGGGGATTTTTATAAACGATCTTGACTCTCTAGTGCATTAAAATAGCAGTTGAGCTTCAGTGTGGTCAAGTGAAAGTTTCACATTTTAATTAATCGACAGTCTCATTTCTCCGCTTATTTGTCAATCCGCGCTGAACCTCGTCATGTCCCTGGAAGGTCGGCTCTTTTATGTTTAGGGTGGGTGGGGAAAAATAGCTCTTTCAGCTGCATTCCTGCCTCACAGCAAAATCGTTAATTGAACATACGGTTGCTTATCTTCAACACCATGCTATCTCTAAAAAAAAGCTCAGAGCATATAGCTCCGAGCTTTTTGTGTGCTAAATTCACTGCTAAAGAGTCTGCGAAAAGCACTGCCCGCTCGCACTTTATACTTCAAAACAAAACCCGAAATATTTTATACAACGGCTTTCTTGAACCCATTAGCCATCAATAATTCCAGCTTAGGATGGAAATACTGCACCACAAGGCCGAGTGTCAGTGTGACCAGGATTGTGCCGGGACCGATCGCTCCCTGGAAAAGAAACGCCAGAATAAGGGCGAATCCTTCACTGGCAATACGGGAAGTCCTTAAAGAAAGGCCAAACCTGGTGTGCACGGCGACCATCAAGGTATCCATCGGGCTTGGCGGGAATTTTGCCTGAAGGTAGACGGCGATTCCCAGACCCATCGTCAGAATGCCTGAGAGCAAAGTGCAGGACTGGGTGAGCAGCAAGCTTGGAGAAAAGTCCTTGAATACTGCCAGCAGCCAGAAATCAATCAAAGCACCAATGACCAGAATGGTTCCTGCCGCCAGGATTTCCGGCTTTTTCTTCAATAATATAGAGTTGATGATGATCAGAGCGATACCATTTATGAAAACACAAGTCCCCACGGTCAGCCCGAAAAGATTAGACTCGCCGACTGCCAGTGCATCCCATGCAGAGGCGCCGAGGGCTGATTTGATAATGAGCGCCACACCTAACGTGAGGACAAGCAGCCCTGCTGCAAAAAATAAGATTCTTTCCTTCATAATTGTTCTCCTTTATCAGGCTGTTACACCTTGTTTTCCTGTTTTAGCCGCATGAGAGAAAGCGGATTCACGCGGAAGATACATTGTATCATCACCATTTGCCTTATGAAAAGATTAATTTTTTCCCAACAAAAACTTTGCTTCAAATTTGATGAATGTTTTCAAGTGGGTTAAAATATGGTATAGTATTTAACATTCGTTCACTATTAATTAACGAATCTTTTACAAAAACTAGGATCTGAGCCCGCGGGTTTGGAGTATAACGTTTTTCCGAACTTAGCGGCTGCTAAGTTTTTCTAGTTTTGGCAGGAAGCATGAAATAGGAATTTGTGCTCTTGCAATAACTTTACAAACTAAGAGGTGTAAAAAGGATGAAATCGATCTTAAAATCGCCTAAGGAGCTATTTAAAAACAGCATGGCTGTTTTTTTCCTGGCAGTAGTACTGCTGTGGCTGAAAACATATGCTGCCTACCAGATTGAATTCAATTTAGGAATCGACAACAGCATGCAGGAATTTCTGCTTTTCCTGAACCCGCTGAGCTCATCCCTTCTTTTCCTGGGGATCGCGCTATTTTTTAAAGGAAAGATACAGTCAGGCGTATTGATTGCTATTCAGTTTCTGCTGTCTTTCCTGCTGTACGCCAATGTGGTGTACTATCGTTTCTTCAATGACTTTATTACAGTCCCTGTCCTTATGCAGACAAAAACAAATGCCGGACAGCTTGGAGACAGTGCACTTTCGCTGATGTCACCATTTGATATCCTGTATTTTGCCGACACAATCCTTTTGGTTGTACTGGCTGCAGTCAAATGGTATAGACCGGCGAAGCATACACGGAAGAGAATGACGGCAAGCCTGGTGATCGCTGCTGCTGTCATCACATTCTTCATTAATCTTGGGCTTGCTGAAAAAGACCGTCCTGAACTCCTGACACGCTCATTTGACCGCAATTATCTGGTCAAGTATCTGGGCGCCTACAATTTCACGGTTTATGACATCATTCAAAATGCCAGATCTGCCAGTCAGCGCGCTATGGCAGACAGCAGTGATATCACAGAGGTTGAAAACTATGTGAAAGCCAATTATGCGGAACCGAATCCCGATTATTTCGGTAAAGCAAAAGGCATGAATGTGATCTATGTTTCAATGGAATCTTTCCAGACATTCCTGATCGACTATAAGCTGGACGGCCAGGAAGTAACGCCGTTCCTGAATTCCCTGGCTCATAATGGACAGACTTTTTACTTCAAGAACTATTTCCACCAGACAGGGCAAGGGAAAACTTCCGATGCCGAGTTCATGATGGAAAATTCCCTGTATCCGATGTCCCAGGGGGCTGTTTTTGTCAACAAGGCCCAAAACACCTACCAGGCAGCACCAGCGATACTGAAGACGCGCGGCTATACGTCAGCTTCTTTTCACGGAAATTATAAAACGTTCTGGAACCGGAATGAAATTTACAAATCCTTCGGCTATGACCGTTTCTTTGATGCCGAATATTACAACATGACAGATGAGAACACAAAGAACTACGGGCTGAAGGATAAGCCTTTCTTTGCAGAATCCATGCCGATGCTGGAAAGCCTGAAGCAGCCGTTTTATACAAAGTTCATCACTCTGTCCAACCACTTCCCATTCAAAATGGATGAAGGGGACACAGAATTCCAGCCGGCAGAAACAGAAGACAGCGTTGTTAACCATTACTTCACTTCTGCCAATTATATGGACCAGGCACTGGAGCAGTTCTTTAACGACCTTAAAGCGTCCGGCCTGTATGATAACACCGTTATCGTCATGTATGGTGACCATTATGGCATTTCAGAAAATCACAACCCTGCGATGGAGCAGATTCTTGGCAAGGAAATCGATTCTTTTGAATATGCCCAGCTGCAGAGGGTCCCTCTGTTCATCCACGTACCTGGTGTAAAAGGCGGCGAGATGGACACATACGGCGGCGCGGTGGATGTAATGCCGACCCTGATGCATCTTCTTGGCGTCAGCACAAAAGACTATATGCAAATCGGTTCAGATTTATTGTCTGAAACCCACCGGGAAGTTATTCCTTTCCGCAACGGCGACTTCATCAGCCCTGAATACACTTCTGTTGATGAAAAATGCTACTCGACGGAAACCGGTGAAGAGCTTGAGGAAGGCAGTGCTTGTGTAAGGCTGTCAGAAAAGGCTAAAAAAGAACTGCTGATGTCTGACAATATCGTGTACAAAGATCTGCTGAGATTCCATAAACCGGAAGGCTTTGAACCGATCAACCGCAAAGATTACAAATATATAAAAGAAGAGCCTGCCGAGGAAGCGAACCCAATGACAGGGCTTCAAAAATAAAACACCAAAAAGCAGAAGCCGTGGCTTCTGCTTTTTCCATGTAAGAATACTTCCTGGCAGGTGTAAATCCACTGAAAATAGGGAAGCTATTTAAATAGTCAAAGACTTTTTAGAGCAGGAAGGAGAGATAATAATGAGCGAATGCCAACTGAACCATTCAGCAGAAGATGTTAAAAATAAATATGAACAGCAAAAGGAACACCTCCCCAGCCAGCTCCAGCCGCTGATGGAGGAATTCCTGCAAAAAGAACACACACAGGATATCCTGAACGACGTATTTCACCTGTTAAAGAAATACGATCTCGCTTCAGAAGACGAGAAGGAAGAACGGGAGCGAAGGCTTTATTTGGTTGTTAATAATGTCTAACAGCGGATTAGAAAGCTGCTGAATGGAAGTAAAGAATGCTGCTTTTATTTTTTGATAGTATGAAGAAACAGTGACTTGAGTGGTCATCTATATTTAAAAATAGCGAGCTTCTTCTAGTTGCAAAATCGCCATATAATTAAATATGCCCTGGTGTTTGTAGTGGAAGGCATGTAGACTCCAGCGGGAAATAGCGGAAGAGTTGAGACCCCACAGCGCGCAGCGCGAGGAGGCTTAGGCTCCGCCCCGCGGAAAGCGAAGTGCCTGGAACGGAAAACACCAGCCCCATTTAAAAGCAAAACAAATTATAAAACAAACTTATAATTTTCTGATTATCAAGAAGAGCCACTGGCTCTTTTTTGCTGTCTTTTAAAGGAAAATGACGAAAATCGTCGAAGTTGTTAGGTGAGAAGCAAAAAAAACGAATTTTTTCATTTTAACAAAGGAGTCTCCATGGAAGATAATCAAGGTTTACATACAATAAGCACGGAAATCAAAAACCTGGAAAAAAGATTCAAGCAGGAGATAGAACCTTATCGCACTTTACTATGGAAATATTGCTACCGGTTGACAGGCTCTCCATGGGATGCAGAAGACCTCGTCCAGGATACACTGCTGAAATCACTGGCTATGCTCTCAAAGGTCTTTCAGGAGCTGAATGTAAAATCCTACTTATTCAAAATCGCCACTAATACATGGATCGATCAGCAAAGAAAAAATCGGATTGCCTATAGAGATTCATACCCTGTAGAAATTCTGGAAAGCGACAGCGAGAAGGAGCTTGAGATTCTCCCAGCCCTAGATTATCTGGCCCGCCAGCTGAGTCCTAAGCAATTTGTCTGCCTACTGCTTACAGACGTTTTTCTTTTTACAGCCAAAGAGACTGCAGTCCTCATCAGTCTTTCGCCTGGAGCTGTCTACGCAAATGTCCAGAGAGCAAGAGATCTGTTAAAGGTCTCTGAAAGGCAGCAGAATCGGAGAGTAATGAAAGGGCCTGCTTCGCCTATCACACATGACAAGACGATCAGCACCCTGCTTGAAGGCTTCCGTAGAAAAGACCCGGACATGATTGCTTCTCTCCTTGACGAAAATCTTCTCACGGATATTACCCATGCTGGAGTGGAATTCGGAAAAAGAGAAACAGAAGGAAATTCGCTCAAGGACTGGGCAGAGGTGGTTTCCAGGCAGCAAGGAGTCGAAGCTGCCGTCGCGATGCTCTGGGGCAGGCAGGTCATTTTGGAGTTTGCTCTTAAATCCGGTGAAAAGCTGCTGCAGAACATTCACTTTATGGAACTGGAAAATGATAAAATAGTGTATTGGAAATACTATTGCTTTTCCTGGGATCTGATGAATGCAGCTGCAAAAGAGCTGGATGTGAAACTGGGTGCAGAATATTTTTATCATATTTTTTAAATCCCGCGTTTAATTTGGCGTCTTTTTCCCGTTATAGATCTTGAAGAGCTGTTGTTCAGGTTCTATTACAAGACAGGGAGAGATGAAAAGATGAAAACACCTATAGGCAATATGATGAATACGGTTTTTGTACATGTGGCAGATTTGAAAAAGTCCGCAGAGTGGTACTGTAAGCTTTTGGGCCAGAAAGTCACAGAGCCGGTTGAGAACCCGGTATACAATATGAAAATGAATGGGGCAACCGGTCTTACCCTGGATGCGGGACCTAGCGGTGGAGGAAAAAGACCGCAGGCTGGCTCTTATCCATTATTCAATCTGCATACCGGGGACATTCATGTGGCGTACAATTGGATGGAGAACGAAGGTTTTGCCGTTGAACCAGAGATAACCCACTTTGACGATTTCAGCTTTTTCAACGTAAAAGATCCTGACGGCCATATCATTATGATTTGTACAGGATAAAAAGGGATGGGGAGACAGAAGAAATGACAGAGATAAAAGAAAGGCTGCCTGCGGTTGAAACTGCACAAATGCTTATCTATGAAAGATTCCCGGACTGCAGAGGGGCCATCCTTGGAGGAAGTGTTGTAAGGGGAGAAGGAACCGCGACCTCTGATCTGGATATTATCGTAATAAATGACAAAGCTGGTTCCGTCAGAAGAGAATCCTTCTATTATAAAGGATGGCCGGTAGAGCTTTTTATACATACCATAGATTCGTGCAGGGTATATTTCCAGAAGGATGCAGAAAGGGCCAGGCCGACGCTTCCACGGATGGTGGCGGAAGGGTTGGTGCTTAAAGGTGAGGATTTTCTTGGCGGGATAAGGAAGGAAGCTGCCCTCTTGATGGCTGCGGGCCCTGCTCTGTGGACAGATTCTGAGCTGACGTTTAAGCGCTATTTCCTGACTGATGCTCTGGATGATTTCATTGGCAGCACTAAAAGGCATGAATCTCTTTTTGTCGCTGGCAAACTGGCTGAGCTGGCGCATGAATTTCTTCTAAGGACCAATAAACAATGGATTGGCCAGTCAAAATGGATTTACAGGGAAATAGCCTATTATGATCAAGCTCTGGCAGACAGGTTTGCGGAATGCTTTGACAGCTTTTATCAATATGGGGAAAAACAACCCGTCATTGAGCTTGTGGATGACATCATGAAGCCATTTGGCGGCAAATGCTTTGACGGTTTTTCGCTAAGTGGGAAATAATTATAAGAAAATTGAAAAGGAATGAAAACCCAGATGGAAAAGTTATATTATCAGGATCCTTACATAAAAGAATTTACAGCTTCGGTCATCCGCCAGGACCAGAACTCAGACGGTAAATGGTATGCAGTTTTGGATCGGACCGTTTTTTATCCGACCGGTGGAGGCCAGCCCTTTGATACAGGGACGATTCATGGTATCGCTGTAACTGATGTTGAAGAAGAAGAGGGCGAAATCAGGCATTATCTTGAAGAAAAGCTTCCAGAAACAGAGGAAGTCGAGGGAAGGCTTAACTGGCAGAGAAGATTCGATCATATGCAGCAGCATGCAGGGCAGCATATTTTATCTGCTGCCTTTGATGAACTGTTCGGGTACAGGACTGTCAGCTTTCACCTTGGAAAAGAGACTTTGACCATCGACCTTGATACAGAGAACCTGAGTGAGGAAGAAGCAGAAAGGGCAGAAAGTAAAGCGAATGAGATTATTACCGATAATCTTCCGATTGAAACCAAATGGGTCAGCGAGGCTGAGCTTGCAGGCTACCCATTAAGAAAAGAGCCTAAGGTAAAAGAGAATATCCGCCTTGTTATCATTCCTAATTTTGACTATAACGGCTGCGGCGGGACCCATCCAAGAGCTTCCGGGGAAGTCCAGGCTATAAAGATTCTTGGCTGGAGCCGGCAGAAGAAGCAGACCAGGGTAGAATTTGTCTGCGGCGGCAGGGTGCTGAAGCAGCTGCACACTAAAAATGTAATTGTGAATCGGACAAGCCAGCTGGTCAGTTCGCCAGAGGGGGAAATACCCGATGCCATCATCAAGCTGCTCGATACGCAGAAACAGATGGAAAAAGAACTGGAGGAAATGAAGAATCAGCTGCTTGAGCAGGAAGGAAAGGAATATGCCAGCAGCATCCTTGATGGATCACCCATCATCCGGAAAGTTTTTCGCGATAGAAATGTTAAGGAGCTTCAGAAGCTGGCCAAGTCTATTGCCATTCAAAATGAACAGGCGATTGTCTTGTTTGCAGCGGAAAACGGCCGTCAGCTGCAGGCCGTATGTGCAAGCGGAACAAAAACGGAGGCAGATATGAAAAAAATCATTCAGTCCATTCTTCCTGCCATTCATGGCAGAGGCGGGGGAAACAAGCATTTTGCCCAGGGAGGCGGAGAAACTGAAATGAGCGGGGAAAGGCTTCTTGAGCTGATGGGGGATAATCTATAATCTCTTCTTAAAAAAGGCCCTGTGATAAGCAGGGTCTTTATTTATGGAGCCGGAGGGCTAATGCCGGTTTCTGGAATGCTTGGTTTGTATACTGAGATACGCACCTCTTTTTTGTGATTCCGGAAATGGTGGCTGCAGGGATCCTTGCCCAGTGCCACTATTTTCACGGGACGTCGTACCTGATTTGAGAGGGTTCAGCGCGCTAAGAGGTCCGTTCGGAGGGAGTTGGTAGAAAAAACGTGAATTGGTTAAAAAGCAAGCTGATTTAATGAAATTAATGCGCCAATCGGTAGAAAAAGATGCTATTCGGTAGAAAAAACCCCAAAATGATGAAAAAGTCCCCGGCCTCTCTTTTTAAAAAAGCCTATTTTAGATGAGGAGGCAGCCTTTTATGGAGATTGTGCCTTTTTAGAAGTTTCGGCCCGCTAGGTAGGCAGGAATAGTGATTCCAGCCCTTCATATAATTAACCTTACTCAAAAATCAAACCCATCACAGGTTTCTTAAAATCATTTTTAATGTAAAGTTACCTTGACGTAAAGCTCCCTTTACAATATAGTAAAACCAAGGAGGACGTTCATGAAAAATAATTTGGCAGAGCTGAGAAAGAAGCATGGTTTTTCGCAGGACCGGCTTGCGGCCAGGCTGGGTGTGTCAAGGCAGACGATCATCAGCATTGAAAAAGGAAAATATTCACCTTCTCTTCCGCTTGCATTTCAAATCGCGAAGACCTTTGATACAACGATTGAACATATTTTTATCTACGAAGAAGAAACAAATAAGAAAGGAGAATGAACGGATGGAGTCAAGAATGACTTTCAATATATGCGGGGGCTTATTTTTATTCATGACCCTCTTTATGGCCGTCATCGGCATAGCGGCAGGGGAAAGCATCCTGCCGCAGACATGGACACTTCTTTCGATGACAGTTATGAGCTTTTCAATGGGATACCTTTATCCACAGTTTAAGCAAAAGGACGAAAGAATGAAGTTGATCCGCCAGAAAGGCCTCTTTTACGCTTATTTTGCTCTCATTGTTTATTTTTTCATCTTTTTTCTGCTGCTTGGTCTTGGGATTATTGATATTTCTGCGCTTGAACTGCTGCAGATTTTATCCGGCCTGACAATCAGTACGGTATTTTTGTCCATGGTGTTCGTTTCTAAAAGGATTTGACAGCGATGGGGAAATTTAACAGAACTGAAAACCTGCCATTTTGAGAAAGCTAAAAAGGTAAATCTCAATAAAAAGGCGGGTATTCTATGGCGACTTTATTATATATCACTGCACATCCCCATGATGAAACACAATCATTCAGCATGGCTGCCGGAACGGCATTTATTGAATCTTACCGTGAATCCAATCCGGGGGATGAAGTCATATGGCTTGATCTGTATAAAGAGCATATTCCCCAGATTGATGCAGATGTATTCAGCGGATGGGGCAAGCTTCGCACGGGCAGCTCTTTTGATGACTTGTCTCAGGAAGAAAAAGAAAAAGTGAACAGGCTTTCTGAACTGACTGAGCAATTTGTATCTGCAGATAAATATGTTTTTGTTACTCCTTTGTGGAACTTTTCCTTTCCTCCAGTGATGAAGGCATATCTTGATTCTGTTTGTACAGCAGGGAAGACATTTAAATATACAGAACAAGGGCCGGTAGGTCTTCTTCCTGATAAAAAGGCCCTTCATATCCAGGCGCGAGGCGGAATCTATTCCGAAGGTCCGGCCGCAGAAATGGAAATGGGGCACCGCTATATCGGGATCATTATGCAATTCTTTGGGATTCCTTCTTTTGAAGGCATTTTTATTGAAGGCCACAACCAATTCCCGGACCGCGCCCAGCAAATTAAAGAAGAAGGCGTGGCAAAGGCGAAAGAGAAAGCCAAAACCTTTTAAGCATGAAAAAAGAAGAGATTTCTGCCCGGCAGAAATCTCTTCTTGTATTTAGAATTTTGCAGCTGTATCAGCAGCCTGCTTGATGCCTTCAAAAATGATTTCTTCCGCTTTATCAGGGAACTGGTTGTGCCCCTCAGTCACGATGGAAGTGACGTCCTGGACTCCGAAGAAAGCCAGAAGTGTACTTACATACTTCTCAGACATTTCGACCTCTGCAGCAGGGCCTTCTGAATAAACTCCGCCCCTGGCATTCAAGAGAGCGACTTTTTTATCAGTAAGAAGACCTACAGCGCCGTTTTCAGTGTATTTGAATGTTTTGCCGGCTTGTGCCAGGTAGTCAAAGTATGTGTGAAGGACAGCTGGGACCGTAAAGTTCCAGAGCGGGAATGCGAACACAGCTTTATCCGCCTCAAGGAATTGGTTCAAATACTTTGTGACGCGGGCTGCAGCAGCTTCTTCTTCTGCATTCAGCTCCATGCCCTGGCCCTGCTTGTACATTGCTGTAATATGAAGATTATCATAATAAGGAAGATTTTCTTCGAACAAATCCAGCTCAGTGATTGTATCTTCCGGATGGTTCTCCTTATAGCTGCTAAGGAAAGCATCGTACATTTGCACGCTGACTGCCTGATCGGCAGGACGTGAGTTTGCTTTGATGAATAATACGTTTGACATAACAATAATTCCTCCGTTAGTTACTAAGAAGTTTTCCGCAGGTTAAATACTTTTAATTCAAGATAATAAGCGGATATTGGCTATTATAGCTAGTCAGGCTGGAAGGGTCAAAGCATCTGCTTATACAAATAACATTAAAGTCCGCTTCCATTCCTGAAGCTGTCAATGAAAAAGAAGCTGCCGGTCTCCCGGCCCGGCCTCCTTCCGTTACTCACATCTATGACGAGGCTTTTAACTGGCGCGCTTTCCTCTTCCCCCACATTTTTTTCACGATCGGATAGGCTATTGGAGCACATTTGATGATGTTTTTCACCAATTTTTTCATAGCGGGATACCTCCTGAGTTTGTTTCCATTCCTATTCCCTTTCAGTGCCGGGGACAAACCTGCAGGAGGTAAGAGGCAGTCCGGCTTCGAAAGGCGAATATCTATTTTGAGATTTGAGAGAATTGTTTTAAAAATGGTATGTCAAATCTAGCTGTGTAGCTATTTTGTTACATTTTGCAGAACACTCCTTGTTGTTCACTGCTTACACTGGCTAGTACAATAGTCTTATATAGGTGGAGGCGTGGAATTTACATGTGTTTCGGCGATTTCATAAGCAGGAGCCGGCAGTGTGCCGGCCTGCAGGATCAGGCTGACATGCTTCCTCGAAGACTTTGCCTCAGAAGCACCGGCCTAAATATAAGGAGAAGAGGAAAAGCATGACATTGACTGTCCCAGCTAACAAAATTCCAAGCACATTGCAGGTTCTGGATGAGGGAGCCGTATTGGCTGCCATTGAAAGGTCACATGCGATGATTGAGTTCAGCCCGCAAGGCACTGTGCTATGGGCAAATCATAATTTTGCAAGTACCATGGAATATGATGTGAACGAAATGAAGGGCATGCATCACCGGAGATTTTGTACCGATGAATTTGCCAGCAGCCCCGCTTATTCTGTACTATGGAAAAACTTGAGGAGCGGCAAAAGCTTTCAGGAAAAAATCCAGCGTGTGACGAAGAGAGGAAACCTGATTTGGCTTGAAGCTACATATACCCCAGTGAGGGATGAAGAAGGAAATGTCATTGCCGTAGTAAAACTGGCTACAAATATAAATGAAAGAGAAAGCAATACGGTCGCGATTGCAAACGAACTGCAAAACATGGCAGGGGAGCTGCTGAACCGGGCTGAGCTCGGAATCACCAGGAGCGAAGAAGCTGCAGAAGCATCCGAGAAGCTTGCTGGAGATTCAAGAGAGAATCTGAAAATGCTGGATACTCTTAAAACACAGGCACTGTCTATTGGCGACATTGTCAAAACAATCCGCGAAATAGCTGCCCAGACAAATCTTCTTGCATTGAATGCAGCCATCGAGGCAGCCAGGGCAGGGGAGCATGGAAGAGGGTTCAATGTTGTTGCCGGCGAGGTCAGAAAGCTTGCCACCATGGTCCAGGAATCCATCGGTGAAGTGAACGCCCATATCGAAGGCATTTCAGGCGAGGTGAAAAATATCAGCGAAGCCACCAGGCAGTCAAGGGACGGAATTGAAAAAAGCAGGCTGCTGAACGAACAGTCAATGGCGGAATTCAAGGGCATAGAGAGTGCAGCCCGATCGCTTGATAGCAGGGCAAAGGCGTTCAAGGACATATTGAAATAAGCGATTTAACGGAAAGAAGACCGGCTGCCTGCTGACAGGCAGCCGATTTATGTTTTTTAAACAATGGAAGAGATACATGCAGAATAAAAGGCAGCACAAATTACTGATCTAAGCTGATTATTGTCAAGCAAAAATAATGAATGGTTCTGCTGTGGCACATCTAATGCGAAAGAGAAGGCTGCTTAAGAAAAAAGATTTTTTTGAGGTGCTTTTCCAATCGAAAATTATTAGTCAAGCAGAATCTATGTTATTATGTATCTGTTTGTTAGTGGAAGCGTTTACACTGAATCTTCTTCTCAGGAAACCAGTTCAAAAAACAGATGCAATCAGTGATCAAACTTGCAAATATAGTCTTTCCATTGTATCTTAAGAGATTGAGTGCATACTTTAAAAAGCAGGATGTTTACTTGATCCAAATGTGTGATATCCTGCATCCTTTCAGCTATAAAGGAAATAATTTTTAAATGAGTTAAGCCGAAAGTGTATACGATTGATGCAAAAGGTCCGTATATTAAAATATATTAAGAACAGCAGCGCACCTAAAAATTTTTAAGCCAACAGGTTCAGTATGCTGCCAGAAAATCATCAAATATTGCGAGGGTTGCAAAATGAAATATAGATCTGCGTTTGATATTATTGGTCCGGTCATGATCGGTCCATCGAGCTCACATACTGCCGGTGCTGCACGCATCGGAAGGGTGGCAAGAACACTTTTCGGAAAATTGCCTGAAAAAGCGGTCATTTCCCTGTACGGTTCTTTTGCCAAAACATATAAGGGGCATGGAACAGATGTGGCCATTGTAGGCGGGCTTCTCGACTTCGATACATTCGACGAACGGATCCCGCAGTCATTGGGACTTGCTAAGGAAGCGGGACTTGACATTGAATTCAGAATAGAAGACACTGTCATGGACCATCCGAATACCGTATCCATTCACTTGACTGACGGAAAGCAGGACCTGGACCTGACAGGCATCTCCATTGGCGGCGGCACGATAGAAATTACAGAGCTGAACACTTTTAAGCTCAAGCTGTCCGGCAATCCTGCGATACTTGTTCTCCATAATGACCAGTTCGGAGCGATATCTGCCGTTACCCATGTACTGGCCATGCACCGGATCAATATCGGGCATATGGAAGTGTCAAGGAAAGAAAAGGGCCAGATGGCAATGATGGTCATTGAAGTGGACCAGCGCATCGATCTGGACGTGATCAGAGAATTGGAACAGCTTCCTAATATCACACAAATCATCAGAATGGCAGAATAGAAGATTAGGAGCCGGGAGGGAATACCATGTTATTTCGCAATGTAGCAGAAGTAGTCGAACTTGCCGAAAGCAAGGGCGTTAAAATAGCTGAAATCATGATTCAGCAGGAAATAGAAGTATCAGGGCGGACACGCGAGGAGATCATTGACCAGATGGACCGCAACCTGACCGTAATGGAAGAAGCGGTCGAACGCGGCCTGAAAGGCGTCAAATCGGTTTCCGGCCTTACAGGCGGAGACGCGGTCCTCTTGCAGAATTATATCAAAAGCGGAAAAGCTTTATCCGGAAACCTGCTGCTTGATGCTGTCAGCAAAGCGGTTGCCACCAACGAAGTAAATGCTGCGATGGGCGTTATCTGCGCCACACCGACAGCAGGTTCGGCGGGGGTGGTGCCTGGCACCCTGTTCGCAGTGAAAGAAAAACTCAACCCATCAAGGCAGGAAATGATTGAATTCCTGTTCACATCAGCAGCCTTCGGATTTGTCGTTGCCAACAACGCCTCCATTTCAGGAGCTGCCGGCGGCTGCCAGGCTGAAGTAGGCTCAGCGAGCGGAATGGCGGCCGCAGCCATTGTCGAGCTGGCGGGAGGGACTCCTTCCCAGGCTGCAGAGGCTATGGCCATCACCTTGAAGAATATGCTTGGCCTCGTCTGCGATCCTGTAGCAGGGCTGGTAGAAGTGCCTTGCGTAAAAAGGAATGCAATGGGTGCATCAAATGCCATGACAGCTGCAGACATGGCTCTTGCCGGCATCACCAGCAGGATCCCATGCGACGAAGTCATTATCGCGATGTATAAAATTGGACTGACAATGCCATCCGCCCTGCGTGAAACTGCAGAAGGCGGGCTTGCCGCGACCCCAACCGGAAAAAGGCTGCAGGCTGAGATATTTGGAAAATGATATGCTGGTGAAATCCTCTGCTTTTATAAGCGGGGGATTTTTTTGTTTTATAACCGCAGTTAATGGCAGGTAAGCAAGCGGAAGGGTCATAAATAATCAAAAACATTCAGTCCTTGCTGAAAATAAATAATTTTTTCTGAAAAATCAAGATGATTTGTAGATAATATGCTATTATGTAATTACGTAATAACATAAAAGAATAATATTGCATAAAGGAGGTCATTATGCCATTCAAAGAAGAACTTAACCTTATCAAGCAGCAGCTGGAAATTCTTATAAAGAAAGCAGACAGCATAGATGCAGTCTCTTTGATCCAGGAAAGTGAAGAAGAGAGCCTGTCTACCAGTATCTCCTATAGCGGGACAATAACAACCGATGAAGGAAGAAGAAAATGGAAGCCGGCGTCCAAAACTCTTGGGGAGGTGCTGGCGCCAGACAGCGGGGGACTTGCAAATATTCTTTCTTCTCTTGGCCACAAACAAAGAATAGAAATTATCAAGTCTCTCCTGCAGGAACCGAAGAATGCAGCGGAATTAGTCAGGGAACTCGAAATGGGGACGACCGGACAGCTTTACCACCATATGAAGCCGCTGCTGCATGCTGGCATCATTGAACAGAAGGAAAGGGGAGGCAGCTATTCAATCACAGCTGATAAAATTCTCCCAATACTTCTTCAACTGGCTGCCGCAGCAGAAATGTTCGAGAGCAGCCGCTATTTGACACTGGAAGCGCTCAGGGAAGAACCTGAAAAAATGAACATAAGAACAGAAGGTGAGTTTGATGCGGACATTTTGCTGTTGTCACTTATCCATCATTCTGTACAGGAGCATGAAGCCGGCCATGCATCCAGAATAAATATATACCTGCATAGTGATGGAAGTGCGACTGTTTCCGATGATGGACGCGGCATCCCGGTTTCCCTGCTGGAGGGAACCAGCATGAGCAGGCTGCAGGATGTGCTGACAGATGTTGAGAAAAACTATCTGGAAGATTCATCGAATGAAAAAACCGGTATTCCTGTTGCGGCAATAAACGCTTTTTCAGAAAAGCTGACAGTCCTGATTAAAAAGGATCATCAGATTTACAGGCAGGAATATCAGTATGGAAAAGCGCTTACCCAGGTTGTTCCCATAGGGGAAACGAATGAAACGGGAACGAGCATCAGCTTTCTGCCTGATAAGAAAGTATTTAAGACCGGATTTCATTCTGAAAAGCTGGAGGAAAAACTAAACGAGCTGCAGAGATGCTACCCTGATTTATCACTGTCTCTGCAATAAAGGGGGAAGAAAGATGTCTGGCTTAGAAACGATTAGAACCACAGAAGATGTCATGAACATGCTGGATTTCCTGCTGAAAGAAGAATCTTCATTTCAATGGGACCAGTTTTATGAAAGAAGGGGCAATCAAGTCCCATTTTTCAGGAATGTTCCTGATGAGAATCTGGCTGCTTATTTCAATGAGGGCATAATTAAAGCAGGCAGGGTGCTGGAACTCGGCTGCGGGCCAGGCAGGAATGCCATTTACATGGCTGGAAAAGGGTGCACGGTGGATGCTGTAGATTCTTCTAAAGAAGCACTGAATTGGGCAAGGGAGAGAGTGCGGCGAAATGATGTAGATATCACTTTCGTTGAAGCGGATATCTTCCAGCTGGACCAGAGCTTTGCCGGATATGATTTTATTTACGATTCAGGCTGCTTTCACCATATCCCGCCGCATCGGAGAGCCGATTACTTTGCCATCTTGCGTGACAGGCTGAAGCCAAATGGCTTTTTTGCGCTAACATGCTTTGAAGAAAACGGTGAGCTGGGCGGCTCGGCCCAATCAGACTGGGATGTCTATAGAGAACGCAGCATGAAGGGCGGGCTCGGCTTCACAGAGGAAAAACTCCTCCATTTATTCAGCGGCTTTAGACCAGTTGAAATCAGGCCGATGAAAAAGAAGAACAATGATGATGCAGAGTTCGGTGTTTCCGGCCTGCTGACTGCGCTTTTTCAAAAGAAAGAATAGGAGACCTGCTATGGATGAGAGAATAAAAGGATTATTAAAGAAAGTACAGGAAGAATGTGAAGGAAGAATCCACATTTCAGATATTGAACCATTTGCCTTTGGGGTAGAAAATTGTGTGTTCAAGGGCTATTCCCCTGATTGGGGCCAGGTAGCCATACGGACTCCCTGGTCCCGGCAGATTGACAGGGAAACGGATACCATCACAGATTCAAGGCTTGGGCTGCTGAAAGAACATGCATTGACAGACCACGGCAGAAGGTATGGACTGCCGGTGCCGGCCATCTGCCATCTGCATCTTGGCGAAACAGCCGATTTTCTGGTTCAGGAATTTGTGGAGGGAGATCAGAGTGTCTCCATTGAAGAAATAGGAAGAATTGCAAAAGAGCTGCACAGCATTGAAATCTTGCCTGAGACTGGCATTTCTGAGCAGGATGTACATCAGGCATTGGCTGACAGGATTGCCATTAGGGCGAAATCAGCTGAAAGGGTTCTAAAATGCAGCCTGCCGCTGCCTGACCCGGAAGATATTTTCGGGATTCTTTCTTCATTCAAGCAGAAAAAGCGGCTGCTGCATATGGATCTGCGGCCGGAAAACCTTATTTTCCAAAAAGGAAAGGCGGCTGCTGTCATTGACTGGACTAATGCGCTGATTGGAGATCCGGTCCTGGAGCTTATGAGAATAAAAGATTATGGGCTTTTGACAGATGAATTTATCATGGGATATACAGGGGCGGAGCTGGAAATAGCAAGGGTTCCAGAGGCTGTCCAATATCTTTATCAGTTTGATACAGCTGCGATGCTTGCCGTTTTATTTCATATTGAAAGCATTGATCTTGTACAGGGGGAAGCAGCGGGGATAAGAGTTAAGGAGCTTCATAGAAAAATAGCCCATCTGTTGTAGTATATAATATTATTATGTAAACTAAAGGGCTGAAACATTCCAATCCCCATTTCCGCCGCAATAAGCTATAATAGAAATAGTCAAAAGATTAGAAATAGGAGTGTTAGCATGTCTAAAAACGTGGGAATCATTGGCCTCGGTGCCATCGGAGAGAGAGTGCTGAGAAATTTTCAGTATAATGAAGGAACAAAGGTCGCAGCACTTTGCGATACGAATGAAACCCGGCTCGAGGCACTGAAAAGCGAACTAGGGGAAGTTGCTTTATACAGCAACTATGAGGAACTGTTAAATAATGAAGAAATCGAACTGGTATACATAGCCGTGCCTCCAAAGTACCACCACCAGATCGCTTTGGATGCGATCAAAAAAGGAAAACATATTCTTTGTGAAAAGCCGCTTGCCAATTCAATTGAGGAAGCAAGGGAAATGGCAGAGGCTGCAGAGGCGGCCGGCATCGTCAATGCAATCAATTTCCCGATGATGTACAGCAATGTGTTCCGCCTTTTCAAGGAAAAAGCAGAGGATGGGACGCTCGGTGAAATCAAACGGGTTGAGGTGAATCTGCATTTCACTGAATGGCCAAGAAAATGGCAGAAAAATAATTGGATCGCCGGCAGGGAGCAGGGCGGGTTCATCCGCGAAGTCGGCCCGCACTATATCCAAATGATCCTGGACGTTTTCGGCGATATCAAGGATGTCCGTTCCTTTGTCGACTATCCTGAAGATACGGATTTATGCGAAACAGGTTTTGTGGCAGTGATGACGGCTGGCGGGAATATTCCTGTCGTCTTCAACGGGGCGAGCGGGATCGGTCAGCAGGAAAAGATTTCTTTCAAGCTTTTTGGAGAAAAAGGGACCATTGATCTGCAAAACTGGAGCCAGCTTGCTGAAAGCACGATTGATGCTGAAGCCGAAATCCTGCCGGTCGAGCGTGAAAATGATATGGATCTTGTCAGCGAAATCTGCCATAGCATTGATGGGGGAAAAGCAAGGATCGTCAGCTTTAAACAAGGATACAAAGTGCAGGAAGTCCTTGAGCAGCTGTTGAATACATAATCTTAAATCTTGGGGGAAGCAAGATGGATCTGCGTTTTACCGTATATGAAAACCCGCAGGAGTTCCTGCAAAGAACAGAAGCGTTTCTGCTGGAACGGGAAGCTGAAAACAATCTTCCGCTGGGGCTGCTTTACCAGGCTGCTGAACCTGACAGTCCTTATAAAACTCCCTTCCTTGCATTGGCAGAAAGGGAGGCAGAAATCATAGCAGCACTCATCATGACACCGCCGCACTATCTGATATGGTCTGCAGGTGACATTCCTGATGAAGCGGCTGCTTTGGTCCTGCGCGAGCTTTTTGAAAGAAACATTTCTTTTCCAGGAATCGTGGCACCAAAGGAAACAGCGCAGAAGGCTGAAGCAGAATGGAAGAAATTGACCGGTGCCGGCAGTGAAACTGTGATGGATCAGAGGGTTTATATCCTGGAGAAAGTGAACGATCTTCCATATGCAGGCGGAACATTGGCACTGGCTTCTGAAAAGGATGAGGAGCTCGCTGCAGGCTGGATATCCGATTTCAGCAGAGCCACTCCTGAAAATACCCTGAGCATAGAAGAGGGAAGGAAAAAGGCGCGGCAGTTTATCTCGGAAAGATCCCTTTACTTATGGCTGGAGGATGGCAGACCGGTTTCCATGGCGAAAAAAGCAAGGCCAACCAAACATGGTGTTGTTGTCAATCTCGTCTATACGCCTGATGAGGAGCGGAAGAAAGGCTATGCTTCTGCCTGTGTGGCTGCATTAAGCAGGAAATTGCTGAAATCCTATAAGTTTTGCTCACTATACACAGATTTAGCCAATCCAACCTCCAATCATATTTATCAGGAAATCGGCTATAAACCGGCAGCCGATTCTGTCATGCTGAAGTGGATATAATTGAAAAAGCAAGGCCAAATCCCGGTGATTTGGCCTTTTATCATCGGAGGTGACAGGATGCTGGAAAGGCTGGCAGAAGAAATACCGCTCCTCAAAAAGAGCACTGGTATTGTCCGTATAGTAAAAGGGTTTTCACAAGATGAGAAGTATATGGTTTCTTTGAAGGATAAAAGCAAATTACTTCTGAGGCTCTTTGATTTGTCAGGACTTCCATCAAAAAGACAAGAGTTCACGATTTTAGAAAAAATGCATGGTTATGCTGTCCCCTGCTCCCAGCCAGTAGAGATTGGCGAAGCAGGAGGAAGAGGATATATGATCACTTCCTTTATCGAGGGGAAGGATGCAGAGGAAGAAATAAAGCACCTTTCTGAGCAGGATCAGTATGCAATAGGGTTAGAGGCCGGAAGGCAATTGAGGAAAATGCATCAGCTTCATGCTCCTGAAGGAACGCCTTCCTGGTATAAAAGGAAAGCAGAAAAGCACAGGAAGTATGTGGAGGCATATTCTTCATGGGGAGTGAAGATCAAACATGATGATAAAATACTCTCTTTTATTGAAGAAAATCTTCACAGGATGAAAAATCGTCCCAGTCTTTTTCAGCATGATGACTACCATCCTGGTAACCTGATTATTCAAAATAAAAGGCTGGCAGGCATTATTGATTTTAACCGGTTTGATTGGGGAGACCCGATCCACGAATTTCTGAAAATCGGCATCTTCAGCCGGAATGTAAGCATTCCTTTTTCAATCGGCCAAATAAAAGGCTACCATGATAAGGAAGAACCGGGAGAGTCGTTTTGGACTTTATATTCCGTTTACCTCGGAATGTGTGCTTTTTCCACGGTAATCTGGACCTTGAAACATACCCCGGAAAATCTTGAGGAAATGATGGGAAAAGTGAATCTGTTTTTGGAAGACCATGATTATTTCTCGAGAATCAGGCCTAAGTGGTACGATTTGCATCAGGGGGGGACAGCGACAGTGGAAGTAAACTATCAGATTTATGCCGGAATGCCAAAACAGGAAATGCTGGATAAAATCCTTCCATTGCATGCTGCCATTTTCGGGGAACTGGGCCAGCTGGAAAAAAAGATGGCCGAGAAACCTAAGCTTCTTGTTGCATCTGCAATCTATCATGACCAGTTGATTGGCTATAAGATCGGTTATGAATTGGAGGAGAGCAAGTTTTACAGCTGGCTTGGCGGTGTGGAAGAGGAGTTCAGAGGGAAAGGAATTGCTTCGAGGCTGATGGAGATGCAGCATGAATATATCAAGGGGCGCGGGTACAGGGTGGTCCGGACAAAAACGATGAACAAGTGGCGGGACATGCTGATCCTGAACATAAAGCACGGATTTGAAGTAATGGAAACATACATAGATGAAAAAGGGATGCATAAAATCATCCTTGAGAAAAAGCTGCGGGACTAGCAAAAATATTTTTGGAAGAAAAAGGTTTTGGCTGTTTTTTGTCGAAATATTCCTTATTACATATTTCGGAGGTAGACAGTGTTCTTATTATTTTATTGAGATCGGAGAAATCAACAAACCTATTAAATGACAGGAGTTGAATTTCTTATGATCTATACATCTTCATTAGAAGGTATATCGTCTGACATGCTGAATGGTTTTTTTGCAGAGTGGCCGAATCCTCCCTCCCCGGAGACGCATCTGAAAATGCTGGGAAACAGCTTTAAGGTGGTCCTCGCCATTGATGAAAAAGCGGAGCAGGCAGCCGGCTTCATCACTGCCATCAGTGACAATGTTCTATCTGCGTATATCCCATTGCTCGAAGTCCTCCCGGATTATCAGCACCAAGGGATAGGAAAAGAGCTGTTAAACAGGATGCTTAAAGAACTTGATGGCCTTTATATGATTGATCTGCTTTGTGATGATTCCCATGCTCCGTTCTATGAGAAGGCGGGAATGACTAGGGCCGGCGGAATGGTAATCAGAAATTATGAGAGGCAATCAGGTATAAAATAGGGTAAGCACAGGGACTTTCTCTGTGCTTTTTTCTAAAAGGACAAAGGAGCAGATATGAAACAATTTTTATCTTTTGATGAAACCATCCGGGTAAGAATGCTATTGAAATTTTTCACCGTGCTTGCTCATACGATGGTCATGCCTTACACGGTTGTCTATTTTGCAGCGAAAATTGGAGCTTCTTTAACAACTACGATGATTATCATCATTGGATTCATTAGTATCATAGGATATCTTTTAGGCGGACAGGCAGCTGACCGGTTCGGACGGAAAAGAGTCATCATCACCAGTGAATTGATGACCGGGTTCGGCTTTTTAATTGTGTGCTGTTTTGATTCACTCCACCACTTCTACGCCATTCCCATTGTAATTGCATTCAGCTTTATATATTTCTTTGAAAGTGCCTCTAATCCCGCCTATTCTGCTTTGATCATTGATGCGAGCAATGAAAAGGACAGAAAAATCATCTATACCTACTTCATGTGGATTTCAAGTACTGCATTTGCCGGCGGAAGCTTATTGGGTGGATTCTTTTTTGAAAATCATTCTTCCATGCTGTTCTTTATCGTTGGCCTGACTTCCATATTATCCGCTGTATTGACCTCGCTGCTGATAAAAGACATTCCTCTTAAAGCTGCTGAGGCAATCACTGAGCTCCCAGCCGCACCGGCAAAGAAACTAAGTATTTTTGCTTCACAATTATTTCTTTTCTTATGCATAGGACAGCTGCTGATCAATATATTGAAAGAACAATTCCCCAATTATTTAAGCATCAGGATCGTGTCAAAATATCCTCTTGGGGATTTCGATGTTTCGGGATACAAGATGATCGGCTATCTCAATCTCGAAGAAACGATCATCATCACCATAGCAGCAGGTGTCATCTTCAAGCTGACCAAACGGCTCTCTGAAAAAACATCCCTCATGCTGGGCTTGCTGCTTTTTATACTGGGCTATATCTGCCTAAGCTATTTCATTCATCCAGCCTTCTTGATGCTGGGGATGCTATTCATTTCTGTAGGCGGGCTTATCTATCTGCCAACCCTGCAGGCCATCACCGCTAAATCGCTTCCTGCCCATTCAAGAGGAAAGCATCTATCAGTCCTTGGACTGGTGGGCGCGGTTGGAGGGATGATTTCCAGTTTATTCATTTGGGGGATGGAATCTATACCGGAAATTGGGATTACTTTTATCTTTATTGTAATGGGGATTTTTTTGGTGGGGGTTTATTGGCGGGTTTATCATATTTCTGAAGATACCCATGAACTCCAATTTAAAATGACCAAGGTTGGGTAGTATCTTGCGCAAAAACCTATGGGTTATTAAAAAGCAACAAATTTTTCGGAGGTATATCTATGTCAGAAGTCTCAATAAGATGCACAGGCATTGCTGCCATTCTAATAAAAAAGTTTGAGAAAGCAAGGTATTACTTTTAAAGAGAGCCGGAACTGTGCTGCCGGATGCCTGGTGCTATATTGGCGGCAGCATTGAGGAAGGGGAAACCGCCTGGGAAGCGGCATTACGAGAGATAAAAGAAGAAACAGGCATCTCGCTGCCCTATCTTTATGTATCCAACCAATATGATCAGATATACTCTGCGAAAGACAATTATATTTACATGGCGCCTGTTTTTGTCGGCTATGTTCCGGAACATCAGGAAGTCACCTTAAATCATGAACATTCTGCTTACAGATGGATGTCATTTGCGGAAGCGATTGAAACCGCCGCATTACCGGGGAATGATGCGGTTTTGATGAGTGTGGAAAGACACTTTGCTAAAAAGAGTCCTCCTGACTTTTTACGTGCAGGCAAACTGGAGGAAGCCCGCTGATATGAAAAGTCAAATGCACCGGGCTTATGGTGTGTATGGCCTCTTTTTCAAGAAAAATAAACTCATGATGATAAAAAAAAGGCGGTCCAAACACCAATCGCTTTGATCTGCCGGGAGGAAGGCTTGAGGATTCAGAAAGCCAGGCTATTGCTCTAAGGAGAGAGTTTCTTAAAGAAACAGGTATGGAAATAGAAATCATTCGGAATATCGGCGTTATTGATTTCATGCTTCCTTGGGTTTGGAAGGAATATACCCATGTGCATCATATAGTGTTTTTTATAAAGACGAGGGAACCGGCAGGCTGACTCAGCCGCTGGAATTTAAAGGTCAGGATTCGCTTGGAGCCTTGTGGGTTGCTGAGTATGAAGCAAGCTTGGATAATACGTCGCCTCTAGTCCTGAAAGCATTTGAGTGGATGAAGACTGGGAAGCTGTGGATTGAAACGGAGAGCTTTGATCATTGGGAAGTGAAGAATTGAAAAATTTGGAAAAACAAGTAACCCCATGGATTGAAAAACGTCTAACTTATGGGGGGATAATTTTGAACAAAAAGCTCTTGATTATTTTAACAGCCTTTGTCCTTTTGGCAGGCTGGAACCTGTGGCCTGAAAAAGTTAAAGAAGTAGAAGTATATAAAATGGCAAGCTTCTCATCTATGAAAGAGGAAACAAAGATTACATTTTCTGACCAGCGGACAGTCAAAGCTTTCAAAAGAGCTTTTAAAAGAGCCAGGAAACAGCCAGGTGCAGTCGATATGGTAGATCCAGATTATAAAATCATCTTGGGGGAAGAAATTTATTTTCTTTGGATTGATAAGAAGCATGGAACGATTATGAACCTGGAAGATACGAATACCATCTATACGCTTTCTTGGTGGTCGGCTGTTAGGGTTGGGGGATTGTTGGATATTCAGGAGTAAGTTATTTTTTTGAGTGAAGGAGAAACTAAATGCCTGATGCTAAATACATGATAAGAAAAAGCCATGGGCTTGACGAGATTAAGGAAAAAGAAGGTTTCTTATCTGAATGTTGCGGCAATGACGGACATATTCTTAAAAATTTTATACTGGGTGTTAGCAGCAGACATGCTAAATGTATACCCTGCTTTATGACCAGGATCAATTAGCCGGCATGATTTCTGCATGGAAATCTGAATTCCACCCCTTTTGTACGTATTTTTTAATGGTCACGGAACCTCATAAAGGGCCGGGGGGGGAAGATGTTTTACTGAACGCCATATGCAGCACCAAGGAAGTTGAATTAGTGCAGAGGTTGATACTACTGATTTTTATTCAATGTAGATATTGAAGATATTTCCGTTTGGATATGGGGAAACGTTGTTGATTTTTCGGAAGAAGCAAAAATGTTAATTAAAGGAGATAATCATGCTATTAAAGGAACATGAATTTTAACAATGCAGCCTAAGCTTCATCCTGGCACGAGCCCCTCCTAAGGCAAGATTTTGCTTAAGATCAATATTAGGAGGTTATATAGATGAAAGGTAAACTTATTCTGATTCGCGGAAAAAAGCTTTATGTAGAAATACATGGGGAGCATAATTCAAAAGCAGTTCTTTATCTGCACGGAGGCCCGGGGGAGAGCTGCTTTGATTTTAGCTATCATCAGGCTGAACGATTGTCAAAAACAATGAAACTGATAGCTATTGATCAGAGAGGTGTATGCCGCTCCGAACGGATTTCAGAGCAAGAACGCTTTGGACTGGATGATATTATATCGGATTGTGAGGCATTGAGGGAGTATTTGAATATCGGACAATGGTCATTGATAGGCCATTCATTCGGCGGATTTCTTGCGATAAAATATGCTTGCTTATACCCAGATTCAATTAACAAGATAATCCTGGAAGGTCCAACCTTTGATTTCAAATTGACTACACTCGGGCTTCTGAGTAAAACCGCTCAGCTTGCTGAAAAGTATGGAAAAGAAGAATTGAAGAATCAATGCTTGTTATTGAATGACCAGAATAGTACTGTTCAATTACTAAATGCTTATATGGATCTAAGCTATCAGCTGAAATATACACATATAATTTTAACAATCCAACTGATTATGCGCTCTACACACAGGAAGAGTGGGATCTTTTTGACGAACGAGCCGAAATACACTATAACCGATTGAGAGAAGAAGGAAAAATCTACGATTCCCTGCTGCCGTCATTGGTTCAAGTGCAAGCACCAATGCTGCTGCTTTTAGGCAAGTATGATCCTGTAACCTGCCCTGAACAGGTTAAAGCTTTTAAAGACCATGCAAAGAATGGCCAAGTTTTTATTTTCGAAAAAAGCGGCCACACACCGCATTACGAAGAAGAAGAGTTATTTGAAAAAATTGCTTTAAATTATTTGAACTCCTAAACTGGGAAGGACAGTCCTCTTTGGATGGCTGTCCTTTTTGTGTGGTTGAGTTAAAATAGTATTAATGAAAAAATGAGGAGTCTCCATTATGCCGACCATCAGACATTCACAATTCATCAAAGCACCAATTGAAATATGTTTTGATCTTGCCAGAAGTGTTGAAGTACATATACAAACAACATCAAGAACACAGGAAAGGGCATTTGGGGGAGTGACCAGCGGATTGCTTGAAAAAGGCGATATGGTAACTTGGGAGGCCGTGCATTTCGGTATCAGACAGAGGCTTACGGCTAAAGTGACAGTTATGGAAAAGCCTTATCGGTTTGTCGATATCATGGTGAAAGGCGCTTTCAAGTCGTTTGTTCATATTCATGAATTTTTGGAGGAAGCTGAAGGTACGGTTATGATTGATACTTTTCAATATGAATCGCCTTTTGGACTGCTGGGAATTGCAGCTGATAAGCTGTTTTTGGAGAGGTATATGCGGGAGTTTATAGGGGCTCGTGCTGTGGGGTTGAAGGAGTTGGCTGAGAAGGAGGGAAGGCAATGAACTAAGAGCTTCCAAACCGAAAACTGGGAAACAGAGAGTGCTAGTGGAACGGACTAAGACCGTCTAAACTCAAAAAAGGTTAATAGAGGGTGCTAGTGGAACGGACTAAGACCCTCTAAACCCAAAAAAGGGAAACAGAGGGTACTAGTCGAGAGGACTAAGACCCTCTGAATCCAAAAATAAGAATCAGAGGGTGCTAGTCAAGAGGACTAAGACCCTCTAAACTCAAAAAAAGGAAACAGAGGGTGCTAGTCGGAAGGACTAAGACCCTCTAAACTCAAAAAAAGGAAACAGAGGGTGCTAGTCGGAAGGACTAAGACCCTCTAAACCCAAAAAAGGGAAACAGAGGGTGCTAGTCGGAAGGACTAAGACCCTCTAAACCCAAAAACATCAAACAAAGGGTACTAGTCGGGAAGACTAAGACCCTCTAAACTCTAAAACACCAACCAGAGGGTACTAGTCGGAAGGACTAAGACCCTCTAAACCCAAAAAACAAGAAACAGAGGGTACCAGTTCAGAAAACGATACCCTCTTATCTCATATTCAAGCAACAAATGGCGTAAGCGGAATATCTATAACCAGTCCTTCCAACTGCCTATGAACGGTCGACAAAATAGGAAGATTTACTGCTTCCTAGGCGATCATAGGTGCCGGTTAGTGCTTTACGAATGGTTTTTCTGTTTTTAATAACCCCACACCACTCATAAATCCCATTAGTAGTCAATTTCCTATCCGGAAAAAGTAGCTTATATTCTTCTGCAGCACGCATGATCGCTGCGGTATGACTTTCCTTCCCTCCGCAATGTTTGCATTTCAAGCTTTTCCCATCAAAATCCTCATACATCACCCCACACCCCCTACACACAATCCCCTTCCTCAACCCCTCCCACCCATACTCAGGAACAGATGAAAAAGGTGTTTTATCAAGGTGGGCAGCGGCCAGTCTGTCTGCAAGTTTGGTATGTGCTGATGACAGTTTCAGTGAGGTATCCTTCTTTAGAGGAACGGCAAAGCGGTTGAGCTGCGGGTGGAATACGGCAGGGAGGTTGAGAGGGGCTTGATAAAGCTGGAATTCCGGGTTGATGAAGATGAGGTGTGATTGGATTTTGGTTTTGCAGCCTAGTTCCTGGAGGAGCCGGCGGAACAGCTGCTCGTTTCTTTTGAGCTGCAGGAGGGGGTTTTTGATTTCGGTTTTTGAGGCGGTGAACCATTGATCTCCTTCGGCCACAAAGTCGCCTTCGAAGTTTTTGACTTCAAAGAGATAAACGATGTATGCGGTGATCAGCACAGAGTCGATTTGGAATAAGGTATTGTTCATTTCCAGCAGCAAATCATTCAAAATCAGGCCGCCTTCTGCTGCAGAAAAAAGCCATTCATCAAATTGAAGTTCGCCCTGGTAGCCTTTCTCTAAATTAGAATAGTAAGTCTCATCCTTAGTTGACAAATCCATACGGGAATTCAATGCCCTGAAAAGGCGCAACTCACGGGGTTCTGTCCGTGTTTTTACAATCAATCATCATCACTCCTTTTGTCATATTTTAACACAAACAAAAAGAACAGGTGCATATAATAGCCTGTTCCCGCCTATGATTCCGTCAACTCTGTTTCCCTCACAAACCGCTGAACTTTATCCCTTCCATTCCTTTTGGCAGCATACAAAGCCTGGTCTGCTTCTCTCATCAGAAATTGAATAGGGTCATCCAAAACCTGCGGATAAAGAAGTATATGTGAAACTCCTAAACTAAGCGTTGCATGCACATAAACCTTGCCCGCCTTAGTGTTCTGTCCTGACACATTCAGCCGAATCACTTCAGCTAAATCACAGGCTTCGTCAAAAGAAGTTTCCGGCAGCAGAATGATAAATTCTTCCCCTCCGTATCTGCCTATCACATCAGTTGGGCGAATGCTCTCTTTGGCAACCCTTGCAACATGGGAGAGTACAAAATCCCCAGTCTCATGGCCATATTCATCATTAATCTTTTTAAAATGGTCGATGTCAAACATGATTATGGAGACGTTCCCCCCATTGGGACTGATGCCCCCAAGTGATATTAGCGATTGCTTCATAAAGTAAGTCCGGTTGTAAACCTGTGTCAGGCCATCAATAGAAGCGAGTTCCTTCAGTTGTTCCTGAATGAGGATTTTTTCAGTAATGTTAACAAATGAAATAATCCGCCCGATTTTATGGCCGTTTTTATCTTCGACATCTGACATTTGCACCTGGTGGTGGATTCTTTTATCATCCTGAATCCACTCATAATCGCAGTCCATCCCATTTTCTATAATTTCCTCTAGCAAGGCAAATCCGGAAAATGCCTCTTTAAAAGGCTTACCGATCACAGAAGGCTTGAGGAAGGGCATGATTGGAACCATCGCTGAGTTGTAATCAAGGATGGCTCCCTTCCGGTTCAGAACAATCACGCCTTCTTTCATTCTGTCAAAAACCGTATCTCTCAATATCGGGGTAACATCGAACATTTTGAAAGACATCAAAGCCACCCAGTGGAAAAGATAAGATAAGCTCATGGAAACGGGTCCAAGATCAATGCCATAGGGGCTCAGGTCGTTTAAGTAAAAATAATTTGCAAGAATCGGGAATACCAGACCGGCAGCCATGGAAAATAATTGGATTCTGAACAGGAGGGATGCACCTTTTAGCCTAAGAAGCAATGTCAGGACACTGACCGCCAGACAGATGAACATATAAAAAGCATGCACATAAAAGAAAGGGCCATATTCCAGATCGGCAATCGGAAAGGGGGCATTATTTTTCAGCAGAACAGCCTTATAATACAGATGGTGAAGGCCATTTGTGGCATGCATGAAGATGGTTGCGCTGGGAAAAAGGAAAAGAATATAAATGACCCAGGGCTTCAGCTTTTGCCCGGCATATTCAGCACACATTAAGAAGATAAAGGCAGGAATAAAGGGCATGACAAGATATTCCATGCTTAACCATAGTTTGATGCCCTTCAAAGTGGAACTGGACAGTTCAAATACATAGAAAAAGGAAAAGAGCGACGATAAGATGGTCGCGATGATATATGGTTTAACACCTGGAGCGCCTTTTAGCTTATAGAAGGCAAATAGGCATAAACATAAACTCAAAACTCCTGAAAGAGCGACTAGCGATTTATATAAAATCAATTCATTGGTCATCATGTACTCCAGTAGTATAAATCTTTTGATAGATTATTAATCATATAAAGTATACTTGAAGACCTATGAGACAGGAAAGGAATTTTGTCATTTAAAGGATGAAAAAGAAAAAACCGCCTCCTTTTTAACAGAGAAGGCGGTTTTGCTTATTCATTTACGATCCCGGGATAATCACAATACTCAATGATGGTTCCTTCGGTATCAGCAGGATTCAGATACACAAGCCTCCTGCCATGCTTGTTTGTCCTGAGGGAATCCTCAAGAATCCGGATTCCGCTGTTTTCCAGGTCAGCGATTGCCTCCATTAAATCAGGCACCCGATAGGCGATATGGTGGACGCCTTTCCCTTTTTGCTTGATGAACCGGGCGATGGGGGAGGTTGTATTATTGGTAGGTGCCAGGAGTTCGATCCGGTCACCATTAACCTCTAATATGCAGACTTCGCTTTCGACTCCTGCTGCTTCACTTACGTATCTGTCAATCAGTTCAGCATCCAGTATGTTTGTGTAAAATTTGAGGGTGCTGTCTATATCCCTTACGGCGATGCCAATATGATCCATTATTTTTTTCACAAGTACGGCTCCTTTCACTCCCTAACAGTGTAAAGGAAGGAAGCTTTGTTTACAATTCATCTGAAAAATTCACAAAAAATGTATAAAAAGCACTTGCAACGGTTCTGCTGAGAGACTATGATAGCTAAGGAAATTATTGTTTATGAAAAATTCTATAATGAAAGAAGATGTATATATGGCCCGACCAGCTTCGGCTGTCGATGCAAATGAGAAGCTCAGCATCCGCAACGGGATTGCTACTACTGTCATTTTGAACATCAGCACCAATTATTTTCCTCTGTTTGCGATCAGTGTACTTGGGGTTTCGAACTACCAGGTTGGACTGATCAGCTCCCTGCCTCAGTTTATCGGAATTTTTGCCATGGTGATCGGCTCTCTGCTTATAGGCAGGATGGAAGAAAAGAAGCGGCTTACCGCTTACTCCTTCCTGGCCGCGCGTTTTTTCCTTTTAGCGATGTTTTTGCTTGTGTATCTGCCTGAGGAAATGAGGGGGTGGATATTTGTCCTCCTTGTCGGCCTGATGAATTTTCCAGGCTCGATTGCCAATCTTAGCTGGCAGTCCTTCATCGGCGATCTGATACCTGACAGCCGCCGGAGCGGTTTCTTCTCCGAGCGGAACAAAGTTATGACCATTGTCGGCATGCTTTCAACTTTCGCCATCGGCATTCTTCTGCAGCAGTTTGACCAGTCCAATGCCCTGCCTTTCCAGGTTTTATTTTTAGCTGCGTTTTTGATCGGATTGGCGGAAGTGTACTATTTGTTCAAGCATAAAGAGCCAAAGTCCAGCAGGAAAGCGGAGAAAAAACTAAGCATCGGCCTTCATGTTTTCAGGCACAAGCCTTTCTTGTATTTTATCATCTGCAGTCTTTTCTTTAATTTCGGGTGGCAGATGGCCTGGTCGCTTTTCAGCATCTATCAGATCAAGATTGCCGGCGCCACGGCACTTTGGATCAGCCTTTTCACTGTTGCGAATCAGCTTGCCCAGATTGTGAGCTTTAAATGGTGGGGAAGGATGGCTGATAAACACTCTAATGCGAAAATGATGATTCTTGTATCTTTGGGTATGGCTTCGGCACCTGTGCTGACAATCCTGTCGCCGAATATGGTGTATCTGGTTATCGTCAATTTCTTTTCCGGGCTGTTTGTTTCAGGCACCGTGCTGCTGCTTTTCAATCAGCTGCTGGAGGTAACTGAAGAGGAAACACGCAGCATCTGTATTTCCAACTATAATATTCTGCTGGCGCTCGTCGCCTTCATTGCGCCGCAATTTGGGGTGTTCCTTCTTGAAGCTGCCGGCATGAATGCTGCTATGACAGTTTCTTCAGTCCTGAGAGGATCAGGTGCGATATTCTTCTTGTGCTTATTCGTCTATTTAAGGAAATCAAAGGGACATTCATTAAAACTAGCCAGAAATATTTTCTAAATTAACCAAAACCAAAAGCTTGAAATGCTTTTGGTTTTTTTTATGTTGACAAAAAGAAAGCATAGGATTATAGTTGCTTAAGTTAATAGTTCACAAAGTTAATTATTTATCTGGTAAATGGAAGCAGGGGGGATACCAATTAGCAGGAATAGATTGATTTACGACCTGATTGCATCAGTGAGAGGAACTGTGAAGAAATCAAAAGCTGATTTTCATGACCTGTTTGACGGGTATATCCCTTTTAATGAATTCCTTATTCTCAGGAAGCTTACAGAAAAAGGGGAAAGTAAAGTTTCCCTGCTGGCGGGAGCGCTCGGGGTCTCAAGCAGCCATATAACGGCAGTCAGCGAAAAGCTGCTCAGCAAAGGACTGATCGTGCGGGGCGGAAGCGATCAGGACAGAAGGATTGTATGTTTGTCCCTGACTGCTGAGGGAAGAAAGATGGCTGCAGAGCTGGAGCAGGTTTCCAAAGATTATTTTGAAGAGAAGCTCCGTGATCTGTCGGATAAAGAGCTCGCTCTGACAAGCAGCCTGCTGGGCAGGATCCACTAATAAGAGACATCATAAGAGGTGAAGCAAAGAATGGAACATTTAAGCCAAAAAGAAAAAATTACGATTATGATCGCTATCATTGCTGCTATGTTCTTTGCAGCAGTCAATCAGACAATCGTAGGGAACGCCCTTCCAAAAATCATATCTGACCTGGGCGGACTGGATTATTACAGCTGGGTTTTCACAATTTATATGCTGACAAGCGCCATTACAACCATACTTGTCGGGAAACTGTCTGACATTTATGGAAGGAAGCCGTTTATTTTAATTGGAATTATCATCTTTTCTATCGGCGCCTTTTTATCGGGAACGTCCTCCGATATTTTTGACCTGATCACATACCGCGGTATCCAGGGCTTTGGGGCCGGGATGATCATGTCTACCGCCTTTACTGCCGTAGGAGACCTTTTTGCGCCCCGCGAGAGAGGGAAGTGGCAGGGGGCGATGAGCGCCGTGTTCGGTATATCAAGTGTTTTCGGGCCGACGCTCGGCGGTTATATTGTTGATAACCTGGAGTGGAAATGGGTATTCTGGGTATTCCTTCCGCTTGGCATTGTCGCACTTGCATTGATCTGGAAGCTGTTCCCGTCACAGGAAAAGAAAAAAGGAGAAAGCGTCGATTATATTGGAGCATTGTTCCTTACAGCTACCATTGTTCTCACGTTATTAGGATTTTCCTGGGCAGGAACGAAATATGACTGGGGTTCATCACAGATCATCATGCTGTTCGGCGGTGCTGTGATTGCACTCATCATTTTCATCATCATCGAAAGAAAAGTCAAAACACCGATTCTGCCGCTATTTCTATTTAAGAACGGCATCTTTACCATTTCGAATATCATTGGCTTCGTCATCGGTGTATCCATGTTTGGCGGCGTCATGTATGTGCCTTATTTCATCCAGGGTGTTCTTGGATATTCAGCCACACACTCAAGCTTCCTGACGATGGCCATGACTCTGGGTCTGGTTTTCGCCAGTGCTCTTGGCGGCCAGATTATCTCGAAAACAGGTAAGTATAAGCTGCAGGCAATCATCGGATTGTGCATTTCTGCCGTCGGATTGTATTTATTGTCACGAATGGATGCAGACACTTCCCAATATGCACTTGTTGGATTCCTGATTCTTGTAGGGTTCGGCATCGGGATTGGCATGACGGTATTCACGCTGACTGTCCAAAATGCAGTTGAGCAAAAATTCCTGGGCGTTGCCACCGCGACATCACAGCTTTTCCGTTCTGTCGGCGGAACAGTGGGTGTGGCCATTATGGGTACGCTGCTGAATAATCGCATGGAAGACAAAATGACCTCGATGCCGCAGAATCAGAATACCAATAATATGGCTGCTTCTCCTGAGCTTGCAGGGAAACTGGAGTCATTGAAGAACCCTCAGCTTCTCCTGGATCATGAGAAACTGGCCCAGCTTAAGGCTTCGCTGCCTGCAGAAGCGGCTTCCCTGTTCGAGCATATCATTTCAATGCTCAGGGAAGCGCTCAGCTATGCATTGTCAGGCGTGTTCTTATTTGTCACCATCACGATGCTGGTGGCAGTCATTCTTACCTTCTTCCTGAAGGAAATTCCGCTCAGGAGTGCAGCGGATACAAAGGCACCAGAGCCTGCAAAAAGCGAATAATTAGAATCACAGGGACCTGGCTTATGCCAGGTTCTTTTTCCATTTACCGGGTTAATTCAGAATATTGACAATACCATTATTCTGGCTTACCTTTTAAGAAGAGCAGGGAGGGAATAGTTTGGAGCAATTAAGAGAGAGAGCAGATTATTTGGATAGCCAGGATCCGCTCCGCAAATTTGCAGAAGAATTTTACATAAAAGAAAATATGATTTATCTGGATGGCAATTCACTGGGGCTTTTATCGGCAAGGGCAGAAAAAACACTCTTCGACATGCTTGATTCTTGGAAAAACTTAGGCATAGACGGATGGATGAGCGGGGAGAATCCTTGGTACTATGTATCCGAAAGATTGGGACATAGGTCAGCAGCATTGGTTGGAGGAGAGCCTGAAGAAGTAATCGCAACCGCTTCCACTACAACGAATTTGCACCAGCTTGCCGCAACCATTTTCAAACCGGAAGGCAAGCGGACCAAAATATTGGCCGACGAATTGAATTTCCCATCGGATATTTATGCTTTGCAGTCGCAGATCCAATTGAAGGGTCTGCCGCCTGAAGAGCATCTCGTCCAGGTAAAGAGCAGGGATGGCAGAACAATCACCGAGGAAGATATCATAGAGGCGATGACGGATGAAATCTGCCTGATCATCCTTCCTACTGTTTTATATAGAAGCGGACAGCTTCTGGATATAGAACGGCTGACAAAGGAAGCCCACAAGAGGGGCATCATTATCGGCTTTGATGCGTGCCACTCAGCTGGGGCGGTTCCGCACCATTTTTCAGAATGGGGCACAGATTTTGCTTATTGGTGCAGCTATAAATATATGAACAGCGGGCCTGGGGGTATAGGAGGCCTGTATGTGAATAAAAAGCATTTTGGCAAAATGCCGGGCTTATCCGGCTGGTTCGGATCTGATAAAAGCAGGCAGTTCGATATGGAGCATACTTTCACACCAGCTCATGATGCAGGCGCTTTTCAAATTGGGACGCCCCATATTTTAAGTGCCGCTCCGCTCTTAGGCTCACTCGAGATGTTTGAGGAAGCCGGCATCGATAGAATCAGAGAGAAATCCTTGAAAGCTACCGGCTACCTGATAGAGTTGGCAGAGGCTTATCTGTCCGGTTATGGGCTTACAATCGGAACGCCGAGAGAAGATATGCGGCGTGGTGGGCATGTTGCTCTTGAACATCATGATGCTGCAAGAATCTGCAAAGCATTGAAAGAAAAAGGCGTCGTACCGGATTTTCGTGCTCCGAATATTATCAGGCTCGCACCGGTAGCCTTTTATACTTCGTACAATGATATCTGGAGGGCTGTGTCGATTCTAAAGGACATCATGGAGAACAGATTATACGAAAAATATGAAAACAAGCGAGAAATCATCGCATAAGGAGTCACAAAAGATGATCATTGATATTTCGAGGAAGCTTCACAAAGGGATGCCTGTCTGGCCGGGAGACACAGCGTTTGCCTATGAAGTCAGCTGGACAAAGGAAGAGAGCGGCTCTGTGAATGTCGGAAAGCTGACAATGAGCATCCACACAGGCACTCATGTGGATTCCCCTTTCCATTTTGACTCAGAAGGGAACCGGATGACCGATATACCGCTTGAAGTGTATATAGGCAGTGCAGTGGTTGTCGATCTTGCAGGCGCAGCCAGCATTGGGAAAAAAGAGCTTGAAGGAATTGATCTTCACGGCGCCGAGAGGATTCTATTAAGGACGGGGTCATGGAAGGAAGCTTCTGTGTTTCCGAAAGAAATCACCTTTTTAAATCCTGACATTGGGCCGTTTTTAGCTGAAAAAGGCGTCAAGCTTATTGGTGTCGATGTGCCGTCCGTTGATAGGCTGGACAGTAAGGAGCTTCCCGCCCATCATGAGCTTCAAAGATGCGGGATCCATATACTCGAGGGCCTGGATTTAAGTAGGGCAGAACCGGGAGTGTACGAATTGATGGCACTTCCCCTTCCGATTGAATATGCCGATGGAAGCCCGGTGCGCGCAGTCATCAGAAAATATCCTGATTGAAATGGGAGTGATACTGTGAAAGAGGAAAGCAAACAGCTGTCTGACTATGAAAAATACATCCGCACACAAGAACTGCTCAGCCTTCAGAAGGAAGAAGAAGAGCTCTGCTGCGAGGATGAGCTTACTTTCCAGACAGTCCACCAGATTGCGGAGCTGCACTTCAAGCTGATTCTTCAATATTTGGACCGGTCATGCAAGAGCATGCAAAAAGGAGATGCCGAAGGGGCAAGCCTTATGCTTGACCGGATCAATGAGCATCTGCGCCAGCTTCCGCCGGTTTTCAATCTCGTAAAAGCCATCACACCTGCGGACTATCATACCATCAGGCTGTTCCTTGGAAGGGGGAGCGGCCAGGATTCTCCAGGATTTAATAGCATTCTGAAGGAAGGCCCGAAGCTTTGGGAACCGTTCGAACATCTGATCAATAAAGAGAACAGGACAGTGCTGCAGCTCCTTGAAAAACCGGACAGCAATCGGACGCTCTACCGTCTCTTGAAAAATCTGCTGACATTTGACGAGTATTTCCAGACATTCCGCCATTCCCACATCCAGCTGGTCAAAAGGATGATCGGCCTGCGGACGAAAAGCCTGAAGGGCATTCCTGCCCAGGCCCTTGAGCGCGGCGCCAGGCATGAATTTTATCCGCTTGCCTGGGATGCTGTCTGCGAGCTGACGGATCTTACAGGATCCAGCTATGATCCTAAGCCTTTATAGATAATGAAAATAGGGCTCCTGCTGGTTTGCAGGAGCCCTGGTATTAGTTTTTATTGAAAAAGTGAACTGAATAGAGCAGATTCACTAAAAAAAACAAGACCGGCTAAAAACAGCGGTCTTGTTTAATATATGTATTAGTGTTACAATGAAGAGCGGTCTAAAAGAGCCATTTGAAAATATATATTATTATCTAATTAAATAGTAACACAGAAACACAAGTGGTGTCAACTAAAAACGGCCGTAATTTTTTCCGGGGAGTGTTTTTTTTATGAGCAAACCAGGCGATAGCAAAGAAATGGAACAGCATCGGGTCAAAGAGATCATCGGGATTGCAGACAGCAAGATGCACAAGCTTTTGGATAAAGGGTCTGCAGCAGGCTCAGATGTGCTTGAACTCAAAAAAACATTCTGGGAAGATGTTACAGTCAATCTGGATGAGCCGGATGATGTGATTGAGACGTTTACGAGCATCAAGCAGCAGGCTGAACTTTTATCTGAAAGGGAAAGGACCAAAAGCCAGCTTGACCGGCAGCTGAGTACATTGGCAAAAATCAAGAACTCTCCCTATTTCGGAAGGATCGATTTCCATGAGGAAGGAGAAAAAGAGAAGGATGTCATCTATCTCGGAATCTCCTCTCTTATGGACGAAGAGGATGAAAATTTCCTCGTCTATGATTGGCGGGCTCCGATTTCAAGCATGTATTATGATTATGCTCCCGGCCCTGCCCATTATAAAACCCCAGAAGGAACCATTGAAGGAGAAATGCTGCTGAAGCGGCAGTTCATCATCAGGGGCGGAAAGATTGAAGGGATGTTTGATACAGGGCTGACGATTGGGGACCAGCTTCTTCAGGAAGTTCTCGGCAATAAGGCGAGCACCCAGATGAAGTCGATTGTAGCGACCATTCAGAAAGAACAGAATGAAATTATCCGCAATGAAAACAGCAAGGTGCTGATTGTCCAGGGAGTCGCCGGAAGCGGGAAAACATCGGCTGCGCTCCAGCGTGTGGCCTATCTGCTTTACAGGCACAGAGGCACCCTTCAGGCGGACAATATTATGCTGTTTTCTCCCAATTCTCTTTTTAACAGCTATGTTTCCACCGTACTTCCTGAACTTGGCGAGGAAAATATGTCACAGGCAACCTATCAGGAATATATCACGCGAAGCCTCGGCAGGGAGCTTGGTGCAGAAGATCCTTTTGATCAGCTGGAGTCTATCCTTTCAGAGGAAGAGACTCCTGAAAAAGAGATGAGGAAGAAGGCAATCAGGTTCAAGTCTGATACCGGATTTGTTGAAATGATTCATGCATATGCCGGGAAGCTTTCTGTGGAAGGTCTGCAATTTGAAGATCTGCGGTTCCGCGGCGAGACCCTTTTTTCTCATGAAGAGATCAGCCAGTATTTTTACTCACTGGATAAATCCATTTCCATTCCAAACCGGATGCAGCTGACAAAAGACTGGCTGCTGCAGGAGCTTCGGAAAATCCAAAAAGCGGAGCGGAAAAAAGAGTGGGTGGAAGAGGAAATTCAGCTTCTCGAGAAAGTGGATTATCTGGAAGCCTTCAAAAAAGCACAGCAAAAGCAAAATAAAAACGGTGAGAATTTCGATGAATTTGAGCAAGAACAGAAGTTCCTTGAGAACATGGTGGTCAATAAAAGATTCAAAGGACTGAAAAGCAGGGTGAAGAACCTAAAATTCCTTGATGTATTCGCCACCTATGAGCAGCTTTTCCGCAAAGATCACCTAATGGATGAATCTCTTTTACCGGAAAACTGGGATGCTGTCTGCACGATTACCGCAGCGAATTTGAGCAAGGAAAAAATCCCTTACGAAGATGCTACGCCATACTTATATCTGCAGCATCTCCTGGAAGGAAGGAAGCAGGATACGGGCATCAGGCATGTGTTCATTGATGAAGCCCAGGATTATTCTCCTTTCCAGTTTGCTTATATCAAAGAGCTGTTTCCTTACAGCAGGCTTACTCTTCTTGGCGATGTGAACCAGGCGGTGTATACTCATTCCATCGGTGCAACGACGCTGTACCACGGCCACGAGGAAGAAGCAAAGACCATCGTGCTGACAAAAAGCTACCGCTCTTCAAGACCAATTGTAGAATTTACAAGATCTTTCATCAGCGGCGGGGATCTTGTTGAACCATTCAACCGGGAAGGCAGGCTTCCTGCAGTAATATTTGAAGAAAGCAGGGAAGCTCTCCATGCCAAGATTGCCGAAACAGTGGAAAGGCAGCTGAAAGAGGCTCATAAATCAATCAGCATTATCTGCAGGACGGCAAAAGAGAGCAAGGAAGCGTTTGAAGGCTTGAAGGAACTGCTGCCGGATGTGCGGCTGATCAAAAAGGGAACCCTCTCCTATGAAAAAGGCATCACCATCATTCCGGCTTATTTAGCAAAAGGCATCGAGTTTGACACTGTCATCATTTATGATGCGTCTGCTTATGATCATGAAAGTGACCGGACCATTTTTTATACTGCCTGCACAAGGGCCATGCATGAGCTTGATATTCTATATACGGGCAGGAAAAATGATTTTATCCTTGAAGTGGACCCGAAATTATATACGACTAAGTAATTTCTTGAAGGCGTTGAGCACAGACTCAATGCCTTTTTCCATGTTTTGCAGAATAAAAAGAGGTTTTGGACGTATCCATTAGGGAAAAATGCGAAAGAGATGCCGGAAGGAGAGTGAAGATACATAATGGCTGAATCAAAAGTGACAGGCGTATTTTCTTCTGCAGATGAAATCATCCGGAAAGCAGCGGATGCTTCTTCCGCAGAAAGCTATATAGTGGTGTGCAGGGATAGTGAAGAGGGTGACAAGCTGAAAGAGAAAACAGGATTGCAGGTTGAAATGGTTAAACATTCACCTTCAAATGATGGTCCGGTCTTCCGGAATCTTGCTACAGCGTTTGAACAGGATGGAGAAGATCCAGCTCTTTCCAGTGTACTTGGGAGGCTTTCAGACCTTGGCCTGTCAGACCTGGATGCCCGGGAAGTCCTGGGGTATGCAGAAGATGGTCTGCTTGTACTCTTAAAAACAAACTGATCTATCGCGGTTTGGAATCTTCCTTCCGGTGAAGGCAATCATATAGAATAAAAGAGGAGATGTTAACTATGGAAAATTTTAAAATTGTTTACACATTTGAGAAAGGCCTGGAGGTCATTGAGGAGATTGAGGCCGAAAGCCGCTCTGAAGTTATTGGAAGGATCAAGGATCTTGAAGGATTTATTGAGTTTACCGACAAAGAGGAAAATTACCACCGTTTCAGCTTTGATGATGTAAAATTGGTTTCTATCAGGAAATAAAGAAAAGGCGCTGAGAAGCGCCTTTTTCCTATGGTCTCAAAACCTTTCCTCCGCCAGGTCAGCCCAGTAATGGCAGAGGGTCTGCATGCCTTTATCAAAGTTCTCAAGATGGAAGTGCTCATTGGGAGCATGGAAATTTTCTTCCGGCAGACCGAAGCCCATCAGTACGACGGGCAGACCCAGAAGCTGGTCGAAAACGGAAACGATCGGGATCGATCCCCCTCCGCGGGTGAACGCCGCCGGCACACCGTATACTTTTTCATAAGCTTTTCCGGCAGTCTGGATGGCCGGGTGGTCAAACGGAGTAACATAAGGCGCTCCTTTGTCAAATAAGGTAACGCTCAGTTCTACACCAGGAGGAGTATGCTTTTTGATATGTTCCTCGAGCAGGCGGGCGATTTCATCTGGGTCCTGGTTCGGGACAAGGCGGCAGGTGATTTTGGCTGATGCCCGGGAAGGGATGACCGTTTTGATCCCTTCACCCTGGAAGCCTCCCCCAATGCCGTTGACTTCCAAAGTCGGCCTTACCCAAAGCCTCTCAACAGTTGAATACCCCGATTCCCCAAACAGCTCCTTAACACCGGCCTGTGATCTAAAGCTGTCATCCTCTAAGCCAAGTGCATCATAAGCCTCTTTTTCCTGCCCGGTCAATGTTTCCACCTGATCATAGAAGCCGTCGACCAATATTTTTCCGTTAAAGTCGTGAAAGGAAGACACAATTTTAGCCAAGGCATGTAACGGATTTTGCACCGCTCCTCCATATAAACCTGAATGCAGGTCGGCATCTGCTCCTTACAAGTCAATCTGCAGCCCGCAGAGCCCCCTTAGTCCATAGCATATGGAGGGCCTGCCTTTTTCCATCATGCTGGTATCAGAAATCACCGCTGCATCGGCAGAAAGGAGCTCTCTATGCTCCTCTGCGAATTTGGGCAGATTCGGACTCCCTCTTCACCTTCTATGCAGAACTTAAAATTGACAGGTGCATTTCCAGTCACTTTCAACAGTGCTTCAAAAGCTTTTATATGCATGAACACCTGTCCTTTATCATCGCTCGCTCCCCTGGCAAAGATTTTCTCCTCCCTGATTTCTGGATCGAAAGGCGCACTTTCCCAGAGCTCAAGCGGATCGGCTGGCTGGACATCATAATGGCCATATATCAGGACAGTCGGTTTGCTTTCATCTCTTATATAGTCTCCGTATACAACCGGATGGCCGGAAGTATCATAGATATTGACGTTCTCAGCTCCTGCTTTTACAAGTGCCTTTGCTGTCCATTCTGCAGCCTTTCTGACATTGTCCTTATGATCAGGCAGGGCGCTGATGCTCGGAATGGATAAAAACTCCGTCAGCTCCTGCAGGTGGGTGTCGCGTTCTTTTTTCAAATAATCGAATACATTGTTTAGCATAGCAGCCTCCTATTTCTCTTTACGGGCTGGGTATATTCCCGCAGCCATCAGAGCCTTCGCAAATAAATACTTTATATTCTCCACAGCTGTTAATAAAACCTCCCTCTTGCAAAAAATCTGGCAATGTTTTAAATAATAGTTTTAAAAAGGATACATTTGGTGTAATATTACACCAAATGTATATGATGGAATTTTAATCCATAGAAGGGGGCATATCCTTGAGTTCTCTTACCAAAGAGCATGAAAAGCAAATTTTCCAAAAAGAACTGTATAAACTGAAAAAGCAGGAATTCATTGGCCCGGACGATTACAGCCGGGTGCTTGATGCCCATCTTTCCTACTATCAGTCACTGGAATTGGATGCAGTGGAATTGAAAACGGCTGAGCAGCCGAAAAAGGAAGAGAAGGTGATCACTGCACCTGCGCCTGCATCACTACCTGAAAAGCCTTCTGCTGAAGAAAAAAACCGGAGCCCCGAGGAGGTGCGGGAACGGAATATATCAATGACGCTGAATCTCGGTGTTGTGCTGCTCCTGGTTGGAGGGCTTTTTGTCGCAACCAGCAATTGGGATGAAATGAGCGACTGGATGAAGAGCGGCTCCATTGCACTTGTTTCATTATTGTTCTTCGGGATCTCCCTGGCAGCCGGGAAGCTTCTCGCTATACATAAGACCGCTTTTGCTTTTAATGTGCTGGGAAGCCTCTTCCTGCCCATCTTTCTGCTGTCGGTAAGCTGGTTCGGTCTCATGGGCGAGTATTTATCTTTTTATGGTGAGGGGAGCTATTTTTATGCTGCTGCGGGAGCTTTGATCCTGGCTCCGTTTTATGGTTTCCTTGCCCGGCAGATGGGTTCGAGGCTTTTCGTCTGGTTTGCTTTCTCAGCAATAACATCGGCTGCCGGCTTTTTGCTGCTTGCACTGGGGGCAAGGCAGGATACCTTTTATTTAGGCATGATGATTTATAATGCGGGACTGATTGCCCTGTTCCTGAAGGGGCGGAAAAAGAGTTCTTCTCCCCTGTTTTTTGGGGACTGGCTTATATCGTCCAGACGAGCCTGATTTTATCGACCGTTTTGATGCTGGCTTTTTATCAGGATACTTTTAGTATCGGCGTCAATATGCTTCTTGCGGCTGTCCTTTTTATGGCGAGTGTGTATGTTTCAGGCAAGAAAGAATACCATTTCGCGTTTACACTGCTTGTTGTGATGGGGGTTTACCAGCTGACGGAAAATTCACTGCTGGAGCTTTTCAGCCCGGCAGTTTATGCGGCTGCCGGTGCAGGGTTTATGTTCCTGCCAAAACTGCTCGGGGAAGGAGAAGGCTGGGAGAAGATATTCAATTGGACGAGTGCGGCTGTGTCTCTTTTTGTCTTCTTATTTATAAGTGCAGAGGCAGCGCTGGCAGGTTTGAATGATCCGTCCATCAGCTTACTCCTCGCTTACGTGATTCTTTCCGGCCAGTTTCTGTTTTTGGCTGAAGGAAAAAATGATTTATTTGCTTATTTGAGCCCTGTTTTCTTATTCGCGGCATTATGGGAAATCCTGTTAGCGGCTGATATTCTTTTTTCATTCAAAGATTTTCTATTGCCTGTATTTCTGTCAGGGGCTGCCATTTATGTCATAATGGGCATTTTTAAAACACCTGGATGGCTTGGGGTTATCAGCCAGAGTTCCCGGGATATCGGACTGGCTGTGATGGGCATCTGCATCCTGCTGTCCGCAAGCTTTGCATATTGGGGCAGGCTCGGGGCTATGCTTATGCTGCTCAGCCTCCTGTTCCTGGTGTCCCGAACCGCTGAAAAAAGGCAGGAGTTCAACGAAGCTTTGTCATGGGCAGTTCCTTTGTCCTTTGCACTTGCCTTCTTCTCCTGGGGGAAATGGCTGCGGACCATCTGGCCATTTTACAGAGAGACACTCGGATTTGCGATGAATGCTATCCTGGCTGCAGCCAGCTTGGCGGCAGGCATGCTGCTGAATAGGAAAATTGAGCCGGCAATGAGTAAATATATGTTTTTTATTTCACAGGCCTTTTATTCGGCAGCCGTTCTATCTGCGATCTTCCTCCCGCTGAATGAGTGGTCCAGAGCAGCGGTATTGGTTTGCGGAATAGGGATTTATTACAGACTTCATAAAGCAGTGAAAAACAGGCTGTCATCATACCTGATGCCGGCAATCGTGTTTGCAGCTTATTTTGCTCTTTTAACTGCTGTCAGCAGAATTGTGTTCCTGCCTGACATAGTCCGCTGGACAGAGATTGTCATGCCGGGCATTATCCTTGCCGGAATTTCGGCTTTTTTAAGGAATATAGAACAAATGCTATTTCGTTCCTTTGCCTGGTCAGCCCATATTTATCTGCCCTTTGCATTGGCTTTGACCTGGCTGCTTCATAGTGAGCATGCTTTCATCAGCTTGGCTGCTGCAGGTGCGGTGTATTGGATCAGTTCCCGGCAATCCCCTCGTGAATGGCAGACGAAAGCCTTTTTGTACAGTGCTTGCTTTTCACTGTTTTTGTTTTTCTATTCGCTTGACCTTTTGATTTTTGAGGGAAGCAGCAGGCAGCATGTTTTTATGCTCTCAAGCTTTGTAATCTATGGTCTTTCCCGCCTAATGTCAGAGGAAGATCAAAAGAGGCTGCCTTATTATCTTGTCCCATTCTCCTTAATCGGCCTTGCATCCTCTATGCTGGTGTATCCTTTTGGACTGGCAGATTTCTCCTTATCTGTGATATATGGGGCTGCTGTCTTATATTATCTACACAGCAGAAGGTGGGAGCTCCTGAATGGCGTTCCGCTGGTGCTCATCTGGTTTGCATCTATGATGTATGTTGCAGCATCTGGTATGGACTCTGTATTCTGGCTGCTGGTTATGGGCGGAATGGGGGCTGTGTTGATTTTTATCGGCCAATTTCTTTCCAAACAGCTTTATGAAAAAACGGAACGGAGTTTGAGGTTAGACAGCTACACACCCGCCGGCCTGCTTTTCCTGGCAGGAATGTATCCGGCTGAAGGAGGAATTCTTACAGAAATGCTGCCGGGCATTCTCATTTCTTTGGCATTATGGTCTCAAGGCAGGCGGATGCCGCAGGAATGGGGCTGGATTCCGCCCGCTGCCGGTGCAGTGTTTTTGCTTCAGCCATACTTTGCTCTTATAGAATATTTGCCGATCCCTCAAGTGCTTATCAGGGAAGCATATGTGCTTCCTTTCATTGCAGTTAGCATACTAATAAGACTAAGCCTGAAGGGGCGTTTCCCGGATTTCATCAGCAAGCTTCAATGGGCAGTGCTTGCTGTGTCAGCTTTTCTTCTAGTGGAAGACGCTCTTGCAGGCTCGACCATTCAGGATGCCCTGATCATTGGAATCTTATCGCTGCTGTCCATATTTGGCGGGCTGATCTGGAAAATCAAATCATATTTCTTCACAGGCTTTGCTGTTCTTTTACTTAATGTATTGATGCAATCCAGGCCGTTTTGGGGAAATCTGCCATGGTGGGCTTACCTGCTGATCGCCGGAAGCCTTTTGATTGCAGCTGCAAGCTATTATGAATGGAATAAGCAGAAAGCGGCAAAAGGTGAGACTGGCATACTGGCACGTTTCCGAAAAAGGATCATCAAGGGTCTGAAAAAATGGAAATAAACAAAGGGAGGGGCCGATTGCCCTTTCCTTTTTCAAAACAGAGCAGGGTTTTTGGGAACCGTCCATTTAACACTATTTAACACTCATGAGATTGCACCGTACATCCCAAAATATAGGTAGAACAAAACAGAAGGGAGAGATGGAATCTTGCTTACTAAAGACGAAATAGCAGCGTTCCGTTCCCAGCTATTGCATGAAAAAAAAGATCTCGAAGAAAGATTTCAGTCCAATGACAATTTTGACCTGACAAGGGACCATCCCCATGAATCCGTCGGGGAGCTGTCCAGCTACGATAACCATCCTGGCGACGAAGGAACCGAGCTGTACGAACGCGAAAAAGACCTGGCGCTGAATGAGCACTATAAGCTTGAACTGAGCAATATACTCAAAGCGCTGCAGGCGATTGACCAGGGGACCTATGGCATCTGTGAAGTATGCCATAAGGAGATTCCAAAAGAACGCCTTGAAGCTCTGCCCAACACAACGTACTGCAAGGAGCACAGCCCTGACCAGGTTACTTCCCATGAAAGGCCGATCGAAGAAGGTGTGCTGATGCCTCCTTTCGGTAAGTTCGATATGGACGAGCAGGATGAAAATGTTTCATTCGATGCGGAGGACGCATGGCAGGAAGTCGAAAGCTGGGGCAACTCCGAGACGCCATCCGACTTTATTGTTCCGCCTGACCATTATAATGATACCAATATCGAAGCAGAAGAAAATATCGGCTATGTTGAAGATTACGAAAACTTCATCGGTACAGACATTGAAGGCAAGAACATCACAGTATACCCAAGTGCACAGCATGAAAGGTATGAAGAGGCCCTTGATGAAGAAGGCATCATGACAACCTTCGGCGACCTTCCTGCCTATGAACATGATCCATATGTCGAAGACGAAAGCTGACTCTTAGGAGTTGGCTTTTTTTATGTGAAGGGTGCAGGACAAGTTGTCTTCCGTTTTCTTTGTGGCTCAACAGATACACCGTATCTGCCGAAAACAGGGGTTAATGATTTGGCATGGTATTTTTTCAAGGATATAATAAAAGAAACATGTCAGGATGAAGAGGGACTTTTAAGTCAAGTAATGGAGAAAATGCAGGATCATAATAGATGGGCAGACTGGAACCCTCTAAACCGGGAAAAGCCAATCCAGAGGGTCTTAGAGGAGCGGACTAGCAACCTTTAAACCGGAAAAGGTCAATCAGAGGGTCTTAGAGGAGCGGACTAGCACCCTCTAAACCGGAAAAGGCCAATCAGAGGGTCCTAGAGGAGCGGACTAAGACCCTCTAAACCGGGAGAACCCAATTCAGAGGGTCTTAGAGGAGCAGACTAGCACCCTCTAAACTGGAAATGACCAATCAGAGGGTTTTAGAGGAGCGGACTAGCACCCTCTTAATCGGAAAAGGTCAATCAGAGGGTCTTAACGAAGCAGACTAGAACCCCCTAAGCCGGAAAAAGCCGAATAGATGCTCTTAACGGAGCGGACTAGAGCCCTCTAAGCCAGTAAAAGCCTAACCAGAGGGCTTCAAACGAGCGGACTAGAACCCTCTAAACCAAAAAAAACAAATCAGAGGGCCTCAAACAAGCAATATGAAACCCTCTAAACCCAAAAAACTAAATCAGAGGGCCTCAAACAAGCAATATGAAACCCTCTAAACCCAAAAAACTAAACCAGAGGGCCTCAAACAAGCAATATGAAACCCTCTAAACCCAAAAAACTAAACCAGAGGGCCTCAAACAAGCAATATGAAACCCTCTAAACCAAAAAAAACAAATCAGAGGGCCTCAAACAAGCAATATGAAACCCTCTAAATCCAAAAAACTAAATCAGAGGGCCTCAAACAAGCAATATGAAACCCTCTAAACAAAAAAAACTAATTCAGAGAGCCACAAACGGTCAAACTCAACCCCTTCTACTAAAAAATATCAAAAGCTCCCTTCCAAACAGGCAGCTTTTGATTGAAACCATATAATCCTGATAACATACATACAAAAACGATTACACTACTTTTTAAAAAAATGGAAGGTGCTTACAGACCAGTGCTGCAATGTTTTAAAAGAAGTATACAAAGCTGGGAGAATTCAACTATATGAGCAAATTAAGTGGTATCGATTTTTCGCATTTTGAAAAGCAATCCATTGTCAATGTTATTATTGGCTCAAATTCTCTGCTTGAACTGGAGCTGACAGCAGGCGGGCTTGTCGCTGAATGTCCATGGAGGCTCCAGCGCGGAAATAAAATCATGGCTGGAAGCAGTGATTCCCGTGAGGTTCCTGCCAATGTTCAGCTGAAAGAGTCTCTCATCGGCTGTCAGGTAATTGAAGTGATTTTTATGGAAGAAGTTAAAATGCTGCGCATCGCTTTTTCCGGCTCAATAGTTCTTGATTTATTTCATGACAGCTGCCATTTCGAGGGATGGGAGTTATACAGCGAGGATGGGTTCACCTTTATTTCACTGCCTGAAGGGGACTTTTCTCTGCAGGAATTATGTACAGCCCAGGGCCAATGCGGGGAATAGTGAGTTCAATCATATAGCCGGCAGGAGATCATATTCTCCTGCCGGCTTTTAGATTCTATAAGGGAGCTTCGAATGAGTGACTGAAGACTGAGAAAAAAAGAACCCTCCATCTGGCGTGAATTTTCTGAAAAATAATTTGACAACGGTTTTTGTTCAGGTTATCTTAATGGTATAACAGATATTAAACGAGACGATTTTTTTACGTTATATGACGGAATGGGAATAGGAGGGTGCCCTTTGATTCTTCATAGCATTGAAAAATCGGGCAGAGATGTGATTGAAGCCGTTCAATTGGAAGGGCTTAAGAGTACGGCTGCAAGAGTTTTCCGCGAAGTGCCATTTTACAGGCAAAGATTCTTTGAAGCTAACCTGGTGCCCCAGGACATTCAGACGCTCGAAGATCTAAAAAAACTGCCATTTACAGAGAAAGCAGATTTAAGGAGCCAGTACCCGTTCGGCCTTTTTGCTGCTCCGATGGATAAAGTGGTTCGCCTGCATGCTTCTTCTGGCACGAGCGGAAAGCCGACGGTTGTCGGTTATACAAAGAAGGACATTGAGATTTGGACAGAGCTTGTCGCCCGTGCCATTGCGCTGGGTGGAGGAAGGCCCGGCGAACGCCTGCATAATGCATATGGATACGGCCTTTTTACGGGGGGCCTTGGCTTGCATTATGGCAGCGAACATCTCGGAATGGCCACTGTACCTGTCTCAGGCGGCAACACAGAACGGCAGATCATGCTCATTCAGGATTTCAAGCCTTCCGTTATATGCGGGACTCCTTCTTATATATTAAACCTTGCAGAGAAGATGGAGGAAATGGGTATCGATCCTGCAAGTACTTCGCTGAAATACGGCATATTCGGTGCAGAGGCCTGGTCGGAAGAAATGCGTGACGTTCTGGAGAGGAAGCTTGCCATTAAAGCCTGCGACATTTACGGCTTAAGCGAGGTTATGGGTCCCGGCATCAGTATGGAATGCCATGAGGCACAGGATGGGCTGCATATCGCAGAAGATCATTTCATTGCGGAGGTGATCGACCCGGAAACTTTGAAAGCGCTTCCTTTTGGGAGTGAAGGGGAGCTGGTCTTCACAAGCATTTCAAAAGAGGCCTTTCCCGTTATCCGCTATCGGACCGGTGACATTGCCAGCCTGTCAAAGGAAACGTGCACATGCGGCAGGACGACTGCCAGGATGTCGAGAGTAAGGGGCAGGATCGACGATATGCTGAACATCAATGGCGTAAATGTTTTTCCTTCCCAGATAGAAAGCTGTCTGGTTGGCCAGGAAGATATCTCCCCCCACTATCAGATTGCACTTCATTCCGGCAAGGCGCTCAAATCACTTGTCCTGCATCTTGAATTGGAGGAAAGGTCCTATTCAAAGATGGGCGGCGATTTACAGTCCGATTATGCGGAAGCTCTCCGAATGAGGCTTAAAAACCATTTACAATCTCAATGCTATATTTCCATTTCCGTTGAACTTCATCCGCCGAAAAGCATTCCCCGGTCCGAGGGGAAAGCTGTGAGAATAATTAATAACAAAAATGCCCATGAAGCTATAAGCGGGATTTAATAGAAGGAGGCTGACAATATGGCAGGACAGCTGTATTCTTCTTTAACCGAAGAGGAGAAGCTGGAAAACTTCATGCACAGGATTTCTAATGGGGAAAAAATAGAAGCGGATGACTGGATGCCCGATGATTACAGGCGTACACTCATCAAGCTGATCAGCATGCACGGAATAAGCGAAATCATGGGTGCCCTGCCTGAAAAGGAATGGGTCCCTAAAGCGCCGACTCTAAAAAGGAAGCTTGGCATCATGGCCAAGGTCCAGGATGAAATGGGCCACGGACAGCTTTTGCTTCGGGTTGCAGAAGATCTGATGCTGCCGCTTGGCAAAAGCAGGGAACATATAATGGAAGATCTTTTTACAGGGAAGCTTAAATTCCATAATGTCTTCCATATGGAGGCGCCGACATGGGGGGACGCCGGGCTGATCGGCTGGCTGGTGGACGGTGCTGCCATCATCACCCAGACAAATATGCTTGGCTCGTCTTATGGACCTTATGCAAGGGCATTAAAACGAATCTGCGCTGAAGAGGTATTCCATGCCCAGCATGGGGAAGCAATCATCATGGCTTTGGCCGAGGGGACAGAAAAGCAGAGAGAAATGGTACAGGATGCTGTCAATCGCTGGTGGGAAGCATTATTGATGTTTTTCGGCCCGGCAGATGCCCGGGCGACCGGTACGTCCAAGCAGGATATTACGATTAAGTATAAAATCAGGACGAAAACAAATGAAGAGCTGCGCCAGGACTTCTTTTCGAAGTATGTGCCAAGGATCCTTTCACTCGGACTGACCATACCGGATCCTACCCTTGGATACAGAGAAGAAGCAGGATGGACATATGAACAGCCTGACTGGAAACGCTTTAAAGAAATTATCAGCAACAGCGGACCAAAATCGGCTGAAAGGCTGAGTCTTCGGCGGGATGCCTATCAGTCCTCCCAATGGGTCAGGGATGCACTGAGTGCCCAGGCTAATTAAGAAAGGAGGGAGCATGTGCCTGCTTCTGAATTTTACAGTGAATACGAAGTGTTCAGCAAAAAAACGGATACGTCACCAATGCAGCATCAGTTTTCGCTGATGGCGCCAAATGAAGAGCTTGCCCTTGTTTTTGCACAGGAAAATTTCATGAGAAGAGAGCCGGTTGCTGACATTTGGGTCGTCAAGCGTTCACAGATACGCAAGATGGATCCGGAGGAGAGGCTCACACTTCATCGGCTCGACAACAAGGATTATAGGACTGCAAAAGGATACGGATATTTAAAAAAGAAATGGCGCCAGTACGAACAGAGTATGCTGGATGAAAAAGAAATTCTTTCATGGGGAGGGAACGGGAACATTGACAGGCGAACTGAAGGCTGAGCAGCCCGGAAATAAAGCTTCCAGGGCTGCCATTGAACTTTTATACCAGCTCGCGGATGACGATTTCATCCTTTCATACCGCGGATCAGAGTGGCTCGGCCTTGCTCCGCACATCGAAGAGGATGTTGCTTTTTCCTCTATCAGCCAGGACACCATGGGGCATGCCAGTATGTTTTATCAGATTCTGGAGGAAATGGGGGAAGGAAGCTCAGATGATCTCGCCCATTTAAGGAAGGCTGAAGAAAGAAGGAACAGCATTCTCGCTGAAAGAGCGAATGGGCCGGGCCATTATCTGCAGAATCCCCGGTATGATTGGGCTTTTGCTGTTGTCCGTAACTTTTTCTATGTATACGCAAAGAAAGTGAAAATGGAATTGCTGAAAACTTCCTCCTTTCTTCCGCTCCGGACAGCTGCCGTGAAAATAAGCATGGAGCTGCATTACCATATCCTTCATTGGAAAACCTGGTTCCTGCAGCTGATGCAGGCCGGCGGGGAGGCGAGGAGGCGCATGGAGGAAGCGGCATCTGGCATCTATACCATGATGGGGGATCTCTTACATCTGGGTCCGCTTGCAGAAGAAATGCAGACCGAGGGTCTGATAGCCGGGGAAGAGCAGCTTTTAATAAGCCTGGAAGCAAATCTGTCCTCCGTATTTGAAGCAGCCGGCTCTCTTTTCCCCCGCCAATTCGGCCTTGAGCTGGGGAATGGAAGAGAAGGCCAGCATACAAAAGACTTAACAGAAGCTTTGGATACACTTTCTGAAGTATACAGAAGCGACCCGGCAGCCTGCTGGTGAAAAAGGAAGTGCATATATGGACAAAGACAGAAGCGAGCTCGAGCAATCGATTCTTAGAGCATTGAATGCAGTCAAAGACCCGGAAATCCCGGCTGTCTCCATTATTGAACTTGGAATGGTTGAAAGAGTGCAGGCGGAGAAAGAAAGAATATTGATTGAACTCCTGCCTACCTTTCTGGGCTGCCCTGCCCTTGACATGATTCAAAGAAGTGTTGAAGAACAACTCGGGTATTTGGATCTCGAACAGTCCGTTGAAGTTCGTTTCATCTATGAACCTCCCTGGACTTCCGACCGGATTTCTGAAAAGGGCAGAACGCATCTGAAAGAATTCGGCATCGCGCCGGCTCCGGAAAGAATGGAAGCAACCGGAGAGTGGAAGGTTGATTGCCCTTACTGCGGCTCTCCTTACACCTCTCTTGAAAATATATTCGGGCCGACTGCCTGCAGGAGCCTGCTGTACTGCCGTGCATGCAGAAATCCTTTTGAAGCCATGAAGCCGGTATCCAGCCTTTTATAGGCAATAATAAACTTATAGATTGAAAGGATGATAGAAATGGTAAAATTGATCGCGCTTTACAAGCACCCGGAAAATAAGGAAGCCTTCGATGAGTATTATTTTCAAACGCATGCACCCCTCACAGCCAAGATTCCGGGGCTTCGGGAAATGAAGGTTACCAAAATCACCGGAAGTCCCATGGGTGGAGAAGGCAAGTATTATCTTATGTGTGAAATGTTTTATGACAGTCATGAAGCACTTAAAACTGCCATGAAAACGGATGAAGGAAAAGCCTCCGGAAAAGATGCCATGTCATTTGCAGGCGATATCATCACCCTGATGATCGGCGAAGAAACAGAAGAATAAGGGGGCGTGTCCCATGTATCAGACTATCATTTATGAAGCTGAAGGTAAGATTGCCTGGATCAGACTTAACAGGCCGGAAAAGCTGAATGCTTTTACGGCAGATCTCAACAGTGAAATCGGGCAGGCTTTGCGGGAGGCGGGGTCTGACCCAAGGATAAGAGCGGTTGTCATAACCGGAGAAGGCAGGGCTTTCTGTTCAGGCGAGGATCTGGGCAGTGTCAGCGAAAACACGGATCATGGAGAAATTCTGCGTAAAAGGTACAACCCGATGGTCATGGAGCTGTATCAATGCGAAAAACCTGTCATTGCAGCAGTAAATGGTGTTGCAGCAGGGGCAGGAATGAGCCTGGCGCTTGCCTGTGATTTCCGGCTTGTCTCCGATAAAGCAAGCTTTATCCAATCATTTATACATGTAGGCCTGATTCCTGATGCAGGCAATATGTTTTTCCTGCCCAGGCTGATTGGCCAGGCAAAAGCTTTGGAGCTGGCCCTGCTGGGGGAAAAAGTATCTGCCGAAGAAGCTTTGCGGCTGGGACTGGCGACAAGGATAATCCCTCATGAAAGCTGGGAGGAGGGTGTAAGACTGTTCGCTGATAGAGCAGCAGCCCTCCCTACTGCTGCTGCAGGCTTGATTAAAAAACAGCTGAAGGATTGCTGGGAACTGAATCTCAATGACTACCTGGAAGAAGACGCAAAAGGACAGCGGATGGCCGGGCTGACGAGAGACCATCAGGAAGGTGTTCAGGCTTTTCTCGAGAAAAGGAAGGCAGCTTTTATAGGCATGTAGCTCACGCTTATCATTTTGGCACTCGCTCCTGGGTGCTTTTTCTATTCAATTCACGGGTAATGTCAAAAGTTCTATGAAAAATCAATTCTAAGTTAAGATTCTTTCACTTAACTGGCATAATCGCTGCCGCAATCGCTCTTGACAAACACGCCAATGGTTTGGGAAGTGTTCGTCAAGGGCGAAGGGGACAAAAGAAGGCATGCCAAATAAGCCCTTGGTTTTACCATTTTAAACCATTGGCAAGTTCGGTTTGTCAAGAGTTCGCTTCGCCGAATGCTGGTGAAGGGCTCTGCTAAACAAAAGCTAGGCCGCCTGCTCCTCGATCCAATCCTGG
>NZ_VTER01000018.1:0-63367 GCF_008180445.1 Bacillus infantis
AAGCTAGTAAGATCCCTGAAAGATGATCAGGTTGATAGGTCTGAGGTGGAAGCGTGGTGACACGTGGAGCTGACAGATACTAATAGATCGAGGACTTAACCACAATTGATTACTCTGTCATTCTTCTTCTGCATTATCTAGTTTTGAGGGAACAAAACCTCAATCAAATAGTCTGGTGGCGATAGCGAGAAGGTCACACCCGTTCCCATACCGAACACGGAAGTTAAGCTTCTCAGCGCCGATGGTAGTTGGGGGCTCTCCCCCTGTGAGAGTAGGACGCTGCCGGGCGAAACGAAGAACAGTCTGTGAGACTGTTCTTTTTTGTGTTTTTTTTGGGTTTTTGATCAGAAAAGGGATCGTTTGGTGGAAGTGATTAGCCGGAGGGGCTTATGAGCGGGGTTTGTTGTATGAAAATAGGGGAGAGCGGCTGTTCGAAAAAGGAAATTCATCAATTGGCTCGATAATCTACCGACTCAGCGGTTAATTTCATCAAACGTTCGATTAATTTACCGAATACCCCACTTAATTTACCGAATCCCTCACTTAATTTACCATTTGCCATAAAACAGCCATAACCCGCCCGGAAATTTCCTCATATGGCCGAAAAATAGATACCAGGCGGGCAAACTAGCAGTGTTTTGAATCAAATATATGAGCTAGCAGGCGCTTAAACTGTGAATTTAATCAAATGACCGATTAATTTACCGAATACCCCACTTAATTTACCGAATCCCTCACTTAATTTACCATTTGCCATAAAACAGCCATAACCCGCCCGGAAATTTCCTCATACGGCCGAAAAATAGATACCAGGCGGGCAAACTAGCAGTGTTTTGAATCAAATATATGAGCTAGCAGGCGCTTAAACTGAGAATTTAATCAAATGACCGATTAATCTACCGGCTTAATGGTTTATTCAATCAAACGACCGATTAATTTACCGAATTCCCCACTTAATTTACCGAATCCCTCATTTAATTTACCATTTGCCTCAAATATCAGCGGGATACCATTCGCAAGCTCTATCAATAGATTGCCATCTTCGTTCAGGTATATACGATCTTAATCCCTCCTCCCAATATCCTATCAACCTAACGTCATATCTAACCGTTCTGCCAGATAGTTTACGAACTCCTGCGTCTAATCAAATCTTCTAGTCAAACAATCTTCTCACTCATCCGCTTAACACACACCATTGCCCAAGCAAAGAAACCAGCCAATCCTCCCTCAACCCACCCCACCCAAATTAGCACCGATTCAACTTCCCATCATCCCCACTCTCATTCACTCTCCCTCCTTCACCCGTATCCCTCCCCACCCAGCTGCCAACGTCCCCCGCATACACATCCCCGTTCATCAAAACCAACTTTCCCCCCCATGACAAGCACCCAAAAGCCCATCAACTGAATACTCTATACAGCTGGAAGATTTTGCTCTTGTTACGTTTGAGATATTTATTAAATGGGAAAATTAATAAGGCATCCATCTTGCAACTTTTTACATAATTCATTTATAATTAAAGTCAAATATAGTCAAAGTCAGGGAGGAGGAGGCCTGGTGAGGAATATATCCGACATAATCGAGAAATATCTGAAGGAAGTCTTGGAGCTGAGTGAACGGGAAAGTGTCGAGATCAAAAGAAGCGAAGTGGCTGATAAATTCCAATGTGTCCCCTCGCAGATCAATTACGTCATCAATACCCGATTTACAATCGAAAAAGGATATATTGTTGAAAGCAAGCGGGGCGGCGGAGGATATATCCGGATCATGAAGGTACAGTCCTATGATCATGCGGACCTGATTGATCAGCTGCTGATGCTGATCCAAAGCAGGATATCGCAGGGCAGCGCTGAGAGTGTCATCTTGCGCCTGGTGGAAGAGGAAGTCATCACACGCCGCGAAGCTAAAATCATGCTCAGTGTAATCGACCGGTCGGTTTTATATATAGAGCTTCCGTTCCGCGATGAATTGCGATCAAGAATGCTGAGAGCAATGCTGACTTCGTTGAAGTATAAATAAAGATTAAGCAGCTGGAGAGGTGAGTGCATGATTTGCCAAGAATGTAATCAGAGACCGGCAACGCTGCATTTTACAAAAAGCATAAATGGCGGGAAGACCGAATTCCATCTTTGCGAGGTCTGCGCCAAGGAAAAAGGCGAAATGTTCATGATCAATAATCAGGCTTCAGGCTTTTCCCTCAATAGCCTGCTGGCGGGGCTTTTGAATATTGAGCCGGGTCTGCAGCAGCCGAAAAAAGAGCAAAGGCCGCAGGAGCAAATTCTGCAGTGCAGCAAATGCCAGATGACTTTTAAGCAGTTCATTAAAATCGGACGGTTTGGCTGTGCCGACTGCTATTCGGAATTCAAGGGGCAGCTTGACCCGATCCTGAAGCGGCTTCACAGCGGGAACTGGTCCCATCGAGGGAAGGTACCGGCAAGAGCCGGCGGGAGCATTCAGCTCAGGAGAAAGATTGAAGACATGAAAAAAGAATTGAAGGAATTGATCCTGCAGGAAGAGTTTGAAAAAGCTGCCGAGCGCCGGGATGAGATACGGTCCCTTGAAAAGCAGCTGAGCAGCGGCAGGGAGGGGGACTGATATCATGTCACTGGAACGTTTTATCAGCCAGGCGGTCAGTTCCTGGATGAGTGCGGAAGGCCCTGATTCTGATATTGTGCTAAGCTCCCGCATCCGTCTGGCAAGGAATATGAATATATATAAGTTTCCTACTCTTTTTTCAAATGAAGAAGGTCAGAGCATCATTGAAGATCTGAGGAAGATTTCAACCGAGAAGCCTTTCACAGGGCTTGGCGGAATGGAACTTTTAGAAATGGGAAGTCTCCAGCCTCTCCAAAAAAGGGTGCTTGTCGAAAAGCATCTGATCAGCCCAAATCTGGCAGAACAGTCTCCTTACGGTGCTTGCCTCCTTTCAGAAAATGAAGAGGTCAGCATCATGGTCAACGAGGAAGACCATATCCGGATTCAATGCCTGTTTCCTGCATTCAGGCTGACCGAGGCGCTTGAGATGGCCAATAAGCTGGATGACTGGCTGGAGGAAAATCTTGAATTTGCCTTTGATGAAGACTACGGGTATCTTACCAGCTGCCCGACCAATGTCGGAACAGGGCTTAGGGCTTCAGTCATGATGCACCTTCCAGGTCTGATGATTACCCATCAGATGAACAGGATCATCCCGGCCATCAATCAGCTGGGGCTTGTGGTGAGGGGGACATATGGCGAAGGAAGCGAGGCGCTGGGCAATATTTTTCAAGTGTCCAATCAGATCACGCTCGGAAAGTCTGAGGAAGACATCGTAGAAGATCTGAAGAGTGTCGTGGGCCAGCTCATCGCCCAGGAAAGATATGCCCGGGAAGCATTAGCAAAGACTTCAAACATACAATTAGAAGACAGAGTGTACCGTTCCTATGGGATTCTCTCCAGCAGCCGGATCATTGAATCAAAAGAAGCGGCAAAATGCTTATCTGATGTCCGGCTGGGTATAGATATGGGATACATCAAAGATATTCCCAAAAATATTTTAAATGAATTGATGATTCTTACACAGCCCGGTTTCCTGCAGCAATATGCCGGCGGGCCGCTCCGGCCTGAAGAACGTGATATTAGAAGGGCTGCACTTATACGCGAAAGATTGAAAATGGAAAAACAATAGTCGGGAGGATGAAATTATGATGTTCGGACGATTTACTGAAAGAGCTCAAAAAGTATTGGCATTAGCACAGGAGGAAGCCATTCGCTTAGGACACAGCAATATCGGCACAGAGCATATCCTGCTCGGCCTCGTCCGTGAAGGAGAGGGAATTGCTGCAAAGGCGCTTTATGCACTCGGGCTGGGCTCTGAAAAGATCCAAAAAGAGGTGGAGAACCTTATTGGCCGCGGCCAGGATTCCTCACAGACTCCCCACTATACACCAAGGGCCAAAAAGGTCATTGAGCTCTCAATGGATGAGGCCAGAAAACTGGGCCACTCTTATGTCGGCACAGAGCATATCCTGCTCGGCTTGATCCGCGAGGGCGAGGGTGTTGCCGCACGGGTGCTGAACAATCTGGGAGTCAGCTTGAATAAAGCAAGGCAGCAGGTGCTCCAGCTTCTGGGCAGCAATGATTCAGGAAGCCATCAGGGAGGATCGGCGGCAAGCGCCAATACGCCGACCCTTGATAGCCTTGCAAGAGATCTGACAGCCATTGCCAGAGAAGGCAGCCTTGATCCGGTCATCGGCCGAAGCAAGGAAATCCAGCGCGTCATTGAAGTGCTGAGCCGCCGGACAAAGAATAATCCGGTCCTGATCGGGGAGCCTGGCGTCGGTAAGACAGCCATCGCTGAAGGACTTGCACAGCAGATCATCAACAATGAAGTGCCGGAGATTCTCCGCGACAAAAGGGTTATGACACTGGATATGGGAACAGTAGTAGCCGGAACAAAGTACCGCGGCGAATTTGAAGACCGCTTAAAGAAAGTGATGGATGAAATCCGCCAGGCTGGCAATATCATTCTCTTCATCGATGAGCTTCATACTTTGATTGGTGCAGGAGGAGCAGAGGGGGCAATCGATGCTTCCAATATCCTGAAGCCATCCCTTGCAAGGGGCGAACTGCAGTGCATCGGCGCCACGACCCTGGATGAATACAGAAAGTATATCGAAAAGGATGCTGCGCTTGAACGGCGTTTCCAGCCGATCACGGTAGATGAACCGACAGCTGATGAGTCTGTCCAGATCCTTAAAGGGCTGCGCGACCGCTATGAGGCCCATCACAGAGTATCCATCACAGATGAAGCCATTGAGGCAGCTGTTAAGCTTTCTGATCGTTATATCTCAGACCGCTTCCTTCCGGATAAGGCGATCGATCTGATTGATGAAGCAGGTTCGAAAGTACGCCTGCGGTCTTACACTACTCCTCCTAACCTGAAAGAGCTTGAAATGAAGCTTGAGGAAGTAAGGAAGGAAAAAGATGCTGCCGTCCAAAGCCAGGAGTTTGAGAAAGCTGCATCCCTCAGAGACTCTGAACAGCGCCTGCGCGAGCAGCTGGAGGAAACAAAGAAGAGCTGGAAAGAGAAGCAGGGGAAGGAAAACAGCGAAGTCACAGTGGATGATATTGCACATGTCGTGGCAAGCTGGACTGGAATTCCTGTAGCGAAGCTGGCTCAGACAGAAACAGCCAAGCTCCTGAACATGGAAGAAATTCTTCATTCCCGTGTCATTGGCCAGGAAGAAGCGGTCAAGGCGATCTCCAAAGCGGTCCGCCGTGCGCGTGCCGGCCTGAAAGATCCTAAGCGCCCGATCGGCTCCTTCGTATTCCTCGGCCCTACCGGCGTCGGTAAGACTGAGCTTGCACGAGCGCTTGCAGAGGCGATGTTCGGCGATGAAGATGCAATGATCCGCATTGATATGTCTGAATATATGGAGAAGCATTCAACTTCCCGTCTTGTTGGTTCACCTCCGGGGTATGTAGGATATGAGGAAGGCGGCCAGCTGACAGAAAAAGTCCGCAGGAAGCCATACTCAGTTGTCCTTCTGGATGAGATCGAGAAAGCACATCCGGATGTATTCAATATCCTCCTTCAGGTTCTTGAGGATGGACGCCTGACAGATTCTAAAGGCCGGACAGTCGACTTCCGCAATACAGTCCTGATCATGACATCCAATGTCGGGGCAGAAGCGCTGAAACGCAATAAATATGTCGGCTTTAATATCCAGGATGGAGAGCAGGACTATAAGGATATGAAAGGCAAGGTAATGGAAGAGCTTAAGAAGGCTTTCCGCCCTGAATTCCTTAACCGGATCGATGAAATCATCGTGTTCCATGCCCTTGAGAAAAAACATCTCAAGGAAATCGTTACACTGCTTTCCGATCAATTGGTTAAACGCCTGCAGGAACAGGAAATCGTCCTTGGCCTGACCGATAAAGCAAAAGAGAAAATTTCCGAGGAAGGGTACGACCCTGAGTATGGTGCAAGGCCGCTCCGCCGTGCGATCCAAAAGCATATCGAGGACCGCTTATCAGAGGAGCTGCTGAAGGGACAGGTGCTGACAGGGCAGAATGTCATCATCGATGTAGAAGATGGGGAATTTGTCGTGAAAACAGAAGAATCTCCTGAAACTGCAACAAACTTATCTAAATAAACGTCATATTATATAATAAAAAGGTACACGGTGCACAATGCGTGTACCTTTTTCCATTGAAGGCATTTCAAACTGCCCTTATATAAAAAATCAGCCATTTCCACTACTTTCCTTGGACAGGCATTTTTATATAAGCGGGGAAGTATAATATACTTTCCCTATAATGAAACTAATGGTGCACTTTTCACAATAGAAGAGAATGAAATAGAAAGGGAGAAACGGATGGCAAAAAGAAAGACCAAATTCATCTGCCAGGAATGCGGCTATGAGTCCGCCAAGTGGATGGGCAAATGTCCTGCCTGCGGGCAGTGGAATACAATGGTGGAGGAAACGGAAAAGCCTGCAGCTGGAGGAAGAAGGGGGGCTTTTGCCCATTCGGCTGGCGTAACCCTTGCTTCTAAAGCGACGCCGATCACCTCAATTGAGACAGTCAATGAGCCGCGGATCTATACAGACCTGAAGGAGCTCAACCGCGTTCTGGGCGGCGGGGTGGTAAGGGGCTCCCTTGTTCTGATCGGGGGCGATCCCGGTATCGGGAAGTCGACGCTTCTTCTGCAGGTATCTAACCAGCTGGCCCGGAAGGATCATTCGGTCCTTTATATTTCCGGAGAGGAATCCATGAGGCAGACAAAGCTCAGGGCTGACAGGCTAGGGGTAGTGTCAGATAACCTGCTGGTATATGCAGAAACGAATCTCGAGGAAATCAGCCGGACCATCGAAAATGAAAATCCCAGTTTTGTGATCATTGATTCAATCCAGACTGTTTTTCATCCGGACATTACCTCGGCCCCGGGAAGTGTCTCGCAGGTAAGGGAATGTACATCAGAACTGATGAGGATTGGGAAGACAAAAGGCATTGCGATCTTTATCGTTGGACATGTCACGAAGGAAGGATCGATTGCCGGTCCAAGGCTGCTCGAGCATATGGTTGACACAGTCCTTTACTTTGAAGGTGAAAGGCATCATACGTACCGCATTCTCAGGGCTGTGAAGAACCGTTTCGGATCGACCAATGAAATGGGCATTTTTGAAATGAAGGAATTCGGCCTTGAAGAGGTGGAAAATCCATCGGAAATATTCCTTGAAGAGCGCTCCCAGGGGGCATCCGGATCTACAGTTGTTGCCTCCATGGAAGGGACGAGGCCGGTGCTGGTTGAAATCCAGGCGCTCATTTCTCCGACGAGCTTCGGGAATCCGCGGAGGATGGCAACCGGGATCGATCATAACCGCGTCCCGCTTTTAATGGCCGTGCTTGAAAAGCGTGTCGGGATGCTTCTGCAAAATCAGGATGCTTATTTGAAGGTGGCAGGCGGCGTTAAGCTGGATGAACCTGCGATTGACCTGGCAATTGCCGTCAGCATTGCCTCAAGCTTCAGGGATAAGCCAACACAGGCCTCTGATTGCATCATCGGGGAAGTAGGTTTGACCGGCGAAGTCCGCCGTGTCTCCAGGATCGAACAGCGTGTCCAGGAAGCTGCTAAGCTAGGGTTTGAACGGATCATCCTTCCTGCTAAGAACCTTGGAGGCTGGGACTCTCCGCCGGGTGTGCAGCTAATCGGGGTTAATACAGTCAGCGAGGCCTTAAAAGCGGCATTAGGAGGATAAGATATGGACAATAAAAAGCTGGGGGAAAAGACCCGGAGCGATATATTGAAATTTTTGGCACCGGGAACACCGATACGCGAAGGAATCGATAATGTCCTGCGTGCAAACACAGGCGGACTGATTGTACTGGGCTGCAATGAGAAGGTGAAGGCGATTGTAGACGGGGGCTTTCAGATCAATTGCCCTTTCACGCCTAGTTACTTGTATGAGCTGGCCAAAATGGACGGCGCCATCGTCCTGAATGAGACAGGCAGCAAGATCCTTATAGCCAATGCCCAGCTTGCCCCGAACCCGGGCATCCCTTCCTCGGAAACCGGGATGCGGCACCGGACGGCAGAGCGGGTGGCAAAGGAGACAGGTGCGCTGGTCGTTGCCATTTCACAGCGGCGGACTGTCATCACACTCTACCAGGGCCATTTCAGGTATGCATTGAAAGACATCGCCGTCATTCTCGCAAAAGCCAACCAGGCAGTCCAGACGCTTGAGAAATACAAAGTGGTGCTGGAGCAGAGCATCGCAAGCCTCGGGATCCTTGAGTTTGAAGAGCTTGTGACCTACAGCGATGTTCTTCAGGTGCTGCACCGCTATGAGATGGTGCTGAAGATCAAGCAGGAACTGATGTCCTACCTGAGTGAACTGGGCACGGAAGGCAGGCTGATCCGCCTGCAGATGAACGAGCTCTTGACTGACATGGAAAAGGAAACGTCTTTGATCATTAAAGACTATGCCTTTGATAAGGATGTCAGCACGAAGGAAGCAATCAGCAAAATGCAGGAGCTGGCAAGCGGCGAAACGATCGAGGACAGCATCCTCCTGAAGCTGATCGGTTATAGCGGCTATGTCCACCTGGATGAAGGGATTTGTCCAAGAGGCTACCGGATGCTTAATAAAATCCCCCGTCTCCCGCCAATCATTATTGAAAATCTTATCACCAGATTCCAGGAGCTTCCTGAAATCACAGCAGCTTCAGTAGAGGATCTTGATGAGGTGGAAGGCATCGGTGAAGTCAGGGCGAGAAAAATCCGTGAGGGCCTCAAGCTGGTCAAGGAGCAGCTGTTTGCGGACCGTCAGCTTTAATTGCCCATTGAATTGGGCTATACAGTATGCTAAAATGGTGGTTTTATATTATTTGACACTATGTTTGCACGGTGCTACGCTTAAGGTGTATCAGTATATAAAACCTCCAATATTATTATTTTTAAATAATGTTACAAAAAACCAAATTAACATATTCTGCAGGTTTCAATTCAGGGAATTTGTTTATAATGATTAAAAGGAGGTGAAGGAATGTTAAAACGCATTGTACAGGCATGCTTTCTTATTACCGGGGGGACCCTTGGGATCTTTTTGATTCCGGACTTGCTCGGGCTAGTTGCTTTAGACGACATTCCTCTTTTAAATAATCCATATGTGTCCGCTATTTTAGGTGCCATTATTTTTTATCTTATATCTTTTTGGGCAGTTGATTATGTAACCAATTTCGTGAGATGGGTAGAGGAATCATTGGTGAAAGCGCCTATAACAGATATTATTTTTGGCAGTGTGGGCCTTGCTTTCGGCCTGATAGTGGCATTTTTGATCGGCTTTGCGCTCAATGCAATCGAATTTCCGATTGTCAATACGGTCGCTCCGATCCTGCTGACGCTGATTTTTGGCTATCTTGGCTTCCAGGTGGGCTTTAAAAAGCGCGATGAGCTTCTGGGATTATTTACAAGCCGGAAAAAGAAATCCGGTGAAGAGGAAGCAGAACCAGTTGAGAAAAACGCATTAAAGATTCTGGATACAAGTGTAATCATTGACGGCAGGATTGCGGATATCTGCCAGACGGGCTTCCTTGAAGGAACCATCGTCATCCCCCAGTTTGTCCTTGAGGAGCTTCAGCATATAGCTGATTCTTCAGATGTATTGAAAAGGAACAGGGGGAGGCGTGGGCTGGATATCCTGAACCGTATCCAGAAGGAGCTTTCCATCAAGGTCGAGATTTATGAAGGGGACTTCGAGGAGATCCAGGAAGTGGACAGCAAGCTTGTGAAACTGGCAAAGCTGACGAACGGTGTTGTGGTGACTAATGACTTTAATCTTAACAAGGTATGCGAGCTCCAGAAGGTATCTGTGCTCAATATCAACGATTTGGCCAATGCGGTCAAGCCGGTGGTGCTGCCTGGCGAAGAGATGAAGGTACAGGTCATCAAGGACGGGAAAGAGCATAATCAGGGTGTTGCTTATCTGGATGACGGCACAATGATTGTCGTCGAAGATGGCCGCGATTATATCGGCAAGCACATCGACGTCCTTGTCACCAGCGTGCTGCAGACCTCTGCGGGCCGCATGATATTTGCAAAGCCTAAGCTGCTTGAAAAAGCTTTATAAAAGAGAGTTGGGAGACTGTTTATGCCTTATCAGGTAATTATTCCTGCTGCAGGCCAGGGGAAAAGGATGGGTGCCGGCAAAAATAAGCTTTTGCTTGAGATCCGCGGTGTGCCGGTATTCATACACACGCTCAGAGTGTTTGAAAGCGATCCGGATTGTACCGGCATCCTGCTTGCGGTCAATCCTTCCGAGAAAGCGGAGATCCAAGAGCTTCTTGCCTTTTACGATATCAAGAAAGTCACTGGGCTCGTTCCCGGGGGATCTGAACGCCAATACAGCGTCTATAATGCGGTGAAGGAGCTGCAGGGCGATGGCATTGCCATGGTGCATGATGCGGCCCGCCCTTTCATCGACCAGCACCTGATCAGGGAGCTGACGGAGGCTGCGGATCAGGATGGCAGCGCCGTATTGGCCGTGCCAGTGAAGGATACTGTGAAAAAGGCTGACGGCAATCAAATCCTGGAAACAGTTGAACGATCAAGTCTGTGGGCAGTCCAAACCCCACAGGCTTTTCGTGTTTCCACCCTCCTGCACATTCATCAGAAAGCGGCTGAGGAGGATTACCTCGGCACAGATGATGCCAGCCTGGCAGAACGGCTCGGCATTCCTGTAAAAATCGTTGAAGGAAATTATGATAATATCAAGCTTACAACCCCGGAGGATCTTTATTTTGCAGAAGCGATTATCCGGAAACGTGAAGCTCGAAGTAACTGACATAAAGGGGAATATACTATGTTTCGTATTGGACAGGGCTTTGATGTACATCAATTAACCGAAGGAAGGCCGCTGATTATCGGCGGTATTGAAATTCCCTATGAAAAGGGGCTGCTGGGCCATTCTGATGCGGATGTGCTTCTTCATACCATTGCAGACGCGTGTCTCGGGGCAATAGGGGAAGGCGATATCGGCAGGCATTTTCCGGATACAGATCCTGAATTCAAGGATGCTGATTCAGCCAAGCTGCTGGAGCATGTATGGAAGATTGTAGATGAGAAAGGATATAAGCTTGTGAATGCCGATTGCACCATCATTGCGCAAATGCCGAAAATGGCGCCTTATATCGGTCAGATGAAAGAGCGGATTGCAGAGCTGCTGCAGGCAGATGCGGACCGCATCAATGTCAAGGCAACCACAACAGAAAAGCTTGGTTTTCCGGGCAGGGGCGAAGGGATCGCTTCACAGGCTGCCGTCCTGCTGCAGAAAAAGGACTGAGCCCCCGGAAAAATTAGCTTTATAAGGCAAAAACACGGTGTTAGAATATAGCAAAGAAGAAGGAAAATGACTACAATAGGAGGCTTATTCATGTCTAATGAAATCAGGGTCCGCTATGCGCCAAGCCCAACCGGACATTTACATATAGGCAATGCCCGCACAGCGCTGTTCAACTATTTGTTTGCGCGCTCAAAAGGCGGGAAATTCATCATCAGGATCGAGGATACCGACCTTAAAAGGAATATTGAAGGCGGAGAGGAAAGCCAGCTGAAGTATCTGCAGTGGCTAGGTATCGACTGGGATGAAAGCATCGATAAAGATGGAGGATACGGCCCATACCGCCAGTCAGAGCGGAATGATATCTATCAAAAGCTGTATCAGGAGCTGCTCGATAAGGGTCTTGCTTACAAATGCTATTGCACAGAGGAAGAGCTCGAAGCAGAGCGTGAAGAGCAGATGGCAAGGGGAGATAACCCCCAATATTCCGGCAAATGCCGCCATTTGGGCCAGGAGGACCGGGAAAAGCTGGAGGCTGAAGGCCGCAGGCCGAGCATCCGTTTCATCGTGCCGAAAGGGAAGGTTTATGCATTCAATGACATGGTGAAGGACGAGGTTTCCTTTGAGTCTGACGGATTCGGCGATTTTGTCATCGTAAAGAAAGATGGAATTCCGACTTATAATTTCGCGGTGGCTGCCGATGACCATATGATGAAAATTTCCCACGTACTGCGCGGGGACGACCATATTTCAAATACACCGAAGCAGCTGATGATCTATGAGGCATTCGGCTGGGAGCCTCCTGTCTTTGGCCATATGACGCTCATCGTCAACGAAAGCCGCAAGAAGCTCAGCAAGCGGGATGAATCCATCATCCAGTTCATCGAGCAGTACGAAGACCTTGGCTATCTTCCGGAAGCATTATTCAACTTCATCGCCCTGCTTGGCTGGTCGCCTGCCGGAGAAGAGGAGATCTTCACGAAGGAAGAGCTGATCAATATCTTTGAAGCGGACCGGCTTTCAAAGTCGCCGGCTCTGTTTGATAAGCAGAAGCTGACATGGATGAATAACCAATACATCAAGCAGGAAGAACTCGATAAGCTGGTGGAAATTTCACTTCCTCATCTCATCAAGGCAGGAAAAGTAAGTGAAAACCTGACAGCCGCGGATGAAGAGTGGGTGCGCGGGCTTATTTCCCTTTACCAGGACCAAATGAGCTATGGCGCTGAAATCGTTGACCTTTCAGGCATCTTCTTCACAGAGGACGTCAGCTATGATGGAGAAGCGAAAGAAGTCCTGAGCGAAGAGCAGGTGCCGGAAGTGCTTTCTGCCTTCCTGACCGAGATTGATTCCCTGGAAGCTTTTACAGCGGAAGAAATCAAAGCAGCCCTGAAGGCAGTCCAGAAAGGCACAGGCCATACAGGCAAGAAGCTGTTCATGCCTGTACGTGCAGCCATTACAGGCCAGACACATGGACCGGATCTTCCTAAGGCCATCGCTCTTTTAGGAAAAGACAAGGTAAAAAATCGTTTGGCAAGCATTAATGATTAACATCTTGGCAAAAATGTAATATAGTAAGAGTAATTCAAATTTCATGATTCAAAAGTGTTGAAGAGGAAGAGTAGAAAAATGATGCTTTATAGCCTGGCCCATAACGGGATAAGGCTGAAAGAGAGAACCATCACCGGCTGAAAGTGGTTCAGGCCCCTCATTTTTTGAAGTGCCCCTCTGAGTCCCATTTCGAAAATGCAGAGTAGATTTGGGCGGATTTCCTTCCGTTAACAGGGCAGAGTTGAGGCCTTTTTTACATGTGCCTAAACAGAGTGGAACCGCGCATTCAGCGTCTCTGTCATTATGACAGGGGCGCTTTTTTGTTGTTAAGGATCAAAAGTTTGCCGGGCTTGAAGTAAACAGCTTAAGGCCTGCTCCAGCGCCCGGTCCCTCGTATATGAGCCGCTCCGGAAAGGATTTCCCGGAAGGATGCTGGCTGTCTGGAAGATAAATTTCAACCATCAGATATGCAAAAACAGGGAGGGGAGAACAAATGTTCCGAAGGCTTAAAGAGGATATAGAGGTAGTTTTTGACCAGGACCCTGCAGCCAGGAGCTATATTGAAGTTATACTTACGTATTCCGGAGTCCATGCCATATGGGCACATCGGCTGGCACATGCCCTGTTCAAAAGGAAATTCTATTTTTGGGCCCGGGTTATTTCCCAGATCAGCCGATTTTTTACCGGTATCGAGATCCATCCTGGTGCAAAAATCGGCCGGCGTTTCTTCATTGACCACGGCATGGGCGTAGTGATCGGCGAGACATGCGAAATCGGTGATAATGTGACAGTGTTCCAGGGGGTCACCCTTGGCGGGACCGGCAAGGAAAAAGGGAAGCGCCACCCGACCATTAAAGATAATGCCCTGATAGCCACGGGTGCGAAGGTTTTGGGTTCCATCACCATCGGCGAGAACTCGAAAGTGGGAGCGGGATCGGTCGTCCTAAGGGATGTTCCCCCCAATTCAACGGCAGTGGGTATTCCGGGCAAGGTCGTCATCAAAGACGGTGTGAAGCTTAAGAAGGATCTCAACCACAGCGATCTGCCCGATCCAGTGAGCGACAGGCTGGTCGAGATGGAGATGAAGCTTCAGGAGATGCAGGTTGAACTGGAGGATTTGAGAAGAGAAAGGAGCCTTAAATAATGGCTATTGCTATCTATAATACAATGTCCAGGCAGAAGGAAGAGTTTATTCCCCTTGAAGAAGGGAAAGTCAAAATGTATGTATGCGGACCGACCGTATATAACTATATCCATATAGGAAATGCCCGTCCGCCGATCGTTTTTGATACGGTAAGAAGATATCTGGAGTTCAGAGGCTATGATGTACAATATATCTCCAATTTTACAGACGTGGATGATAAGCTGATCAGAGCTGCCAAAGAGCTTGGGGAGGATGTTCCATCCATTGCCGAGCGTTTCATCGATGCTTACTTTGAGGATGTTTCAGCGCTGGGATGCAAACGGGCGGATGTGCACCCGCGCGTAACTGAGAGCATGGATCTTATCATTCAGTTCATCGAGGCGCTGATTGAAAAAGGATTTGCCTATGAATCGAATGGGGATGTGTATTTCCACACCAGAAGATTCGATGAATACGGCAAGCTGTCACAGCAATCCATTGATGAGCTCCGTGTCGGCGCCAGGATTGCTGTAGGGGAGAAAAAGCAGGATGCCCTTGACTTTGCACTCTGGAAAACGGCGAAAGAAGGGGAGATATCCTGGGAAAGCCCATGGGGCAAAGGACGTCCGGGCTGGCATATCGAGTGCTCTGCCATGGCGAGGAAATATCTTGGCGACACGATTGATATCCATGCCGGCGGCCAGGATCTCTCGTTCCCGCACCACGAAAATGAAATCGCCCAGTCCGAAGCGCTGACAGGAAAGACATTTGCGCGCTATTGGATGCATAACGGGTATATTAATATCAATAATGAAAAGATGTCCAAGTCGCTTGGCAACTTTGTCCTTGTGCATGACATCATCAAAAAGCATGATCCGCAGGTATTGAGATTCTTCATGCTTTCTGTCCATTACCGCCACCCGATCAATTACAGCGACGAGCTGCTTGAAAATACACGCAGCGGGCTGGAAAGAATCACAACTTCTTATCAGAACCTTGCGCACCGGAAGGAAGCAAGCGCCGAGCTGACAGACAACAACAGCGAATGGCTGAAAAAGATTGAAGATCTCCACGGGGAATTCATCAAGGAAATGGATGATGACTTCAATACAGCAAACGGGATCTCCGTCCTGTTCGAGCTTTCAAGGCAGGCGAATTATTATCTGCTGGAAAAGAATACGAGCGTCGAAGTAATCGAAGCCTTCATGAAAGAATTTGAAATTCTGTTCGATGTCCTCGGGCTGTCGCTTGGCGGCGAAGAACTGCTGGATGATGAGATCGATGCGCTGATTGAAAAGCGCAACCAGGCGAGGAAAGAACGGAACTTCCAGCTTTCCGACCAGATCCGCGACCAGCTGAAGGAAATGAACATCATTCTGGAAGATACGGCCCAGGGCACAAGATGGAAAAGAGGCTGACGTCATGCTCCGCTATGAAAATAAAGTCAATGAAAAGCAGCTGAACAGCCTTGCGCTTGCCTATATGGGCGACGCTGTATTTGAGCAGTATGTACGGAATCACTTGATCCAGAAGGGGACCGTGAGGCCGAACTTCCTTCATAAAGAGGCGACGGCTTATGTATCCGCCAAGGCGCAGTCCTATGTGATCCATAAGTTCCTTGAAGCGGATTTTCTGGACGATGAGGAAGCTGCCGTTGTCAGGAGGGGGCGGAACGCCAAGTCCGGAACCATCCCGAAAAACACTGATGTGCAGACATACCGGTACAGCACTGCATTTGAAGCGCTGATTGGCTATCTATATTTATCTGGAGCGGAGGAGCGGCTGGAGGAAATCATCTCTGCCGCCTTCCTTCACGCCGAAGAAAGGAAAGGGGGGCAAGGAAAGTGAGCCAGGATTTTATTATTGGGAAAAACCCCGTGCTGGAAGCCTTAAGGGCAGAGCGGGATATCAACAAGATTTTTATAGCAGAAGGATCCCAGGGCGGGCAAATGCAGCAGGTGATCGGCCTTGCCAAAACAAACGGGGTGCTTGTGCAGTTTGTGCCGAAGAAGAAGCTTGACCAGATGGCAGAAGGAATTCACCAGGGCGTCGTGGCAGCCGTCGCGGCCTATGAGTACGCAGAGGTGGATGATCTCTTCGCGGCAGCGGAGAAAAAGAATGAAGCTCCGTTTTTCCTGCTGCTGGATGAGATTGAAGACCCCCATAACCTGGGCTCCATCATGAGGACGGCAGATGCTGTCGGTGCACATGGCATCATCATTCCGAAAAGAAGGGCAGTGGGGCTGACCGCCACCGTGGCGAAAGCATCGACCGGTGCAATCGAGCATATCCCCGTCGCAAGAGTGACCAATTTGGCCAGGACGATTGATGAGCTGAAGGAAAAAGGTGTCTGGATCGCCGGAACGGATGCAAAGGGAAGCGAGGATTACCGCCGTTTTGACGGGACTATGCCGCTGGGCCTTGTGATCGGCAGTGAAGGAAAGGGGATGGGCCGCCTGATCCGCGACAAGTGCGATTTTCTGATCCATTTGCCGATGGCCGGGCATGTAACATCTCTGAACGCTTCTGTCGCAGCAGCACTTTTAATGTATGAGGTATACCGCAAACGCCATCCGCTAGAGGGATAAAAGATGGACATCCTTATAGTGGACGGCTATAACATCATTGGCGCCTGGCCTGATCTCAGGGAGCTGAAGAACAAGGATCTTGGTGCAGCAAGGGACAAGCTTGTAGAAAAGATGGCGGAATTCCAGGGTTACTCAGGATACCGGGTCATCATCGTCTTTGATGCCCATTATGTCAAAGGGACAGAGAAAAAGTTCAAGAATTATAAAGTCGAGGTCGTTTTTACAAAAGAAAATGAGTCAGCAGATGAACGCATTGAAAAGCTCGCCATCAGCCTGAACAACATCAAAACTCAAATCCATGTCGCCACGTCCGATTATACCGAGCAATGGGCCATTTTCGGACAGGGCGCCCTGCGCATATCCGCGCGGGAGCTGCTGATCGAGATGGAGAGCACGGAAAAAAGAATCGAAAAAAAGGTGAAGAAAATCCAGGAAAAAAAGCCGGTTTCAAAGATCCCGCTCACTGATGAAGTGGCAGAAATTTTTGAAAAATGGCGCAGGGGACAGAAATGAGCGGTTGACGCTCAAAATTTTCCTGCTGTATAATATTTCTATCCAGTGGTTTGTGCGGTCAGGGGGATCTGTGTGAGTACCGATTTCAAGACGATGATCAACGAAGAGGAAAAGAATTATCTTCAGCTCGAAGATGAAGAGATAATTGAATTGGTTCACAGGGGCGAGAGCGAGGCTTTGGATTATCTGATCCAAAAGTACCGGAATTTCGTGCGTGCCAAGGCAAGGTCCTATTTCCTGATAGGCGCTGATAAAGAAGACATCGTCCAGGAAGGCATGATCGGCCTCTATAAGGCCATCAGGGACTTCAAAGAGGACAAGCTGTCTTCCTTCAAGGCGTTTGCCGAGCTGTGCATCACCCGGCAGATCATAACAGCGATCAAAACCGCCACCCGGCAAAAGCATATACCGCTCAATTCCTATGTTTCGCTTGATAAGCCGATTTATGATGAAGAATCGGACAGGACGCTGATGGATGTGATCTCCGGCGCCAAGGTAATGGACCCGGAAGAGCTGATCATCAACCAGGAGGAATTCGACAACATTGAAGTGAAAATGTCCGAGCTCCTGAGCGATCTGGAAAGGAAAGTCCTTGCCCTCTATCTTGACGGGCAGTCCTATCAGGAAATCTCCGAGGAGCTGAACAGGCATGTGAAGTCGATCGACAACGCCCTGCAGCGGGTCAAGAGGAAGCTCGAGAGATATCTTGAAGTCCGCGAATTTTCATTGTAAAGCCAATTATTACAAATAGATCCTTATTTCCTATGATTCTGACTCTTATTGACATGATAGGGGTGCCATGTTAAAGTTTGTAAGGAAACAGACAAGCAATAAGAAGGTGCCGATATGAGGAAAAAAGTTGTACTGGCTTGTGCAGAATGCGGGTCCCGCAACTATTCGACCATGAGCAATAAAGAATCAGAGCGTATGGAATTAAAAAAGTTCTGTGATACATGCAAGGCTCATACTGTCCACCGGGAAACAAAATAGCAATAGCACTCATTCATAGATCAGCAAGCAACCCTTGAAAGTTGGAGGTTACGAACCGTGAATTTTTTCCGTGATATTGGACGCGAAATGAGAAAGGTCAGCTGGCCAAAGCGCAAGGAGCTCACCAGCTATACGATAACAGTCCTTGTGACAGTAACGTTCTTCGCCCTTTTCTTCGCCGTTCTTGACTTAGGTATTTCTGAATTGATTCGTTTAATTCTTGAATAACTCCTGTAATCTCATGGTATAATGGAGAATAACACAGGAAACTTCTGCAAAGCCCGGAAACGGGTTTTTTCATTTGCTTAAAAAAAGACAGGCATCCGCGCCTGTTTTGGCCTGGGAAGAGCGGAACTCTTTAAGGGAGCCGGAGGAGATCCGGCCGTGTTCACAGGTATATTGGAAACCTACAGAGGGAAGTTTGATTTTATTTAGACAGGGAGGGAAGGACGAACAGTCCTCTTGAATGGAAAAAAACTGGTATGTAGTCCATACTTATTCAGGTTATGAAAACAAAGTAAAAGCCAACCTGGAAAAACGGGTGGAAACAATGGCGATGCAAGATAAGATCTTCCGCGTGATTGTGCCTGAAGAAGAAGAAACAGATATTAAGAACGGCAAGAAAAAAGTGGTGAAGCGAAAGGTATTCCCAGGTTATGTGCTTGTCGAGATCGTCATGACGGACGACTCCTGGTATGTAGTCCGGAATACGCCGGGCGTCACAGGATTCGTCGGTTCGGCAGGATCGGGCTCAAAGCCGACGCCATTGCTCCCTGAGGAAGTGAATGTTATCCTTAAGCGCATGGGCGTTGATGAAAAGCGCGTGGACATCGACTTTGAAATCGGCGAAACCGTCAAGGTGAACGAAGGTCCTTTTGCGAACTTCACAGGCTCGATCGAAGAGATCGATAAAGACAAAGCGAAGATCAAAGTTCTGGTTAATATGTTCGGCCGGGAAACACCAGTTGAACTCGATTTTACACAAATTGAAAAATTATAGCCTGAAAAACTTGAAATCCGCTTTTAAAAATGTTACTATTTCATAGGTCAGTATGTCTCGGACAACGAGGCTGGACAAATTGATTATGTTCTTTATTTTTAATATAAAGACTACAAGTTGAGTGGGAGGGAAATTCCCTATTACCACATCACGGACTTTAAGGAGGTGTGTCTCGTGGCTAAAAAAGTTATCAAGGTAGTTAAGTTGCAAATCCCTGCTGGTAAAGCAAATCCAGCGCCGCCAGTTGGTCCTGCATTGGGTCAAGCCGGTGTTAACATCATGGGATTCTGTAAAGAGTTTAATGCTCGTACAGCTGAACAGGCTGGACTGATCATCCCTGTTGAAATCTCGGTTTTTGAAGACCGTTCATTTACATTTATTACGAAAACTCCTCCTGCTGCCGTTCTTCTTAAGAAAGCGGCTGGAATCGAGTCTGGTTCTGGTGAACCAAACCGTAATAAAGTAGCAACAGTTAAGCGTGATAAAGTACGCGAGATTGCTGAGACTAAAATGCCTGACTTAAATGCTGCTAGCGTTGAATCCGCTATGCGCATGGTAGAAGGTACTGCACGCAGCATGGGTATCGTCATCGAAGACTGATCCATGCTCGAAGATTAGGTTCTAACGGGGTTGCGGCTGAATTGGATTCACTCGCAACCTTTGTTCTGTAAAGCCCGGGCGCCCGGCCTTTTCGAGGGAGGGCGCCCCTGCTTTTGGGACGTGGGAGGTTATTCCGCTAAAACCACAATTCAAGGAGGAAATAATAATGGCTAAAAAAGGTAAGAAGTATTTAGAAGCTGCTAAGCTTGTAGATCGTTCTAAAGCTTACCCAGTCGCTGAGGCGATTGAGCTTGCTAAGAAAACAAACTATGCGAAATTCGATGCAACTGTTGAAGTGGCTTTCCGTCTTGGGGTTGACCCTAAGAAAGCTGACCAGCAAATCCGCGGAGCAGTCGTGCTTCCAAACGGAACTGGTAAAACTCAGCGTGTATTAGTATTCGCTAAAGGTGAAAAAGCGAAGGAAGCTGAAGCTGCCGGAGCTGACTACGTAGGCGATTCCGAGTACATCAACAAAATCAGCCAAGGCTGGTTCGAATTTGATGTAATCGTTGCTACTCCAGACATGATGGGTGAAGTTGGTAAGCTTGGACGTACATTAGGTCCTAAAGGCTTAATGCCAAACCCTAAAACTGGAACAGTTACTTTTGACGTAGAAAAAGCAGTAAACGAAATCAAAGCTGGTAAAGTTGAGTACCGTCTGGACAAAGCTGGGATCATCCACGTTCCAATCGGAAAGACTTCATTCGAAGATGGGAAGCTTGCTGAAAACTTCAACACGATCTACGATACTATGCTGAAGGTTAAGCCTGCTGCTGCAAAAGGAACTTACGTAAAATCTGTTACTGTAACAACAACTATGGGCCCTGGCGTCAAAGTTGATCCTTCTACAGCTGCAGTAAAATAATACCAATTGACAGCAGCTGGTTTATTTCATATAATCTAAACTGTTGTGAAAATAAAATAACATTTGTACCGTAGACAGCAGGTGCGCAAGCTTAATATCCTGCCGAGGTCATACGATAGATTTTCTCTTGAACGGCTATTGTATACTTCCTCCATGTCTGCAAGATGTGGAGGTTTTTCTTTGGACGGTATGAATGAAAAAATCTACAGGAGGTGTAAGGATGAGCAGCGCTATTGAACAAAAGAAATTGATCGTTGATGAGATTGCCGATAAATTCAAAGCAAGCAAATCAACGATTGTAGTTGACTACCGCGGACTGACTGTTGCAGAAGTAACTGAACTTCGTAAGCAGCTTCGCGAAGCGGGCATCGAGTTCAAGGTTTACAAAAACAGCATGGCTCGCCGTGCTGCAGATGCTACTGAGCTTTCTGGCTTGAACGAAGCACTGACAGGTCCAAATGCAATTGCATTCAGTAATGAAGATGTAGTTGCACCTGCGAAAATCCTAAACGATTTCGCTAAAAAACATGAGGCTCTTGAAATCAAGGCTGGTGTAATCGAAGGCAACATCGCTTCTGTCGATGAAGTTAAAGCTCTTGCTGAACTTCCATCACGCGAAGGCTTGCTGTCTATGCTACTCAGCGTACTTCAAGCACCTATCCGCAATCTTGCTCTTGCTGCAAAAGCTGTTGCAGACCAAAAAGAAGAACAAGGCGCGTAAGCTAGTCTTTTCATAAAAAAACAAACAATCATAAGGAGGAAATATTATCATGACTAAAGAACAAATCATTGAAGCAGTCAAAAGCATGACTGTTCTAGAACTTAACGACCTAGTAAAAGCAATCGAAGAAGAGTTTGGCGTAACTGCTGCAGCTCCTGTAGCTGTAATGGGTGGCGCTGCTGGCGGAGATGCTGCAGCTGAGAAAACTGAATTTGACGTTGTTCTTGCATCTGCAGGCGACCAAAAAATCAAAGTTATCAAAGTTGTTCGTGAAATCACAGGTCTTGGTCTTAAAGAAGCGAAAGAACTTGTTGACAACACTCCTAAGCCTGTTAAAGAAGGCGCTTCTAAAGAAGAAGCTGAAGAAATCAAAGCTAAGCTTGAAGAAGTTGGAGCTGGCGTTGAAGTTAAGTAATGCCAACTTTGAAAAGCCCGCTGCCTAGCGGGCTTTTTGCTTTTTTCTTTTGTATGATTTATAATTCGTCCGAACAGGATGCATGATCCTCAAAGTGTTTCCTCAGGTTGGAGGTGATTCTATGACCGAACATTATTATTCCCGCACATCAAAAACGGAAAGTGACCCTGCTTATTGGGATTTTTCTCTAAGAGGGCATTCCTTCCGGTTTAAAACCGATAATGGTGTATTTTCAAAAAAAGAAGTGGACTTCGGTTCAAGGCTTCTTGTTGAAGCGTTCGAACTGCCGGAGCTGGAAGGAAATATTCTGGATGTTGGCTGCGGCTACGGTCCGATCGGCTTGTCCATCGCCAAAAGCTTTCCGGAAAGGACGGTCCACATGGTTGATGTGAATCTCCGGGCGATCGAATTGGCAAAGGAAAATGCAGCCGGGAATTCAGTCAGCAATGCTGCCATCTATGAAAGTGACCGCTTAACCGGTGTTGGCGGGGGCAAGTTTGCGGCCATCCTGACAAATCCGCCCATACGTGCCGGAAAACAGGTTGTCCATGACATTTTTGAACAAAGCTTTGAGCACTTGCTGCCGGGCGGAGAGCTCTGGGTTGTCATCCAGAAAAAGCAGGGTGCCCCTTCGGCGATCGAGAAACTGGGCTCGCTTTTTTCAGATGTGGAAACCGTAGAGAAGAAAAAAGGCTACTTTATTTTAAAAGCGAAAAAAAGTTGACTTGACTTTTTCTCTATGATAGTATTGTAAAATGCCAACATAATACTTTCCGATTTATTTGCTATTTTGCAGTCGTTCTGTATAAATTTGGCTATAATGGGAAAGCTAATAAAATAATAGTCGAAATGTGAAAATGTGGTTTTTGAGTTGAAAACCCTTTTTCTTTTTGTCTTATGAAAAGTAAAAGCTGTCTGCGCCCGAGGGGGATTGGCAATGCCGGTTTGTATCAATGCCGGTTTCTCTTTTGGACAGGGTGCTTGCGCTTTTCGATAAATAACGCTTGATTTGAGGGGTGAATCAGTTGACAGGTCAACTAGTTCAGTATGGACGACACCGCCAACGTAGAAGTTACGCACGAATCAGTGAAGTTTTGGATTTGCCTAATCTAATTGAAATCCAAACCTCTTCTTATCAATGGTTTCTTGATGAGGGTCTTCGTGAAATGTTCCAGGACATTTCGCCAATTGAAGACTTTACTGGTAACTTATCGCTTGAATTTATTGATTACAGCCTTGGCGATCCAAAGTATTCCGTTGAGGAATCGAAAGAACGAGATGTTACATATTCGGCACCTTTGCGTGTTAAAGTGCGTCTTGTAAACAAAGAAACAGGCGAAGTTAAAGACCAGGATGTCTTTATGGGTGACTTCCCGCTTATGACAGAAACAGGTACGTTTGTGATCAATGGAGCAGAACGCGTCATCGTTTCTCAGTTAGTACGTTCACCGAGTGTATACTATAGCGGAAAGCTGGATAAAAACGGGAAAAGAGGCTTCTCTGCTACTGTTATCCCGAACCGCGGCGCCTGGCTTGAATATGAAACAGATGCCAAGGATGTCGTATACGTTAGAATAGATCGTACTCGGAAACTGCCCGTTACGGTTCTTTTGCGTGCACTTGGGTTCGGCTCTGATCAAGAAATCATTGATTTGATCGGAGACAATGAATATATCCGCAATACGCTGGAAAAAGACAACACAGAAAGTACAGATAAAGCCCTTCTGGAAATCTATGAGCGTCTTCGTCCGGGCGAGCCGCCGACTGTAGAAAATGCAAAAAGCCTGCTCGTTTCAAGATTCTTTGATCCAAAACGCTATGATTTAGCGAATGTTGGACGCTACAAGATCAACAAGAAGCTTCATATTAAAAATAGACTGTTCAATCAGCGCCTTGCTGAGACTCTGGTTGATCCTGAAACAGGCGAAATCATCGCTGAGAAAGGGACTATGCTGGACCGCCGCAACCTGGACCGCATCATCCCTAATCTCGAGAACAATATCGGCTTCAGGACAGCAGCTCCTTCAGGCGGAGTGGTGGAGGACGAGGTCCTTCTTCAATCCATCAAGGTGTATGCCCCTAATGAAGACGGAGAGAAAGAGATCAATATCATCGGCAATGCTTATGTCGAGGAAGCGGTCAAGAATATCGCACCTTCTGATATCATTGCGTCCATTGGCTATTTCTTCAACCTTCTTCATGGAGTCGGCGATACCGATGATATCGACCACCTGGGGAACAGACGTCTTCGTTCAGTAGGCGAACTGCTCCAGAACCAGTTCCGAATCGGACTTTCCAGGATGGAACGTGTTGTCCGCGAGAGGATGTCCATCCAGGATACAAATACAATTACACCGCAGCAGCTGATCAACATCAGGCCTGTGATCGCTTCTATCAAAGAGTTCTTTGGCAGCTCACAGCTTTCACAGTTCATGGACCAGACAAACCCGCTTGCCGAGCTGACGCATAAGCGCCGTCTATCTGCATTGGGGCCTGGCGGTCTGACTCGTGAGCGCGCCGGCTTTGAAGTCCGTGACGTTCACTATTCACACTATGGCCGTATGTGTCCGATTGAAACGCCGGAGGGACCGAATATCGGTCTGATCAACTCACTGTCATCCTTTGCAAAGGTAAACCGCTTCGGATTCATCGAAACGCCTTACCGCCGCATCAACCCTGAGACTGGCAGAGTGACAGACCAAATCGATTACCTGACAGCTGATGAAGAAGATAACTATGTTGTTGCACAGGCGAATGCGCGTCTTGGCGATGATGGTACTTTCCTTGACGATGAAGTCGTTGCGCGTTTCCGCGGGGAAAATACAGTTGTGCCGAAAGACCGCGTCGACTATATGGATGTTTCTCCTAAACAGGTAGTATCAGCTGCAACAGCTTGTATTCCTTTCCTTGAGAACGATGACTCCAACCGTGCCCTCATGGGAGCGAACATGCAGCGTCAGGCTGTGCCATTGCTGCAGCCTGAAGCACCTCGTGTAGGTACAGGAATGGAGTATGTGTCCGGGAAAGACTCCGGTGCAGCTGTCATCTGCAAGCACGAAGGAATCGTCGAGCATGTTGAAGCTCGTGAAGTCTGGGTGCGCCGCATTTCCGAGGTCAATGGCCAGGAAGTCAAAGGCGACCTTGATAAATACAGGATGCTGAAATTCATCCGTTCCAACCAGGGAACATGCTATAACCAGCGTCCGATTGTTGCTGTCGGGAACCGTGTGACAAAAGGCGAGATCCTTGCTGACGGACCTTCCATGGAGCTTGGCGAGCTTGCGCTTGGCCGCAATGTGCTTGTTGCCTTCATGACATGGGACGGCTATAACTATGAGGATGCGATCATCATGAGCGAACGCCTTGTAAAAGACGACGTTTATACTTCCATCCACATTGAAGAATATGAATCAGAATCAAGAGATACAAAGCTTGGGCCTGAAGAAATCACCCGCGACATCCCGAATGTCGGTGAAGATGCCCTCCGCAATCTTGATGAGCGCGGAATCATCCGTACGGGTGCTGAAGTAAAGGATGGCGACCTGCTTGTCGGTAAGGTTACTCCTAAGGGTGTAACAGAGCTGACAGCCGAAGAACGCCTTCTGCATGCCATCTTTGGCGAGAAAGCCCGTGAAGTGCGTGATACTTCCCTTCGTGTTCCTCACGGAGGAGGCGGAATCGTGCTTGATGTCAAAGTCTTCAACCGTGAAGATGGAGATGAGCTGCCTCCAGGCGTGAACCAGCTTGTACGTGTTTATATCGTTCAGAAGCGTAAGATCTCCGAGGGAGATAAAATGGCAGGACGCCACGGAAATAAAGGGGTTATCTCCCGGATCCTTCCGGAAGAAGATATGCCTTACCTTCCAGATGGCACACCTGTCGACATCATGTTGAACCCATTGGGGGTTCCTTCCCGTATGAACATCGGGCAGGTGCTTGAGCTTCACCTCGGCATGGCTGCGAGGGCGCTCGGCATTCACGTTGCTTCACCGGTATTCGATGGAGCGCGCGAGGAAGATGTCTGGTCAACAATTGAAGAAGCCGGCATGGCCCGTGATGCTAAGACAGTCCTGTACGACGGCCGTTCGGGAGAACCGTTCGACAACCGTGTATCTGTCGGCGTCATGTACATGATCAAACTGGCCCACATGGTTGATGACAAGCTCCATGCCCGTTCAACCGGCCCTTACTCACTTGTTACGCAGCAGCCTCTTGGCGGTAAAGCCCAGTTCGGCGGACAGCGTTTCGGGGAGATGGAGGTCTGGGCGCTTGAAGCTTACGGTGCAGCCTATACATTGCAGGAAATCCTGACAGTTAAATCAGATGACGTAGTCGGACGTGTGAAAACGTACGAAGCGATTGTCAAAGGCGAGAATGTACCTGAGCCGGGAGTGCCGGAATCCTTCCGCGTATTGATGAAAGAGCTTCAGAGCTTGGGTATGGATGTTAAGATCCTGTCAGGCGATGAAAAGGAAATTGAAATGCGCGACCTTGAAGACGACGATGATGTGCAGCAGGCTGAATCGCTGACCATTGCGCCGGATACAGAGGAAGCAAACACTGAAAAAGTAGCTAGCAAAGAATAAATAGAATAACTATATAAATTTGACTGCCGCTCCGCCTAAGGCGGAGGGCGGCATATTATTGCCGGATTAGCAATAAGGGTATAACCCGAGATTGAAAGGGAGGTAGGCCCCTTGCTGGATGTAAACAATTTTGAGTATATGAAGATCGGTCTTGCTTCACCTGATAAGATCCGTTCCTGGTCTTTTGGTGAAGTCAAAAAACCTGAAACAATCAACTATCGTACATTAAAGCCTGAAAAAGACGGCTTATTCTGCGAGCGTATTTTCGGACCTCAGAAAGACTGGGAATGCCATTGCGGAAAATACAAAAGGGTGCGCTATAAAGGCGTAGTCTGCGACCGATGCGGAGTGGAAGTCACCCGTGCGAAGGTTCGCCGCGAAAGAATGGGCCATATCGAGCTTGCTGCTCCTGTATCGCATATCTGGTATTTCAAGGGCATCCCGAGCCGCATGGGCCTTGTTCTGGATATGTCACCGCGTGCGCTTGAAGAAGTCATCTACTTTGCTTCATATGTAGTAACTGATTCCGGCGATACAGCATTAGAGAAAAAACAGCTATTGTCTGAGAAGGAATACCGCGCTTACCGTGAAAAGTACGGCAATAAGTTCCAGGCATCCATGGGTGCAGAATCCATCAAGAAGCTGCTTTCCGATATCGACCTGAACAAAGAAGTAGACGCGCTTAAAGAAGAACTGACAACTGCACAGGGCCAGCGCCGTACTCGCGCCATCAAGCGCCTTGAGGTACTTGAAGCCTTCCGCGGATCTGGAAATGAACCATCATGGATGATCCTGGATGTACTTCCTGTCATTCCGCCTGAGCTTCGTCCGATGGTTCAGCTTGACGGCGGAAGATTCGCTACTTCTGACCTGAACGATCTTTACCGCCGTGTCATCAACCGGAACAACCGCCTGAAGCGCTTGCTGGATCTCGGTGCTCCAAGCATCATCGTCCAGAACGAAAAGCGTATGCTCCAGGAAGCTGTTGACGCCTTGATTGACAACGGCCGCCGCGGACGTCCTGTAACAGGTCCCGGGAACAGGCCGCTTAAGTCTCTTTCACACATGCTGAAAGGGAAGCAGGGGCGTTTCCGTCAGAACCTGCTTGGAAAGCGTGTTGACTACTCCGGACGTTCTGTTATCGTAGTAGGCCCTAACCTGAAAATGTACCAGTGCGGTCTGCCGAAGGAGATGGCGCTTGAGCTGTTCAAGCCTTTCGTCATGAAGGAATTGGTGGAAAAAGGACTGGCTCACAATATCAAATCAGCAAAACGCAAAATTGAAAGAGTCCAGCCTGAAGTATGGGATGTGCTTGAAGAGGTAATCAAAGAGCACCCGGTTCTGCTGAACCGTGCACCTACTCTTCACAGGCTCGGAATCCAGGCCTTTGAACCAACATTGGTTGAAGGGCGCGCAATCCGTCTCCATCCGCTTGTATGTACAGCATACAATGCCGACTTTGACGGTGACCAAATGGCGGTCCACGTACCGCTGTCATCTGAAGCACAGGCAGAAGCACGCCTTCTAATGCTTGCGGCTCAGAACATCCTGAACCCTAAGGATGGAAAACCTGTTGTTACACCTTCCCAGGATATGGTACTTGGTAACTATTACCTGACTATGGAAAGAGAAGGGGCAGTAGGAGAAGGAATGGTCTTCAACGATACAAGCGAAGCACTGCTTGCTTATCAGAACGGCTATGTCCACCTCCATACCCGCGTAGCAGTTAATGCAGGCACACTGAACAATGAAACGTTCACAGAGGAACAAAGGAAAAAGCTTCTGATCACGACTGTCGGAAAGCTCGTTTTCAACGAAATCCTGCCGACTTCATTCCCGTACATCAATGAGCCGACAAAGACGAATCTTGAAGAAGAGACGCCTGCCCGCTACTTTGTAGAACGGGGAACTGATGTAAAAGAAGCTATTAAAAATATGCCGCTTGTTGATCCTTTCAAGAAGAAAATCCTTGGAAACATCATCGCGGAAGTGTTCAAGCGCTTTAAGATCACTGAAACATCCAAAATGCTCGACCGCATGAAGGATCTCGGTTTCAGACATTCCACTAAAGCCGGCATCACAGTCGGTGTGGCGGATATCGTCGTTCTTAAGGAAAAGCAGGAAATCATTTCTGAAGCACAAGGCAAGGTTGATAATGTCCTTAAACAGTTCAGGCGCGGTCTCATCACTGAGGATGAGCGCTATGACCGTGTCATCTCCATCTGGAGTGCCGCTAAGGATATAATCCAGGCCAAGCTGATGAAATCCCTGGATAAATCCAATCCGATCTTTATGATGAGTGACTCCGGTGCCCGTGGTAACGCATCTAACTTTACACAGTTAGCCGGTATGCGCGGACTCATGGCCAACCCGGCCGGCCGGATCATCGAACTTCCGATCAAGTCCAGCTTCCGTGAAGGATTGACAGTACTCGAGTACTTCATTTCCACACACGGAGCGCGTAAAGGTCTGGCGGATACAGCGCTTAAGACAGCTGACTCCGGCTATCTGACACGCCGTCTTGTTGACGTTGCGCAGGATGTCATCGTCCGCGATGATGATTGCGGAACAGACAGAGGCTTGCAGATCAGCGCCCTCAAGGATGGCACAGAAGTGATCGAAGCGCTGGATGAGCGCCTCATTGGCCGCTATGCGCGCAGAGATATCAAGCATCCTGAAACAAACGCTGTAATCGTAAAAGAAAATGATCTTATCACAGAAGATTTGTCTGTTGAAATCGTGGAAGCAGGCATTGAGACTGTATGGATCCGTTCCGCCTTTACCTGCAACACGCGTCATGGCGTATGTAAGAAATGCTACGGGCGCAACCTGGCAACAGGCCAGGAGGTTGAAGTGGGCGAAGCTGTCGGAATCATCGCAGCACAATCCATCGGTGAGCCTGGAACACAGCTTACTATGCGTACTTTCCATACAGGAGGCGTAGCAGGAGACGATATTACACAAGGTCTTCCGCGTATCCAGGAAATTTTCGAAGCGCGTAACCCTAAAGGGCAGGCTGTCATTTCAGAGCTTGAAGGTGTTGTCGTCGGCATCAATGAAGGCCGTGACCGCCAGCATGAAATTGTGGTGCAGGGCGAGGTTGAATCCCGCACATATACTGCTCCATATACCGCACGCCTGAAAGTGGCTGTTGATGACAGGGTAGACCGCGGACAGGAATTGACCGAAGGTTCTATTGACCCTAAAGAATTGATTAAAGTAAGAGATGTAAATGCTGTACAGGAGTATCTGCTTCGCGAAGTGCAGAAGGTATACCGTATGCAGGGTGTTGAAATCGGCGATAAGCATATCGAGGTAATGGTCCGCCAGATGCTTCGCAAGGTGCGTGTCATCGATGCAGGAGAAACAGAAGTGCTGCCTGGCTCGCTTCTTGATATCCACCAGTTCACAGATGCCAATGAAAAGGCTCTGTTAAACGGCAAAATGCCTGCGACCGGCCGTCCGGTGCTGCTCGGTATCACCAAAGCTTCACTTGAGACGGATTCCTTCCTGTCAGCCGCTTCCTTCCAGGAAACAACAAGGGTGCTTACAGATGCTGCCATCAAAGGCAAGCGCGATGAATTGCTCGGTCTTAAAGAGAATGTCATCATCGGTAAACTGGTCCCTGCCGGAACTGGAATGCAGCGCTACCGCAGGGCTGAACCATTCACTGCGGAAGAAGCATCCGAAGAAACAGTTACAGTGGAATAAAAGAAATGCGGTGCCTGCCGAAAAGGGGGCACCGCATTTTATAATAAAGCCATAGCAGGAGAATCGGTGCAGGTTCATAGATAGACTGATTGGAAATATGCATGATTCTAAAAAAATATCAGCCGTGTTGTTGACAATATTCCTGTGCGATGGTACTATAGCAAAGGTGCTCCTATTTACCGGATACTTTGGAGGATATATCATGTCTTATGATAAAGTATTGCAGGCAAGAAATATTATAGTAGGAACAAAGCAAACAGTAAAAGCTCTGAAATCAGGAACAATCAGCGAAGTGCTGATCGCTGAAGATGCAGACCATAGGGCTGTTGAAAAAGTGATCAATGCAGCGCTTGAATATAAAGTTCCGGTCACCCGGGCCGGCTCGATGAAATCATTGGGAAAGGCCTGCGGAATCGACGTAGGTGCGGCAGCTGTTGCAATATTTATTTAAAAACTGTTTTTGTAGATGAAGATCTGCAAGGACTTTGTTTTTGCAACAAAATGAACCACCTGGATGTGTGGGCTTACACAAAAGACGAAGGGAGGAAAAATCATGCCTACAATTAACCAATTAGTGCGCAAGCCTCGTAAGACAAAAGAGGAAAAGTCAAAATCACCTGCGCTTAACAAAGGTTACAACAGCTTCAAAAAAGCACAAACTAACGTATCATCTCCACAGAAACGCGGTGTATGTACTCGTGTTGGTACAATGACTCCGAAGAAACCAAACTCAGCGTTGCGTAAATATGCTCGTGTACGCTTGACTAACGGAATCGAGGTTACTGCCTACATTCCTGGTATCGGACACAACCTGCAAGAGCACAGCGTAGTATTAATCCGCGGCGGACGTGTAAAGGACTTACCTGGGGTACGTTACCACATCGTGCGCGGCGCGCTTGACACTGCCGGTGTTAACAACCGTATGCAAGGCCGTTCTAAATACGGTACTAAGCGTCCTAAAGCAGCTAAAAAATAATGATAGACCACAAATAATATTCAGTTTTTTCGAAAGGAGGAAATTACATGCCACGTAAAGGTCCTGTAGCAAAAAGAGACGTATTACCAGATCCGATTTACAATTCAAAGCTAGTTAGCCGTCTTATCAACAAAATGATGGTTGATGGCAAGAGAGGTAAATCTCAAGCTATTCTTTATTCAGCATTTGATATCATCAGCGAGCGCAGCGGAAAAGAGCCAATGGAAGTGTTCGATCAAGCACTTAAGAACATCATGCCGGTTCTTGAAGTAAGAGCGCGCCGTGTAGGTGGTGCGAACTATCAAGTACCAGTTGAGGTGCGCCCAGACCGCCGTACGACTCTTGGTCTTCGCTGGTTGGTTAACTATTCTCGTCTTCGCGGTGAGAAAACAATGGAAGAGCGTTTAGCTAATGAAATCCTTGACGCTGCCAACAACACAGGTTCTTCTGTGAAGAAGCGTGAAGATACTCATAAAATGGCTGAAGCCAACAAAGCATTCGCTCACTACCGCTGGTAGGATTGAACCCACAAACAAACTATTACATTTACTAGGAAGGAGAAAGACCCAATGGCAAGAGAGTTCTCCTTGGATAATACTCGTAATATCGGCATCATGGCCCACATCGATGCCGGTAAAACAACTACGACTGAGCGCGTACTTTACTACACTGGCCGTATCCACAAAATCGGTGAAACACATGAAGGTGCTTCACAGATGGACTGGATGGAACAGGAGCAGGAACGCGGTATCACAATCACTTCTGCAGCAACAACTGCACAGTGGAAGGGCCACCGTGTAAACATCATCGATACACCAGGACACGTAGACTTCACAGTTGAAGTTGAGCGTTCACTTCGTGTACTTGATGGTGCAGTAGCAGTCCTTGATGCACAATCAGGGGTTGAGCCTCAGACTGAAACAGTTTGGCGCCAGGCTACTACTTACGGTGTACCACGTGTGGTATTCGTAAACAAAATGGATAAGCTGGGTGCAGATTTCCTTTACTCACTCGGTACACTCCACGATCGTCTGCAAGCCAATGCAGCAGCTATCCAGCTGCCGATCGGTGCTGAAGACCAGTTCGAAGGAATCATCGATCTGATCGAGATGAAAGCGACTTTCTACGGCAACGACCTTGGAACAGACATCGAAGACCGTGAAATCCCTGAAGAATACAAGGCGCAAGCTGAAGAATACCGTGAAAAGCTGATTGAAGCGGTAGCAGAGCTTGATGAAGAATTAATGGAGAAATACCTTGGCGGTGAAGAAATCACTAACGATGAGCTGAAAGCAGCTATTCGTAAAGGTACTGTAAACGTTGAATTCTATCCTGTAATCTGTGGATCAGCGTTCAAAAACAAAGGTGTTCAGAAAATGCTTGATGCAGTAATCGACTACCTTCCGTCTCCACTGGATGTACCTGCGATCAAAGGTACTCTTCCGGATTCTGAAGAAGAAGTTACACGTCCTTCAAGTGACGATGAGCCATTCTCAGCTCTTGCATTTAAAGTTATGACTGACCCTTATGTCGGTAAGCTTACATTCTTCCGTGTATACTCTGGTACATTGAGCTCAGGTTCATATGTACAGAACTCTACTAAAGGCAAGCGTGAGCGTGTAGGACGTATCCTGCAGATGCACGCCAACTCCCGTGAAGAGATCTCTCAAGTATACGCAGGGGACATTGCTGCTGCCGTAGGTCTTAAGGATACTACTACTGGTGACACTCTCTGTGATGAGAAGAACCTTGTAATCCTTGAGTCCATGGAATTCCCTGAGCCGGTTATCCAATTGTCCATCGAGCCTAAGTCAAAGGCTGACCAGGACAAAATGACAACTGCTCTTCAAAAGCTTCAGGAAGAAGATCCTACATTCCGTGCGCACACTGACCAGGAAACTGGACAGGTTATCATCGCAGGTATGGGTGAACTTCACCTTGATATCCTTGTTGACCGTATGAAACGTGAATTTAAAGTGGAAGCAAACGTTGGTGCACCTCAGGTTGCATACCGTGAAACTTTCCGCGCTTCAGCTAAGGTTGAAGGTAAATTCGCACGCCAATCTGGTGGACGCGGACAATTCGGACACGTTTGGATCGAATTCTCTCCAAACGAAGAAGGTAAAGGCTTTGAATTTGAAAACGGCATCGTCGGCGGTGTTGTTCCTCGTGAATACATCCCGGCCGTTCAAGCTGGACTGGAAGATTCACTTGACAGAGGTGTTCTTGCCGGATATCCGCTAGTTGATATTAAAGCAAGACTGTTCGACGGATCTTACCATGATGTCGATTCATCAGAAATGGCGTTCAAAATTGCCGCTTCAATGGCACTGAAAAACGCTGCTTCTAAATGTAACCCTGTTATCCTTGAGCCAGTCATGAGGATAGAAGTTATCATTCCAGAAGAATATCTGGGAGATATCATGGGTAACGTCACTTCCCGTCGTGGACGTGTAGAAGGTATGGATGCCCGCGGCAACGCTCAAGTTGTCCGTGCAATGGTTCCACTGTCTGAGATGTTCGGATATGCAACTTCCCTGCGTTCAAGCACACAAGGCCGTGGAGTATTCTCCATGCACTTTGACCACTATGAAGAAGTACCAAAGTCGATTTCTGAAGAAATCATCAAAAAAAATAAAGGTGAATAATTGATTTTACCTTTATAATCAAGTATAACTACTATTGTAGAACCAAGCTGCTGATCGGCTTGCCTGTCAGCAGCTCTAAAATACTTAACTTTTTAAAATTAAAGGAGGATTTTCCTAATGGGTAAAGCTAAATTCGACCGTTCAAAACCCCACGTTAATATTGGTACAATTGGTCACGTTGACCACGGAAAAACAACTCTAACTGCTGCTATCACTACAGTTCTTTCTAAGACTGGTGGAGCTGAAGCACGCGCTTACGATCAAATCGACGGTGCTCCAGAAGAAAGAGAGCGTGGAATCACAATCTCTACTGCACACGTTGAGTATGAAACTGCTAGCCGTCACTATGCACACGTTGACTGCCCAGGACACGCTGACTATGTTAAAAACATGATCACTGGTGCTGCTCAAATGGACGGCGGTATCCTTGTAGTATCTGCTTCTGACGGCCCAATGCCACAAACTCGTGAGCACATCCTTCTTTCCCGTCAAGTAGGTGTACCATACCTTGTTGTATTCATGAACAAGTGTGACATGGTTGACGACGAAGAGCTTCTTGAACTAGTAGAAATGGAAATCCGTGACCTTCTTTCTGAGTATGAGTTCCCTGGCGATGACATTCCTGTAATCAAAGGTTCTGCTCTTAAAGCTCTTGAAGGCGACGCTGCTTGGGAAGAGAAAATCAACGAGCTTATGGCTGCAGTTGACGAGTACATCCCAACTCCAACACGTGACACTGACAAGCCATTCATGATGCCTGTTGAGGATGTATTCTCAATCACTGGCCGTGGTACTGTTGCTACAGGACGTGTTGAGCGTGGACAGGTTAAAGTCGGTGACGTAATCGAAATCATCGGTCTTACTGAAGAGCCAAAATCAACAACTGTAACAGGTGTTGAAATGTTCCGTAAACTTCTTGACTTCGCAGAAGCTGGTGACAACATCGGTGCCCTTCTTCGTGGTGTAGCACGTGAAGACATCCAACGTGGTCAAGTTTTGGCTAAGCCAGGCTCAATCACTCCACACGTAAAGTTCAAAGCTGAAGTTTACGTTCTATCTAAAGAAGAAGGTGGACGTCACACTCCATTCTTCACTAACTACCGCCCTCAGTTCTACTTCCGTACAACTGATGTAACTGGTATCTGCAACCTTCCTGAAGGTGTAGAAATGGTTATGCCTGGCGACAACATCGAAATGACTGTTGAGCTTATCGCTCCAATCGCTATCGAAGAAGGTACTAAGTTCTCTATCCGTGAGGGTGGACGTACTGTAGGCGCTGGCGTTGTTGCTACAATCACTGAGTAATCTTTGATTGATATATAAGGAAGCAGATGGATCAATTCCATCTGCTTCTTTTTTGCTTTTATCTCCAAACTAACCTAAGGTCTGTCATACATAAAATTCGGTTGCAACCTGACGTCAGTGGAAGCAGGCTCGGCGGATAGTAAAATAAGCTGTGCGTTTCAAGAATTAATTCTGTTCCATAACAATACCAGGGGACTGATTGTTTACTTATCGGTATGCTGAATGGTGAAGCTGTTAATGTCAGCCGAAGCAATACTGCTCTATACTATAGAAGAAACAGGTTGTGCTGCTTCAGCAGAGAAGCAAAAGAGTAACTGATTCAGCGTGAGCGACGCAGTCTTTTTTAGTTTCAATATATAAGAATACATCAGGCACAGTGAATTGTTAGACTTCTTCCAATCCCCTTGAAAACCAGCGATATACCCGCTATAATAGTAAAAGTGTGCGAAACATAAAAGAATATAACATTTCATGTTGCAATTCTTAAATGGTTTCTGTATAATAGACAATGTTGGTCTTTGACTGCGATGAAGTGAAAGGTTGCTGACACACCCGGCCGCTTTGCCATGGCGAGTGTGTGGGAAATTTTCACGGAGAATGTCTATATCAATATAGGCGAAAAGGAGGGAAAATAATGGCAAAACAAAAAATTCGTATCCGTTTAAAAGCGTATGATCACAGGATCCTTGATCAATCTGCTGAAAAGATTGTTGAAACTGCAAAGCGTTCTGGTGCGGCTGTGTCCGGCCCGATCCCATTGCCGACTGAAAAGTCAATTTACACAATCCTGCGTGCGGTCCATAAGTACAAAGATTCACGTGAGCAGTTCGAAATGCGTACGCATAAGCGTCTGATCGACATCATCAACCCAACTCCACAAACAGTTGATTCACTGATGCGCTTAGACCTGCCATCAGGTGTAGATATCGAAATCAAATTATAATGAAATAAATTATTAAATTCTCAGGAGGTGTGACTAATGACCAAAGGAATCTTAGGAAGAAAGATCGGTATGACTCAAGTATTTGCTGAAAATGGCGACCTTATCCCGGTAACTGTTGTAGAAGCTACAGGAAACGTTGTTCTTCAAGTGAAATCTGTCGACACAGACGGATATGAAGCGATCCAGCTTGGCTTTGAAGATAAGCGCGAAAAGCTTTCCAACAAACCTGAACAAGGACATGTCGCGAAAGCTGATACTGCTCCTAAGCGCTTCGTTCGCGAATTCCGCGGAGTTGACTTAGCAGCATATGAAGTTGGTCAAGAAGTCAAAGTAGATATTTTCGCAGAAGGCGATACTGTTGATGTAACAGGAATCTCTAAAGGTAAAGGTTTCCAAGGCTCTATCAAGCGCCACGGACAATCACGCGGACCTATGTCACACGGTTCACGCTACCACCGTCGCCCTGGTTCAATGGGACCTGTAGCTCCTAACCGTGTATTCAAAGGTAAAGCATTGCCAGGACGCATGGGCGGAGACCAGATCACTGTTCAAAACCTGGAAATCGTTAAAATTGATGCAGAACGCAACCTGCTTCTGATCAAAGGAAACGTACCTGGAGCGAAAAAAGCGCTTCTAAAAATCAAAACTGCGGTTAAAGCATAATTAATCCAGCCAGAAAGGAGGAAATAGAATGCCTAAAGTAGCATTGTTAAACCAAGCTGGTTCACAAGTTGGAGAAATCGAACTAAATGAAACCATCTTCGGTATTGAGCCTAACAACCACGTACTATTCGAAGCTGTTGTAATGCAAAGAGCTTCTTTACGTCAAGGAACTCATAAAACTAAAATTCGTTCTGAAGTAGCCGGCGGCGGACGCAAGCCATGGCGCCAAAAAGGAACTGGACGCGCTCGTCAAGGTTCCATCCGTTCACCACAATGGCGCGGAGGCGGTACAGTATTCGGTCCTACTCCACGCAGCTACAGCTATAAGCTGCCTAAAAAGGTACGCCGTTTAGCAATTAAATCTGCACTATCTTCTAAAGTGGCAGAAGAAAACATTCTAGTATTAGAAAACCTTGCTTTAGAAACTCCTAAAACAAAAGACTTCAAGGGTGTCCTTACTGGACTGTCTGTTGATAAGAAAGCTCTTATCGTAACAGCTGATCTTGATGAGAACGTAGCATTGTCTGCGCGCAATATCCCTGGAGTGACTGTTGTAACTGCAACAGGCGTCAATGTTTTGGATGTTCTAAGCCATGATAAGCTTATCATGACTAAAGCAGCGGTTGAAAAAGTAGAGGAGGTGCTTGCATAATGGATGCACGCGATATCATTAAGCGCCCCGTTATCACTGAACGTTCTACTGACCTGATGGCTGACAAGAAGTATACTTTTGATGTTGATGTTAGAGCTAACAAAACTCAAGTTAAAGATTCTATCGAAGAAATCTTTGGCGTAAAAGTTGAGAAAGTAAACATCATGAACTACAAAGGTAAGTTCAAGCGCATGGGTAAATTCGGCGGCTATACGAACAAACGCCGTAAAGCTATCGTAAAACTAACTGCAGACAGCAAAGAAATCGAATTCTTTGAAGTCTAATAACCATAACTAGAAGAGGAGGGAAACGAAATGGCGATTAAAAAGTATAAACCTACCTCCAACGGTCGTCGCGGCATGACTACTTCTGACTTTGCTGAGATCACTACAGACAAGCCGGAAAAGTCACTATTAGCTCCTTTAAAGCGTAAAGGCGGCCGTAACAACCAAGGTAAGTTAACAGTTCGTCACCAAGGCGGCGGACACAAACGTCAATATCGTATCATCGATTTCAAACGTGATAAAGATGGCATTCCAGGACGCGTTGCTACGATCGAATATGATCCAAACCGTTCAGCCAACATCGCACTAATCAACTACGTGGATGGAGAAAAGCGTTACATCCTTGCTCCTAAGAACCTTTCAGTGGGCACTGAAGTAATGTCTGGACCTGAAGCTGACATCAAAGTGGGTAACGCACTTCCACTTGCAAACATCCCAGTGGGTACTGTTATCCACAACATCGAACTGAAACCTGGCAAAGGCGGACAGCTTGTTCGTTCAGCAGGTACTTCTGCTCAAGTATTGGGTAAAGAAGGCAAATATGTTCTTGTTCGTTTAAACTCTGGAGAAGTTCGCATGATCCTTGCTACTTGCCGCGCTACAGTAGGCCAAGTGGGCAACGAGCAGCACGAACTGATCAACATCGGTAAAGCCGGTCGTTCACGCTGGTTAGGCAAGCGCCCAACTGTCCGTGGTTCTGTAATGAACCCGAATGATCACCCGCACGGTGGTGGTGAAGGTCGCGCTCCTATCGGACGTAAATCACCAATGTCTCCATGGGGCAAACCAACTCTTGGTGCTAAAACACGTAAGAAGAAGAGCAAATCCGACAAGTTTATCGTACGTCGTCGTAAAAAATAACGGGATTGAGCTACGGTTCCACAAGAGAACCGTAGAACGATCACGAAGGGAGGTTCAATCATGGGTCGCAGCTTAAAAAAAGGACCTTTTGTTGATGAGCATTTAATAACAAAGATCGAAAAGCTAAATGAAAACGAAGGCAAGCAAGTGGTAAAGACTTGGTCACGCCGTTCTACGATCTTCCCGCAATTCATTGGTCACACTATCGCAGTTTATGATGGTCGTAAACATGTACCTGTATATGTGACAGAAGACATGGTAGGGCACAAGCTTGGAGAATTCGCTCCATCTCGTACTTACAAAGGCCATGGCAATGATGATAAGAAAACAAGACGTTAATGAGAGGAGGGCATCCTGATGCAAGCTAAAGCTGTTGCAAGAACAGTTCGTATTGCTCCTCGTAAAGCTCGTTTAGTCGTAGATTTAATTCGAGGTAAGCAAGTAGGTGAAGCGGTGGCTATCTTAAACCATACGCCAAAAGCAGCTTCTCCTGTCGTTGAAAAATTATTGAAATCCGCATTGGCAAATGCTGAGCATAACTACGAAATGGACGTAAACAATTTAGTAGTATCTCAAGTATTCGTTGACGAGGGACCAACTTTGAAGCGTTTCCGTCCGCGTGCTATGGGCCGTGCAAGTGCAATCAACAAACGTACTAGTCATATTACTATCGTTTTATCAGAAAAGAAGGAGGGATAATCAGTGGGTCAAAAAGTAAATCCAGTCGGTTTGCGAATCGGTGTCATCCGTGATTGGGAGTCAAAATGGTTCGCAGGCAAAGACTATGCTGAACTTTTACACGAAGACCTTAAAGTGCGTGAGTACATTACGAAGCGTTTAAGCGATGCATCACTTTCTAAAGTTGAGATCGAGCGTGCAGCTAACCGTTTAAACATCACTATCCACACTGCTAAGCCTGGTATGGTTATCGGTAAAGGCGGTTCTGAAGTTGAAGCTCTTCGTAAAGCTCTTAACTCACTTACTGGCAAACGTGTTCACATCAACATTCTTGAAATCAAAAAAGCAGACATCGACGCGAAATTAGTTGCGGAAAACATTGCTCGTCAATTGGAAAACCGTGTATCTTTCCGTCGTGCTCAAAAGCAAGTTATCCAACGTGCAATGCGCGCTGGCGCTAAAGGTATCAAAACAATGGTATCTGGCCGTCTTGGCGGTGCTGATATCGCTCGTTCTGAATCTTACAGCGAAGGTACTGTTCCACTTCATACACTTCGTGCTGATATCGACTATGCTACTGCAGAAGCAGACACAACATACGGTAAATTAGGCGTTAAAGTATGGATCTATCGTGGAGAGGTGCTTCCTACAAAGAAGAAAACTGAGGAAGGAGGCAAATAATATGTTATTGCCAAAACGCGTTAAGTATCGCCGTGTACACCGCGGAAAAATGCGTGGACAATCAAAAGGCGGTACTGAAGTGAACTTCGGTGAATTTGGCCTTCAAGCTCTTGAAGCTTCTTGGATCACTAACCGTCAGATTGAATCTGCCCGTATCGCGATGACTCGTTACATGAAACGTGGCGGTAAAGTATGGATCAACATCTTCCCTCACAAGCCTTACACTGCAAAGCCTCTAGAAGTCCGAATGGGTTCTGGTAAAGGTGCTCCTGAAGGATGGGTAGCAGTAGTTAAGCCAGGGAAAATCATGTTTGAAATTGCCGGCGTATCTGAAGAGGTAGCTCGTGAAGCATTACGTCTTGCATCACACAAACTTCCTGTAAAGTGCAAGTTTGTAAAACGAGAAGAAATTGGTGGTGAATCAAATGAAAGCTAATGAAATTCGTGACCTTACCACTGCTGAAATAGAACAAAAAGTAAAATCTTTAAAAGAAGAGCTATTCAACCTGCGCTTTCAATTGGCGACTGGACAACTTGAAAATACAGCTCGCATTCGTGAAGTACGCAAAGCGATTGCTCGCATGAAAACTGTAATTCGTGAGAGAGAAATCGGCGTTAACAATCGATAATTGATAGGAGGTTCGCACAATGAGTGAACGCAACCAACGCAAGGTTTACACTGGACGCGTTGTTTCCGACAAGATGGACAAAACAGTCACTGTTCTTGTAGAAACATACAAAAAGCACACGCTCTATGGTAAGCGCGTTAAGTACTCTAAAAAGTTTAAAGCTCATGACGAGCAAAACGAAGCAAAAATTGGCGATGTGGTTCGTATTATGGAAACTCGTCCACTTTCTGCGACTAAACGCTTCCGTCTTGTAGAAGTAGTAGAAAAAGCAGTTATAATCTAATGGTTCGGAATAAGCTTCATCCCGAAGGGAGGTTACACGCATGATTCAACAAGAATCACGTTTGAAAGTTGCTGACAACTCAGGTGCTCGTGAAGTACTGACAATTAAAGTCCTTGGTGGCTCTGGCCGCAAAACAGCTAATATCGGTGATGTTATCGTTTGTACTGTAAAACAAGCAACACCAGGTGGCGTTGTTAAAAAAGGTGACGTCGTTAAAGCAGTTATCGTTAGAACTAAGCGCGGTGTCCGCCGTGATGACGGTACTTACATCCGTTTTGATGAAAACGCATGTGTAATTATCCGTGACGATAAGGGTCCACGCGGAACTCGTATCTTTGGCCCAGTTGCACGTGAATTGCGCGACAGCAACTTTATGAAAATCGTATCACTAGCTCCAGAAGTACTATAATTCAAACAAATTGCCTTTAAGGAGGTGCGACAGATGCATGTAAAAAAAGGTGACAAAGTCATGGTCATTTCTGGTAAGGATAAAGGCAAATCAGGTGTGATCCTTGCTGCTTTCCCAAAACAAAGCCGTGTGCTTGTTGAAGGTGTGAACGTAGTAAAGAAGCACTCTAAGCCATCCCAAGTGAATCCGCAAGGCGGAATCATCAGCCAAGAAGCACCTATTCATGTATCAAACGTGATGCCAATCGACCCTAAGTCAGGTAACCCGACACGTGTTGGTTACAAAGAGGTTGATGGCAAGAAAGTTCGCGTTGCGAAAAAATCCGGTGAAGTTCTAGATAAATAAGTAACTGAAGAAGGGAGGTACAAGAATGAACCGCCTAAAAGAGAAGTTTTCAAATGAAATTACACCTGCTCTTATGAGCAAGTTTAACTACGAATCAATCATGCAAGTACCAAAGCTTGAAAAAATCGTTATCAACATGGGTGTCGGCGATGCTGTTGCAAACGCAAAGTCGCTTGACAATGCTGTTGAAGAGCTTGCGGTTATCAGCGGCCAAAAGCCGGTTGTAACCCGTGCTAAAAAATCAATCGCTGGGTTCCGTCTTCGTGAAGGCATGCCTATCGGTGCTAAAGTTACTCTGCGCGGAGAGCGCATGTACGAGTTTTTTGATAAATTAGTATCTGTATCTCTTCCACGTGTACGTGACTTCCGCGGGATCTCAAAGAAATCCTTTGACGGCCGCGGCAACTACACTCTTGGTGTGAAAGAACAGTTAATCTTCCCTGAGATTGATTACGATAAAGTAAGCAAAGTTCGTGGTATGGATATCGTTATCGTTACTACAGCTAACACAGATGAAGAAGCTCGTGAACTTTTAACTCAATTTGGAATGCCATTCCAAAAGTAATCGCTAAATAGAGGGAGGCGACAACGTGGCTAAAAAGTCAATGATTGCGAAACAAAAACGCACGCCTAAATATCCGGTACAAGAATACACTCGCTGCGAACGCTGCGGGCGTCCACATTCTGTATACCGTAAATTTAAGCTTTGCCGTATCTGTTTCCGTGAATTAGCATACAAAGGACAAATTCCTGGTGTGAAAAAAGCTAGCTGGTAAAACCCAAAGTCTGGGAAGGAGGTAAAAACAATGGTCATGACAGATCCAATTGCAGATTTGCTTACACGCATCCGTAATGCGAATATGGTACGTCACGAAAAATTAGAGGTTCCTGCTTCTAATATCAAGAAAGAAATCGCTGAAATCCTTAAGCGTGAAGGTTTCGTACGTGATGTTGAGTTTATCGAAGACAATAAACAAGGCATCATCCGCATTTTCCTTAAATACGGTGCAAACAATGAGCGCGTAATCACTGGTCTTAAGCGCATCAGTAAGCCTGGTCTTCGTGTATATGCAAAATCAAACGAAGTTCCTCGCGTGTTAAACGGTCTAGGAATCGCATTAGTATCTACTTCTCAAGGAGTTCTTACAGATAAAGAAGCCCGCGCTAAGCAAGCTGGCGGAGAAGTATTAGCATACGTTTGGTAATAGAGTTTCTCAAGAATGGAGGTGCAATAAATGTCTCGCGTAGGTAAAAAACCAATTGAAATTCCAAGTGGTGTTACAATCACTGTAGATAATAACAATGTGACAGTTAAAGGCCCTAAAGGCGAATTGTCTTATTCATTCAGCCCTGATATGGCAATCAGCGTGGAAGAGAACATCATTAATGTTTCCCGTCCATCAGAAGCGAAAGAGCACCGCGCACTGCACGGAACTACTCGCGCCCTGATCGCAAACATGGTTGAAGGTGTTTCTAAAGGATTTGAAAGAGGCCTTGAGCTTATCGGTGTCGGTTACCGTGCTCAGAAGCAGGGGAAGAATCTGATCCTGAACGTTGGCTACTCTCACCCTGTTGAAATCGTTCCTGAAGAAGGAATCGAGATCGAAGTACCTTCTAACACGAAGGTTATCGTAAAAGGCACAAGCAAAGAACGTGTTGGTGCACTTGCTGCTAACATTCGTGACGTTCGTCCTCCAGAGCCTTACAAAGGTAAAGGTATCCGCTACGAAGGCGAATATGTGCGTCGTAAAGAAGGTAAAACAGGTAAGTAATGCCGCATAGGCAAACGAAAGGAGTGACCTAAATGATTACGAAGGCTGATAAAAATCAAAGCCGCAAAAAAAGACATGCCCGCGTGCGTTCTAAACTTAGCGGTACTGAAGCTCGTCCTCGTTTAAACGTGTTCCGCTCTAACAAGCATATCTATGCTCAGCTGATCGATGATGTGAACAAAGTGACTGTTGCAAGTGCTTCGACACTTGATAAGGAAGTTGAACTGACTGCTACAGGAAACACAGATGCTGCTGTTAAGGTTGGAGAACTAGTTGCTAAGCGCGCTGTTGAAAAAGGAGTTAAAGCTGTCGTTTTTGACCGCGGAGGCTACCTGTATCACGGACGTGTTAAAGCATTAGCAGATGCTGCTCGTGAAAACGGCTTAGAATTTTAATAGAAGGAGGGACACATAAAGATGCTTCGTATTGACCCAAACAAACTTGAACTTGAAGAACGCGTAGTTACAATCAATCGTGTAGCGAAAGTTGTTAAAGGTGGACGCCGCTTCCGTTTTACTGCTCTTGTAGTAGTAGGCGATAAGAACGGACATGTAGGCTTTGGAACTGGTAAAGCACAGGAAGTTCCGGACGCGATCCGCAAAGCAATTGAAGATGCTAAGAAAAACCTTATCGAAGTACCTATGGTTGGAACAACTATTCCACACCAAATCATCGGTCATTTCGGTGCTGGCGAAATCCTTTTGAAGCCTGCTTCTGAAGGTACTGGAGTTATCGCTGGTGGTCCGGTTCGTGCGGTTCTTGAATTGGCTGGTGTAGCTGATATCCTGTCTAAGTCATTAGGCACAAACACACCAATCAACATGGTTCGTGCAACTCTTGAAGGACTAAATAACTTAAAACGTGCTGAAGACGTAGCTAAGTTACGCGGTAAATCAGTAGAAGAACTGTTAGGATAAGGAGGGAAATCAAATGGCGAATAAACTAGAAGTTACCCTCACTCGCAGCGTGATTGGTCGTCCTCAAGACCAGCGCGAAACAGTTAAAGCTCTAGGATTACGTAAGATGAACCAAACAGTTGAGCACCAGGATAATGCTGCTATCCGCGGCATGATCAACAAGGTTGCTCACCTTGTAAAGGTCTCTGAGAAATAAGTTCGATTTTTTCAATAAGGAGGTGCCAAAATGAAACTTCATGAATTAAAACCTGCAGAGGGTTCTCGTCAAGAACGCAAGCGCAAAGGTCGCGGTATCGGTTCAGGCAATGGTAAAACTGCTGGTAAAGGTCATAAAGGTCAAAACGCACGTTCAGGCGGCGGTGTACGTCTTGGTTTCGAAGGTGGTCAAACACCTTTATTCCGACGCTTGCCTAAGCGCGGTTTCACAAACATCAACCGCAAAGAATATGCAGTTGTTAACCTTGATGCACTTAACCGTTTTGAAGACGGAACAGAAGTTACACCAGAACTTCTTATCGAAACAGGAGTCGTAAGCAACGAAAAAGCAGGAGTGAAAGTTCTTGCTAAAGGCAAAGTAGAGAAAAAGCTTACTGTTAAAGCTCATAAATTCTCCTCTGCTGCAAAGGAAGCTATTGAAGCTGCCGGCGGTCAAACAGAGGTGATCTAATGTTTCAGACAATCTCCAATTTTATGCGCGTGGGTGATATAAGACGAAAGATCCTATTCACCCTTTTAATGCTGATCATATTCCGCATCGGTACATTCATTCCTGTACCGCATGTGAATGCTGATCTGTTAAAAGCACAGGATGACTTGAGTGTATTTGGGATCCTGAATACATTCGGCGGAGGAGCGCTTCTCAACTTCTCTATCCTTGCAATGGGGATCATGCCGTATATCACGGCTTCGATCATCATTCAGCTCTTGCAGATGGACGTTGTCCCGAAGTTTACTGAATGGTCAAAGCAAGGGGAAGTGGGGCGCCGTAAGCTGGCTCAATTCACCCGTTACTTTACAATCGTGCTTGGTTTCATCCAGGCGCTGGGTATGTCCTACGGCTTTAATAACATGGCTGGCGGCATGCTGATTGAAAATCCGGGCATCGGAACTTACCTTCTGATTGCCACTGTACTGACAGCAGGAACAGCCTTCTTAATGTGGCTTGGAGAGCAGATCACATCAAAAGGTGTCGGAAACGGCATTTCCATCATCATTTTTGCTGGTATCGTAGCGGCCATACCTTCCACGGTCAACCAGATTTACGCCCAGAAGATTGAAGATGCAGGTGAGCAGCTTTTCCTTAGCATTGTTACAGTAGTCCTGATCCTGGTTGCAGTCATTGCCATCATCGTTGGAACGATCTTCATCCAGCAGGCATTAAGGAAAATTCCGATCCAATACGCTAAGCGTATGGCCACAGGAGGAAATCCTGCGGGCGGACAATCAACTCATTTGCCTTTAAAGGTGAATGCTGCCGGAGTTATTCCAGTCATCTTTGCAGTCTCGTTCATCGTAACGCCTAGAACGATTGCTTCTTTCTTCGAGCAGAACGATGTGACGATGTGGATTCAAAGAGTGTTCGACTATACCCACCCAATTGGTATGATCGTGTATAGTGCATTGATCATTGCCTTTACGTATTTCTATGCTTTTATCCAGGTGAATCCGGAGCAGGTTGCCGACAACTTGAAAAAGCAAGGCGGCTATATCCCGGGTATACGCCCAGGTAAAAACACTCAGGAATATCTGACTCGTGTCTTATATCGTTTGACATTTGTCGGTGCGCTTTTCTTGACTGCCATTGCGATCCTTCCGGTTTTCTTCATTAATTTCGCCGGACTGCCGCAATCAGCCCAGATTGGCGGAACAAGCCTTCTGATTGTTGTGGGTGTTGCGCTCGAAACAATGAAGCAGCTTGAAGCCCAAATGGTTAAGCGTCACTATAAAGGTTTCATAAAATAATTCGGTTTTGGGAACTTTTAGTTCCCATTAACCTTATTAGAGACTGAGGGGGAAATCTTGTGAATTTAGTATTGATGGGGCTCCCAGGTGCCGGCAAAGGTACGCAAGCCGAGAAAATTGTCGAGAAGTACGGCATCCCTCATATCTCAACAGGAGATATGTTTCGTGCAGCTATAAAAGAAGGCACGGAACTAGGTTTAGAAGCTAAATCTTTCATGGATAAAGGCGAGCTTGTCCCTGACCAGGTGACAATCGGCATAGTCCGCGAAAGGCTAAGCAAGGAAGATTGCAATAAAGGCTTTTTGCTTGATGGCTTCCCAAGAACGGTTGCCCAGGCTGATGCCCTTGAAGACATTCTTTCAGAACTGGATAAAAAGATTGATTATGTCATCAACATTGATGTTGACCAAAGCATTTTAATGGAGCGCCTGACTGGCAGACGCATCTGCAAGAACTGCGGGGCAACTTACCACCTGGTATTCAATCCCCCTGCAAAGGCAGACGAATGCGACCGGTGCGGCGGCGAACTTTATCAGCGTGCTGATGATAACGCCGAAACTGTTAAAAACCGACTTGATGTCAACATTAAGCAGACTAAGCCCCTTCTTGATTTCTATGAAACAAAAGGGTATCTGCGCAATATTGATGGGCAGCAGGAAATTTCCAAGGTGTTCACTGATCTTGATTCACTCCTCGGAGGCCTGCTTTAATGATCATCTGCAAAACACCGCGTGAAATTGAAATCATGCGTGAAGCCGGGCGTATTGTTGCCCTGACTCACCAGGAGCTGCAGAAGCATGTTGCACCGGGCATTACAACCGGAGAGCTGGATACAATTGCCGAGGCGTTTATACGCAAACATGATGCAATCCCATCTTTTAAAGGTTATAATGGTTTCCGTGGCAGCATCTGTGCATCTGTGAACAATGAACTTGTGCACGGGATTCCCGGGGATCGGGTGCTTAACGAAGGCGACATTATCAGCATCGATATAGGTGCTGAATATAATGGCTACCATGGCGATTCCGCCTGGACCTACCCTGTAGGCACTGTTGACAGACAAGTCCGGCACCTGCTGGATGTCACAGAGCAGTCATTGTATGAAGGGCTTAAAGAGTCAAAGCCGGATGTACGTTTATCGAACATCTCTCATGCGATTCAGACGTATGCGGAAGCAAACGGTTTTTCCATTGTGCGTGAGTATGTTGGCCACGGAATCGGGCAAGACTTACATGAGGAACCGCAAATCCCTCACTACGGTCCGCCTAATAAAGGGCCGGTGCTTAAGCCGGGGATGGTACTGTGCATCGAGCCGATGGTCAATGCCGGAAGCAGGTATGTAAGAACCTTGGCTGATGACTGGACAGTCGTTACAGTGGACGGCAGCATGTGTGCGCATTTTGAGCATACCATTGCCATTACTGAAACAGGCTATGAGATCCTCACTAAAGCTCGATGTGCAGGTGATTGCATAGGCTGATTCTGAAACTGGTCTGCGGCCCTGACAAGATCATTTGATCTCTGGTCAAATTGTTTTGATTAAAAATGGGCGGGATGCCGGCGAATATGATATAATTATAAGGTTGATAGATGGACGGTTTGTCTCTATAGCCGAAGGGGCCAGACGGAAGTCAGGCAATCCACTGCTGAAGAGCGTCCGGCATCTGGAGCTGACTGATTATGTTTCTCCGGAAATCGAGTGCAGCATAAAATGAAACCGGCCGTGCAATGAAGGGAAAATTACGTTTTGCGTAAGCAGCGTATGAATAGGTGAGATTCTGAAAAGAAGAAGGGAGACATGTTCGATGGCGAAAGACGATGTAATCGAAATAGAAGGCACAGTTATTGAAACTTTGCCAAATGCTATGTTTAAGGTAGAATTGGAAAACGGTCATACTGTTTTGGCTCATGTTTCCGGCAAGATCCGCATGCACTTCATCCGCATCCTGCCAGGAGATAAAGTAACAGTTGAGCTTTCACCATATGACTTGACTCGCGGAAGAATCACTTACCGCTTCAAATAGACTGATTGCACTCCGTAATATCAAGGAGGTTAGGATAATGAAAGTAAGACCATCAGTTAAGCCGATCTGCGAAAAGTGCAAAGTTATCCGCAGACGTGGTAAAGTTATGGTTATCTGTGAAAACCCTAAGCATAAACAAAAACAAGGCTAATAACAAGGAGGTGCGCATAGAATGGCACGTATTGCTGGTGTAGATATTCCACGTGAAAAACGTGTAGTAATCTCATTGACTTACATTTATGGTATCGGTAAAAATACTGCTCAAAAGGTTTTGGCTGAAGCTGGTGTTTCTGAAGACACTCGCGTTCGCGACCTTACAGAAGATGAGCTTAACAAAATCCGTGAAGTAATCGACAGACTCAAAGTTGAAGGTGACCTTCGCCGTGAAGTTTCACTCAACATCAAGCGTCTTATGGAAATCGGTTCTTACCGCGGTCTTCGTCACCGCCGTGGACTTCCTGTACGCGGACAGAACACTAAGAACAATGCCCGTACACGTAAAGGTCCTCGTAAGACTGTAGCTAACAAGAAGAAATAATCGGTAAAGGAGGTAATATACAATGGCTCGTAAAACTAATACACGCAAACGCCGTGTTAAAAAGAATATTGAAAGTGGTATCGCCCACATCCGTTCAACATTCAATAACACTATCGTAACAATCACAGACGTTCATGGTAACGCTCTTTCTTGGTCAAGTGCTGGAGCTCTTGGATTCAGAGGTTCTCGTAAATCTACTCCATTTGCTGCTCAAATGGCTGCTGAAACTGCAGCGAAGACATCTATGGAACATGGTATGAAAACTCTTGAAGTTACTGTTAAAGGACCTGGTGCAGGACGTGAAGCTGCCATTCGTGCCCTTCAGGCTGCTGGTCTAGAAGTAACGGCTATCAGAGATGTTACTCCGGTTCCTCATAACGGATGCCGCCCGCCAAAACGTCGCCGCGTATAATTTTTTCTGTATAGAATTTGTATCCTTGTCTATAATGGGTTATGATACAATTTTCCGTTATACAGAAACTTTATTCCAGTTGTTGTGCACAAACGGGAACGTATACATGGGGGAATTTCGGCAGGCAGAAGCTAGCCGGGGTTTCGACGTTTTGAAGGAGGGTATATTTTGATGATCGAAATAGAAAAACCAAAAATCGAAACGGTTGAGATCAGCGATGATGCCAAGTATGGAAAGTTCGTCGTAGAGCCGCTTGAGCGTGGGTATGGTACTACTTTGGGTAACTCCTTACGTCGTATCCTTTTATCCTCACTCCCTGGTGCCGCTGTCACATCTATTCAAATTGATGGGGTACTTCATGAGTTCTCAACAATTGAAGGCGTCGTAGAAGATGTAACATCTGTAATCTTAAATATTAAAAAACTGGCTCTTAAAATCTATTCCGATGATGAAAAGACGCTGGAGATTGATATTCAAGGTGAAGGTGCGGTTACTGCAGCTGACGTAACGCATGACAGTGATGTCGAGATCCTCAATCCGGATCTTCATATTGCTACCCTTGGGTCCAATGGGCACTTGCGCATGCGCTTGACTGCCAAAAGAGGACGCGGTTATACACCAGCTGATCAAAACAAGCGAGAAGATCAACCAATCGGTGTCATTCCTATCGATTCCATCTACACTCCAGTATCGCGTATTTCCTACCAGGTAGAAAATACACGCGTCGGGCAAATGACTAACTATGATAAGTTAACATTCGATGTATGGACTGATGGAAGCACTGGTCCACAAGATGCGGTTGCTCTTGGAGCGAAGATTTTAACTGAGCATTTGAATATCTTTGTCGGCCTTACTGACGAAGCGCAAAATGCTGAAATCATGGTTGAGAAAGAAGAGGACCAAAAGGAAAAAGTTCTTGAAATGACTATTGAAGAACTCGATCTTTCAGTCCGTTCATATAACTGCTTAAAGCGCGCAGGCATCAATACTGTTCAGGAATTGGCCAACAAGACTGAAGAGGATATGATGAAAGTCCGCAACCTTGGCAGAAAATCTCTTGAAGAGGTAAAACATAAATTAGAAGAGCTGGGATTAGGCTTACGCAAGGATGACTGATCTTAGGATCTATCACTCTTAGGTCTATCACCAACTGATCACTTCAACAAAGGAGGGAAACTTTCATGGGATACAGAAAGTTAGGACGCACTAGTGCTCAACGTAAAGCTATGCTACGTGACTTAGCTACAGACTTAATCATCAGTGAGCGCATCGAAACAACTGAAGCTCGTGCGAAAGAGCTGCGTTCAGTTGTTGAGAAAATGATCACTTTAGGCAAGCGCGGAGACCTGCATGCTCGCCGTCAAGCAGCTGCATTCATTCGCAATGAGGTAGCTAATGCTGAGACAAACCAAGATGCAGTACAAAAGTTATTCAGCGACATCGCAACTCGTTATGAAGAGCGCCAAGGTGGATACACTCGAATCATGAAGCTTGGGCCTCGTCGTGGAGACGGAGCACCAATGGTTATCATCGAGTTAGTATAATTGCTGCAGCAGACAACAAGGGCGCTGGACAGTTTATCATGAACTTGTTCTTTGCCCTTTTTCTGTAAAAGGCTTATCTTCCATTTTCTTCATAAGCCTTATATTCAAGCCAAACAAGAGCGTTACGATGAGCAAGATTCCGCTGCGCCAGAATCTCTGGCCTCTCAGTGCAAGTTTTATACTGACGGATGCAGCATACGCATCCCGGACTTGTCTCGTCTAGCTCATGCACCTCTTCCGGAACTGTTATATGCGCACAGAATGTAAATTCTGCAGCCGGAATGAGGTGCAGGCTTTTTTATAAGTTTCAGGTTTTTTGGCAGAGAGCACAGATTAGAGAGGCAGCTAAAGCGATTATTGAGCTTTGATGCAATTAACGACACAAGCGCATATGTGCCGGCAGCCATCTGACTTCAGCTAATAATTCAATGTCTTCTGCAAATCAGGCTCGCCAAAAGGCGAGTTATTTTTATTTCCGGGAGATAATGATGCAATGCCTCTTCCCATTTCAAATGACAGACGCTGAAGCATTGAAGTCAAGGCTGTATATGCAGCTGCAAGAAGAGCAGAGAGGAGGATCCCTATGTCAAATCCACTTGTTCAATTAGAAAACATTTCTTTTCAATATGATGCCGGCAGCCAGTATGCCTTAAGAAACGTTTCCTTTAACATACAGGAAGGGGAATGGCTTGCCATTGTCGGCCACAACGGATCAGGCAAGTCTACATTGGCCAAGCTTTTAAATGGGCTGCAGTATGCCCAGGAAGGCAGGATCCTGGTGAAGGGGACTGAACTGACAGAAGAGACCGTCTGGGACGTCAGAAGGGCTGTAGGGATGGTGTTCCAGAATCCTGATAACCAATTTGTCGGAACAACGGTGCAGGATGATGTGGCTTTTGGTTTAGAAAATAATGGAGTCCCGCAGGAAGAGATGAAAGAAAGAGTGAGTTCCTCATTAGAGATGGTCAATATGGGCAAATTTCTAGATCAAGAGCCGCACCATCTTTCAGGCGGCCAGAAACAAAGAGTCGCCATTGCAGGGGTTATTGCCCTGCGTCCGTCGCTGATCATACTGGATGAAGCTACAAGCATGCTGGACCCCCGCGGAAGAGAAGAGGTCCTGCAGACGGTAAGAGAGTTAAAGAGCGAGCACAGGATGACGGTCATCTCCATCACCCATGATCTTGAAGAAGCGGCCAAGGCAGATCGGATCATCGTTATGAACCAGGGGCAATTATACAGGGAAGGCACACCGGAGCAAATTTTCCAGATGGACGAGGAGCTCGTAAAGCTCGGCCTGGACATCCCATTCCCTGTGAAGATGAGCAAGGCACTGCGTGAAAAAGGGCTGGCCATCCCAAAATTTTATTTAACAGAAGAAGAGTTGGTGGAAAAGCTATGGACATCTCACTCCAAAATGTAGAGCATAGATACCAGATAAACACACCATTTGAGCGGCTGGCCATCCAGGATGTATCAATTGATATCCCATCAGGCACATATCTCGCCCTAATCGGCCATACCGGTTCAGGCAAGTCTACTGTCCTTCAGCATTTGAATGCCCTGTTAAAGCCGACAAAAGGCAGTGTAAGGATAGGGGACAGGGAAATCACTGCAGGGAAAAAGGAAAAAAACCTAAAGGCGGTCCGCCAAAAGGTCGGGATTGTTTTTCAGTTCCCTGAGCACCAGCTTTTTGAAGAAACAGTCGAAAAGGATATCTGCTTCGGCCCGATGAATTTTGGCGTCAGTGAGGCCGAGGCCAAGGAAAGGGCAAGAAAGGCCATCATTCAGGTAGGCCTGGCCGAGTCCATTCTTGAGAAGTCTCCTTTTGATCTATCCGGCGGGCAGATGCGGAGAGTGGCCATTGCAGGTGTGCTTGCCATGAATCCCGATGTAATCGTTCTGGATGAACCGACAGCAGGCCTGGACCCGCGCGGGCGGAAAGAGATCATGGAGATGTTCTATTCGCTCCATAAGGAAAGAGGCCTTTCCACTATCCTGGTGACCCACAGCATGGAGGACGCTGCCGCCTACGCCGATCAGATTGTGATCATGCATAAAGGCGAGGTATACAGAAAAGGCGTACCGATAGAAATCTTTGCGGATCCGGAAGGACTGCTTGAGCTCGGCCTGGATGTTCCGGAGGTTGTCAAATTTCAGCAGAAGTTCGAGAAGGCATTCGGATTGAAGCTTGAAAGAACCTGCCTGACGATGGAGCAGCTGACAGAAGCAATCGCAGGCGCAGTGAAGCGGGGTGAGGCAAAATGATGGAGAAAATGATTTTTGGCCGCTATGTTCCGGCCGACTCCGTCCTTCACCGGATGGATCCCCGTTCCAAGCTTGCCATTATCTTTTTATTTGTATGTGTCGTCTTTTTAGCCAATAATGTCCTGACTTATGCCATCCTCACTGTCTACACGCTGACGATGGTCAGTTCATCGAAGGTGCCTGCGAGGTTCATTTATATGGGGCTGCGGCCGGTGCTGTGGCTTGTGCTTTTCACTCTGCTGCTGCATGTATTCATGACAAAGGGCGGAGACGTTATCCTTGATCTTGGGTGGCTGAAAATATATGAAGAAGGCCTGAAGCAGGGTCTGTTCATCTCTATGCGCTTTTTCCTGCTGATCATGATGACATCGCTATTAACCTTGACGACGACGCCCATTGAAATTACAGATGGGCTGGAAAGCCTGCTGGGGCCTTTGAACAAGGTGAAGTTCCCTGTCCATGAGCTGGCTCTGATGATGTCGATCTCGCTTCGCTTCATACCAACCCTTATGCAGGAAACAGATAAGATCATGAAGGCGCAGACTGCCAGGGGAGTCGATTTTTCAGGAGGGCCGATCAAGGACCGTGTAAAGTCGATCATTCCGCTGCTGATCCCTTTATTCGTCAGCTCGTTCAAACGCGCTGAGGAGCTTGCCACCGCAATGGAGGCAAGAGGCTACCGCGGAGGGGAAGGCAGGACGAAGTACCGGCAGCTGAACTGGGGCACAAGGGACACCCTCATGCTGCTCCTGCTCCTGGCTGTTGCAGCACTGCTTGCTGTATTCCGCACATAATGGGGTGAAGAAATGCAAAGATTCAAATGCAAGATTGCCTATGACGGCTCCCAGTTCTCCGGCTACCAGGTGCAGCCGGGAAAGCGGACGGTGCAGCTGGAAGTGGAAAGGGCACTGGCCAAAATCCATAAAGGAAACCCGGTGAAGATCTTTGCCTCCGGCAGGACAGACGCCGGGGTGCATGCGAGGGGGCAGGTCATCCACTTTGACTCGCCGCTCGCCATCCCGGAGGACAGATGGGTGGCAGCCCTGAATTCCCTCCTTCCGAAGGACATCGCTGTGGAGAGCACTGAGAAGGCCGCAGAAGGCTTTCATGCCCGCTTTGATGCATGCGGGAAGGAATACCGCTACTTTATTTACAGAGGGAAAATCCGCAGCCCGTTTGAACGGCACTATAGCTATCACTATCCTCATTCCCTTGATATCGGAGCGATGAGGGAAGCTGCGGAACATCTTCTCGGCACCCATGACTTCTCAAGCTTCTGCGCCTCCAGGACAGACGTTGAGGACAAAGTAAGGGAGATCAGAAAGGTTCGGGTTGAAGAAGCTGGAGAGATGCTGGAGCTGCATTTTACGGGCAGCGGTTTTTTGTATAATATGGTCCGCATCCTGACTGGCACTCTCCTCGAAGCAGGGGCAGGAACGAGGGAGCCGGGGAGCTTCCCGGAAATCTTATCAGGCAGGGACAGGAGCCTGGCAGGCAAGACAGCTCCCGCCGAGGGATTGTATTTGTGGAAGGTATTCTATTAAAGGGAAAAGGAAAAAATTATTTTTTTCAAAACAACTAAACCTGGCGTAACATTCCCTTGACATTGTACTGTATAGGATATATCATAATATGGTATGTATTTTAACCCCACAAATAAGCCCCGGAACTTATCTGTGTGATAATATACGAAATTAAAGAACATGAATATGATTGATTATTTAGGAGGGAAATCCATGCGTACGTTTATGGCTAACGCAAACAATATCGAGCGTAAATGGTATGTTGTTGACGCTGAAGGCAAGACTCTAGGTCGCCTTGCAAGTGAAGTAGCAGCAGTCCTGCGCGGCAAAAATAAACCAACTTTCACACCGCACGTTGACACTGGTGACAATGTGATCATCATCAACGCTGAGAAAATCGAACTGACAGGTAAGAAGCTTACTGACAAGATCTATTACCGTCACACAATGCACCCAGGCGGTCTTAGAACAAGAACTGCTCTTGAGATGCGTACAAACTACCCTGTGAAAATGCTTGAGCTTGCTATCAAAGGCATGCTTCCAAAGAATTCACTTGGCCGTCAAATGTTCAAAAAATTACACGTATATGCTGGCAGCGAACATCCGCACCAAGCACAACAACCTGAAGTTTACGAACTTCGTGGATAATTTTTAAAGGGAGGTTATTATCTTGGCACAAGTTCAATATATCGGTACTGGTCGTCGTAAAAGCTCCGTTGCCCGTGTTCGTTTAGTTCCTGGCGATGGTAAAATCATCATCAATGGTCGTGAGATCGAAAGCTACATCCCATTCGCAGCTTTGCGTGAAGTAGTTAAGCAGCCGCTTGTTGCTACTGAAACACTAAACAGCTACGATATCCTGGTAAACGTTAATGGCGGTGGATACACTGGCCAAGCTGGTGCAATCCGTCACGGCATCGCTCGTGCATTGCTTCAAGCTGACCCTGAATTCCGTCCAACATTAAAGCGCGCTGGACTATTGACTCGTGACGCACGTATGAAAGAGCGTAAGAAATACGGTCTTAAAGGTGCTCGTCGTGCTCCTCAGTTCTCAAAGCGTTAATCTTCGCTTTATCAAAGGCTCTCAGGCTTATGTCTGGGGGTCTTTTTTTATGCTTATGAAGCTTTTTTCAGTGGGCTCTTTTTTTGCATAGATTGCTGCTATTTTGTCATCCTTTTCGGGAGGCAAGGCTTCTTGTGCTAGCCAAAATTCAAATAGCATGCCCGTCCATTCTTCTTTCTCGCCCAGCCATAAAAGAGCAGAACTACCCAGACCGGAAAAGGGAATCAGTAACAGGCTGAATAATAAGCGGAGAAACTCCCTCTAATTTCAAAAAACGCTAAAAATAGCCCAAATAGACGGAGAAATTCCGGCTAATGATTCAAAAAACAGGAAAATGGGCAGCTTCGCTCCGCTTAACCGGAAATCTTCCGCTTATATACACCCACCTGTGCCATATTCAGCAAACTAACCGGTAAATCTCCGCTTATTTTAAGGCTTGCTGGTCACTGAAAATGTGGATAAGACTTCCTGTTGTTCAACCCCTCTCACTACCTTGGCTCCGTAAACCGAATAAGCATCTGTTTATGCAAAACCATATTACGTAAATTACTCCCCGTTAAAAGCAGCAATCTTCATGAAAACAGTCTTTCAGTAAGAGAATTTTTTATAGCTTTTGAACAAAGATTGCCCTTCATCCGCTTTATTCTCTGTCAAAATTGCCAGTGCTTTCTTGAATGACACCCATTGGGCGGATGAAGACTATCTTTAAGGGGTGAAGAAAGCTGTGAGTGTGATTACAACCTTTACAGATAAACAGCGGGAAAAGCAGATCAAATATGAAAAAACGGTCCTAAAGGACATTTCGATAAAGTCTCTGAAGGAAAGTGTGAAAGTGCATTTTGGAAGTATAAGGTTTACGTCTGGGCTCCTGATGAATACAGGAGTGGAGGAGGCCTGTTATGATGTCGCAATCGAAGCCTATCTCCTTGGGGCCCATTTCAGCCGGTTCGGCTATTATGGAGAAGGCGTTGAACAGGTCCTCGACAGATGCAGGAGCGAGGAAAAGCATTTTGTTGATACGCTCTATAATTTCCTTCTTTACTGGGGGAGCGGTGAAGAAGCGGCTGCGAACGAGTCACTGGCTGGCACTTGTGAGCATTATGTGCGCCATTGGTGGATGGAAGGCTTTCAGAAGGGCCAGCGGCGCCATAAGCTGAGACTTCATTGATCTCTTTAAAAATGTTCTAACCCCTTCCCTTGTCCCATATATATATGAATGAGGACAAGCGGAGGGATGGGTTAGGACGATGAAGCGAAAACTGCAGATGGCTGCTTTTGCGGCCGGACTTATAATCCTATTTTTAATCTTTCGATACGATTTTCTTGAAAATAACTCCTGGAAGTCATGGAATTTGCCGCTCACAGGTGAAATCATCCTCCTGGATCCAGGACATGGCGGACCAGATGGCGGAGCCGGAGATTCAGATGCTTTAGAAAAGGATATCGCATTGAATGTCTCATTAAAGGTCAGGGACTACCTGCAAGAGCAGGGAGCGCTTGTCATTATGACCAGGGAGGATGACCGTGACCTGGCTCCGGAGGGTACAAAGGGATACAGCAGGAGGAAGGTGGAGGACCTTAAACAGCGCCTTAAGATGATTAATGAATCCGAGGCCGACTTTTTCCTGAGCATCCACCTGAATTCCATTCCATCTGCCCGCTGGAGCGGTGCACAGACCTTCTATGCCCCGCAGGTTAAGGAGAATGCTGCAGCTGCTAAATTCATTCAGGATGAGCTGCGCAGAAACCTGGAAAACACAGAAAGAAGAGCCAAGCCGATCAGCCATGTGTATATCCTGAAATACGCCAAAAAGCCTGGCGCGCTGGTCGAAATCGGCTTCCTCTCCAATCCGGGAGAAAAATCCAGGCTGAAAACAGATGACTACCAGGAAAAAGTGGCAGCCTCTATCTATAATGGAGTATTGCGCTACTTTACGAATGAAGAAGAGCTGGTGGAGCCAGAATAAAGGGGCATCCTGTGGGATGCTCTTTTTTATGGAGAAAAGGAGACCGGGGAGGGTGTTTTTACTTTAACGGCTGGCGAGGAGAGTTATGGGAACTGTTGGTCGTGTATTGATAAGGGGCATCGCCGGCGCAGGAAGAGTTAGAAGGTGGCTAATCAATGCATGAGAGGGATAGTGAGAGCAGGCTCATGTATAGAAAAGRGTCTAATCGATGCAAGAGAGGAGTGGAGAGAGCAGGCTCATGTATAGAAAAGGGTCTAATCGATGCAAGAGAGGAGTGGAGAGAGCAGGCTCATGTATAGAAAAGAGTCTAATCGATGCAAGAGAGGAGTGGAGAGAGCAGGCTCATGTATAGAAAAGGGTCTATCGATGCAAGAGAGGGACGGAGAGAGAAGACCCATGTATAGAATGGGCCGCAACGATGCATGAGGGGCATGGCGGGCATTTTGCCATGTATTGAATGTGCAAGGCAGTCAGCACTCTATAGAAATTCCTCCACTCAGTTCCGGCTCCTTGTTCCTCGAGTCATAAGCCAGAAAAGAATCAAAGGCAAAGGGCGGCCTTTGCTTCTTTCCCGTCTTATGCTTGTCGGAACAGAACAGTCGCCTCCGCTTTTCGTATTGTCCAGTTCCGGCTCCTTGCCCCTCGAGTCATAAGCCAAGAAAGAATCCGAGGCAAAGGGCAGCCTCAGCTCCTTTCTTGTCTTATGCTTGTCGGGTCAGAACAGTCGCCTCCACATTTCACGCTATGTTATACTATACTAAGTTTAAAACGACTTAAAGGGCAGGTGCATATAGATGTTGACAGAGCAAAGAGTGAGAGAGCTTTTGGGTGATGTGAAGGAACCGTTCATACATAAAACACTTGGTGAGCTGAATGCGATCCAGGAAATTAGTGTGAAGCCAGAGAAGAATCATGTGAGTGTGAAGATTGCTGTTGCGAAAACAGGGACGGCGGAACAGCTTCAGCTGCAGACGCAGATTGTGGATTTGCTAAAGCAGAATGGCGCAGACTCTGTGGGCCTTCGCTTCAGTGAGCTGCCTGCGGAGGAATTGGCCAAGCACCGTTCTCCGGAAAAAGAGGACAAAGGGCTTTTATCAGAAGACAGCAAAACCAAATTTATTGCGATCGCCAGCGGTAAAGGCGGTGTCGGAAAGTCCACTGTGTCAGTCAACCTTGCTGTATCATTGGCGCGCCTCGGGAAAAAGGTCGGACTGGTCGATGCAGATATCTATGGGTTCAGTGTTCCTGATATGATGGGCATCACAAAGCGCCCGGTTGTCAGGGAAGGGCGGATCATCCCGGTTGAACGCTTTGGAGTGAAAGTCATATCCATGGGCTTTTTTGTTGAAGATAATGCACCAATCATCTGGAGGGGGCCGATGCTTGGCAAAATGCTGAACAGCTTCTTCAATGAAGTGGATTGGGGCGAGCTCGATTATCTGCTGCTTGACCTTCCTCCTGGAACAGGGGATGTGGCGCTGGATCTTCATACAATGCTTCCTTCCTGCAAAGAGATCATCGTCACCACTCCGCATCCAACAGCAGCTTTTGTTGCTGCGCGTGCAGGTGCGATGGCGTTGAGAACCGAGCATGAAATTGTCGGTGTAATTGAGAACATGGCCTTCTTCGAAAGTAAGCTGACTGGCGAGAAAGAATATGTCTTTGGCCACGGCGGCGGGGATAAGCTTGCTGATGAGCTAAGAACAAATGTTTTAGGGCAGCTGCCTTTGGCACAGCCGGACTGGAATGATGCAGACTTTGCGCCATCCATTTATGATAAAGATCACAGGCTTGGTAAAATCTATACAGACATTGCGGAAAAAGTCATTCAATCAGTATAAAAAAATGCCTCAGGCGAATCTTCGCCTGAGGCATTTTCAATGAGATAGAGGGTCAGGAACCTTCTCCGCTGTCCCCGCCTTCTCCTCCGCTTTCACCGGATCCGCCGCCTTCGCTTTCTTTGCCGCCGCTCTTCACTTCTTCGGTCGCCTTGATGATCATATCCTGTATCTTGGCTTTGTATATAGGGCTTTCGAAAGTCTCGGTCATCACCTTTTGGAGATGCTCCCTGTATTCGTTGCTTTTTAAAATGGTTGTGACTTCTTTCTCTAATTCAGGATCTTTCAGGACTTCCACCATCATTTTTCGATATTCGGGATCTTTCATCAGATCTTTTAAAAGCTTTTCATTTTCTTTTTCCATACTTTTTGCCATGCTTTCGGCAAATTTAGGATCCTCAAAAGATTTTTTCCAGAATTCAGTCCCTTTATCAGATGTTAAGGTCCTCTCAATCGTATCGGAAACCATCGCCTGGTCCATAACAAGCTGCTGTTTTAGCTTTTCGTCTCCCATCAATTCCTGCAGCGCCTTCTTGCCATCATCGGTCTTTAATATATCGACAATCATTTTCTTTGTCTGATCATAGTCCATTTGGCCGCTGCCTGATTCGGCAGCCTGGCCGCAGCCCGAAACGGCAAGGAGGAGGATAAGTGGGAGGAGCCGGAATATTTTGTACATGATTGAAAGCTCCTTTCAGGATTGTCCCTAACCTTAGAATGGTGATTTGGGGCAAATATTATTCGTTTGGCGAGTAATGCCTAGATTTTTCATACTTTGGTTGGTACAATCATATAGGTGAATGACTATCGCTATGGAGGCTTAATATATAATGACCAGCCGTAATTGGGTAAGGTTGTTTTTGTCCACTCTGCTTTTGGGTGCAATTGCAACCGGTATCACAGGATTTATTGTCAGGTGGGAAGAATATCAGCCGTTATTTGCTGATTTTGAAGTATTGGAAATCATCTCTGTATTATTTTGGCTAGCAGGAGTGGGCTTGATTTTCAGCATCTTGAGCCAAATGGGCTTTTTCGCATATTTAACCGTACACCGGTTTGGATTAGGTATTTTCAGGTCTTTATGGAATGGCGTACAGGTTGTTCTTATATTATTCGCCTTATTCGACCTTGTATACTTAAGATACAGCAACTTTGCCGAAAACGGGGAAAGCTATGGACCTTATATTGCCCTGGCGCTAATCGTATTGGCAGCGGGGCTGGCGGCAGCATTCTTAAAGGCAAGGCAGACAAACAAAGGGGCATTCATCCCTGCATTGTTCTTCATGGTGGTGGTGACCAGTGTGGAGTGGACACCTGCACTGAGGGTAAATGAAGAAAGCTGGGTATATCTCATGCTTTTCCCTCTGCTTATCTGCAATGCCTATCAGCTTTTGATCCTGCATAAGCTGAATGAGAGCTCAATGAAAAAGAGGGAAGCCATAAAGGCTGCAAAATGATCCGGACATACAAAAAGGCGGGCCGCTGATTTCAGGCCCGTCTTTTTTGCTGCATTATTTTATCTCATTTGATTTCGTGCTTGCGTTTGCCATCATTTCAGATACTGAAACCAGTTTTAGGCCTTTGTCTTTATACTTGCCTATAATGGCTGGGAGAGCTTTGGCCGTTTGTTTGGCCGAATCGGAGGCATGCAGGAGAATGATATCTCCTTTCCCGGCCTTGGCTGCATTTTCTGCAATCCTCTCAACGCCGGGATTAGTCCAATCTTTTGAGTCGATGCTCCAGTGTACAACCGTATAGCCCATCTTTTCTGCCACATTCAGTGTCTTTTGATCAAAATGGCCTGTTGGCGCCCTTACCAGCTTAATATCCTTTACATTCAGCTTCTTGAAAGCTTCCTGCCCTTTGGCAAGGTCCTGGCGGATTTTGCTTTCTTCCAGATCTGTATAATCCTTATAATCATAGCCAAGCATTCCAATCTCATACCCTTCTTTCATAATGCGGGCAACCAGCTCCGGATGCCTCTCCGCCCAAGAACCGGATAAGAAGAAAGTTGCAGCCTTGACGTTTTGCTTCTTCAGAACATCGAGGATGGGTTCGGCTTTTTCATCACCCCAGCCTATATTAAATGTCAGGGCAGCATCCTTCTCTCCTTTGTAAATCGCCTTTGGTCCATCATTTGCCGAGAAAACTGGAACGTGAATAATATTCTCCATATACAAAAACCAGGCAGTAAAGAAGGAGGCGATAATGATAAGCAGCCCCTGTTTAATGGCCTTTCCGTTTACTACATAAAAAAAATTCATCCAATCACCTCGTCCACAAAGAATCCTTGTCTTATTTTTATGAACACAAAAAGCAAATATGACTTAAAAGATTTTTCCGCCAATTTTTTGATTTATTTTCTGTTCGTTTCATAAAAAACAGGGTAATGGAAAATACTACAAGAACCTTATAAGATAAGGAGCGATACAATGCTTGGAATGCTGATCAATGAAAGGGAAATGAAAGAGATGGAATACTTGATTAAAAGAGAGATGGATGAAATTCTCTTTGATCTGAAAGATGAACGGATCGACCATATTGTGAAAAGAGCAATGGGGGAAAGGTATAAGATTTTGTTTTCCCTGTTTAAGCGGATCGCCCCGGAGAAAGAGTGCATTAAATATATGCCTGCACCGCAGCTGAAGGAACTTTAAATTTTTTTGGATATATTGTTGACTTCTTAATATTATCTTGGTATATTAATAAGCGTCGCTGATGACGCAAAACAAACTTAAGAAAAGTTGTTGACAAGTTATCTGCACTGTGTTAAATTAATAAAGTCGCTCCTGAGCGGCAGAGATTGTTCTTTGAAAACTGAACGAACAAAAACGTCAACGTTAATCTTATTTTTATCAGAGCTAAATCTTACTCTTATATGGAGAGTTTGATCCTGGCTCAGGACGAACGCTGGCGGCGTGCCTAATACATGCAAGTCGAGCGGACGGATGGGAGCTTGCTCCCTGAAGTCAGCGGCGGACGGGTGAGTAACACGTGGGCAACCTGCCTGTAAGACTGGGATAACTTCGGGAAACCGGAGCTAATACCGGATAATGCATTTCCCTCATGGGGTTATGCTGAAAGATGGTTTCGGCTATCACTTACAGATGGGCCCGCGGCGCATTAGCTAGTTGGTGAGGTAAYGGCTCACCAAGGCAACGATGCGTAGCCGACCTGAGAGGGTGATCGGCCACACTGGGACTGAGACACGGCCCAGACTCCTACGGGAGGCAGCAGTAGGGAATCTTCCGCAATGGACGAAAGTCTGACGGAGCAACGCCGCGTGAGTGATGAAGGTTTTCGGATCGTAAAACTCTGTTGTCAGGGAAGAACAAGTGCCGGAGTAACTGCCGGCACCTTGACGGTACCTGACCAGAAAGCCACGGCTAACTACGTGCCAGCAGCCGCGGTAATACGTAGGTGTTCCACGTGTAGCGGTGAAATGCGTAGAGATGTGGAGGAACACCAGTGGCGAAGGCGACTTTCTGGTCTGTAACTGACGCTGAGGCGCGAAAGCGTGGGGAGCAAACAGGATTAGATACCCTGGTAGTCCACGCCGTAAACGATGAGTGCTAAGTGTTAGAGGGTTTCCGCCCTTTAGTGCTGCAGCAAACGCATTAAGCACTCCGCCTGGGGAGTACGGCCGCAAGGCTGAAACTCAAAGGAATTGACGGGGGCCCGCACAAGCGGTGGAGCATGTGGTTTAATTCGAAGCAACGCGAAGAACCTTACCAGGTCTTGACATCTCCTGACAACCCTAGAGATAGGGCGTTCCCCTTCGGGGGACAGGATGACAGGTGGTGCATGGTTGTCGTCAGCTCGTGTCGTGAGATGTTGGGTTAAGTCCCGCAACGAGCGCAACCCTTGATCTTAGTTGCCAGCATTAAGTTGGGCACTCTAAGGTGACTGCCGGTGACAAACCGGAGGAAGGTGGGGATGACGTCAAATCATCATGCCCCTTATGACCTGGGCTACACACGTGCTACAATGGATGGTACAAAGGGCTGCAAGACCGCGAGGTTAAGCGAATCCCATAAAACCATTCTCAGTTCGGATTGCAGGCTGCAACTCGCCTGCATGAAGCTGGAATCGCTAGTAATCGCGGATCAGCATGCCGCGGTGAATACGTTCCCGGGCCTTGTACACACCGCCCGTCACACCACGAGAGTTTGTAACACCCGAAGTCGGTGGGGTAACC
>NZ_VTER01000019.1:0-56991 GCF_008180445.1 Bacillus infantis
GTTGCCCAGGCGGGCATTCCTGAGTTCATGAAAGCTGCCAAGACCATAAAAAACTGGCAAATCGAAATACTAAATAGCTTTAGCTATAACTATTCGAATGGTTTTTTAGAAGGCCTCAATAACTTAACGAAAGTCATGAAACGAAACGCATTTGGCTTTAGAAGCTTTAAGCGTTTTCGGGCCAAAATCTTATTAACTCATAAGTATAAAAAGTTGGGTGTGCATATTGGATAAGGGTGAAGCCCTTTGGACCTCACCCCAACATTTGACGTAGAACCTTAATAATAAAAGTGCTCTGGGGAGGAAATTAGTGGCCGGCGTGGGCGAATGAGCAGGGTTTTTGTTGAGAATATGGGGGAGAGCAGCTGCTTTGGTTATGAATTTAATCAATTGGTTCGATAATCTACCAACTCCGTGATTTATTTAATCAATTGGCCAATTAATTTACCGAAATCCCCATTTAATTTACCATTTGCCATAAATCCAACTAAAGCCAGCAGCTAATTTCATAAATATTGCTGGAAAAAGCATTAATGATGGGCATTAAAGCTGAGCACTTTATGAAAATAATGAGGTGAGCAGCTGCTTTGGTTGCGAATTTAATCAATTGGCTCGATAATCTACCAAATTTACGATTTATTTAATCAAATGGCCAATTGATTTACCGGGATCCCCAAATAATTTACCATTTGCCATAAATCCGACTATAGCCGGCAGCTGCTTTCTTACATGCATGCCGGACGGGCGAATTGCTCTGCGTACTTGCTTAATATATCGTTGAATACAGCTGCTTTCACCATGAATAATCAATTCGCAAGATAATCCACCACAACCCAACTAAACTAACAATTACAACCCAGCTGTCCAACTCCACACTCTGCCTTCAAATATGTTTATCTGCTTCTTCCCCACAGCCGCAATTCCAAAAAGGCTGATTTCCTCCAATAAACCACAAAAAAAAGAAGCATCAGCTTCTACGAGAATATTTCCGGTGTATTTACTTTCCGCAGTTTCTTCAGATAATATTTATATTTTGGATTGTCCGTGTCGGTGTTAATCAGATCAGATTCACAATCTGTGCAGATGAAAGAAGTATATAAATGTATGCCCCTTGTTTTATCCTCTTCGCAAATGACACAGGTTTTCTTCATCTGATTGTTTGCCAATAAAGAATCCATATCTCCACCTCCACCTCTTATTCTGTCCATTGTGCAAAAAATAATACAATTTTTTGAAAAGTCTCGAGAGTATTTACATGTTTTCTATTGTATGTTCTGCTTTGCTTCCGGGTGTATGTCTATAGGCAATTCTTTGGCAACAGCTTATTTTTATTTAGGGGACGCATTATCTTTTTAAGATGGGGTCTGATAAAATAGGTGAAGAATCTAACAATCTGGTGATAACAATGAATGACTATAATAATCTTCCCCTGTACGGCAGGCTGCTGGATCATATAGGTAAGGACAGCATTTCCCTGCATGTCCCGGGACATAAGAATGGCCTTTTATATAAAGGCAGCCAAGCGGTCTACGCAGAGGCCCTGAAGCTGGATGTGACGGAATTGTCCGGTCTGGATGATCTCCATGCTGCTTCGGGCGCCATCAAAGAAGCAGAACTTTTAGCAAGCAAGCTGTATGGAGCTAAAGAGAGCTCTTTTTTAATAAATGGGTCGACTGTTGGTAACCTCGCCATGATCCTTGCGACTGTGAAGGAAGGCGAGACGGTCCTTGTGCAGCGGAATTGCCATAAGTCCGTCTTGAATGGAATCCGTCTTGCCAAGGCATATCCTGTTTTCCTGGGGCCGGAGTATAATGGTGACTGGGGGGTGGCCGGCGGCATTGCTCCAGAGACGGTGGAAAAAGCTATCAGCCTTCACCCTGATGCTAAAGCAATCATCCTGACTTATCCGAACTATTATGGCATGGTATTTGATTTGCAGGCAATCATCCACAAAGCCCATCAGCATGGGATTCCTGTATTGGTGGATGAGGCGCATGGGGCTCATCTGATTAAAATGTCCCGGCTGAAGTCAGCAGTGGAGCTGGGGGCTGATTTCGTGGTGCAGTCAGCCCATAAGACGCTCCCTGCCATGACGATGGGTGCTTATCTCCATTATAATAGCCGGCTTATCGGTTATGAGGGAGCAAGGGAATATTTGCAGATGCTGCAGTCCAGCAGCCCTTCTTATCCAATCATGGCATCATTGGATGGTGCCAGGCATTATTTAGAAACATTTACAGAAGAGGATGATAAAAGCCTCCTTGAGCGTATAAAATCATTCAGGCGCGGGCTGGCCGGCATAAGCGGCCTGCTTGTGCTGGAATATGAAGAAAGTGCAGGAGATCCGCTAAAGGTTGTGATCCAGCCTGAAGGATTGTCCGGCTTTGAGCTGCAGAGCCTGCTGGAGGATGAGGGGATTTATCCTGAAATGGCGGATCCCTATAATGTCGTGTTTGTCCTTCCGCTCTTGAAGAAGGATATGGATTTTCCTTTTAAAGAGATTATTTTTAAAACGGAGAAGGCCATGTCCGGAAAAAGGAAGAGCCAGACTGCAAAAGTGAATTATTTTCAAAAGCCACCGGTTTCGACCCTTGCCCTGAATGCGGAGGACCTGATGCGGATGAGCAGGAAAGCAGTATCCATGGAGGAGGCGGCAGGAAAGATATGCGCAGAGCTGATTATTCCGTACCCTCCCGGCATTCCGCTCCTTTTCCCCGGTGAAGTGATATCAGCAGAGGATGTGAAGAGCATCCGGTTATTACAGGCAAGCGGTGCAAGGTTTCAGGGCGGCAGCCACTTAGATGAAAATCAAATCAGCATATATGCTTAACGAGCAGAATGTAAGCAGGAGGAACATGATGGATAAAGGTTTATTTATTACGGCGGAAGGCCCTGAGGGAGCCGGCAAGACGACTATTATCAATATGCTGGCGAGCGGGCTCGCTGATGAAGGATATAAAGTGATGCAGACGAGAGAGCCGGGCGGCATTGAAATTGCTGAGCAGATCAGGTCTGTTATCCTGGATACAAAGAATACGGCAATGGATCCCCGGACAGAGGCGCTTCTTTATGCAGCAGCGAGAAGGCAGCACTTGGCAGAGAAGGTGCAGCCTGCTCTTGATGAAGGCTATATCGTCCTGTGCGACCGTTTTATTGACAGCTCGCTTGCCTATCAGGGATTTGCCCGGGGGCTTGGGATTGATGAGGTCTATTCGATCAATCATTTTGCCATTGAAGGCATGATGCCTGAGCTGACCTTATATTTTGATATTGATCCGGATTCCGGCCTCCAGAGGATCGGCCGGAATCAAGGCCGGGAAGTGAACCGGCTGGATTTGGAGAGCCTGGATTTTCATACGAAGGTACGGGAAGGCTATGAGATCCTGCTCGCAAAATTCCCGGATAGGATTAGCCGCATAGATGCTTCTCTTCCTGTGGAAGAGGTTTACCAGCTGGCATCTGCCAGGCTGAAATCACTGTTTGCAGATAAATAGATGCTGAACGAAAGGGCCTCATGGGGCCTTTTCTCCTTTTCAGGAAAATGTTTTTGTTCTTTAGAGAACGGTTTTATTTCATTGCTCCTGAATAGACGCTGTTTATAGACAGAATTCTTGCTATAATATAGATAGATATACGCGGAAAAACACTTTTTAAAGGACGTGACAATAGATGAAGCTAATATTAGCCGTTATTCAGGATCAGGACAGCAATAAGCTGATGAGTGCGTTAGTGGAGCATAATTTCAGGGCAACAAAGATGGCGAGCACCGGCGGTTTTTTAAAAGCGGGCAACACGACCTTTATGATTGGTACAGATGATATCCGGGTGGACAAGGCCCTGCAGGTCATAAAGGACAGCTGCAGCGCGCGCGACCAGCTGGTGGCGCCAGTTTCGCCGATGGGCGGGAATGCCGATTCTTATGTGCCGTATCCGGTTGAGGTCGAAGTGGGCGGTGCGACAGTATTTGTTCTGCCGGTTGAAAGCTTCCACCAGTTTTAATAAGGGATAACAGGAGACGATCGCTTTGAAAATAAATCAGGATTTGCGCCTTAACCTTGATAAGGTTAAGCAGGATCAAAAGCTTCAGCCGGGCGATGGGGCAAAGTTCCAGCAGCTTGTTCAGAAGCAGGATCAAAAGATGCAGATGGCCCAGCTTCAGGGGCTTTTGAAGGATATCGACTCTGCCGGGGAACGCCTGGGGAGATCGCGCAATTTCAAGGATCTTGCCAAGTTTAAAACACTTGTCAAACGTTTTGTGAAGGAAACAGTCGATTACGGGATGGAGCTGAACCAGTCCCACAGCTGGAACCAGTATGGACAGGGCCGGTCTTTAAAGATTGTGGAGACCATTGATCAGAAGCTGGCTGATCTGACGGAGGAAGTCATGAAGAAGGAAAAGCAGTCCATCGGTATCCTTGGGAAAATCGGGGAAATCAAGGGGCTGCTCATTAATATATATATGTAGGTGAGTGATCAGTTTGGCAAAAACGTGGGAGCAGCTGGAGAAGCTTCAGCCTGCCGTATTGAAATTATTCAAAAACAGCATACAGAAGGACCGGCTTGCCCACGCTTATTTATTTGAAGGGATGAGGGGGACCGGCAAGAAGGATGCCGGGCTTATTCTGGCAAAAAGCCTGTTCTGCGAAAGGCCGGATGGCGGCTATATCCCCTGTGAAGACTGCACGAACTGCAGGCGGATCAACAGCGGCAACCATCCGGACATACATCTGCTGGAGCCTGATGGGCTTTCAATTAAAAAGCATCAGATACAGGCGCTTCAGGAGGAGTTCTCGAAAACAGGAGTGGAATCGAAGCGCAAGCTTTATATGATCAATCATGCCGATAAAATGACGGTAAATGCGGCGAACAGCCTTCTCAAGTTTCTGGAGGAGCCAAACTCTGACTCTGTCGCCATTCTGATGACCGAACAGGGACAAAGGATGCTGCCGACCATTTTGTCCCGCTGCCAGACCATTTCATTCATTCCGCTTACACCCCAAAATATGGAAATGAAGCTTGCGGAAAACGGTGTAAGCCCGCAAATGGCGCCATTATTGGCCCAATTAACCAATAATTTGGATGAAGCAATCGCTCTCTCCAGTGATGATTGGTTTGCACAAGCACAAAAAATAGTGTTAAAATTATATGAAGTGCTGAAAAAGAATCCTTTAGAGGCGATGGTTGCACTGCAGGAAGAATGGTTTTTGCACTTTAAAGAGAAAGAGCAGTTTGATCGCGGTTTGGATTTGCTGATACTTATCTTTAAGGATTTACTATATATACAGCTTGGGAAAAAGGGACAGGCTGTTTATCTAAACGAGATGAACCGTTTAGAGCAATATGCATTACAAACGTCCGGACGTCGTCTGACCGAGCAGATGACAGCCATTTTGGAGGCAAAAAGAAAGCTGCACGCAAATATGAATCCGCAGCTGTTGATGGAACAGCTTGTGTTAAAATTGCAGGAGGGATCTTCATTTGTATGATGTAGTGGGAGTACGGTTTAAGAAAGCCGGGAAGATTTATTACTTCGATCCCGGAGATCTCTCAATTCAAAAGGACGACTTTGTAATCGTGGAAACAGTCCGGGGTGTAGAGTACGGAAAAGTAGTAATTGCCCGGAAGCAAGTGGATGAGAACGATGTTGTCCTTCCATTGAAAAAAGTTCTGAGAATTGCAGATCAAAAGGATCGGATGATTGTTGAGGAAAACAAGGAAGCTGCACATGAAGCCTATGAGGTGTGCTGTGAAAAAGTCAGCACCCATCAGCTTGATATGAAGCTTGTTGATGTTGAATATACATTTGATCGAAATAAAGTGATTTTTTACTTTACAGCCGACGGAAGAGTAGATTTCCGGGAGCTTGTAAAGGACTTGGCAGCGATCTTTCGGACAAGGATCGAATTGCGCCAAATTGGTGTTCGGGACGAAGCTAAGATGCTCGGTGGCATAGGACCATGCGGTAGGATGCTTTGCTGTTCTACCTTCCTGGGGGATTTTGATCCGGTGTCGATCAAGATGGCAAAGGACCAGAACCTTTCCCTTAACCCAACTAAAATATCCGGACTTTGCGGACGTCTCATGTGCTGCCTGAAGTACGAGAATGATGAGTATGAGTCTGCGAAAGAGCAGCTGCCGGATATAGGAGCGGTCATCAATACTCCACAGGGCCGCGGCAAAGTGGTTGGGCTCAATATTTTAGAACGCGTTCTGCAAGTTGAAGTGAGAGACCAGGAGCGTGTCCTTGAATATACGCTGGACGAAGTGCTGACAGAAGGTGCTGTTTCGGTACAATCCACAGATTAATGAGGTGGAACGCGTGGATAAAAAAGAAATTTTTGACTCCGTGATCAATATGGAAACCCAAATCGGACAACTGTATACACAGCTTGGCGAGCTTAAACAGCATCTGGCAGAGATACTTGAGGAGAATAATTCCTTGAAGCTGGAGAATGACCATTTAAGGCGCCGGCTGGAAACAACGGCAGAGCAACAGTCCAACAGGAAGAAAGACAAGAAAGGGAAAAGCAAGCCGCAGCAGGATGATAAAGTCATCGATATTGGTGAAGGCTATGACAATCTTGCAAGGCTTTACCAGGAAGGTTTCCATATTTGCAATCTGCATTTTGGGAGCCCGCGCAAAGAAGGGGATTGCCTTTTCTGCCTTTCCTTCCTTAATAAGAAATAATGTAAGCCTTCCTTTTGCCGGGAAGGCTCTTTTTACAATGTTTATCGGAGGAAATTGTATGCTGAATTTAAAAGGGGATGAGCGGCTGGATTATCTGCTTGCTGAAAAGCTGCGCATCATCCAGAGCCCGTCTGTGTTTTCTTTTTCCCTGGATGCTGTCCTGCTGGCGAGATTTTCTTATGTGCCGATCCAGAAAGGGAACCTGATTGATCTGTGCAGCGGGAATGGTGTAATCCCGCTGTTTTTGAGCAGCCGGACAAAAGGGTCGATCACCGGTGTGGAAATCCAGGAGAGGCTCTATGATATGGCTGTGAGAAGCGTAGAGTACAATGGGCTTGAAGACAGGATTAAAATGATTCATGGGGATATCAAGGAGATGCCGGCCCTACTTGGGCACGGGAAGTATGATATTGTCACATGCAATCCGCCTTATTTCCTTACCCCAGCCAAAGATCAGATCAATGCCAATGAGCATCTTGCCATTGCCAGGCATGAGATTCTGTGCACACTGGAGGATGTGGTGCGCGTCTCAAGCCAGCTGCTGAAGCAGGGAGGAAAGGCGGCTTTTGTCCACAGGCCAGGAAGGCTCCTTGATATGGTCACTCTGATGAGGCAGTATAAGCTTGAGCCGAAGCGTCTTCAGTTCGTTTATCCGAAACAGGGCAAAGAAGCCAATATGCTCCTTGTTGAAGGGGTCAAGCAGGGGAGCCCGGATTTGAAGGTGCTGCCGCCGCTTTATATCTATAATAAAGATCATGAATATACACCGGAAATCAGTGAGATGTTATATGGAAAATGATGCACATTACTTCTATGTTTTAAAATGCAGGGATGGCAGCCTCTATGCCGGCTACACCAATGATCTCGACAGGCGGGTCAGGCTTCATAATGAAGGGAAGGCGGCTAAATATACAAGGGGGCGGGGACCGGTTGTGCTTGTCTACCATCAGGTTTTTTCAGGAAAAACTGAAGCGATGAGGGCAGAATATCAATTCAAGCAGTTAAGCAGAAAAAAGAAAGAAGACTTTCTAATGAAGGAAACAGGTGATTTGGATGTGGCAGCAAAAGAGCTTTAGCAATGATTATAAGAAGGGTACGCTTTATTTGGTGCCGACGCCGATTGGAAACCTGGAGGATATGAGCTTCCGGGCCGTGCGGATGCTGAAAGAGGCTGATTATATTGCAGCTGAGGATACAAGGAATACAAAAAAGCTTTGCAATTATTTTGAAATAGAAACGCCTGTCATCAGCTATCACGAGCATAATAAAGGCCATAGCGGTGAAAAGATCATTCAGATGCTTGAAGAGGGATCAGCGGTTGCCGTGGTGAGTGATGCCGGGATGCCGACTATCTCGGATCCGGGCTATGACCTGGTCGTAAAGGCGCTTGAACACCAGCTGACTGTTGTTCCGCTTCCTGGGGCCAATGCTGCACTGACGGCTCTCATTGCTTCAGGCATCATGTCGCAGCCTTTTTATTTCTATGGTTTCCTGAACAGACAGAAAAAAGAAAAAAAGCAGGAGCTGGAAAAGCTCGCTAAAATGGATGCAACCATCATCCTGTATGAATCCCCGCATCGCCTGAAGGAAACACTGCAGCTGATGAGCGGGCAGTTAGGCGAACGCCAGGCCGTTCTATGCCGGGAGCTTACAAAGAGATATGAAGAATTCATCCGGGGCAGCCTTTCAGAGCTTGCGGAATGGGCAGAATCTGATGAAGTCAGAGGAGAGTTCTGTATCATTCTTGAAGGGAATCCGGAGGGAGAATCTGCAGAAGAAGATGTGTGGTGGGAACAGCTATCCATTGAGGAGCATGTGAAGCACTATATATCTGTGAAGGAAATGAGCTCCAAGGATGCCATCAAGCAGACAGCGAAGGACAGGAGCCTGAATAAAAGAGAAGTGTACAGCGCATATCATATTGAGCAATAGAAAAAAGCTTCCGGTATATGGAAGCTTTTTTCTTTTCATATAGAATCAAAAAGTATTACACTTAAACAGAGCGAAAGTGAGTAGAATGCTGAATCAGCTCTATACTTTTCTTATTTTGCAGTTTCAAATGTGCTTTGGATTTCTTTCAGCAGCTGCTCTGCTCCGTCACGGCTAAGGATCAGCTTGCCGCCTGCAAGTGTGATGTTATCATCAGATACTTCACCAGTAACCTGGCAAGTCATGTTTGGCTTATATTTTTTCAAGATGATGCGCTCATCATCAACATAGATTTCAAGAGCGTCCTTTTCGGCGATGCCAAGTGTACGTCTTAACTCAATCGGAATAACTACGCGTCCCAGCTCATCAACTTTACGAACAATACCTGTAGATTTCATATTAAAAAATCTCCTCTCATATCTCCACTATTTTCTTTTTCTCTATCTATAGATTCGTCATTATTCGACAAAATTCTTATAGATAACATAATACCAGCCATTCCCAAATCCGTCAATTACTTTTAAATCAATTTTTTTTAGAAATTTTTAGGTGATGAAGAAAGTTGCTATATCAGGGTTTTGTGGCTGAGGAGACACATTTCTGGCAGAGAGCTGTTCTGATGATTATTTTGAATTAAGAGTATAATTTTATACTATGATAACATCATTCGACAAAATTCTACATTATTGTCGAAACGCTTCTTAATATATACTTCGTGCTTGGTTTCGGATTTTTGGGGATGGAAGGTGGAGCTTCAGACCTTCAAGCGCTCTCCGCTTTTCTTGTGTCCAGCTCCGGCTCCTAGGTGCTCGAGTCATAAGCCACTTTGGAACCGAAGGCAAGAACGCCTTCAATTCCAAAGTGTCTTAAGCTTGTCGCACCTAAACAGCCGCTTCCGCTTTTCTATTTGTCCAGCTCCGGGCGCTAGCCCCTCGAGTCTTAAGCCAATCAGATCAGAAGGTTAAAGAACAACCTTCCGCTCTGATTGGCTTAAGCTTGTCGGGGCTGAGCAAGCGCCCTCCGCCTTTCTTAGTTGCACTATTTGATATTTTTAGGTATATTTTGAGGGTATAAGAGGCTATGCTGACGAGTATAGAAAACATAGTGAATTTGCTTGATTGCGGGCATGCTAGGCTGATTTTCGCTCTCGTCCTGGAAAGGGCGGGATTTTTTGCATTCAGGGCCTGGGATGCCATGTCAAATAGATGGACGAGCTTGTTTCTTTTGCTTGCTCTTACTTTGCTGAACATTAAACAGGAGGGAAACCAATGGAAGGAAAATTGAAGACCTTTTATCTTACAACCCCGATCTATTATCCGAGCGGAAACCTGCATATCGGCCATGCCTACACAACAGTGGCCGGAGATGCGATGGCCCGCTATAAGCGCCTGCGCGGCTATGATGTAATGTATTTGACCGGTACGGATGAACATGGCCAGAAAATTCAGCAGAAGGCTGAAGAAAAGGGCGTAACGCCGCAGGAGTATGTTGATGAGATCGTCGATGGCATCAAGGACCTGTGGAGCAAGCTGGACATCTCCTATGATGATTTCATCCGCACGACCCAGGATCGCCATAAACAGGTGGTTGAAAAGATTTTCGCCCGCCTGCTTGAGCAGGGCGATATTTATTTGGGAGAATATGAAGGCTGGTATTGTACACCTTGTGAATCATACTTCACAGAGCGCCAGCTGGCTGACGGCAACTGCCCTGACTGCGGACGCCCTGTCAATAAAGTGAAGGAAGAGTCCTATTTCTTCAAGGTGAGCAAATACGCAGACAGGCTGCTTAAGTATTATGAAGAAAACCCGCATTTCATCCAGCCTGAATCACGCAAGAATGAAATGATCAACAATTTCATCAAGCCTGGACTTGAGGACCTGGCTGTTTCAAGGACTACCTTTGATTGGGGCGTAAAAGTGCCGGACAACCCGAAGCATGTGGTATATGTATGGATCGATGCGCTTTCCAACTATATTACGGCCCTTGGCTACGGAACAGAAGATGACTCCAAATATCTGAACTATTGGCCTGCGGATGTCCATCTGGTCGGCAAGGAAATTGTCCGTTTCCATACGATTTACTGGCCGATCATGCTGATGGCGCTGGATCTGCCGCTGCCTAAGAAGGTATTTGCCCATGGCTGGCTTTTAATGAAGGATGGGAAAATGTCCAAATCCAAAGGGAATGTCGTCGATCCAGTTACATTGATCGACCGCTACGGATTGGATTCCCTCCGCTATTACCTCCTTCGTGAAGTGCCATTCGGCGCTGATGGCGTTTTTACACCAGAAGGATTTGTTGAGAGGGTCAATTTTGACCTGGCAAACGACCTGGGCAATCTGCTTAACCGTACGGTCGCGATGATCGAGAAATATTTTGACGGGACCATACCTGCCTATACAGGATCTGAAGGCGAGTTTGACAAGCAGCTCCTGGATATGAACAAAGAGACAGTCGCTAAGTATGAAGAAGCGATGGAAAAGATGGAATTTTCTGTTGCCCTTTCATCTGTCTGGCAGCTTGTGAGCAGGACGAACAAGTATATCGATGAAACACAGCCATGGGTGCTTGCGAAGGACGAAGCCCGAAAGGAAGAGCTGGGCAATGTGATGTTCCACCTGGCTGAGTCTCTGAGAAGGACGGGCGTATTGCTGAAGCCTTTCCTGACACGCACGCCGGATGGAATCTTCAATCAGCTGAATGTGAATACAGAAGAGCTGACATCCTGGGAAAGCCTCGAGACGTTCGGCCTGATACCGGAGAATACGAAGGTAGTCAAAGGAGACCCGATCTTCCCAAGGCTTGATATGAAAGAAGAAGTTGAATATATTAAAGAAAAAATGCAGGGAAGCGCACCAGCTCCTGCAGCAGAGGAGAAGAAGGTGCCTGAGAAGCCGGACAGCGAGGAAATCACCATTGATGATTTTATGAAGCTGGACCTGCGGGTAGCCGAAGTCATTTCGGCTGAGCCGGTCAAGAAAGCGGATAAGCTTCTAAAGCTTCAGCTTGATCTTGGGTATGAAAAGAGGCAGGTAGTCTCCGGGATTGCAAAATTCTATAAGCCGGAAGAGCTTGTCGGCCGCAAGGTTATCTGTGTGACCAACCTTAAGCCGGTTAAGCTGCGGGGCGAGCTTTCAGAAGGCATGATCCTGGCCGGAAGCGAGGACGGAGCGCTGTCCCTTGCGACTATTGCCGAGTCGCTGCCAAACGGAGCGCGTGTAAAATAAGCCAGTAGAATGGACATAGGGATGTTTTGCGTTTCATAAGCGTCGGACAGCCCTATGTTTTCTTTCATTTAAGCACAGGAAAGATAATTTGTAACACAAATGAAATAATAGAGATGTAAATATAATATTTTCTCTAGTAAGGAGTTTTTCTATGTTATTCGACACGCATGTACATTTGAATGCCGAACAGTTTGAGGAAGATCTGGAAGAAGTGATCGGGAGGGCGCAGGCAGAAGGTGTCTCCCATATGGTGGTTGTCGGCTTTGACCGCCCGACAATCACCAAAGCCATGGAGCTGGCAGAAGCCTATGATTTTATTTTTGCATGTGTCGGCTGGCATCCTGTCGATGCTATTGACATGAAGGATGAGGACCTGGCCTGGATCGAAGAGCTGGCTGCCCATCCGAAAGTAGTGGCAATCGGGGAGATGGGGCTTGACTATCATTGGGATAAATCGCCGAAGGATGTCCAGAAGGACGTATTCAGAAGGCAGATCAGGCTGGCGAAGAAGGTTAAGCTGCCGATCGTCATACATAATCGGGACGCAACGGCTGATGTTGTAGAAATTCTGAGGGAAGAGGGAGCAGGAGAGGTCGGCGGCATCATGCATTGCTACAGCGGCAGTGTCGAAGTGGCTAAGGAATGCCTTGATATGAATTTCTATATTTCTCTCGGAGGCCCGGTAACCTTCAAAAATGCAAAAAAACCGAAGGAAGTCGCAGAGGCGGTTCCGCTTGAAAAGCTATTGATTGAAACCGACTGCCCTTATCTTGCTCCTCATCCCTACCGGGGAAAAAGGAATGAACCTGCCTATGTTAAGCTGGTGGCTGAGCAGATCGCCGAACTGAAAGGGCTGGCATTCGAAGAAGTGGCAGAAGCGACAACGGAAAATGCAAAAAGATTATTCGGCATAAGCCGCTAAGCGTTTTTGTCGATTCATGGGGGAGCTTGTCCCTATTAAGTCCAATTCTTAAAAGTTCTACACGTCTCCTTTTCATCATAGGATAACCGTGTCGATAAGTCTCTCTTTCCTTTCTCTTGTTTTTTTTGCATAATAGGAAATACGTTTTCCCCCTCCCGCCCAGGAAAGCAGCAAAATGAGAGAAAAGTGTTTGAGTTGACAGCCGGCAAGATACTCTATATAATCACTCCGAAGAGAAAAGGAGGCGTTTTTCATCGCGATTGAGAACATGAAAAACCTGTTTTCCAAGTCTTTGAGTAAGAAAAAACTGACCGTCATGGTTGCTAGTTTAATAGTTTTTTCGGCAGCTGCCGGGTTCATGATTTATGAAACCACGAAAAAAACAGTAGCAGTTTCCATGAATGGCCAGGACAAAGTCATCAAAACACATGCAGATACAGTTCAAGATATATTCGATGATCTGGAAATATCCCTTCGCTCAGAAGACTATCTGTTTCCCTCGGGAAGCGCAAAGGTAAAGGACGGCTTAGAGGTAGTATGGGAGCCGGCAAAACAGGTTCAACTGACAGACAGCAGCGGGAAGAAAACGATTTGGACAACGGCAGATACGGTGGGCGGGCTTTTAAAGGAGCAGAATATCGCACTTTCAGAGCATGATAAAGTCAATCCAAAGCCGGAAGAGGAAATTAAGGACGATTTAAAGATAGAAGTGGAAAAAGCTTTTGCGTTAACGCTCATTGAGGGCGGCAAGAAACAACAAATGTGGTCAACTTCGACTACGGTCGCTGACTTTTTATCGCAGCAGGGAATTACACTAAACAATATGGACCGTGTTGAACCAAAGCTAGAAGAGACAGTCAAGGAAAATGCCATTGTCAATGTCATTCGAGTTGAAAAAGTCACCGATGTAGTGGAAGAACCAATCAGTTATGCCGTGGTTACAAAGAAGGACGCCAGCCTTGCCAAGGGGAAGGAACAGGTTGTCTCCCACGGGCAGGAAGGCCTTTTATCAAGGCAGTATGAAGTTGTTTTGGAAAACGGAAAAGAAACATCCAGAAAATTGCTCAGTGAAAAGAAAGTAAAAGAGAAAAAGGATAAGATTGTTGCTGTCGGCACGAAGGTTATGGCGCAGAGGGTTGCTGTTTCCCGCGGAGCGGGCTCAAGCGAGTCCGGCAGGGAGATGTATGTTTCCTCTACTGCATATACTCCAAGCTGCAGCGGATGCTCGGGCATAACCGCTACAGGGATCAATCTTAAATCAAATCCTGGCATAAAAGTCATTGCGGTTGATCCGCGGGTGATCCCGCTGGGTACAAAGGTCTATGTCGAAGGCTATGGCTATGCAGTGGCAGCCGATACCGGCTCTGCCATTAAAGGGAATAAGATCGATGTATTCTTTGCTTCCAAATCGGATGCATACCGTTGGGGACGAAAGACGGTTAAAATAAAAATATTAGACTGAATCATTTTGCAGGGGAAGAATTTCTCCTGTTTTTTTGTTGGTTTAGCGGAGTCTGCTAATGCCGAATGATTTTTTCCCGGCGATTCGGTAATATATAATAAAACACAGACGGATTGTCTTTATTGTTACTCATACTATTAGACGATTCAGATTACAAAAATGTTTCAAGTTTTTATCAAATTTTTCATTTTAATTTTGGAGGACCAATGAAGATTAAAGAAATCATTGTAGTGGAAGGCAAGGATGATACGACGGCCATAAAGAGGGCAGTCAATGCTGACACGATTGAAACGAACGGTTCAGCCATCAATGCGGCAACTTTGGAAAGAATCAAGCATGCTCAAAGCAAGAGGGGTGTCATTGTTCTGACGGACCCGGACTTCCCGGGCCAGAAGATCCGTGACAGCATCACCCGCCATGTGCCTGGCTGCAAGCATGCTTTCATAGATAAGACGGATGCACTGCCGAAGTCGGGGAGGGGCCTGGGGGTCGAGCACGCTTCCCCTGAGACGATCAGGAAAGCACTCCAGGAGGCCCAGACTATGCAGGAAACAGCCCGGGAGGAAATTACCCAGGAAGATTTGATCCTGGCCGGCCTCATCGGCGGGAGCAGCGCGAGGGAGCGCCGGGAGAAGCTGGGAAGGCTTCTTAAGATCGGGTATACTAACGGAAAACAGCTTCATAAGAGACTGATGATGTTCCAGGTCCCGAAAGAAGACTTTGCATCTGCCATTGAAGCGATCGACCAGGAGGAGCGCCATGCATAAAGATATCGCAACACCACTTAGAACACGTGCCATACTTGAAAAATACGGCTTCAGCTTTAAAAAGAGCCTGGGGCAGAACTTTCTGATAGACACCAATATACTGAACCGGATCGTCGACCATGCCGAGCTTCGGGAAGGTTCAGGAGCAATCGAGATCGGACCCGGCATAGGGGCACTCACAGAGCAGCTTGCCAAGCGGAGTGAAAAAGTGGTCGCCTTTGAAATTGACCAGAGGCTCCTTCCGATCCTGAAGGAAACGCTCGCGCCTTATCCAAATGCTGAAGTGATCCATCAGGATGTCCTGAAGGCTGATGTTAAAACAACGATCGAGGAAAGGTTTGCACCGGGCCAGGATCTGATGGTGGTTGCCAATCTCCCGTATTATGTGACCACTCCGATCATCATGAAGCTCCTGGAGGAAAAACTGCCGATCCGCGGGATCGTCTGCATGCTCCAGAAGGAAGTGGCTGACCGCATTTCGGCCAAGCCTGGCTCAAAGGACTATGGCTCGCTTTCAATTGCCGTCCAGTACTATACAGAAGCGGAGACAGTCATGATCGTTCCCAAGACTGTATTTGTTCCGCAGCCGAATGTCGACTCGGCCGTGATCAGGCTGACGAGGAGGGAGCACCCTCCAGTGCTGGTGAAGGACGAGGCATTCTTTTTCCAGGTGACAAAGGCAAGCTTTGCCCAAAGAAGGAAGACCATCCTCAACAACCTGACAAGCCAGCTGCATGAAGGAAAGCAGAAAAAAGAGGCCATCCTTGCTGCATTGGAGACAGCAGGCATTGAGCCTTCCAGACGCGGGGAGACCCTTTCGATCGGGGAGTTTGGCCGCCTGAGCGATGAACTTTATCCCCATTTTAAGAATTAACGAGCAGGAAGCCCGGAAATCCCCGGGCTTCTTTTTTATTGTTAAGGAATTTTAAATTGTGAGACTAGTGGGGATTTTTAATTCTTGATCCACGTCCAGCAGCTGCGCCGAGTCACAAGCCAAACCTCCCAAAAAGGCAAAGAACGCCTTTCCGGAAGGTCCATCTTGAGGCCCCCAGGAAGCTGGTCATGCAAAGTTGCCGCAGGACGTGGCGTTCTTAGTCTGCGTTCCTTAAGGCGATCAAGGCGCTTGCGCTTTTCTTGCGTCTGCGTCCGTCCGAATTCAGGTTTAGCTGGCACGCAAGGCACATGTGCAGGGGCATTTGCATAGTTTATGAAAGAACCAGAAGCGATTAGACCAGCTCGGCACAGGAGCTTAATGGAGTGACGCCAGTGAGCATTAACCTTATGGATATTGTAGGAAGGGTTTCATATAACTGTGACATCATGTTTCGGGTGATCGATATACGTGAAGAAGAAGGCCGGAAGCTCGCGGTTCTGTATGGAGAGGATATCAGGCTGATAGCGGATGCGCCTTATGAAGATCTGATTGTGATCAACCAGTCAGAGCGGATGAAGATGTCGAGGCAGTATCAGTCCCTTGAGGAACAGTCTTATAATCTGTTCAGGCAGGATGTGAGCCTCCTGAAGCAGAAGCAGGAATACGAAGCAACCGGCGCATACAGCAAGCCGTTCAATTATTTTCAGATCCCGGGCAGGGTGCTTCATCTGGACGGTGATCCGTCCTATTTAAAGAAATGCCTTTCCCTATATGAGAAGATCGGTGTCCCGGTAACCGGGATTCACTGCAATGAAAAAGAGATGCCGAGTAAAATAGGGCAGCTCATCGACTATTACAGGCCGGATATCCTGGTCATCACAGGGCATGATGCCTACTCAAAGGCAAAAGGCAAGGTGACCGATATCAATGCTTACCGCCATTCCAAGCATTTTGTCCAGACGGTCAGGGAAGCGCGGAGAAAGATTCCCCATCTGGATCAGCTGGTCATATTTGCAGGGGCTTGCCAGTCGCATTTTGAATCCCTGATCCACGCAGGGGCCAATTTTGCAAGCTCGCCATCACGTGTCAATATACATGCCCTTGATCCCGTCTATATTGTGGCTAAAATCAGTTTTACGCCTTTTATGGAGCGGATTAATGTATGGGACGTCCTCCGAAATACGCTGACAGGCGAAAAAGGGCTTGGCGGGATAGAGACAAAAGGTGTGCTCCGGACGGGCATGCCGTTTAATAAAGGAGCGGAATAAGGGGAATAAGCCGGCATAAGAGCGGGCTTATTTTTTTGTTCAGGCACTGTCATGGCATTTGCTGAAGTCAGGCAGGACAGGCTTTTGCCAGCTCTGTTTTCAGGCTGTCCCAATGATAAGCAGCAAGGTTTTCCTGTCTTATTCATATTTGGCACATAATTCGCTTATTTTAGGGAATGATAAAAATGTTGAAAAATAGGATAAAAAGTAGACGAAAATATATTGACAATCTTTTTTAAAGACTGTTATAATTTATGTTTTTATTTGACTCTACTGTGTCAGTGTGATATACTTTACATAGTGAGGTGGACCGAATGGCAAAAACATTAACGGACATAAAAAAGGCTCTTGATTCAAATTTGGGGAAAAGGCTTTTGCTTAAAGCCAATGGCGGGCGCAGGAAGACGATTGAACGTTCAGGCGTACTGGCAGAAACATATCCCTCTGTATTTGTGATTGAACTTGATCAGGATGAAAATGCATTCGAACGCGTATCTTACAGTTATGCAGATGTTTTAACAGAAACGGTTCAAATTACCTTCTACGAAGACGCATCAGGACATATGGCTTTAAGCTGATATATATCCTTTTCTAAAAAGCAGGGGCGGCAAAACGATTTTTGCCGCCCCTGCTTTTTAATTTGCTCCCGCAGAAACAGTCAAATATAGGTTTGCATGGGCGGGCCTGATGCTGCCTACAATAAAAATACCGCAATGCTTAAAAAGGGGATGTTGCATTGAGCAGGAGAAAAGGCGTCATGTCAGAGGGCTTCAAGGAAGAACTGGCGAAAGAGCTCGGCTTCTATGATGTTGTCCAGAAGGAAGGCTGGGGAGGCATCCGGGCGAAGGATGCCGGCAATATGGTCAAACTGGCGATAGAAAAAGCACAGCAGAGCCTCCTTCAGTAAAAAATGATGTTCACTGCTTCAAGCTTGAAACCAAACAGCTGCATTTGCGGGCCCGGGGGCTAACCCCGGGTTTTTTGCGTCGAAGGGGCCTCCCAAGGCCCTTCCAGACCGCTCATTCTGCCTTTTCTCTTTCCCATTCGCATGGTAAAATTACTTATTTGTTGAAGAATGTCTGATTCGAACGTCTTACAAGCCCTGTTTTGTGGTAAAATAGGACAAAAACTGAGACGTTGAAATGAGCAGAAGTAGGTGGGTATTTTGAAGCTTTTAGTAAAGGCGCCGGCTAAGATCAATTTATCGCTGGATGTATTATATAAACGGCCGGATGGCTACCATGAGGTGGAGATGATCATGACGACGATCGATCTTGCCGACCGCCTTGAATTGACTGAATTGAAGAAAGACGAAATCAGGATCATTTCCCATAACCGGTTTGTGCCTGATGACCAGCGGAATCTCGCGTACCAGGCGGCATCCCTGCTGAAGGAGCGGTTCAAGGTAAAGCAGGGAGTGGCCATTACGATAGAAAAGACCATTCCGGTCGCGGCAGGGCTTGCCGGCGGCAGCAGCGACGCAGCAGCAGCCCTGAGAGGCTTGAATAAGCTGTGGGGGCTCGGCCTTTCACTGGATGAGCTTGCAGAGATCGGAGCGGAAATAGGCTCGGATGTATCTTTCTGTGTCTATGGCGGTACTGCGCTGGCGACGGGGCGGGGAGAAATGATCAAGCATCTGCCGGCACCGCCGACATGCTGGGTGATCCTCGCGAAGCCATTCATCGGGGTATCGACTGCGGATGTATACAGGCGCCTTGATCTGAAAGGGATCCATCATCCAAATACCGCGGGCATGGTAGAGGCGATCAAGGATGGCGATTACAGCAGCGTATGCGAAAATGTCGGGAATGTACTGGAAGATGTGACGCTCAATCTTTATCCCGAAGTCGCACAAATCAAGGATCAGATGAAAAGGTTCGGAGCGGATGCTGTGCTGATGAGCGGATCGGGGCCAACGGTGTTCGGCCTTGTTCACCATGATTCAAGAATGCACCGGATTTATAACGGCCTGAAAGGCTTCTGTGACCAGGTTTTCGCGGTACGAATGCTGGGTGATCAGCATAAGCTTGATTAAATCCGTATATTAGTGGTATATTATCGTTAATTATTCGGATTCCGGAGGTTTCGTAATGATGAAGTTTCGCCGCAGCGAGCGCTTAATAGATATGACGAATTATCTGCTGGAGCATCCCCGGCAGCTGGTGTCCCTCACTTTCTTTGCCGACCGTTACGGCTCTGCCAAATCTTCGATCAGCGAAGACCTGGCCATTATAAAAGAGACATTCGAACAGCGGGGGATCGGCACCCTTCAGACGGTGCCGGGTGCAGCCGGTGGGGTGAAATACTCTGTAAAGGTAAGCGATGATGAGGCACGCCCTTTTATAAGCGGGCTTTGTGAGGTCATTGCGAGCCCGGAAAGGCTCCTGCCGGGAGGCTATCTGTATATGACAGACATCCTCGGCGATCCGGCGATTGTCCAGAAGGCGGGAAGAGTCTTTGCCTCTGCTTTTGCCGATGCTGATATCGATGTAGTCATGACCGTGGCAACAAAAGGGATCCCGCTTGCCTACGCTGTCGGGGCATACTTGAATGTGCCGGTCGTGATCGTCAGGAGAGACAGCAGGGTGACAGAAGGATCGACAGTGAGCATCAACTATGTTTCAGGGTCAGCCAAGCGCATCCAGACGATGGTGCTTTCGAAAAGAAGCCTGGAAGAAGGATCGAAGGTGCTGATTGTCGATGATTTTATGAAAGCAGGCGGTACGGTCAACGGCATGATCAGCATGCTGGAGGAATTCAAGGCACATGTTGCCGGGATTGCGGTCCTGGTGGAAGCAGAAAAAGCTGAAGAACGACTTGTTGATGAATATTTATCTCTTGTCCAGCTTGCAGATGTGGATGTCAAAGAGAAGAAAATCAATGTGACAGAGGGAAACTATTTCAGGCATAAGAACGGATAAAGGTGGGGAAAGCCATGAAAAAAGTTCATACAGAGATGGCTCCGGCTGCAATCGGACCATACTCACAGGGAATTGTCGTAAACAATATGTTTTACAGCTCAGGCCAGATTCCATTGACTGCCGGGGGCATCATGTTGGATGGCAATGTCAAGGAGCAGACGCACCAGGTGTTCAAGAACCTCCAGGCTGTACTGAAGGAAGCGGGTGCTTCGCTGGAAACGGTCGTAAAGGCGACGGTCTTCATCAAGGATATGAATGACTTTGCGGAGATCAACGAAGTGTATGGAGAATATTTCGGAGAGCACAAGCCGGCCCGTTCCTGTGTCGAGGTAGCAAGGCTGCCAAAAGATGCATTGGTTGAAATTGAAGTAATAGCGCTCGTTAAATAAACGGGGGCTTTTTTTTGCCTCTAAATATTTTCTGAATTACCTGTAAATTTAGGCGGTTTGTACTGCAATGCAGGGTCCGCATTTGCTGTAAGCGCCTCCTTTTGTTTCCTTTTCCCCAGAGCATGGGAAAAAACCAAAAAAAAATTCCCATTTAAGAAGGAGAATTGGAAAATTTGTTGAATTATTAAAATTAGAATTTATTTACTAGTAAAGGTGGTGAACCAAATGGAGGTAACTGACGTAAGATTGCGCCGTGTAAACACAGATGGACGGATGAGAGCAATTGCTTCTATTACTTTAGACCATGAGTTTGTTGTTCATGATATCCGTGTCATTGACGGCAATAATGGCCTATTTGTCGCAATGCCAAGTAAACGTACACCTGATGGAGAGTTCCGTGATATCGCTCACCCGATCAATTCCGGAACGCGCGGCAAGATCCAAGAAGCTGTTTTGGCAGAATATCACCGCTTAGGCGAATTAGAAGTTGAATTTGAAGAAGCCGGAGCTTCTTAAGTATAATTGCAACGAGGGCCTACTTCATTAGTCAGGCTCTTTTTTATGGCTATTTTTACTGCCTGTTCCTTATTATTGCCTTTCCCCTGCAAGACCCCTGCTTAAACCATCCTTCTCAAATAATTTCCTTCCCAGAAAATCTTCCTTATGACAAAAATATGTACTTTGGCAACATTCCTTGAAATGAAAGGCTTTTTGAGATATATTCTTAATGGATAAAAAGGTAAATTGGAGGCCTGTAAATGTCTACACGTTTCGCGGTAATTTTAGCCGCAGGCCAAGGGACACGCATGAAGTCAAAGCTTTATAAAGTGCTTCATCCCGTTTGCGGCAAACCAATGGTTCAGCATGTTGTGGATCAAGTATCGAATCTTCATATAGAAAAAATCGTCACCATCATCGGGCATGGCGCCGAACTTGTCAAATCCCAGCTGGGTGATGCAAGCAGCTATGCGCTTCAGGAGGAACAGCTCGGCACAGCCCATGCTGTCATGCAGGCTAAGGATGCCCTTGAAGGTAAAGAGGGTGTGACCATCGTTGTATGCGGGGATACACCCCTCATCAAGGCAGAAACAATGGAGGCGCTCTTCCGCCATCATGAGGAAACTGGAGCAAAAGCAACCATCCTTACTGCCATTGCCCCTGATCCTGCAGGATATGGAAGAATTGTACGGAATGAAGAGGGGCATGTCGAGAAAATCGTCGAGCATAAGGATGCGACAGAGCAGGAGAGAAACATCACAGAAATCAACACAGGTACATACTGCTTTGATAACGCAGCGCTTTTCCGTGCCCTGAACAATGTCAGCAATGACAATGTCCAAGGAGAGTATTACCTGCCTGATGTCATAGAAATCCTGAAAACTGAAGGTGAGACGGTATCAGCCTTCGCAACAGGCGATTTCGATGAGTCACTGGGCGTCAATGACCGTGTTGCCCTTTCTCAGGCAGAACGCATCATGAAAAGGCGCATTAATGAGAAGCATATGAGAAACGGTGTGTCGCTGATCGATCCTGAACAGACGTATATCAGCCCTGAAGCGGTGATCGGCCAGGATACAGTCATCTATCCGGGAACAGTCATCCAGGGGGCTGCGGTGATCGGCTCAGAATGCGTGATCGGCCCCAACACGGAAATCAAGGACTGTACAATTGGGGACACCACTGTTATCAGGCATTCTGTCGCCCATGACAGCAGCATCGGCAGTGGTGTAGCGATTGGGCCGTTTGCCCATATCCGTCCTCAGTCAGATATCCATGATGAAGTGAAGGTCGGCAATTTCGTTGAAATCAAGAAGTCTGTTTTCGGCAAAGGAAGCAAGGCATCCCACCTGAGTTATATTGGGGATGCGGAAGTCGGAAGCGATGTGAACCTCGGCTGCGGCTCAATCACAGTCAATTATGACGGGAAAAACAAATTCCTGACAAAAATCGAAGACGGTGCATTCATTGGCTGCAACTCCAATCTGGTTGCACCTGTAACGGTCGGAAAAGGCGCGTATGTAGCGGCCGGCTCTACCATCACGGAAGATGTGCCTGGAGAAGCACTGGCAGTGGCCCGTGCAAGGCAGACGAATAAAGAAGATTATGTGAGCAAGCTTAATAACAAGAAATAATAGTGATAAAAAGCTAATGGAGGTTAACATGTCGAACCAGTATTTAGATCCAAACTTGAAGGTGTTTTCCCTGAATTCGAATCGTGATCTGGCATCGGAAATTGCAAAGGTTATCGGAGTGGAGCTTGGAAAGTGCTCTGTTACACGTTTTAGTGATGGAGAGATCCAGATTAACATCGAGGAAAGCATCAGGGGCTGTGATGTATTCGTGATCCAGTCCACAAGCTCTCCTGTAAACGAGCACTTGATGGAGCTTCTGATCATGATTGACGCACTGAAGAGGGCTTCTGCCAAGACAATCAACATTGTTATGCCTTACTACGGCTATGCACGCCAGGACCGCAAGGCGAGAGCCCGTGAACCGATCACGGCCAAGCTTGCAGCCAACCTGCTTGAAACGGCAGGGGCGACGCGTGTCATCACGCTGGATCTTCATGCGCCGCAAATCCAGGGCTTCTTCGATATCCCGATCGACCATCTGATGGGTGTGCCGATTTTGGCCGATTATTTCGGGAACAAAGATCTGGATGGCGATATTGTCATCGTATCACCGGACCATGGCGGAGTAACCCGCGCACGCAAGCTTGCTGAGCGCCTGAAGGCTCCGATCGCCATCATCGACAAGCGCCGTCCTAAGCCGAATGTGGCGGAAGTCATGAATATCGTCGGAAATATCGACGGCAAGATTGCGATCCTTATCGATGACATAATCGATACGGCCGGCACGATCACCCTTGCTGCGAATGCCCTGATTGAAAATGGCGCGAAGGAAGTCTATGCGTGCTGCACACATCCTGTGCTGTCAGGGCCGGCTATCGAGCGGATTCAGAACTCAAATATTAAAGAACTGGCTGTCACAAACTCCATTGCTTTGCCTGAAGAAAAGAAAATCGCAAAAGTCAGGGAGCTGTCTGTAGCCCCTCTTATCGGGGAAGCGATCATCCGCGTCCACGAGGAGCAATCTGTCAGCACTCTGTTCGATTAATTCAGCAGTACAAGAGGCTTGCCGCAGGGCAAGCCTTTTATGCTATACTCATGTTATAAAAACAGCTTGCAGGCAAATGTGTTTAAAACATCTCCATTTAGGGCATTTTTAAAAAGATAAGTATGCAGTCCATTTGCATGGTTCATTTTAATTACACCTTAAATTGAGGAAGGGGACGTTTTTTATGAGCACTGTACTTCAAGCCAAAGAACGAAAAGAATTCCGCAATTCCAATCTGACGCAGCTGCGCAATGAGGGTAATATTCCTGGTGTTGTTTATGGGAATAAAATCGAAAGCAAAGCAATTTACCTGAATGGCCCTGATTTTATCAAAACAATCCGGGAAACAGGCAGGAATGCTGTTTTTTCTCTTGATGTAGAAGGCACCAGGCATGATGTGGTGCTGAGCGACTATCAGGCGGACCCTTTGAAAAATGAAATCACCCACCTGGACTTCAGGGCGGTTGATATGTCGCAGGAAATCACGGCAGAGGTGAGGATCGAGCTGGTCGGCGATGCTGCAGGCGTGAAAGACGGCGGAGTCCTTCAGCAGCCTGTCCATGAGTTATCTGTATCGGCCAAGCCGAATGACATTCCGCAGAACGTAGAAGTAAACATAGCAGATCTCCAGGTCGGAGAAAGCATTACGGCCGCAGATATTAAAGCGGGCCGCGGCTTCACGATCAATACGGATGATGAAACAGTCATTGCTTCCATCCTTGCGCCAAGGCAGGAAGAGGAAATAAGCACAGGCGAAGAGCAGGAGCCTGGCATCCCTGAGAATCAGGAAGGCCGGGAAACTGACGCAAACGAAGAGTAAACAATAAAGGGTCTGGCCCGCTCTGGTCAGACCTTTTCTTACGTTGATAGGCGGAGGTAATAAGACATGAAATTGTTTGTAGGGCTGGGGAACCCAGGGAAAGAGTATGAAAAAACAAGGCATAACATCGGATTTGATGTTATCGACAGGCTGTCCGGGAAGCTGAATATCCCTTTGGACCAGGCAAAGTTCAAGGGTGTGTTCGGCATGGGGCGCGTCGATGGAGAAAAGGTATTCCTTCTAAAGCCGCTTACATATATGAATCTGTCTGGAGAATCGATCAGGCAGCTGATGGACTATTATGACATTGACACAGAAGATCTGGCTGTCATCTATGATGATCTTGATTTGCCGCCGGGGAAAATCCGGCTCAGGCAGAAGGGCAGCGCAGGCGGCCATAATGGCATCAAATCAACAATTGCGCACACAGGCACACAGGAATTCAGCCGCATCCGGGTCGGGATCGGGCGCCCTGAAGGCGGGATGAAGGTGACTGATTATGTGCTCGGCCGTTTTACAGCAGAAGAGCAGAAGGTCATGGATGAGGCGGCAGACCGCTCGGCTGATGCCTGCATAGACTGGATCAGGAAGCCTTTCCTCGAGGTCATGAATCAATATAACCAATCTTAGCTTTTCATTATTTCATTTGGCCTTACATATGATAAAGTTAAGTTAGCGTTTTCCGCTGCAGACAGTAAGTGAATAAGATTCCTTCCCGGGGCAATACTAGCAATAACAATTGTTAGACAGGGAGGGACAGGCATGGCACTTCATTATCATTGCCGCCATTGCGGCATGAAGATGGGAACGCTGGATAACATGTCAATGCATGCAGAAAGCCTTGGGTTCCATAAATTGAATGAAGAAGAACGCCAGGATATGATTCTCTATGGGTCATCCGGGGATATACACATAACATCGATCTGCGAGGATTGCCAGGAATCACTGGAAAGAAATCCTGATTACCATCAGAACGATTACCTTATTCATTAAAAAGCTTTGGACGGACACTCCAAAGCGTTTTTCTGTTTTCATATGCACACATAACGACTTAGGACGAGAGGAGGGGTTGCCATGCTAGGATTAAAACAGCTTTTCACCCGGCAGGATGATATCAAGACAGTCATCACCGGAGTGAACGGGGGGCTGAAAGAGCAGCTGGTGGCCGGACTGACCGGCTCGGCACGGACGCTTTTCCTTGCCTCTATATATGAGCAGACAAAAAAGCCTATGCTGGTTGTAACTCACAATCTTTTACAAGCACAGAAATTATATGATGATATTGTCAATCTGATAGGCGAGGATGATGTATATCTTTATCCCGCCAATGAACTGATTGCATCGGAGCTGAGCATTGCAAGCCCCGAGCTGAGGGCGCAGAGAATCGACGCGCTCAACCATTGGAGCGGAAAGGGCACCGGCATTGTCATTATCCCTATGGCCGGGATGAGGAAGGTGCTTCCGCCTCCTTCCCTTTGGAAGAAGCGCCAGCTGATAATGAAGCTTGGCGATGATATAGAAATAGAGGAACAGCTTCTTGAGTTTGTCAAAATGGGCTACAACCGAACTGATATGGTGTCATCCCCGGGAGAATTCAGCGTCAGGGGCGGCATCCTGGATATCTATCCGCTGACCGAAGCGGATCCGATCAGGATTGAGCTGTTTGACACCGAAATTGACAGCATCCGTTCTTTTTCCCTGGAAGACCAGCGCTCGAAAGAAAAGCTGAAGCAGGTCCATATCGGCCCTGCAACCGAGAATCCTTTTGAGGATGAGCATTATGAGAGGGTATATGAGAAGCTGGAAAAAGGCCTTTCAGCCAGTCTGAAAAAGCTGAAGGATGAAAAGGCAAAAGAGCTGCTGGCCCAGAACATCGGGTATGAACTGGAGCAGCTCCGGAACAGGCAAAGGCCTGAGCAGATGTTCAAATACCTCTCCTATGCTTATGAATCCAATAATAGTTTGCTAGATTACCTTCCGCAGGATGGGCTGATTTTTATCGATGAAATCAGCAGGGTCCAGGAGATGAATGAGTCCCTTGAAAAAGAGGAGGCAGAATGGTATACAAGCCTGCTTGGCGAAGGAAAAATCGTCCATGACGTCAGGATTTCCCACAGCCTGAAGGAATTCATCGGCCGGTCATATCAGCCGATTGTTTACATGTCCCTGTTCTTGAGGCATGTCCCGAATACGAATCCGCAGAATATCATCAATGTCTCCTGCAGGCAGATGCAGAACTTCCACGGCCAGCTGAATGTGCTGAAAAGCGAGCTGGAACGCTGGAGGAAGAGCGGCTTCTCTGTTTTGTTCCTCGGCCCTGACATGGCCCGGGTCAAGAAGCTTCAAAGCGTTTTGGCCGACTATGAAATTGAGGCTGCTGTCATCGAGCCTGATAAAGAAGTGCTGAAGGGCAAGTTCCAGATCACGGAAGGAAGCCTGCAGACAGGCTTTGAACTGCCGATCCAGAAAATTGCCGTCATCACGGAAGAAGAGCTTTTCAACAAGAAAACAGCCAAGCGGTCACCGCGCAGGCAGAAGCTTTCGAATGCTGAAAGAATCAAAAGCTATTCAGAGCTTAAAATCGGCGATTATGTTGTCCATGTGAATCACGGAATCGGCAAATATCTTGGCATTGAAACACTTGAGATCAATGGCCTTCATAAGGATTATCTGAATATCCGTTATTCAGGCAGCGACCAGCTGTATGTGCCGGTCGATCAGATTGACCTTGTCCAGAAGTATGTAGGGTCTGAAGGCAAAGAGCCGAAGATCTATAAGCTTGGCGGCAATGACTGGAAGCGTGTCAAGAAGAAGGTTGAAAGCTCTGTCCAGGATATAGCGGACGATCTGATCAAACTGTACGCCGAGAGGGAGGCATCGAAAGGTTATGCATTCTCTCCTGACGGAGACATGCAGCGCGAATTCGAGTTGTCCTTCCCTTACCAGGAAACAGAGGACCAGCTGAGGTCCATTCATGAAATCAAGCTGGATATGGAAAAAGAGCGGCCGATGGACCGCCTTCTGTGCGGCGATGTCGGCTACGGGAAAACTGAGGTGGCGATCAGGGCTGCCTTTAAGGCAATTGCGGACGGCAAACAGGTGGCCATCCTTGTGCCGACAACGATCCTTGCCCAGCAGCACTACCAGACAATGAGAGAAAGGTTCCAGGAATACCCTGTTGAGATCGGGCTCTTAAGCCGCTTCCGGACAAAGAAGCAGCAGACCGAGACCGTTAAAGGCCTCAAAAATGGAACCGTCGATATTGTTGTCGGGACGCACCGTCTGCTCTCAAAGGAAATCATCTATAAAGACCTCGGACTGCTCGTCATTGATGAAGAGCAGCGGTTCGGCGTCACTCATAAAGAAAAAATCAAACAGCTTAAAACGAATGTCGATGTCCTGACGCTGACTGCGACACCGATTCCGCGGACCCTGCATATGTCTATGCTCGGTGTGAGGGACTTGTCTGTCATCGAGACGCCGCCGGAGAACAGGTTCCCGGTTCAGACATATGTAATGGAATACAATGGCGGACTTGTCCGGGAAGCCATCGAACGGGAGATGGCTCGGGGCGGCCAGGTGTATTTCCTGTATAACCGTGTCGAGGATATCGAACGGAAGGCAGAGGAAATCTCCATGCTTGTCCCTGATGCCAAGGTGGTCGCTGCGCATGGCCAAATGACGGAAAATGAGCTCGAATCCGTTATGCTGAGCTTCCTTGAAGGAGAAGCGGATGTCCTTGTCAGTACGACGATTATTGAAACGGGAGTGGATATCCCGAATGTGAATACCTTGATTGTATTTGATGCTGACCGGATGGGGCTCTCCCAGCTCTACCAGCTGAGGGGAAGGGTCGGCCGTTCGAACAGGGTCGCTTATGCCTATTTCACCTACCGGAAAGACAAAGTCCTGACAGAAGTGGCGGAAAAGCGTCTCCAGGCCATCAAGGAGTTCACAGAGCTCGGGTCAGGCTTCAAAATTGCCATGCGGGACCTTTCCATCAGGGGCGCCGGCAATCTGCTCGGTTCACAGCAGCATGGATTCATCGACTCCGTCGGCTTCGATCTGTACTCCCAGATGCTCAAAGAGGCCATTGAAGAACGAAAGGAAAATCCGGAAACTTATAAAAAGCCTTCTGTGGAAATCGATCTTGAAATCGACGCCTACATCCCAGATGCCTATCTGGCGGATGGAAACCAGAAAATTGAAATGTATAAAAGGTTCCGCGGCATCGACTCGATGGATGAGATCGAAGGGCTGAAGGAAGAAATGACAGACAGATTCGGGGATTATCCGGATGAGGTCGCTTACCTGTTCCAGGTCGCCGAGATGAAGGTCCATGCCCAGGAGGCCGGTGTAGAGCTTATCAAACAGTCCAAGGCTGAAGTGCTGATTCTCTTGTCTGAGGAGGCAAGCTCTCTGATCGATGGACAGAAAATCTTCCAGGAAAGCACCAAACATGGACGGATGGTCGGCCTCGGCATGGAGGGCAAGAAGCTGAAGATGGTCATCCAGACGAAGGGTTACAGTACAGATAAATGGCTTAACACCGCCTATGATATGATCCTTGGGATCGATAAAGCCAAAAAGAAGCAGCAAAATCCAATATCGTAAAGTAATGGAAAAGTTCCTGTCACCTAAATGAAATGAGAAAAGTGTTTAATTAGAGTAGACAAGGGTATTTCAAATGGTAAGGATTTTTATACTGGAATGTTTATCCTATTAAGGAAATGTTATCACCGGAGAGAAAAAATATTTGCAAGTGTATAGAACTTTCCATATGAAAGATACTAAGTTCAAACATGGAGAAGATTTCAACAAAAGGAAGCAGAAATCTACTCCTGCTAAAAATCATCAGATGAAAGTGAGGCAACGCAGGATGAAAGCAACTGGTATAGTTCGTCGTATCGATGATTTGGGTCGTGTAGTAATCCCGAAGGAAATCCGCAGGACACTGCGAATTCGTGAAGGTGACCCGCTGGAAATATTTGTGGACCGCGATGGTGAAGTCATCTTAAAGAAGTACTCGCCAATCAGCGAATTAAGCGATTTTGCAAAAGAATATGCAGAAGCTCTGTATGACAGCCTTGGAAACCCGGTCCTGATTTGTGACAGGGATACATTTATCGCAACGGCAGGCGGATCAAAAAAGGATTATCTGAACAAAAACATCAGTGATCTGCTGGAAAAAACAATGGAAGACAGAACTTCTGTCCTCGTCAACACTCAAGGTGAGTATGCCCTTGCAGATGGAAATGAGGAAACCCTTTCTGCTTATACAATCGGTCCGATCATTGCCAATGGCGATCCGATAGGGGCAGTCATCATTTATGCGAAGGAAGACTCGCTTGGTGATGTAGAACAGAAGGCTGTAGAAACGGCAGCTGGATTCTTGGCAAGGCAGATGGAGTCCTAATACCAATATTGAATCTTATAGAGATGAAAAGGGGCAGCCTGGCTGCCTTTTTTCTATGGAAAAAATGAAAATGAATGCTTCAAAGCTATTTGTTTTATGACAGACGGGTAACGAAACAAGGTTAATGCGCTATCATCCCATCCTGCGGCCAATAGTTATGCTATAATACTTTTCGAATTCATTATTGGAAGGAGATGGGCAATGAAGCCCGCTAATCAATCAGGAGATCTGTTCAAAGGAGCCCTGATCCTTGCAGCTGCCGCTTTGATCACAAAGGTTTTGAGCGCAGTTTACAGAGTCCCCTTCCAGAATATCGTAGGGGATGTCGGCTTTTATATTTACCAGCAGGTATATCCTTTTTACGGGATTGCCATCGTGCTGTCTACATACGGTTTTCCGGTCGTGATTTCAAAGCTTTATGCTGAGCAGGCAAAGAGCAGGAAAGAAGCTCTTCAGCTGCTGGCGGCCTCCGGTCTTTTCCTTTTGGCCATTGGCCTGGCTGCTTTCTTGATAATGTTTGCCGGGGCAGATTGGATTGCTTCGCAAATGGGAGATCCAAAGCTGGGTATCCTTTTAAGGACTCTTTCACCAGCCTTCCTTCTTCTGCCGGCGACAGCTCTGCTCAGGGGGTATTTCCAGGGCCGGGGCGACATGCTGCCGACTGCTGTTTCCCAGGTGGGAGAGCAGTCCATCCGTGTGGCGACCATTTTGGCTGCTGCGTTCATCCTCATGAAAGAAGGAGCATCACTATATACAGCCGGCAGCGGGGCCATTTTCGGTTCAGTGACAGGAGGCATTGCTTCTGCAGCCATCCTTTCCTACTTTTTCTGGCGTGTGATAAAAAAGGAAGCAGCTGGGGCAGCGGGTATTGGACTGAGTGGAAAAGCAGTCCTGAAGACGATGAAAACCATCGCTCTGCAGGGTGCGGCCATCAGTGCGGCTTCTATGCTGCTCATCCTTTTGCAGCTGGCTGATTCCTTGAATCTGTATTCCCTCCTTGTGTCAGGAGGGCTGGAAGCGGAAGAGGCGAAGAGGCTGAAAGGGATTTATGACAGGGGCCAGCCGCTCATACAGCTTGGGACCGTTATTGCCACCTCAATGTCGCTTTCGCTTGTTCCGCTCATCACAGCTGAAAAACTGAAAAACAATCAGAAGTTCCTTGCTGAAAAGGCAGGCCTAGCCCTCCGTGTCAGCCTGCTCTTCGGGACAGGTGCGGCCTTCGGATTATGGGCCATTATCAAGCCGGTCAATATCATGCTGTTTGAGAATGCGGAAGGATCAGAAGTGCTCTCAGTGCTGAGTCTGTTCATATTCTTTGCCTCGATCATCATGACCCTGGCGGCCATTCTGCAGGGGCTGGGCCACACCTTTTTCCCGGCTGTGATAATTATCGGAGGCTTCGGGATAAAATATATCCTTAACATGCTGCTTGTGCCGGCTGCAGGGACGATGGGAGCGGCTATTGCTGCATGTGCAGCGCTCGCCGTCGTGCTGCTTGCCCTGCTCGCCAGAATCCGCTTCTTATTGCGGCAGCCTTTAGTGCCGGGCCGCTTCATCCTGGGGCTCGGAACAGCAGCCGCCGTCATGCTGCTGTATTTGAAGGCCTACCTGCTGGCAGCGGGATCTTTGGCAGGGGAAGGGCGCCTTGCGGCCGGCCTTATAGCTTTAAGTGCAGCTGCAACAGGCGGAATTGTATTCATGCTTTTAGCTTTAAAAGGAGAGACTTTTAGAAAAGAAGAAATCAGCATGCTGCCTTTTGGAAGCAAGCTGGGCTATTTGCTGCCCGGCAGGAACAGGAGATGATTTGATATGAATAAGATTACAATATACGGCCTGGGCGCGGGAGATCTTGAACAGCTGCCCTTTGGCGTCTATAAAGCCCTCCAGGCTGAGGGGAAGGTATATCTGAGGACAGAGGACCATCCGGTGATCCGGGAGCTGCAGGATGAAGGAATGGCATTTCAGTCATTTGATCATGTATATGAAAAGCACAGCCGCTTTGAAGACGTATATGAGGAGATTTGCGAAATCCTCCTGGCGAAAGCAGCAGATGGGGATGTTGTCTATGCTGTGCCGGGCCATCCGCTGGTTGCGGAGAAAACGGTTCAGATTCTGCTTGAGAAAGGCCCTGTGCTGGGAATTGATATCGTGATCGGAGGAGGGCAGAGCTTTCTGGACGCCCTGTTCCAGGCACTGAAAATAGATCCGATCGAAGGCTTTCAGCTGCTGGATGCCACTGACCTGAAGAAAGATGAAGTAATGCTTAGGCATCACATGATCATTGGGCAGGTGTATGATACCTATGTGGCGAGCAATGTGAAGCTGACGCTGATGGAAATGCTTCCGTACGATTATGAAATTTATATTGCCACGGCAGCGGGGAGCAGCAGGGAAAGCATCAGGAAGGTGCCTTTGTTTGAGCTTGACCGGGAAGCAGAAATCAATAACCTGACCTCAGTCTATGTGCCGCCGGTAAAGGATGAAACCCTCCTCTACAGGGAATTCAGCAAGTTCCGGGAAATCATCGCCGCATTGAGGGGGCCGGACGGCTGTCCGTGGGATCTCAAGCAGACCCACCAATCGCTCAGGAAATACTTGATAGAGGAAGCTTATGAGCTTATCGAAGCGATTGATAATGAAGATATCGACCATATGATCGAGGAGCTGGGAGATGTTCTCCTGCAGGTAGTGCTGCACGCGCAGATCGGGGAAGATGACGGCTATTTCTCTATCGATGATGTCATTCAGGGTGTCAGCGAAAAAATGATCCGCAGGCATCCCCATGTTTTTGGCGATGCCTCGGCGGATACAGAAGAGCAGGTGCTGAAAAATTGGCAGGAAATCAAGGCTGAAGAAAAAGGAGCTGCACCTGAGTCGCTCTTGAGCGGAATCGTCAAATCAATGCCGCAGCTGCTCCAGGCGGCGGATATCCAGAAGAAAGCAGCCGGCGCAGGCTTTGACTGGCAGGAAATCGGGCCTGCATGGGAGAAGGTTAAAGAAGAGCTGGCTGAATTTGAAGAGGAAATGAACCGGGACCCGCGGTCAGAAGAAGCAGCGAAAGAGTTCGGCGATATCCTGTTTGCACTCGTGAATATTGCGAGATTCTGCAAGATCGATCCGGAGCAGGCGGTCTTCACAACGAATCAGAAGTTCATCAGACGTTTCAAGTATATTGAAGATAAAGTCAGGGAGAGCGGCCGGGACTTCAGCGGATACAGCCTGGAAGAGCTGGACCGGTTCTGGGATGAAGCGAAACAGCAAGGACTATAAAGGGGGAGACAAGAATGAGACTGGATAAATTTTTGAAGGTATCAAGACTGATTAAAAGAAGAACGCTGGCAAAGGAGGTGGCTGACCAGGGAAGGATCCTGATCAACGGACAGCAGGGGAAGGCCAGCTCAACCGTAAAGGTCGGCGATGAGCTGACGGTCAGGCTTGGGCAGCGGATTGTAACAGCGAAGATCGAGCGCCTCCAGGAAACAAGCCGCAAGGAAGAAGCCGCTGAAATGTACACCATCCTGAAGGAAGAGCGCACCGGCCAGCAGGAAAATTAATGTTTAAGCCAGCCCCAGCGGGGAAACAGGTATTGTATAATGGCCGGGCCTGACTGAATTGTTCTAAATGGCCCCCCTCCCTCATACACATGTACAAAAGGTTGTACTATGCGATTGTGGGGGATGAGGATGAGCCAATACTATGAAACAAACACAGGCAAAAGCAATGCTCCTGATCATGATGTCATCATGAGGGGACGAAAGCTTCTGGATATTACCGGCGTCAAGCAGGTCGAAAGCTTTGATAATGAAGAATTCCTTTTGGAGACAGTCATGGGCTTCCTGGCCATCCGCGGCCAGAATCTCCAGATGAAGAATCTGGACGTGGAAAAAGGGATCGTATCCATTAAAGGGAAAGTATTTGACCTCGTATATATGGATGAACAGCAAGGGGAAAAAGCTAAAGGGTTCTTTAGCAAGATATTCCGATGACCCTTTCTGCGCAATTTCTTACCATGCTTGCCATGATTGGCATGGGAAGCGCGTTTGGCGCGTCGCTCGATACATATAACCGCTTCCTGCGCCGCGCCAAAAGAAAAAGCTGGATTGTCTTCATCAATGATTTTTTATTTTGGAGCCTGCAGGGACTTGCTGTCTTTTATGTATTGTTTGTAATCAACCAGGGCGAGCTGAGGTTCTACATCTTTATAGCCCTGTTCTGCGGGTTTGCCGCATACCAGAGTCTGCTTAAACAGGGATTCCTCCGGCTGCTTGAAACTTTGATAGGAGCGATTGCCGCGATATTCCGCTTTTTTGTCAGAATGGCACACCTTTTGGTTTATAAACCGATCCAATCGATCATCATGGGTATTATTTCCCTTATTGTGCTGCTCGGAAAAGGCATACTGGCCCTTATGAAGCTGGTAATTCGGATCATATGGACCCTTTTAAAAGTGATTTTAAGCCCTGTCAAATGGATTTGGTCACTTTTTTGGTTTATTTTGCCGAAAAAGATTAAAAATAGCGTCGAGAAGTTATATAATAAATTGGCAGGAAATTTACACACATTCAAGAATAACTTAAACAGCTTATTAACCAGATGGAAAAATAAATAAATGGGCAAGGAGGGGCTGAGAGTGAGTGCCATCAGGAAACGCAAAGTAGCAAAAATCGAGACAAACTATGCCAAACAGCAAGAGAATACAGAGATCAGCACAGCCAGGAAGAGAGTCCTGCTTATCCGCAGGCTGACTGTCTTTTTCGTTGGCGCTGCAGCCATCGCCGTATTGATGATCTCTACACTCGTCACGCAATCCTCTGCTCTTGAAGAAAAGGCCCTCGAAAAAGAGAAATTTGAAAAGAAGCTCGCCTCCCTTAAAAAGAATGAGGTACTCCTGGAAGAAGAAATCGTCAAACTGAATGATGATGAATATATAGCCAAGCTTGCAAGGAAGAACTATTTCCTTTCCGAAAAGGATGAAATCATCTTTAATCTGCCTGAGGACAAGGACGGAAAGAAGGAAAAGGAAAAAACATCCGAGTAGCTGTCTTATTGACACTCTTTTTTGAAATTCTGTATAATATAAAGTAAGTTTAATTCTTTTAATCTTTAAGGAGGCAAAATCTTTTTATGTCAATCGAAGTAGGCAGCAAGTTACAAGGAAAGGTAACCGGCATTACAAACTTCGGCGCGTTCGTAGAACTGCCGGAAGGTTCAACCGGTCTTGTCCACATTAGTGAGGTCGCAGATAACTATGTTAAGGATATTAATGATCACCTGAAGGTCGGTGACCAGGTAGAGGTTAAAGTCATTAATGTGGAGAAGGATGGAAAGATCGGCTTATCCATCAAGAAAGCAATAGACAGGCCAGAGAGACCTGCCAGACCAGAAAGAACTGACAGGCCTGAACGCCGCGATTCACGGGGCGGATATTCCGGATCCCAGCGTCCGCGCCACGGAAGATCCAATGACAGCCGTCCGCCAAGAGAGAACTTTGAGTCCAAAATGGCCAAGTTCCTGAAAGACAGTGAAGATCGATTGGCCTCGCTAAAACGCAATACTGAATCCAAACGCGGAGGAAGAGGCGCTAAACGAGGATAACTTGCTGCTGATTTTTTCTATATATTGAATGACCATGACAGGCCGAGGGGCTTGTCTTTTTTTTGCGGTTTAACAGAACGAAAAAACACCCGCTCCGAATTGAGCAGGTGTTCTTGGATGTATAGGCAGATCAGAACCATCGAGTCCTACTCTAGTTCCTCAAAAATAGAACTAAAAAGACGCCTTCATTTCTGAGGCGTCTTAAGCTTGTCGGGGCTGAACAAGCACCCTCCGCATTTCATGTATGACCCCTACGGGATTCGAACCCGTGTTACCGCCGTGAAAGGGCGGTGTCTTAACCGCTTGACCAAGGGGCCGTATTAAAGATAAGGATAGCGGCGGAGGGGATCGAACCCCCGACCTCACGGGTATGAACCGTACGCTCTAGCCAGCTGAGCTACACCGCCATAATATAAGCACAAGGAATATAATACAAAGGATTGACCGTGGTGTCAATAATATTTTAAAAGAAAAATGTCGGTTCTCCTTTTTTTCGGTTCGCCAATTTTTTTTGGCAGCCAAATCCCGCTTTCAAGGCATTCTTAACCTCTTTTTGTGTGAATATTCAAAATAAAAATTATAATACAGGGATTATCTTCCATTATATTGTTTGCTTTTTTGTTATTAGGCGGAAAGCCGTCGAAAGAAAAACATGGGCTTGTCTCCTCTTTTGACAAACTTTTATGCATAACCGATTTTATAATAATCAGCAACGATACAAATACGGGGAGTGGAATAAATGGAAAAGGCAGAACAGACAGTAATGGATCCTGCTGGAGAAGTTGATTTCAACGGATCGAAGCTCGAATTGGCAAAAGGCCTTCACAAGTTCCAGATGAAGATGGAGACCTTTTTTATCAAAAAGGGCTATATCCTTCTATTGATCGGATTTCTCCTGGGAAGGGCGCTCATCCTGGCCAAATTGACGCCTTTCAGTCTGCCATTCTTTGCGGCGGTCTATCTGATCAAAAGGGATAAAGCACCGCTGGCCCTGATTGGGCTTACTGCCGGTGCATTCACTTTATCCATGATGAATGCAGCATCAGTGTTTGGAATCTGCTTTATATTCCTCTTCGCCTTCCGGGTTTCTAAAAAGTGGCTGAAAAATGAAGTGAGGGCTCTGCCGGTCTATACATTTTTCGTATTGGCGATCGGGAAGATTGCAGAAGCTTATATTGTTTCAGGACAGCTGGCGCTTTATGATGCGATGATGGCCGGCGTGGAGGCAAGCCTCGGCTTTATCCTCACTTTGATTTTCCTGCAGAGCCTGCCATTGCTCAGCATATCAAAAAGAAGGCAGTCTCTGAAAACGGAGGAAATAGTCTGCCTGATCATCATGCTGGCCTCAGTCATGACCGGAACGATCGGCTGGTCAGTGTATGACCTGTCTGTTGAACATATACTATCCAGATATCTGGTTCTATTATTTGCATTTGTTGCAGGCGCAACGGTCGGGTCAACAGTCGGGGTGGTGACCGGGTTGATTTTCAGCCTGGCGAATGTTTCTAGTTTCTATCATATGAGCCTGCTTGCTTTCTCCGGCCTCCTGGGCGGCCTGCTGAAGGAAGGGAGAAAGCTTGGCGTGGCGTGCGGACTTCTGATTGCCACCCTATTAATCGGGATGTATGGGGAAGGAACGGGTACCTTGCTGAAAACAGTTCTGGAGACTGGTGCAGCAACGGTCTTATTTTTCCTGACCCCGCAGGCGCTGACAGGGAAGCTGGCCAGGCATATACCGGGAACCCCAGAGTATGCCGCTGAGCAGCAGCAGTATATGCGGAAAATGCGGGACGTCACAGCCCAGCGCGTTGCCCAATTCTCAACTGTATTCCAGGCTCTGTCCAAAAGTTTCTCTTCCCATGATAATCCCATTGATTGGGATGGGGAGGAAAGGGAGATGGATTATTTCCTGAGCAATGTCACGGAGAAAACATGCCAGACCTGTTTCAAGAAAGACCATTGCTGGGCAAGGAACTTTGATACAACCTATGAATATATGAAGGAAATTATGCATGAAATGGATGCCCGGCAGGGGACCGTTTCCGGAAGGCTGACAAGGGAGTGGGAAAAACATTGCACCCGCTCTAAAAAGGTATTGGAAACGATGCATCAGGAGCTGACGTTTTATCAGGCAAATCTGAAGCTCAAAAAGCAGGTTCAGGAGAGCAGAAGGCTTGTGGCAGACCAGCTGCTGGGCGTGTCAGAGGTAATGGGCGATTTTGCGAAAGAAATCCAGCGGGAGCGGGAAAATCATCATAAGCAGGAAGAGTCCATCCTCGACGCACTCCAGGGGTTTGGCATCCAGATCGAACAGGTGGAGATTTACAGCCTGGAGCAGGGGAATGTCGACATTGATATGACGATTCCTTATTGCAGGGGGCACGGCGAGTGTGAAAAACTGATAGCCCCGATGCTGTCAGATATATTGGGAGAAACCATTCTTGTCAATTCAGAAGAGTGTTCCACATTTGGAAGCGGCAGCTGCTACGTGACATTCCGCTCGGCTAAAGCCTATGCGGTAGAAACCGGGGTGGCCCATGCAGCAAAGGATGGCGGGCTGATTTCCGGTGACAGCTACTCGACCATCGAGCTTGGAGGAGGTAAATATGCCATTGCCATCAGCGACGGGATGGGGAATGGTGAAAGGGCCCATATTGAGAGCAAGGAAACCCTCCTGCTGCTTCAAAAGATCCTTCAGTCAGGGATAGAGGAGAAGGTGGCGATTAAGTCGGTCAACTCTGTACTTTCATTGAGGACGACGGACGAAATTTTCTCCACTCTCGATCTGGCCATGGTCGACCTGCAGAATGCAGCAGCCAAATTCCTCAAGATTGGGTCCACGCCCAGCTTCATTAAGAGAGGCGGCAAGGTCCTCAAAGTCCAGGCAAGCAATCTGCCGATGGGGATATTGCAGGAATTCGAGGTGGATGTGGTCAGCGAGCAGCTGAAGGCAGGCGACCTTTTGATCATGATGAGCGATGGTGTTTTTGAAGGTCCAAAGCATGTGGAGAACTATGACCTGTGGATGAAGCGGAAGATCCATGAGCTGAAAACAGAGGATCCCCAGGAAATAGCCGACCTGATCATGGAGGAGGTCATCAGGTCCCGTTCAGGACTGATCGAGGATGATATGACTGTGGTGGTATCCAAAATAAAGCATAATACGCCAAAATGGGCTTCCATCCCGGTCCAGAAGCTGCGCCAAAAAGCCAACTGATTATTTTGTCCCTCTCTTCCTGCGAACATGTATAATTCCGTCCTGTTCCGTCGAAAATGGTACCAATAAGGAACAGGAGGGGAGATTATATGAAGACCGGAACACTGAAACAGATTCTGCTTATTACTGACGGCTGCTCCAATCAGGGCGAAGATCCTGTGGCCATGTCAGCTTTGGCGAAAGAACAGGGCATTACGGTAAATGTCATTGGAGTGATGGAGAAGGATGTCATTGATGAACGGGGCATGAATGAAATTGACGGGATTGCCCTCTCCGGGGGCGGGGTAAGCCAGGTTGTATACTCGCAGGCGTTATCCCAGACGGTCCAGATGGTGACGAGGAAGGCGATGACGCAAACACTCCAGGGTGTGGTGAATAAGGAGCTTCAGCAAATTTTGGGCGGCTCCCAGACGGTTGAAGACCTTCCGCCGGAAAAAAGGGGAGAGGTCATGGAGGTTGTCGATGAGCTCGGGGAAACAGTCGAGCTTGAGGTGCTGGTCCTCGTTGACACAAGCGCGAGCATGAAGCATAAACTCCCGACGGTCAAGGAAGCCCTTCTCGATTTGTCTTTGAGCTTGAATGCCCGTTCGGGCGATAACCGTTTTGCGGTTTTTGTATTTCCCGGGAAAAAGAATGATGTCGAAAAACTGCTGGATTGGACGCCAAGGCTCGAATCACTGACAAGCATTTTTTCAAAGCTGTCAACAGGAGGCATCACCCCTACCGGACCGGCAATCCGTGAAGCTTTAAGCTATTTCAAGAAAAAACGTTCACTAAGGAGCCTGCTTTCCCGTGATGATGAACAATACATTGAAGAGTCTATGTAAGGTAAGCCCTGGGACGATTATCGAAGGGAAATGGCATTGCAACCGGTATACGATTATAAGGGAGCTTGGCTGGGGGGCGAATGGGATCGTCTATCTTGCCCAGTGCCGGAATCAGCAGGTTGCCTTAAAGATGAGTGATAATGGGATGTCCGTTACCTCTGAAGTAAATGTGCTCAAATCCTTTGCCAAGGTCCAGGGTTCTGCCCTCGGGCCTTCTTTGCTTGATGTCGATGACTGGGAGAGGAAGGATGCTAGGATTTCCTTTTATGCAATGGAATACATACACGGACCTGATCTGCTCGGGTTCATCCGGCAAAAAGGTCCTTCCTGGACAGAAGTGCTGCTTTCCCAGCTGCTCAGCGATCTGGAGAAGCTTCATCAGAGCGGCTGGGTGTTCGGCGATCTGAAGCCGGAAAACCTGATTGTGACTTCCCCTCCTCCAAGGATACGCTGCATCGATGTGGGCGGTACAACCATCAAAGGGAGGGCAATCAAGGAATTTACCGAGTTTTACGACCGCGGATATTGGGGGCTTGGTACAAGGAAGGCTGATCCGCAGTATGACTTATTCGCTGCTGCAATGGTGCTGATTAATCTATATTATCCTAAGCGGTTCAATAAGACGGCAGGTGGCATCGGCCAGCTCAGGGAGATGATCAGACAGAACAAAGAGCTGATGAAATATGAGCTTATGCTCATGAAGGCACTGGAGGGCAGGTATGCATCTGCTGCTGAAATGAGGAGAGAGCTTCTTGCCTTGCCTGCAGCGGGGCAGCCTGAAAGCCGCACGGCCAGGCGGAGTGCAGCCCAGAACCAGGCCGCCGGCCCTGGGCCCGCCCCTTCAAGGACCAGGCAGGGAGCCAAGGATCAGAAGAAGAAAGGCGGATTCCTGGAAACGGTGCTCATTGTCTTTGTCATTTCAGTCCTTTATTTTGTTTATATTTATGGGCAGCTGGTCTAAAGAAAAATGATGAAACTTTTCGCTTGTGAACACGTACATAATGGAGCAGGCAGAAGCCCCCTGGATGGGATATGCATTCCATCAGGGTTATGCTTTGGAGATTGCAGGCAAAGATGCTATTCTTAATATAGTAGTTTCCTTCAATAAGGTTATTCACCCATCACCAGGGGTATAAGGGACTATAGATTTTTCAGGTAAGGAAGAATTTATTATGCTTGATGCAAAAGCCGAAGCTTTCCTTCGGCATCATGGTGTGCGGCTTGAAGGCAAAAAGGTGCTTGCAGGCGTGTCCGGAGGCCCCGATTCCCTGGCTCTGCTCCACTTGCTGTGGAAACAGCGGGAGGCGTGGGGAATTGAACTGGCGGCGGTTCATTTCGACCATATGTTCAGGGGGGAGGAATCCTATCAGGAAGCCCGGTTTGTCCAATCCTTTTGTGAAGAGCGGAACATTCCGTTTGAGATGAGGAGGGAGGATGTATCGGCTTATATGAAGGAATCCGGTAAAAGCTCCCAGACGGCGGCGCGCGAATGCCGGTACCGCTTTTTTGAAGAGGCCATGAAGCTATCAGGGGCATCATACCTGGCACTCGGCCATCATGGGGATGATCAGATGGAAACCATCCTGATGCGGCTCACAAGAGGCAGCACAGGGGAAGCAAGATCAGGGATCCCTTTCTCCCGTCCGTTTGGCGGCGGGGAGATCATCCGTCCTTTCCTGTGCCTTGAGCGCGGAGAGATTGAAGAGTATTGTTTAAGCAATGAGCTGGACCCCCGAAGAGATCCGAGCAATGAAAAGGATGTTTACAGCCGGAACCGTTTCAGGAGAAACGTCCTGCCATTCCTGAAGTCGGAAAACCCGCAGGCCCATGTTCATTTTCAGCGCTTCAGCGAAGAGCTGCGCGGCGATGAACAGCTCCTTCAGGAATTAACGGCCCGGGAAATGAATACAGTAATGAAGAAGAAGGAAGATGCCGAAATCACGATTGATGCAGAACGCTTCATGCTAATGCCAATGCCTTTACAAAGGAGAGGTATTCAACTAATATTAAACTATCTCTATCAAGAGAGGCCTGCGTCATTATCCGCCTTACATATTGAGAAGATATTTTCAATATTGAGCAATCCTCATCCTTCCGGTTCACTTGATTTCCCAAACGGACTAAAAATTGTACGATCATACGGCCTTTGCCATTTCAGGTACAGCCAATCTGAGGTGCAAGCCTATCGTTTTGAGATAAATCAGCCCGGGAAAATCCAGCTCCCGAGCGCCGGTGCCATACTGGCAGGAGAGAGCGGACAGAATAGAGGAGCGGCAGATCTGAATTGTTTTGAAGTCAGCAGGGATAATGTGCATTTTCCGCTCATTGTCCGCACCCGCGAAACCGGGGACAGAATGACGATAAAAGGAATGAACGGTACGAAAAAAGTGAAATCTATTTTTATCGACAGGAAAATCCCTTTGCATGAACGGAGCAGCTGGCCCATCGTGACTGACAGCAGCGGCGAAATCCTTTGGATTCCCGGCTTGAGCAAATCCGCTTATGAGCTGCCTGCAGGCCCTGGCACCAGGAATATTTTTTTAACATATATAAAGCATTGATCTTCTAGGGGGCACACTATTCATGAAAAACGATATCGAAAAAGTACTAATTTCCGAAGAGGAACTCCAGGCAAAGACTAAAGAGCTTGCCCAGCAGCTGACTGAGGAATATATGGACCGCTATCCTTTGGCAATCGGCGTGCTGAAAGGGGCAATGCCTTTCATGGGAGACCTTTTGAAGCGCATTGACACGTATCTTGAAATGGACTTCATGGATGTTTCCAGCTACGGCAATTCAACAGTTTCTTCCGGAGAAGTCAAAATCCTGAAAGACCTGGATACTTCAGTTGAAGGCAGGGACATCCTGATCATTGAAGACATCATCGACAGCGGCCTGACACTGAGCTATCTGGTAGAGTTGTTCCGCTACAGGAAAGCAAAAAGCATCAAGATTGTCACGCTTCTGGACAAACCGACCGGCAGAAAGGCAGACATCAAAGCCGATTATGTAGGGTTCATCGTTCCGGATGAATTCGTGGTTGGCTATGGCCTTGACTATGCGGAAAGATACCGCAACCTTCCATATATAGGGGTTTTGAAGCCTGAAGTATACACAAACAACGATTAAGCAATCCTATATGTGAGAGGTTTATGACAAGCCTTGCTAAAAGCATGGACCAGCCCGGTTTTCAAAAGTGTAATTTCTTGAATTGGCATGATTTACTATGATACTATACAATATAGTTTGTTTACCGTGGGAGGAGGTAAGGGATGAATCGGATCTTCCGGAATACCATCTTTTATTTATTAATCTTTTTGGTCATTATAGGTGTTGTCAGCTTCTTTAACGGCAACAATGAGCCGACAGACCATATATCTTATGACGAATTCGTCGGTTACCTGGACAGCGGCGAGGTAACAGAGCTTTCGATGCAGCCTGAGCGCGGGGTATTTGAGGTGCGGGGCAAGCTTGAAGGCTATGATGAAGATAAATTCTTTATCACATATGTATGGAACAGCGACAATCTGCTGGACCGCATAGATGAGGCGGCAGCCAATGCGAAGGTGGATGTACAGCCTGCCAAGGAAACCAGCGGCTGGGTAACATTCTTCACTAGCATCATTCCGTTCATCATCATTTTCATCCTGTTCTTCTTCCTGCTTAATCAAGCACAGGGCGGCGGCAGCCGGGTCATGAACTTCGGCAAGAGCAAAGCCAAGCTTTACAGTGAAGAGAAAAAGAAAGTCCGCTTCAAGGATGTTGCTGGTGCGGATGAAGAAAAGCAAGAGCTTGTAGAAGTCGTCGAGTTCCTGAAGGATCCACGCAAATTCGCGGATCTTGGGGCCCGAATTCCTAAAGGGGTGCTTCTGGTCGGACCTCCGGGTACCGGTAAAACCCTGCTGGCGCGTGCTGTTGCCGGTGAAGCAGGCGTACCGTTCTTCTCGATCAGCGGTTCCGATTTCGTTGAAATGTTTGTTGGTGTCGGTGCATCCCGTGTGCGTGACCTGTTTGAGAACGCAAAGAAAAATGCACCGTGTATTATATTCATTGATGAGATTGATGCAGTTGGACGCCAGCGCGGCGCCGGACTTGGCGGAGGCCATGATGAGCGCGAGCAGACGCTGAACCAATTGCTGGTTGAAATGGATGGATTCGGGGCTAACGAAGGAATCATCATCGTAGCCGCAACGAACCGTCCGGATATTCTTGACCCGGCCCTTCTGCGTCCGGGACGATTTGACCGCCAGATCACTGTTGACCGTCCGGACGTCAATGGACGTGAAGCAGTACTGAAGGTGCATGCCCGCAATAAGCCGCTTGATGAGTCTGTAAATCTGAAGGCTATTGCAGCAAGGACGCCAGGATTCTCAGGCGCCGACCTTGAAAACTTATTGAATGAGGCTGCCCTTGTCGCGGCACGCCATAATAAGAAAAAAGTCGATATGACCGATATTGATGAGGCAACGGACAGAGTTATAGCCGGACCTGCCAAGAAAAGCCGCGTCATTTCCAAGAAAGAAAGAAATATCGTGGCATTCCATGAAGCCGGACATACTGTGATCGGTGTCATGCTGGATGAGGCTGAAATGGTCCATAAGGTAACCATCGTTCCACGCGGCCAGGCTGGCGGATATGCCGTCATGCTGCCGAAGGAAGACCGATACTTCATGACGAAGCCGGAACTTCTGGATAAGATCGTCGGCCTCCTGGGCGGACGTGTTGCCGAAGAGATCGTCTTTGGCGAAGTCAGCACAGGCGCGCACAATGACTTCCAGCGCGCAACCGGCATTGCCAGGAGAATGGTGACTGAATTCGGCATGAGCGATAAGCTCGGACCGCTTCAATTCGGCCAGTCCCAAGGCCAAGTGTTCCTTGGCAGGGATTTCAACAACGAGCAGAACTACTCTGATGCGATTGCTTACGAAATCGACCTGGAAATCCAGCGCATCATTAAAGAGAGTTATGAAAAAGCAAGAAAAGTCCTTACAGAAAACCGCGATAAGCTTGACTTGATCGCCAACACACTTCTGGAAGTTGAAACTCTTGATGCTGAACAGATCAAGAGCCTTGTGGACACAGGCAAGCTGCCTGACCGCAAAGTGATCGACGCAAGCACAGATGATGTGAAGGTCAATATCAACATCAAGAAAGATGAAGATGCTGTGAAGGAAATCCATCCGGCAGATTCAAACGATCCGGTTGCACCGAAGGATGATGCCGGCCCAACCGGCAGCGCTGACGAAAAGCGCGACCTATAATCGATAAAGAAGCTGACTCAGGAGAGCCATAATTTGGCCGCCTGAGTCAGCTTTTTGCTTTTTGGGAAACAATAAGGGTATCTTTAAATGGGCACAGGCTCAGCAGCAGCTTCTGTTTTCGGGCAGGCAGGATCTCGTGGCGGGCAAGGACAGGGTGCAGGTCTTTTTCTATTACGATTCGGCAGGAGTTGTGATATGATGTTGGCAGTGTGTTTGTGTTAGAAAAAATATAAAAGTGGTGAGAATGTTGATCTTTGTATTTGACGTGGGAAATACAAATATTGTGCTTGGTGTATATGATGGCGAAGAGCTGAAGCACCATTGGAGAATAGAGACGAACCGGAATAAAACAGAAGATGAATATGGGATGATCGTGAAATCTCTTTTTGAGCATGTGAATCTCTCATTTTCTAACATAGATGGCATCATTATTTCTTCGGTTGTGCCGCCGATCATGTTTGCGCTTGAAAGAATGTGCCAGAAGTACTTTCATCATAAGCCGCTTGTCGTTGGCCCCGGAATTAAGACCGGTCTTAATATCAAGTATGAAAATCCGCGCGAGGTGGGCGCTGACAGGATCGTCAATGCCGTTGCAGCCATCCATGAGTATGGCGGGCCTCTTATCATCGTCGATTTTGGGACTGCGACAACGTACTGCTATATTAATGCTGATAAGCAGTATATGGGCGGAGCAATTGCACCAGGCGTCAATATTTCGACTGAGGCATTATATTCAAAGGCAGCCAAGCTCCCGAGAATTGAAATTGCCCGTCCTGAACATATTGTCGGCAAAAATACGGTAGCCGCCATGCAGTCCGGCATTGTGTACGGATATGTTGGACAGGTAGAGGGCATCGTGAAGAGGATGAAGGACCAGAGTGATGAAAATCCACTGGTCATTGCCACCGGCGGGCTTGCCAATCTGATTGCCCAGGAATCAAATATGATCGACATTGTCGACCCTTTTTTAACATTAAAGGGGTTACAGTTAATTTATAAACGAAATAGGGAAAGTATAAAGAAATAGGAAATACAGCTTTGAAAGGGGTACAAGATGGAAGATTATTTGATTAAGGCGCTTGCCTTTAATGGACAGGTGCGTGCGTACGCTGCCCGCAGCACAGATACGGTGGGAGAGTCGCAAAGAAGGCATTACACGTGGCCGACGGCTTCTGCTGCTCTTGGCAGGGCAATGACTGCAGGTGTGATGATGGGGGCGATGCTGAAAGGCGAGGAAAAGCTGACCATCAAAATTGAAGGCGGCGGCCCGATTGGCCCGATCCTTGTTGACAGCAATTCTAAGGGAGAGGTCCGCGGCTATGTCACACATCCGCAGACCCATTTCGACTTGAATGAGCAGGGGAAGCTGGATGTCCGCAGGGCAGTCGGTACTGATGGCATGCTGACCGTCGTCAAGGACATCGGGATGAGAGAGCATTTCACAGGACAGGTGCCAATCGTTTCAGGTGAGCTTGGAGAAGATTTCACTTATTATTTTGCTATGTCAGAGCAGCTTCCTTCCTCTGTCGGAGTCGGCGTTCTTGTAAATCCGGACAATACGATTCTTGCTTCCGGCGGATTCATCCTGCAGCTCCTTCCAGGAACAGATGAAGAGACAATCACAAGAATTGAGAACAGGCTGAAGGAAATTCCTCCTGTGTCCAAGCTGATTGAAAAAGGCCTTACACCGGAAGAGCTCTTGAATGAGATTCTTGGAGAGGAAAATGTCAAGATTCTGGAAAAAATGCCGGTATCCTTTGAATGCACCTGCTCCAAGGAGCGGTTTGCAACGAGCATCATCAGCCTGGGCAGGGATGAAATCCAGGATATGATCGATACAGACGGCGAAGCAGAAGCCCAATGCCATTTCTGCAACGAAAAATACCATTACTCAAAAGAAGAGCTTGAGGCACTAAAAAGCGAAGCGGTATAAAGCTGTTTTCTGGGGGAGGAAACTGTGAAAAAAAAGCATCTTTGGCTGATTATTGCCAGCCTGTTCGTTTTGAACATCATTTTTATCTTATTATTGACTATCAGGCCAGCTGTGCTGTTTGCCGGCAGCAGGGAAACAGTGGCGGAGGTCGGAAAAGATAAAATTACGAGAGAAGAATGGCTGAACGAAATGGAGCAGCGCTATGGCAAGGAAGTGCTGAATGATCTGATTGACCAGAAAGTGATCGGAGCCATGGCGGAGAAATACGATGTTGAGGTATCAAAGGATGCGGTCGAAAGGGAGCTCACGCTGGTCAAAACCATGTACCAGGGCAACCGGCTGCAGCAGCTTGATGAAAGCAAATGGAAGGAGCAGATTAAATACAGCCTGCTCCTGGAGGAACTGCTGACAAGGGATGTTGTGGTGACTGAAGAGGAAATGAAGGACTATTATGATCAAAATAAGAGTCTTTTCCAGGTTCCGGATTCCTATCATATTTCCCAGATTGTCGTTAAAACAAAAAAGGAAGCTGAACAGACCATAAAAGAGCTTGAAAATGGCTCCAGCTTCCCGGTACTGGCCATGGAGAGGTCGATTGATGAATTCACCGCGAACCAGGGCGGGGAAACTGGCTTCATCAGCGAAGAGGATGAGCGCTTTTCACAGGATTTCATTGATGAAGCGGCAAAGCTGAAAGAAGGGGAATGGAGTGAACCGGTTGAAGTGGAGGACGGTTATGCAGTAATCCTGCTGCATGAGCATCTGGAAGGCCGTAATTATGCTTTCAAGGACGTGAAAAACCAGATCCGCCGGCAGGTCGCTCTCGAGCAGATGGACACCCCTGCTTCGGCCAAACCTTTCTGGAATGAAATCAAAGTCGACTCTTTCTATGATAAACAGGAAGAAAAGCAATAGGATGAAAACGGACAGGCTGCCTGTCCGTTTTTGTTTATCCTCATCATAAAGGCAGGCATGAGGGTATATAATACTACATAGTGAATTCGAAGGCTTCTCTATTAAAAGAAAATTCTAAAAAATAGGGTCGATTTGACTGCATATTGTTTGACAATTCTCTGTTGCGCTGTTAAGTTTTTTATAAAACCAATAAAAATACTCGGATTAGGGAGCGGATGCAAATGGTGCGTGTAGCAAACTCAATTACAGAATTGGTCGGGCAGACTCCGATCGTCAAATTGAATCGCCTGACAGATGAAAATAGTGCAGACGTTTACTTGAAGCTGGAATATATGAATCCAGGCAGCAGCGTAAAGGACAGGATTGCGCTTGCCATGATCGAAGCCGCAGAACAGGACGGGAACCTGAAAGCCGGTGATACGCTCATCGAGCCTACATCCGGGAACACAGGGATCGGGCTGGCAATGGTCGCAGCAGCGAAAGGCTATAAAGCCATCCTCGTCATGCCTGAAACGATGAGCATGGAGCGCCGCAACCTTCTTCGCGCTTATGGAGCAGAGCTTGTGCTCACCCCGGGGCCTGAGGGAATGGGAGGAGCGATCCGCAAGGCTGAAGAGCTGGCGAAGGAGCATGGCTATTTCATGCCTCAGCAATTCAAGAACGAAGCCAATCCAGAGGTCCACAGAAGGACAACAGGAAAGGAAATCGCTGAACAGATGGATCAGGTCGACGCTTTCATCTCAGGAATCGGTACAGGCGGAACGATCACGGGTGCCGGAGAGGTGCTTAAGGAGAAGTTTGGCTCTGTCAAAATTTACGCCGTAGAACCTGCTGATTCACCGGTCCTTTCCGGCGGCAAGCCTGGGCCCCACAAAATCCAGGGCATCGGCGCCGGATTTGTGCCGGATATCCTGGATACGGAAGTGTATGATGAGGTCATAAAAGTGTCGAATGATGATGCCTTTGACTATGCCCGCCGTGCGGCAAAAGAAGAGGGTATCCTGGGCGGAATCTCATCAGGTGCAGCCATCTATGCGGCCCTCAAAGTTGCCAAAGAGCTCGGAAAAGGCAAGAAAGTCCTTGCCATCATCCCGAGCAATGGGGAGCGCTATTTGAGCACACCGCTGTACCAGTTTGAAGAATAGAAGATACAAAGAGCAGCAGCCGTCCGGCTGCTGTTTTTTTCTGCTTTTACAGAGAGCAGAGGACCTGTCCTGGCGGCTCCAAATCATGTATGATGAAAAGTAGTTATTGGGATGGGAGTGTTCAGTTTGGAGAAGCTGTCAATCTACAGCAGGAGAACTGCTTATACATATACCGAGTTTTATCAGCATTACCGGCATTTATCTGCAGGCAAAGAAAATCATGTCCTCCTGGAGAGCGGACGTGGCGGAAGGTACAGCATGGCAGCCTTTGATCCGGAAGTGATCCTGACTGGCAGGGGCATGCAGCTTAAGGCTGTAACCCAATCAGGCACAGAGCTGATGGAAGGCAATCCGCTTCATTGCCTGAAGGAATATATGGGCCGCTATGAAGCTGACAGGCTGGAAGAGATGCCTGATTTCCAGGGAGGGGCTATCGGATATATCAGCTATGATTATGCAAGATATGTTGAAAAGCTCCCGGTCTGGTCAGAAGACGACCTTGAACTTCCTGATGTCCATTTTTTTCTGTTCAGGGAATGGTTTGTCTTTGATCATGAAGAGGAGGAGCTGTGGCTTCTATTTTTATATGATGATTCTTCAGCTGACACCGGCCTTATTGAAAAAAGGGCGGATGAATGGGCGAGCCGCTGGACAGGACCTGTCCCTGCCCCTCATGTTCCGGAAAAGGCAAAGGTTGGAGAAGATCTTGAGGTATCAATGAAAGAAGAAGAATTCAAGGAAGCGGTTAGCAGGATTCAGGATTACATTTCCAAGGGGGATGTCTTCCAGGTTAATCTGTCGGTTAGGCAGACAAGACCGATCGGCGTCGAAGCGATTGATGTGTACGATCAGCTCCGCCAGCTCAACCCGTCGCCTTATATGGCGTATATCCATACACCTGATTACCAGATTGTCAGCGGTTCGCCTGAGCTGCTGGTCAAGAAGAAAGGGCAGGAGATCAGCACGCGGCCGATAGCGGGCACAAGATCAAGGGGAGCCGATGAAGCGGAGGACCTTAGGCTTGCCGAGGAACTGATCCAGAACGAAAAGGAGCGGGCAGAGCACGTCATGCTGGTAGACCTGGAGCGGAATGACCTTGGCCGTGTTGCCGAATACGGATCAGTGGAAGTGAATGAATTCATGGTGATTGAAAAGTATTCCCATGTGATGCATATCGTCTCCAATGTCAGGGGGAATCTTGCACAAGGCAAATCTCCCTATGATGTCATAGATGCTGTTTTCCCCGGCGGGACGATTACCGGGGCGCCAAAGATCAGGACGATGGAGATCATTGAAGAGCTGGAGCCTGTCAGAAGGGGATTGTATACAGGATCAATCGGATGGATCGGATTCAACGGGGATTTGGAGCTGAATATCGTCATCCGCACGATGCTCGTAAAAGACGGCAAGGCCCATGTGCAGGCAGGAGCCGGCATTGTCATCGACTCCAATCCGAAGCATGAATATAAAGAATCACTCAAAAAAGCGCTGGCCCTCTGGAAGGCGAAGGAGCTGGCCGAGAATGGCGGGGAGCATCTGATATGATCTATATGATTGATAACTTTGATTCGTTTACCTATAATCTCGTTCAATATTTGGGAGAGCTGGGAGAAGAGCTGGTTGTAAAAAGGAATGATGAGGCGGCACTTGAGGATATCACAGCAGCCCGTCCTTCTTTTCTGATGATCTCCCCTGGTCCCTGCAGCCCGAATGAAGCAGGAATCAGCCTGGAAGCCATCTCCCATTTTGCAGGGAAGATCCCGATTTTCGGCGTCTGCCTCGGTCACCAGTCCCTTGCCCAGTCATTCGGCGGTGATGTTGTGCAGGCAGAAAGGCTGATGCATGGGAAAACCTCAGAAATCTACCATGACGGCAAAACCATTTTTGCCGGTTTGCCGAATCCTTTTCCGGCAACCAGATATCACTCTTTGATCGTCAAAAAAGAAACCCTGCCAGACTGCTTTGAAATTTCTGCATGGACAGAGGAAGGCGAAATCATGGCCATCCGCCATAAAACCTTGAGTGCAGAAGGTGTCCAGTTCCATCCCGAATCCATCATGACACAGTCGGGGAAAGTACTATTAAGCAACTTCATCGCCCATTATAAAAAGGCTAAGATGGTTGGGGCTTAAGTATGTATATTTTAATGAACGGCCGGCTTGTTTCCGCTGAAGAAGCGGTGATTTCGCCTTTTGACCATGGCTTTCTCTACGGTATGGGGCTTTTCGAAACATTCAGGGTATATGATGGCCATCCGTTTCTGCTGGATGATCATCTGGACAGGCTTAATCGGGGGCTCGGCACCCTCCATATCGAGGCTGCTTTTTCAAGAGAGGAACTAGCGGGGAAAATCAGCATGCTGCTGGAACGGAATGGCTGCACAAATGCCAATGTAAGGCTGAATGTATCTGCGGGTATTGAAGAGCTTGGCCTTCCCCCTGATGTTTACAGCAGCCCCCAGACGATCCTTTTTGCACGGCCGCTGCCGCCAGCGGGGAAAATGGCGGAAAAAGAGCTGGTGCTCCTCAAAATGAGGCGCAATACGCCGGAGGGGGATGAACGGCTGAAGTCCCACCACTATATGAACAACATCCTTGCCAAAAGAGAGCTTGGGAATGCACCTGGACAGGAAGGGATCTTTCTGACAAAGGAAGGGTTTCTGGCTGAAGGGGTTGTCTCCAATCTTTTCTGGACGAAAGGGGATATCTTATATACCCCATCCCTGGAAACGGGCATTCTGAATGGCATCACCAGGCAATTTGTGCTGCTGCTTGCCGAAAAAAACGGCCTTCAGGTGCAGGAAGGCTTTTATCAGGCAGAGGAACTGATGCGTGCGGACGAAGTGTTTGTTACCAACTCCATTCAGGAGATTGCACCTGCCGCAAGCTTTGCCGGTGTTTCTTTTCCAGGGGGCGCCGGCTGGCTTGCCGGAATGCTGCATAAAGAGTACAGGAAATACAGCAGTCATCTATGGGGACGAGAAGGACTTCTAATGGAGGGACAGAGATGAACAGAAAAATCATAAATTGCGGGCCATATGAGCTGGATTATGGCAAAAAAACATTAGTGATGGGGATCTTGAACGCGACCCCCGACTCTTTTTCTGACGGAGGAAAATACTTTGATGCTGACAAGGCGGCGAAGCATGCCTTGGAGATGGCTGCTAACGGAGCTGATATTATTGATATTGGCGGGGAATCAACAAGGCCGGGCTTTGACGAGGTTTCTGCCGAAGAAGAGCTTGAGCGGGTGATTCCGGTGATCAGGGCTGTGGCGGAGGAAGTGCCTCTGCCAATCTCGATCGATACCTATAAAGCGGGTGTGGCAGAAGAAGCCATCAATGCGGGCGCCCACATCATCAACGATGTGTGGGGAGCGAAGAAGGATCCTAAGATGGCGGAAACGGCAGCAAAACTCGGGGTTCCGATCGTCCTGATGCACAACCGGGAAAACAGGGATTATTCCGCCTTTGTCCGCGACGTGCTCAATGATCTGTATGAAAGCATCCAGATTGCCAGGAATGCCGGCGTCAAAGAGGAAAACATCATTCTTGACCCGGGAATCGGGTTTGCGAAGAACCTGCCCTACAATCTTGAGATGATGAGGAATCTTGATACAATCACCAGTCTCGGTTATCCGGTGCTTCTTGGTACCTCAAGAAAATCTTTTATCGGCACCATCCTTGACCTCCCTGTGGAGGAAAGGGTGGAAGGAACAGGGGCCACTGTCTGCTATGGCATCCAAAAAGGCTGCCAGATCATCAGGATCCATGATGTAAAGGAGATGAGCCGCCTGGCGAAAATGATGGATGCCCTGATGGGGAAGGGGGAGCTGCATGGATAAAATATATTTAAATAATATGAAATTCTATGGCTATCATGGTGTTTTTGCTGAAGAAACAAAGCTTGGGCAGCGTTTTGCTGTTGATGTAATTGTAGAGACAGATTTAGAGAAGGCGGGTAAAAGCGATAATCTTGAGGATTCCATCAATTATGGAGAGATCTATCAGGTCTGCAAAGAGGTTGTTGAGGGAAAGCCATTTAAACTCGTAGAAGCGCTGGCCGAAAAAATAGCTGCTGAAATGCTGGGGCATTTTCCTTCAATCAGATTAGTGACCGTCAAAGTCATCAAGCCGGATCCTCCGATCCCTGGACACTATGACTCTGTAGCAGTTGAAATCACAAGGGGACGATAAGCGTGGAAAATAGGGCATTTATCGCACTGGGCTCCAATATGGGGGATAGAGCAGCAAATCTCAAGGAAGCCATCCAGATGCTTTCAGAGCATCCCGGCATAGATTTGGCAAGTTACTCTTCCATTTATGAAACAGATCCGGTCGGGTACGAGGACCAGGGCGAATTCTTAAATATGGTCATAGCTGCAGATACAGACAGATCGCCGCATGAATTGCTGGAAGTATGCATGTCCATCGAGCAGAGAATTGGGAGAAAAAGGGATATCCGGTGGGGTCCGCGCACTATAGACCTTGACATTCTGCTGTATAATCACGAAAATATGATAACAGAGGACCTTATCATTCCTCATCCCCGAATGAAGGAACGGGCTTTTGTCATTGTGCCTCTTGCTGAAATCGGGGAGAGAACGGACGTTCCGGGAATGGACACGCCTCTTGAAGCATTGCTGGAGGAAATACCTGATAGAGAAGGAGTGCGAATATGGAAGCAGAAAAATGGGGAAGACGTATTCGGGCTTTTCGAAAATTAAAAGGTTTTACACAGGAAAGCTTTGCGAAGGAGCTGGGTGTCTCAGTCTCTGTACTTGGCGAAATTGAAAGGGGCAATCGTATGCCCGCTGATGATTTCATCGTCCAGGTAGCGCATGTATTGAAAATCAGCATAGAAGAATTAACTCCAACACAGGAGATCGATTAATAGAGATTGAAACAAACAGGAGGTACCGACATGCTTAAGATTGGCAACATTGAGATGAAGAATCCTGTTGTCCTGGCGCCGATGGCCGGAATCTGCAACTCAGCCTTCCGCCTGACCGTTAAAGAATTCGGGGCAGGCCTCGTCTGTGCCGAAATGATCAGCGATAAAGGAATCGTCATGAAAAATGAAAAGACGATGAACATGCTGTATATAGATGAGCGGGAAAAGCCTTTGAGCCTGCAGATCTTTGGCGGTGAGAAAGATACACTGGTTGAAGCCGCCAAGTTTGTAGATGAAAATACAAACGCTGATATCATTGATATCAATATGGGATGTCCGGTCCCGAAGATCACCAAATGTGATGCCGGCGCCAAGTGGCTGCTGGATCCCGATAAAATTTATGAAATGGTTTCGGCTGTAACAGCGGCTGTTTCAAAGCCTGTAACCGTCAAGATGCGGATGGGCTGGGATGAAGACCATATATACGCAGTCCGAAATGCGCAGGCTGTCGAACGTGCCGGAGGAAAGGCAGTTGCCCTTCATGGCCGGACGCGTGTACAAATGTACGAAGGCCAGGCAAATTGGGATATTATTAAAGAAGTGAAGCAGAACATCTCCATACCGCTGATAGGAAACGGCGATGTCCAGACTCCGCAGGACGCGAAAAGAATGCTGGAGGAAACAGGGGTGGACGGCGTAATGATCGGACGCGCTGCACTCGGGAATCCGTGGATGATCTACCGCACCGTTAAGTATCTCGAAACGGGGCAGCTGATGGATGAACCATCTGTGCGTGAAAAGATAGATGTATGCATTCTTCACCTTGACCGCCTGATTGCCCTGAAGAGCGAGTATATCGCTGTGCGCGAAATGAGAAAGCATGCCGCCTGGTATCTAAAGGGGATAAGAGGAAACGGCAAGGCCCGCAATGCCGTCAATGAATGCAATACAAGAGAAGAGCTTGTAACTCTCCTTAATGCGCTTGCTCTTGATGCGGAAGCCAAGGAAATCCAGGCAGGCTAAGATGCTATCATTTCCTTCTCTATCTGAAACACTTTTGTTATAATTAGAAACTGCCAGTGGTTTGCTGGCAGTTTTTCGCTATTTCTGCATTTATGATGTCTGTTTCACGTCAATTGTGTAAAATAATAGAAGTATACAAAACAAACCTGATGTTCCTGAATGAGGGTTTACATAAAAAGACCAGTATTGGAGATGATTTCCGTGAGCGAAAGCCGTGAAGAGTTGAATGACTTAATGAGAGTCCGCAGGGAAAAAATGAACAGCCTGCGGGAAAAAGGAATGGATCCATTCGGTAAGAGATTCGAGCGTTCCCACCAGTCCCAGGATTTGATTGATGAGTATGGCGAACAGGAGAAAGAAGCAATTGAAGAACAAAATGTTTCTGTCACTCTTGCCGGCCGGATCATGACAAAGCGCGGAAAAGGAAAAGCGGGCTTTGCACACATCCAGGACCTTAAGGGCCAGATCCAGATCTATGTAAGACAGGATGCTGTAGGGGAAGAAAGCTATGAAATCTTCAACAGTGCCGATCTTGGCGACCTTGTCGGCGTAACAGGCACACTGTTCAAGACAAAGGTTGGCGAACTTTCCATCAAGGTGGAAGCATTCGAGCTTCTGACTAAGTCATTGCGCCCGCTTCCTGAGAAATTCCATGGCTTAAAGGATGTTGAGCAAAGATACCGCCAGCGCTACCTGGATCTGATCATGAGCCAGGAAAGCAAAAAGACGTTCATTACAAGAAGCCGCATCATCCAATCAATGCGCCGCTATCTGGACAGCCACGGCTATCTTGAAGTGGAAACGCCAATGATGCACTCAATCGCAGGAGGAGCATCTGCACGTCCGTTCATTACCCATCACAATGCTCTTGATATGGAACTGTATATGCGTATCGCAATCGAGCTGCACTTAAAGCGCCTGATCGTGGGCGGGCTGGAGAAAGTGTATGAAATCGGCCGCGTATTCCGTAATGAAGGTGTTTCTACAAGGCATAACCCAGAGTTTACAATGATCGAGCTTTATGAAGCTTATGCAGATTACCGCGATATCATGAGCCTGACCGAAAACCTGGTTGCGCATATAGCTGAAGAAGTCCTTGGAACTACGACTGTCCAATACGGTGACTATGAAGTGAATTTAAAGCCGGAATGGACAAGGCTCCATATGGTTGATGCAATCAAGGAGCACACAGGTGTAGACTTCTGGAAACAGATGAGCAAGGAAGAGGCCCAGGCCCTTGCAAAGGAACATAATGTAGAAATCAAAGAAACAATGGAATATGGCCATATCGTCAATGAATTCTTTGAACAGAAAGTAGAAGAAAAGCTGATTCAGCCTACATTCATCTACGGACATCCTGTTGAGATCTCCCCTCTTGCGAAAAAGAACGAAGAGGATCCGAGATTCACTGACCGCTTTGAATTATTCATTGTTGCCCGTGAGCATGCTAATGCCTTCACGGAGCTGAATGATCCTATCGACCAGCGCGAACGCTTTGAAGCACAGCTGAAAGAGCGCGAGCAAGGAAATGATGAAGCGCATATGATGGATGATGACTTCATTGAAGCCCTTGAATACGGCATGCCGCCGACAGGAGGACTGGGAATCGGGATTGACCGCCTTGTCATGCTCCTGACAAATTCCCCTTCCATCAGGGACGTACTGCTGTTCCCGCTTATGCGCCACCGTTAATAGAAGAAACTTTTTTGCTGCTGGAGGCAGACCCGGTCAACCGGGCCCGCCCCCAGCTTTTTTAATATAGAAGGAGATGGTTTGTTTGAAGAGGAGGAGTGGGCTATTAAGAGAGGAAGATCAGCTCATGGCCTGCATAAATCCAAGCTAAGCAAAAGCGGAAAAATAAGAATAGTTTTTCTTTAATAACGGTGTATATTTTTATTGAAAATGTATTGCGCCCCTTTCATATAGGTGGTATATTAATATCTGTTGCTGCAAGATAGCAAGCAAGCGAGCAAAAAGAAACAAAAAAACTATTGACTCACTAACTTGGTTATGATAAGATAGTTAAGTCGCCTAATGAGCGGCAAACAAAAAGAGATTGTTCTTTGAAAACTGAACGAACAAAAACGTCAACGTTAATCTTATTTTTTTATCAGAGCTAAATCTTACTCTTATATGGAGAGTTTGATCCTGGCTCAGGACGAACGCTGGCGGCGTGCCTAATACATGCAAGTCGAGCGGACGGATGGGAGCTTGCTCCCTGAAGTCAGCGGCGGACGGGTGAGTAACACGTGGGCAACCTGCCTGTAAGACTGGGATAACTTCGGGAAACCGGAGCTAATACCGGATAATGCATTTCCCCTCATGGGGATATGCTGAAAGATGGTTTCGGCTATCACTTACAGATGGGCCCGCGGCGCAT
>NZ_VTER01000002.1:0-490837 GCF_008180445.1 Bacillus infantis
AGGGTCTGCGTAAAATCTTGTGTAAGTAATATTCGACAATCTTCTCAAGGCAAGAAATTATAGGTATAAAAAGATATAGGCTGGCAATACTATAATTGCCTTTTACCATAAAACAGGATAGGGCAATGCAGAAGTGCAACCTGAGCGGTTTTATGGCTTTTACACTAAAACGGATAGATTATGCTGTCCGTTTTTTTGTTTGTCCGTTTTAGGGAAAACAAAAGCGATAAACTTCAGGGGTTTGGGGACAGAGTCCCCAATCATGATGTTTGGTTTAAGATCTCAAGCTGGTTCAATATCATATCCCAATTACGGTAACGCATTGTCCATTTCTTCGTAATATTTTGAGCGGCCAAATAAAGCATTTTTCTTAAGCTGTCATCATTAGGAAAAATAGACTTAGTTTTTGTTACTTTTCTAAATTGGCGGTGAAGACCCTCAATAATATTCGTAGTATATATTATYTTCCTAATTTCTGGTGGATATGCAAAGAAGGYGGCCAAAATATCCCAATTTTCTTCCCAGGACCTAACCGAAGAAGGATATTCTTTCCCCCACTTTTCTTTAAATTCCATCAATCTTTCCCTTGCCGTTTCTTCGTTGATTGAAGTATAGATTAGCTTTAAATCAGCGACAAATTCCTTTAAGTGTTTATAAGATACATATTTGGTACTTGAGCGAATCTGGTGAATGATACAGCGTTGAATACCGGCAAATGGATACACAGCTTCAATGGCTTCTTTAAAGCCTGTAAGCCCATCAACACAGAAGAGATTAACGTTTTTCACCCCGCGGGTTTTCAAATCATTCAACACACCTAGCCAAAACTTACTGCTTTCATTTCCTCCAACCCAGATCCCCAGTATTTCTTTATATCCTTCATTGTTGATTCCCAAAACAATGTAGGCTGCTTTCGAGACAATTTGGTGATTATCRCGAATTTTATAATGGATGGCATCCATAAAAATAAAAGGGTAATAGGCTTCAAGCGGACGGCTTTGCCACTCATTCACCTGAGGCATAATTYTCTCACTAATTTTACTTACTAATTCAGATGAGATTTCAAGGTTATAGAGATCCTTGACCTGTTCCTGGATATCCCTAGTGGACATTCCATGAGAATATAAGGACAGTATTCTTTCTTCCAAACCATCGGCATTCCTTTGATATTTGTCCAGAATTTGTGGCTCGTACGAGCCATTTCTGTCCCGGGGAACACTTACTTCAACTTCACCAAATTGCGTTTTTAATTTACGTTTAGTTGCGCCATTTCGGTAATTGCTGGGCCCATTACTCCGGCGTTGGTGCTTCTCATAACCCAGCTGCTCTTCAATCTCACATTGGAGTACTTCTTCCAAAATATCAGAAAACATTTCTTTGATGGTCTCCATGATTTCATTGGTGCTTGTGAACTTTTTTTCCTTTACAAGATCTTTAACAACTTCCTTTGGTAATTTCATAACAAAATCCTCCTCGACAAAATTATTTATCCTAATTCTCGCCAAGGAGGATTGCTTTCATACTTATTTACACAACATTTTCCGCACTGTCNCGGTAATTGCTGGGCCCATTACTCCGGCGTTGGTGCTTCTCATAACCCAGCTGCTCTTCAATCTCACATTGGAGTACTTCTTCCAAAATATCAGAAAACATTTCTTTGATGGTCTCCATGATTTCATTGGTGCTTGTGAACTTTTTTTCCTTTACAAGATCTTTAACAACTTCCTTTGGTAATTTCATAACAAAATCCTCCTCGACAAAATTATTTATCCTAATTCTCGCCAAGGAGGATTGCTTTCATACTTATTTACACAACATTTTCCGCACTGTCCCCCGGCAATGTCCGGGGCCTTTTCGCATTAGTTTTCGTTCTTTAAAACCTCATACCATTTATCCTTCCAGGCTTCTACTTTGCTGTTGATTTCATCTCTTGCCTTTTGTGCTTCTTCTTCTTTTTGTTCGTATAAGTCCTTGAAATGCGAGTCGCGGATTTCATGCCTGGTTTCCGCCAGTTCCTCTGCTTCTTCTGCCGCTTCAGGACTGATCAGCTCTTCGCTCTCCAGGAAGGATACTGCACTTTTAATCCTGTCTTTCTCTCTATCTGATATCAATCTGATCGGGTTGGATATATCAAGGAGCCTTTCTTTCTGGTCTACCGTCTCGTGCAATGGTATTCCCAGCTGGGAAAATATTTGCCCCAGGCTCGGCTTCCATTTTTTCAGCACCTGGTCTTCCAGCTCGTCTTTATCCCTTACGGTCGCATAAGTTCCGCCGCCGGCCTCCGCAACCTCTTTCAGCTGTTGCTGCCCTTCGTCATCAACATCGAAGCCGATGATATTGACCTTTGCCTCAATATTGCTGCCCTGAAGCTGCCGTGCTGCTTCTACAGGGTCTCCGTCACAGGTCTCAACCCCATCGCTGACAATATAGATGGTGTTTTTATAATCCGTGCTGTTATAGGCGGATAAAAGCTCACGTGCTTTGTCAATCGCTCCAGCCAGCGGGGTCCAGCCGCTGGCCTCAAATGAATCCATGGATTGGTTGAAGGCAGTTTTCTCATAGGCCCCCAAAGGGAATACCTCATCTATGCGGCTGCAGGATTCAGCTTTATCTTCATCGTTCCCTGTTCCTACATGGCCGTACGCCATTAAGGAAACACTGGCATCATCCTCCAGAGAACTTGTAAATTCCTTGATGGTTTCTTTGGCAAGCATCATTTTATTGCCGCCGCTGACATCAGCTTTCATGCTTCCGCTTGCATCCATTAAGATGACTATATTAGATTTCTGCTTCTTTGCCTGCTGGATTTCATCTTCTCCATCAGGGAGTTCTGGCATCTCATGACCATGCTCAAAGGAAACCAGTTCATCATAGTAGGATTGGTACAAGCCTGAGCCCAGCTGATAGACCAGGTAGTCGTATACCTGGCTGCCGGATAAATCCTTGTGCTCAGAGAAATATGCTTTCATTTCTTCTTCTGCTGCCGGCTGGAGTGTCTGCTCATTAAAGCCGGTATATTTTTTGGAGTCCCATAGATCGGCAATTTCCACCTCAGGTTCCAGTTTGCCTTCAAGTATCTTTCCAGGCTCTTGTGCGACCATGCCCTCAATATCATCCGCTGCTTCTGGTATCTTTTCATCGGAAGATGTTTCCTGTTCCCGGGCTTCCTCCGGGTGTGCATCATTTTTCTTTTCGCCTGAAGCCTTTTCATCTTCCCCGCTGCAGCCTGCCAGAACCAGGATGCATAGAAGTGCGAATAAGCTCGCAAGAATATGTATTTTTCTTTTCATTATTCTGCCCTCCTCTTTAGAGATTTTACAATATTTACTAAGCTGCTGCCCTTTTTTACCCAAAATCAGGCATTTAGTAACCTGCTCTATTAAAAATATAGGAAAAAAGAGGTCCAGAGAGTTTAAACTTTCTAAACAAGGGAAATGTCTTTATGGTTATAAAGAACTATTATATAATGACTATACAGATAGGGGAATTACAATGAGTGTTTATCAATTTTCAGCTCCGGCCATGAACGGAAGACAAATCTCTCTGGAGGAATACAGGGGGAAAGTAATGCTGATTGTCAATACAGCAAGCCAGTGCGGCTTTACTTTTCAATATCAGGATCTGCAGAAGCTTTACGACCGCTACAAAGAAAAAGGGCTGGTTATATTGGGGTTCCCATGCAATCAATTTGATAATCAGGAGCCTGGGAGTGACGAGGAAGTCCAATCCTTCTGTGAGCTCCGCTATGGTGTATCATTCCCGATGTTTCAAAAAATGGATGTGCGCGACGGAAATGCCCATCCTTTATTCAATTACCTGACTGCACAGAAGCCATTCCAAGGATTCAATGAGAATCATCCGGTTGCAAAAATCCTCATTCCTCTGTTGAAGGAAAAGCATCCTGAATACCTGTTCGGCGACTCAATTAAGTGGAATTTCACTAAGTTCCTAGTTGATGGAGAGGGAAATGCGGTGAAAAGGTTTGAGGCTACGACAGATCCGTTCGAGATGGAAGCGGACATAGAACAGCTGCTGGGCTGATAGCAAAAAGGAGCTCCGATTGCCGGAGCTCCTTTTGTGTCTGCAGTTATTCCGGAAACTCCCTGGTCACCTGGATGCCCTTTTCCTGGAGCTTCACATTAAAGATCGGATAAGCCTTCCGGACGGTTTCTGTAATGAGGAAGCTGTACTGTTCCCCGTCCTTAAACACAAATGTCAGATTCTTATCCTTAAGTCCATTTTTTTCTTCAACTGCAATCTGCTTCGCTTCCTCTACATCCGCCCACAGAAATTCCTTTTCGCCAAAGCCGAAGAAGGGATTGATATAAATGCCATTGCCGTTCATATAGTGATAATGGTCTACACTCAAGACGGACAGCAGGATGCTTGCAAAGATGCCCGCTGCAATCAATCCCTTGGCCATTTTATTTTTTGCCAAGCCGGAAATCATCAGGAGCAGGCTGAGGCTTAATAAAATGAGGGAGCCGGTGAATATAAAGTAGGCTGATCTCGGCGGTTCCAGAAACCAGTATCCGAATGGATGATACAGGGCCTGCTGAAGAGGGAGCAGCACCACCAGCGGTATAAAGAATGATCCCAACAGAAGAACAAAGGAAATGCCAAGGATATATTGATTTTTGTCCCGTTTCTTTTTTTTAGTAATGGTATAGCTGCTGGACATTGTTGAACCACCTCTGATTTGATAATACCAGACTGCCTGATGTGGAATATATAAAAATTTCAGTCTATTGAAAATCCTACCATGAAAATGGGGAGTTTTGTATACTTAAGGAAAAAGAAAAGGATAAATTCCGATGCAGAAAATCATGATTATTGAAGATGACAGCAAAATGAGAGGGCTTATCGGGCAATTTTTAAAAAACTGGGGCTTTTCAGTGCCGCCAGTCGATGATTTCAGCATGATAGCTGAGCAGTTCAGCGCCTGCAGTCCGGATCTGGTCCTCCTTGATATCAATCTTCCTGAACGGGATGGCTATTATTGGTGCGGGAGAATAAGAGAGATGTCTGATGTGCCTGTTATATTCATTTCCTCACGCTCGCAGAATATGGATATCATCATGGCCATGAATATGGGGGGCGATGATTACATCCAGAAGCCTTTTTCGCTGGAAGTGCTGGTCGCTAAAATCAATGCGGTTCTAAGAAGGGCCGGCAGGGGAAAGGGAGATGAAAAGGAAACCGATCTCATTACTGCAGGGCCAATATCGCTTAGTTTGGGAACTGCGGCTTTTATTTACGAGGGGACGGAGGTTTCTTTGACTAAGAATGAGTTCCTGATATTATATACGCTGATGAAAAAGCCTGAACAGATTGTTTCCCGTGATGAAATCATGCGGGCGCTTTGGCAGGATGAGCAATTCATAGATGATAATACTTTGACCGTCAATGTAGGGCGATTACGGAAAAAGCTTGAATCAGCAGGATTGAAGGACAGAATTTCTACGAAAAAAGGATTGGGGTATATGCTTCTATGAGCTGGGGGAAGTATCTGCTGGACCAAAGGGCGCACCTGGCTGCCATCTGTATTATATTAGCTTTCAATTGGATAATCGTCTGGCTTGAGCCCGGTTCAGCCCTGCGGCCCTCCAGTCTGCTCTATATGGCAGCCATTTCTCTTATTGTTATAGCTGTATATCTGGCAGCCGGCTATTTTTCCAAGATGAGGTTTTATAGTCATTTGGCGCCTGCAGTTGAACAGGACAGCCTGCCTGGCGAGTGGCGGGGCATGTCTCAGGAAGAGCTCCTGATATTGCAGCTTTTCCGGAGCCAGTATATGAACCAGCACGAAAGAGAAGATGCCTTGGCGAGGAATCAAAAGGACTGGCTTGAGTATATGGCACTCTGGTTCCATGAGATAAAAACACCGATATCTGTCAGCAGGATGCATTACGAAACAGACGGAGATATTGATAGTCTTGCAGAGGAAATGCGCAAGATCGAGCATTTTGCGGAGCAGGCATTGTACGTATCCCGGCTGAGCCATTTTAATAAAGATTATTTGATCCAGGAGATTGATATCCAGCAGACAATCAAGGATGCCGCCAAGCAGCATATGAAGCTGTTTCTTTCTAAAAAGATCAAACTGGAGCTGTCCCTTGAGCCTTTTTCTGTTTTAACAGACAGAAAAGCATTGTTGTTTATTGTCAGCCAGATTATCGGTAATGCACTGAAGTATACAGGAGACCGGGGCATGATCAGTATCTGCATCCAGCCTGCTGAGAGGAAGCTCACGATCCGTGATAACGGGATTGGTATTCCGCAGGAGGATATTCCCCGTGTTTTTGAAAAAGGATTTACAGGGAAAAACGGCAGGCAGATGGCTGCTTCTACAGGAATGGGGCTGTATCTGGCCAATGAATTGGCCGGGAAGCTGGGGCATAAGCTTGTCTGCCGATCAGAAAAAGGTCAGTTCTGCTCGTTTGAGATCCTATTCCCTGATCTGAGAGATCCTTATATAGAAAAACTATGAAAGCAGCCTTATGACGGGCTGCTTTCATTATTCATTCATTAACGATGCGGCTATATGTTCTTGCTGTAGCGAAATAGTAAACAAAGTAAATCAGTGCATACAAAGCCGCTGCTAAAATGAAGGGAATCAGCGTGTCTATCTTCAGGAACCGCGTCAATGCCAGCATAATGACAGAACTGTGCAGGACAGCGCCCAGGAACGGAAGAGCGAAAATAAGGAACAGCTGCCTCAGAATGGCGGCATTGATCTGCTTTCTGCCCATTCCAATTTTCTTTAGGACTCTATATCTGTCCTGGTCTGCGACAGCCTCTGACAGTTGTTTGTAGTGAAGCATGCTGCCGGTTGCGAGCAGGAATGTCAATCCGAGAAAGCTGCTTATAAAAATAAGGATTCCATATATTTGCATCAGCTTCTCATGCTGATGGAAGAAGGTCGAAAAAATGGCTGTCTCCAGATCAGGCATTTCACTATCATAATAGGCCTGAATCTGGTTGGCGATTGTTCCGGCATTCTTATCATTTTTCCAGCTGACAGCCTGTAAAGTGTTTTCAGGATAATTTCCCCTCAGCTCCCGATAGAGTTCATCAGTTATGACGACCGGGAACGAATACAAACCCTGGTTAAGGAGCGGATTTTCTTCATATGAAGTAAAACGAATCTCCCTGCCCCCGGGCAGCACCATGTTTTTTCCTGAATAAGGGTCTTCATCCTGCTTCAGGTTCCCATCATAAAAGGCAATGGCTCCATTTTCCCCGGATATAGGTGAGGTACTCTGGCCGAGTCCGTCCGCGAGTTTTTTATAGGCAGCCTCGGGAATGAGCAGAGCCGGGTAGTCATCGGGATACCTGCCTGTTGCCGACAAATCCGCATTTACAGCAAGATAAGGGATTTCAGAGGCAAACTGGAGAGGGTTTTTTTGATTTTTTTCGATCATTTTCAAAATATGCTCATTCTGCTCTCCGCTTTGTACGGTATACAAAAGGCTGAGCGGGTAGTTTTTTTTGGCAAGTGCATTCATGTTGGAGTAGAGGCTGCCAGCCGTTCCAATTGTGAATAATGTAAAGGTGCTGAGAAGGGATATGATTGTCAGCACCAGAATATTGCCTTTAATTCTGAATAATAAATGGGAAAGGCTGATTAAATTGATGCCTTTATAATAAACCCTCTTAATCGCTTTAAGGCGTTTTAACAGAATAATAATAAAACAGTTTAAGAATAAGAAAGTCCCAAGGCCGATTGCTCCCAGTGATACTAAAATAGCCAGGAAGCCAAAGTCTTTCCATACACCGGAGCTTGAAGGCTCCAAAAGAAGAAAGTAGCCTGAACCAGCCAGCAGCAGTGAGAGCACAGCGCCCATAGCAGAGCCTTTCGGCTGTTTTTCTGCTTTCTTTTCGGCCTGAAACAGCTCGAGCAGTGTATGCCTGTACACAAGCCTGAAATTATAAATCGAAGTGAGCAGGATGATCAAAGAAAAAACAGCAGAGGTCTGCAGGATGGCAGCCCCGGAAAAAGCAAAGCCGGTAATAGTGGAAAGGCCCATTACTTTTATGAGCAGCATGGCAAAGAATTTAGACATCAGCATACCTGACACAATGCCTGCAGACAGGGCGAAAGCGCCTATCATCAGCTGCTCCAAGAAGAGCAGGCGGCCAATCTGTTTCTTTTTAAGTCCGTATAAGGCATAGAGGGCAATTTCTTTTTTCCTTTTTTTCATAAAGTAGGCGTTAGAATACCAAATAAAGATTGCCGCGAAAGCCAGCAGCATAACAGAAGCCGCAGCAAAGGCAGGCTCAAGCTTGCCCAAAGCAGTAACGGACGATGAAATACCCTGATTATACTGCAGTGACACAAACGTATAGTAAATAAGGATGCTGAATACCATTGGGTTAAAATACAGCAGGTACTGGGTCCTGTTGCCTTTAAAACTGCGTCTGGCAAGTTCAAATAGCGTCATGGCAGCCACCGCCTCCCAAAGCAGCAAGAATATCGATGATCTGCTGGAAAAATTGCTTTCGATCAGACTCACCTTTGCGAACTTCTGTAAAGATATGCCCATCCTTGATAAAAAGCACTCTGCTGCAAAAGCTGGCTGCAAGGGGATCGTGCGTCACCATCAAGATGGTTGCCTGCTGCTCTGCATTCAGCCTTTGGAGCGCCTGAAGCAGTCCAAATGCGGACTTGGAGTCAAGGGCTCCTGTAGGCTCATCGGCAAGAAGAAGGGAAGGTTCTGTAATCAGCGCCCGTGCTGCAGCGGTCCGCTGCTTTTGCCCGCCTGAAATCTCTCTTGGATACTGCTCTAATATCCTTTCAATTTCAAACCATTGTGCAAGCTTTTGGATTCTTGCGTCAATCTGATTGGATGCCATTCCTGACAAAGCAAGGGGAAGAGTGATATTTTCCCTTACATTCAAAGTATCCAGCAGGTTAAAATCCTGGAAGATGAAGCCGAGCTGCTCTCTCCGGAAACGGGACAGCTCTTCCTCCTCCATCCGCAGGATATCTTGATCTTTGATATGGATGCTGCCTGCAGAGGGATTGTCAATCGAAGCCAGAATATTGAGCAGTGTTGATTTCCCGGCACCGGATGGCCCCATGATCCCTGTAAATTCCCCTCTTTCTATCTCAAGATCAATATGCTCAAGCGCATTATACAAGTTATTCTTAGTCCCATATGTTTTCCTGATTCCCTTTGCACGAAGAAGCATGGCGGAATTCCTCCTGAATTTTCTTTTTCTAAGCTAACTATATGAGAAATCAGGTATGCCATCCATAGCTTAAGCTTACAATATGAAGGCTAAAGATGACATTTTTGTCAGAAACAGAAAATGGAGGAAGCAAGGTGGACAATCACTCAGTTGCCAAGGAGCTGAACAAGTTTTTGAAAGGGATGTACATGGGTATCCATGCCTACGAGCATTTCATTGAAAAAATTGCAGATGAAGGTGTCAGAGCCGAATTCCAGAGGATGCAGCAGGAGCATAAGCAGAATGCAGCCCTCGATAAAACCCTCACCGGCGAAGACTATTACGCCATTCAAATGTCCGAAGAAAACGTAAGAGGCGACCTCGACCCGGAGAGCCGCCGTCTAGTCGAAAAAGTCCTCGACACAGACCGGAAGCATGTGGAGTATTTAAATACATTGAAGGGCAAAGTCTGAAGCCCTCCCCAAAGGTAAGGGTTACTAGAGGGGTCAGCCAAACAAATTATTAAACCCTGCTGATTGGAGCGGAAGGCACGAAGACTCCAGCGGGAATGCAGCGGCAAAGCTGAGACCCCGCAGGAGGCACGACAAGGAGGCTCAGCGCCGCCCCGCGGAAAGCGAAGTGCCTGGAACGGAAATCAGCAGACTACATTTGAGGAAGTATCCATGTCATTGATCAAAGAACTACATAAAATTGTAATTGGAATAGCAAAAACACGTATCAAACCCTGTTGATTGGAGTGGAAGGCACGAAGACTCCTGTGGGAGATAGCGGCAAGGCTGAGACCCCGCAGCGCGCAGCGCGAGGAGGCTCAGCGTCGCCCCGCGGAAAGCGAAGTGCCTGGAACGGAAATCAGCAGACTTCATTTATAAGCAAAAAAAGACTGCAGGCAAACTCAGGTCTCCTGAATTTGTCTGCAGCCTCAGCAGTGCATCGATGCACTGCATTTTTTATTTAATACCCTTCATCAATCTCTGAATGGAAGGAGACATGAAAATCAGGACGCCGCCTAAAACGACAGCCAAAAGTCCAAGCGTACCAAAATACATAATCTCATTATTAGGATCATACAGCTTAACAAGCTGAGCATTTACCGCCTGTGCCGCTGCATTGGATAAGAACCATAAGCTCATCGTCTGAGCTGAGAAAGCCGCCGGCGCAAGCTTTGTTGTAGCTGACAGCCCTACAGGGGACAGGCACAGCTCACCGATAACGACAAGGAAGAAGCTCAGTACAAGCCATAATGGATTAACTAATGATTCTCCGCCGCTCATATAAGCAGGGATAATCAGGACAAGGAAAGACAAGCCCGCGAAAATCAAGCCAAGTGAGAACTTTTTAGGCGTTGATGGCTGCCTGTTTCCTAACTTAACCCAAAGCCACGCAAACAATGGTGCGAGTGCGATGATGAACAATGGATTAAGGGACTGGAACCATGACGCCTGCAGATGGATCCCTGCAAAGTCCAGGTCAGTACGCTTGTCCGCATATTGGGCAAGGATGATGGAACCTTGTTCCTGGATCGCCCAGAACATAACCGATGCTATAAACAGCGGGATGTAGGCGATAATCCTTGACCGCTCATCTGAAGTTGTTTTCGGACTGCGGTACATCACTATAAAGTATGCTGTCGGAATGGCAATCCCGAGGATACTGATCAGTACCGTGAAGCGGTTAATCGTTAAGAACCCGGTTGAAATACTGATAAAAGCAATAATAGCAATAATAACTGCGGCAATGGCAATGCGGCCGAATACTTTTTTGCGCTCTTCAGGGAGCAGCGGGTTTGGTACATAGCTGCCTGCAAGCCCCAGATTTTTCTTTCTTGTAGCAAGATAAGTGATCAATCCAATCAGCATACCGATTGCTGCAATGCCGAAGCCCCAATGGAAGTTATACTTTTCACCGATTGTTCCGACAATTAACGGTGCAATGAAAGCACCAGCGTTGATTCCCATATAGAAAATGGAGAAACCGGAATCACGGCGGACATCTTCTTTGCTGTAAAGGTCGCCGACAACGCTCGAAACGTTAGGTTTTAATAGTCCCGTACCAATGACAATCAATGCCATGGAGATGAACAGGGCCGTAATGCCTCCAGGGAATGCAAGGGCGATATGGCCAAGCATGATCAGGACCCCGCCATAGAATACAGTCCTGGCAGTTCCGAGTATACGGTCGGCAATCCAGCCTCCGATTACCCCGGACATATATACGAGTGAGCCGTACACGGCCATTACAGAAGCGGCTGTCGTCTCATCGATCCCAAGTCCGCCCTTAGATACTTCGTAATACATATAGTATAGCAGGATTGCTTTCATCCCATAGTAGGAGAAGCGTTCCCAGAACTCTGTGAAGAAGAGCGTGAACAAGCCCTTGGGGTGGCCGAAAAAGCCTTTCTGCGGCACGCTATTCACAATTTTCTGTTTATCAAAAGCTGTCATTTTTCTGCCTCCTTTAGTACAAAAACCATCATACTAAAATTAAATTGTGATTGTCAAAAAATTATAGGAATATAATAAAAAAGTACCAGGCATCTATACCATATATCTACTCCTCTTTCTTTATTTGGAAACAATTGAGAGTTTACCCTATAATTTTTGCCTCAAACCAGGATAAATGAATCATTGATGGTAGGCTAATTCAGGCGCTGGATCCTGCCACTTCTGCAGCTTTCGGGCTATCTGTTTATAAGATGCCCTTCTGGAGAATAAAACTAATCATTTAGTGATAAACAATTCCCATTTATATCCTCCTGAATCAATCCGCAAAAAATACCCGGGCATTCAGGCCCGGGCAAGTTGATTAGAATTTGTTCCAGTTTAAAACATCGTCCAAAGGCAGACGGTTTTTCTCAAAGCCGGCCTTTTTGCCTTTTCCTAAGGAAATAAGCATCACTGGCTTGAAGTTTTCCGGTACATTAAAGGCTTCAACAAATTTCCCTTCGTCATAGCCGCCCATAGGAACCGTGTCATAGCCTTTTGCTTTAGCTGCCAGCATCAGCTGCATAGAGACAAGGCCGCCGTCGATCATGGCAGTCTTAAGCGCTCTCTCATCAGAGAAACCGCCATAGGTTTTCATGATGGATGCTACATAGGAATCTTTGATTTCTTCCGTCATGCGGCCCATCTTTACAAGGCCTCCGTAAATTTCGCCTGCATTCTTATAGGCATCTACATCAGCAAGTACTGCAACGACGACAGAAGCATCTGTGATCTGCTGCTGGTTGTTTGCAATTGGCAGCAGTTCTTTTTTCGCTTCCTGGTCCTTGATGACAAGGAATCTCCATGGCTGGAGGTTAGAAGAAGACGGTGCCAGGATGGCTGCTTCAAGGATTTCACGGATTTCGCTGTCTTCCATCATATAATCGGCATCATACTGGCGGACAGAGCGGCGCTCTTTTGCCACCGTGAAGAAATCTGTATCTTCCAGCTCCTTTGGAGCTTCAGTGGTTTGGTCAAGATCTTTTACTTTATTTAAATACTCTTCTTTGCTCATTGTATTATCACTCATCTATGCCATCTCCCTTTAACTGTGGTTATTACAAGAACAGTATATGGCGTTACTGTTCTTTTGTCAAACACAGTTTATTTTCCGATAAAATATGCATGAAAAGGGAGGACTGTCTATTTGCCGTTGAGAAGTTTCCTGTAAGAATAGGATTGCCTTCCTGACTCAGAAAGCTGAAACCAATTGTATCCCGGCCCGTAAATGTTATAAAAGGAGGGATGGTTTTGCAGGTTGATTATAAGCCGGCTTCAGAGCAGATGCTGAAGGCTGATAAAGGAATATCCTTTCAAAAACTGCTCAACATGGCCGGGAGCTTCATGCTGCTGGGCCTGCTGGCCAGCATTTTTACTGTACCTTTTTCATTGAATGAAGAGCTGAAGCTGTATTATGATAACAGGCTGGTCCTGAAGGGAGAAAAGCTGGAGGAATTTCTGTCTTTTGTTTTTGCAGCAGGCTTTGCCTACTTCATGCTGGTCCGGCTGTATTTTACACAGCGGAGACTTTTCTATATTTTTTTGTGGCTGATACTGATTGACTCCATCATCATGGTATTTCTATTATACGTATCTCATTAACAGCCGCTGCGCGAATATAAAAAAGGAAACGAAACACAATGATGTCCCGTTTCCTTTATTTTTTACCCATCAGGTCTTTAAGGGTCTTTTCTTCTAATCCGTTCAGGATCCATTGCTCCATTTCATTCTTCAGGCCGGATAAGGCGCTTCGGGTGCATGGTTCAAAGCACTCTTTGCTGCTGACATCCAGGAAACCTTTTGAAAATGGCTCTGCGCGCATCCCCGCATATACATCAGAAAGCCTGATATCCTCTGGCGGTTTTGCGAGAAAATAGCCGCCGTCCCGGCCTTCCTTTGCCTGTACAAGGCCTTCTTTGACCAAATTGCGCAGAATTTTCCGGAGAAACCCTGATTCTGAACCGATTTTGTCGGCCAGTTTTGCACTTGGGCACAGGCCCTCATTATCTGCCATGATAAGCAAGGCCTGCAGGGCCAGGCTGAACCATCTTATGCTGGAGGCAGAGGGTGTTTTCTCGTTCAATATACTCACCTCTGCTTTAACTGTATCGTATTTTCTGCTAAAAAGACAATCCCCTTGAAAAAATTGTTAGAAAAAAGAGAACGGCTCTGCAGCCGTTCTCCTCCTGAATATAGCACCCACTGGCTGGTGGTTTTGCTTTTATAATTTAAATGAGCTCTTCAGCGAAACGATCCGGTTGAATACAATGTGATCTTCTGCTGTATGCTTAGGATCGACATTGAAATAGCCGTGGCGGAAGAACTGGAACTTATCTTGAGGCTTGACATCCTTCATATTAGGCTCGATGAAGCCATTGACGATTTCCAAAGAATTTTCATTTACATGGTCAAGGAAGGTTTTGCCTTCATTTTCTTCGCTGTTCAATTCTTCGTCAAGGATCAGCGGCTCATACAGGCGGAATTCAGCCGGAACTGCCTGGGACGCCTCGACCCAGTGGATGGTCCCCTTTACCTTCCGTCCGGTAAAGCCGGTGCCGCTCTTGGTTTCCGGATCATATGTGCAATGGATTTCAACAACTTCGCCGTTTTCATCCTTGATGACATCTTCGCATTTAATGAAATAGGCATGCTTCAGGCGCACTTCATTTCCGGGGAAGAGGCGGAAATATTTCTTCGGCGGATCTTCCATGAAATCATCCTGCTCGATATAAATCTCTCTTGAAAATGGGATCTGGCGGCTGCCCATTTCCGGATTTTCAGGATTGATTTCCGCTTCAAGCATTTCTGTCTGTCCTTCAGGATAATTGGTGATCACAACCTTCAGCGGCTTCAGAATCCCCATTGTCCGGGGGGAAGACAGCTTAAGGTCTTCACGGACAAAATGCTCAAGCATCGCAGTATCAACAGCTCCGGAACCTTTTGAGACGCCTGTCGCTTCAACAAATTCACGGATGGCGCCAGGCGTGAAGCCTTTTCTTCTCAGCCCTGAGACAGTCGGCATGCGCGGATCATCCCAGCCATCCACATATCCTTCATCAACGAGCTGCTTCAGCTTTCTTTTGCTCATGACTGTATTGATCAGGTTCAAGCGCCCGAACTCAATCTGCTGCGGCTTGCTTTCCATCTCACAAGCTTCAATGACCCAGTTATACAGCGGTCTTTGATCCTCAAATTCTGTTGTGCAGAGTGAGTGGGTGACGCCCTCGATTGCATCCTCGATCGGATGGGCAAATGCATACATCGGATAAATGCACCATTTGTCGCCTGTGTTATGGTGATGGGCATGTGATACACGGTAAATGACCGGGTCCCTCAGGTTGATATTGGGTGAGCTCATATCGATTTTCGCCCTGAGCACCTTTTCTCCATTCTGGAATTCTCCTGCACGCATGCGCTTGAACAGGTCCAGGTTTTCCTCGACAGAACGGCTGCGGTATGGGCTGTCCTTTCCGGGCTCTGTCAAAGTTCCGCGATATTCCCTGATTTCATCTGCATTCAGGTCATCAACATAAGCAAGGTCTTTTTTGATCAGCAGGACTGCACGCTCGTACATTTCCTCAAAATAATCGGAGGCAAAGCGGAGCTCATCCCATTCAAAGCCAAGCCATTTTACATCCTCTTTAATGGCATCGACATACTCCTGGTCTTCCTTCAGCGGATTGGTGTCATCAAAGCGCAGATTGGTTTTGCCGTTAAAATCATCGGCGAGTCCGAAGTTGATGATGATGGACTTCGCATGTCCGATATGAAGATAGCCGTTCGGCTCTGGAGGGAAGCGGGTAACGACTTCATTCCTTTTTCCGGATTCCAGGTCCTCCTTAATGATCGTTCGAATAAAATTGGATGAGTTTTGTTCCAAACCAGTATCAGCCTTTCTTTTATATACTTTAGGAAATTATAAATTCTTTTTGCCAGAAGCTCAATCGGCGTCCAAACATTTTTTATTAAAATAGCCCTTTTTTAAAATAGTTGTATTGACATTGTTGTTGATTTTGGGCTCATGTGTGTGAAACTCTGTTTCACACGCATTTCAGCACAGCTAAAATAAGCCCAAAATCAACATGCAGTTACAATAGTCTAAAAAAAACCGGGCTCGTTCACTTATAGTCTAATGGAATCTGAAAAGATATGCCATGAACTTAATACTACTCATTAAGAAGGATAAAAACAAGGAGCAGGCAAGCAAAATCAGGAAAGCGGAGGGGCTTGGCGGGAAAAAACTTTTGGGCAAAGCTGCCTGCCGGCCTGCGGCTGCATACAATAGCTTTATGTACCCATCTTCATTGCCCTTGAGCCAGGCTGCTGCTCCAATTGAAGCGAAAGAACTAGGGGAGAAATCTTCCTGGTATGATAAACTGTTAAGGTAATATAATGGATCATATGGTTTTTTTACCCACAGCGTTATCGTTTCCGAATCTTTCAATTACACCATGAAACCTCCAACATTGCTGAATGACGAACAGGCTAAAGGGGGATGAAAATGGAAAGGATGATGGTTAAAGATCTGCCTGTCATTGAAGATAAGGTAAGGAAATGGTCTGCGATTGTGTATTGGACGGGAGTAGGGATCATCATTTTGTTTGCGGCTATCAGCTTATATCATGCTGCACAGCTGCCGGATGGCACAGGCCAGCCGGATGCAGGGGGCCAGGCGGCTGCACAGGATACGGTCACAAGCCTGATTATCAAGCCGATTGCCGAGTCACCGAAATTCCAGGTCATTTTTGAATATCTTTTCTACCTGCTTTTATGGCTGCTGCTTTGGCTTTTAGTGCCTTCCGCTTCCAGGAGGATCATCCGCTTCAAGCTCGGGAATCTGGAGTTTGACCTGGACCAGAGCCAGAAGGAAGTCATATCCATCATTGATGACCAGATGAGAAAGTTTAAATTCCTGACGTATTTAATGAAGGAAGAAAACAAGAATGTCCTGAAAACGAGCTTTGATTCAGAGCATCCAAGATTCCATGATGCGCTCGATTTTGCACTTGCCAAAATGCAGGAATTCTATTTAAGTGAATGGGATGAACATCTTACCTTTGAAGTAATGACGCTTGCCGAGTTTCATCAGGCATCATTTCCTCCGGCTGTAGAGAGGTCGCTCGAGCTTGTGGACTTATACAAAACAGGGATTCCGATCAACAAGGAAAATCCGGAAGTTATCCATGATAAAAATTATCTGGTTTATACCACCTCAGAAGAGGAAAATATTTATACAAGCGGTACAGAAGTCGTCGACTATGTCATTTGTGTTTCAAGCTACAGATCTGAATTCAATGAAAATGACGGCTATCTGGTCGCAGGCATTACTTCCCTTGTTTCGGAGCTCCATAAACGGGCATGGGAGAACTTGGGGCTTACAAAGCTTCGGGAAAGATTGAATCTTTAGCCCTAATGAGGTAAACTTATAGTAAAGAGGTGGTTAAAAATGTCAGCCAAAAAGCATGTGTTAAAAGTCCAGAAGCCAAGTGGCGAGGAAGACATTTTTGATTTTGATCGGTTATTCAAAGATGCTGCCAATTATAATAAAAAAGCAGACCAGCAGGATATTCAATATCCGCGCGGAGCATCAATTTCAAGGAAAAGCTCCATCGTGAAAGGACTTTTCGCTGCCAAGGCCTGATGAATCGGCAAAGCTGGTCCAAAGGGGACCGGCTGCAGGCATTTGGCAGGGCTGAAATAAAAAACGCCCGATTCACGGGCGAAAAGCGGTATCTTAGGAACCCGGAAAGGTCCGCTGATTCCGGCCTGATAGTTTTTTAGATGGACAAGCCATAAGGGCTCTTGTAACTTGCGTATGCAGGTTATTTTTTTATGCCCAGATATTTGGACAAGACCTGCTGCATATTGTGGCTGTTTCCGACGATTTGGGAGGACCGGTGCACCTTATTGATGGGGCTGCCTTTTGGGTATTGGATCTCCCGCTGTCCCTTTTTATGAAAAAAGCTTTCTGCATTGGCAAATAGCTTTGAGAAATTAAATTCATCCATTTCTGTTTTCCGCCTCCAACTCGAATGCTCTCCTTATTGTATTCTATGCAGGCAGTACTATACGGGAAATGAAATTTGTGTGTATAGAGAAAAACGGGCTTTTTTCCGGAGCTGGCAGGGTTTGCGGCATAGGGAGTCGAACTTTTTCAAAGTGAGAAAGAGGAGGGAAAGAAATGGCGGATAACTATCCAGTATTAAACGGAGCAGAATCCTTTTATTTTGAAGGCGGCAGGACAGGCATCCTGGTTTCGCACGGTTTTACAGGCTCTGCACAAAGCATGCGGCCGCTCGGGGAGGCATATGCGAAAGCGGGCTATACTGTCTGCGGCCCAAGGCTTAAAGGCCATGGGACCCATTATGAGGAAATGGAGCAAACGCAGTACAGCGACTGGATTGCAAGCATCGAAGAAGGCTTTCAATGGCTGAAAGAACGCTGCGATGATATTTTTGTCACAGGCTTATCCATGGGAGGGACACTGACACTTTATATGGCTGAGAAGCATCCCGAAATCAAGGCCATCATCCCGATCAATGCAGCCGTAGAGATTTCGGATATGAAAGGGGCAGCAGGCCTGCAGGATGTCCGCTTCCTCGATGCCATCGGCTCAGATATAAAGAAGGCTGATGTAAAAGAGCTTGCCTATGAGAAGACCCCGGTCAAATCCATCGGTGAAATCGTCCAGTTAATGGAGCTGGTAAAAGGAGGGCTGGCTGACATCGAGTGTCCGGCATTGATTTTTGTTTCCAGCGAAGACCACGTTGTCCCGCCTGATAATTCCCGGCTCATCCTTGACCGCATCTCAAGCAAAGACAAAAAACTGATTACGATGGAAAACAGCTATCATGTCGCCACCCTGGATAATGATCAGCAGCTGATCATTGATGAGACATTGGCGTTTATAAAAAAATATCAATAAGAACGGGGGGGCTGCGGCCGCCTTTTTTTGTTGGAGCAGGGCAAAGATACAGCATTGCCATCAATTAAATAACTGTGTTAACATTTAGTGAGTCGAAATATATTCTAAATAGAGTATTTGTTTTAAGCCTTGTGCAAAGGGAAATAAAACAAAATTTTTTAGAAATAGATTATTTTTTGAAAAGGAGGCTGGGCCGCTTGAGCGACCAAAAAGAAAAACTATGGACGAAATCCTTCATCATGCTGATGGCAGGGAATCTGTTTGTCTTTATGTCCTTCCAAATGCTGATCCCGACAATGCCGCCATACATAAAATCAATAGGCGCCTCCGGCTTGGAAATCGGCCTGGTCACAACTCTATTCTCTGCTGGCGCAATTCTGTGCAGGCCCTTTATCGGCTATATGCTTGAGTACAGGACAAGAAAGCCACTCGTCCTGGCCGGTGCAGCCGCCCTGCTGATCATCACGCTGGTCTACCCGCTTTCCGGCGCAGTTGTTATGTTCCTTCTTTTCAGGCTGGTGCACGGGCTTGCCTGGGGATGGTCGACTACGGTCAACGGGACGGCAGCAGTAGATGTTGTCCCGGACTCCCGCCTCGGCGAGGGGATGGGCTATTATGGATTGTCTGTAACTCTCGGGATGATCATTGCGCCAAGCCTCGGCATTTATTTATTCCAGGTTACGAGCTTCGAAAATCTGGTTTATATATCGGCCGGTCTTGGCATTATCAGCATCATACTCCTGTCGCTTGTCAGCTACAGAACGCCCCAGTCGGTTAAGGAAGCGAAAAAAGAGGAGTTAACTTTCTCCTATTTAGGATCGCTGATTGAAAAAACGAGCTGGTACCCCGCACTTATCACGGTCATCGTCACCTTCGGCTATGGATCCATTGTCACGTTCATTGTCATTTTTGGGGAAGAGCGGGGGATAGAGCAGATTTTCCTTTTCTACCTGTTCAATGCCGTACTGGCATCGGCCTCGCGTCCGGCAGCCGGGAAATGGTTTGACAGAAATGGGCCGAGAGGGCTCGTCCTGTTCTGTACACTCATTACATTCGCCGGGATGTGGGTGCTGTCCTTTGCCCATTCTAATGCTTTGATTGCGGCCGCCGGAATTTTGTTCGGGATCGGCTTTGGATCGCTGATTCCGACGCTTCAGTCGTGGACATTATCCCTTACGCCGCCAAACCGCAGGGGCGTTGCCAATGGCATGTTCTTTTCAGCCATCGACCTTGGCATCGGCTTGAGCGGACTGGTATTCGGCGTCATAGCCCAGTACGTGGAAACAGGGAGGCTGTTCCAAATCTCAAGTATCTTCCTGCTGATCGCCATCGCTATGATCATGGCCGAAGGGCGGAGGCGGAAAAACAGCATAAAAAAACAGGCTGCTGCCGTATAAGGCCGGGATGCTTCCCCGGTCTTTTTTGCTGCTGGGCTGGATGGCTGAGGGATTTTTGACACCCTGCTTTTTTAGGATTTTCTCAGCGATTGGCTTCTCCTGCTGCTGGAATGATAAGATAGAACAAGCAAAAGATTCAGCTGGCAAACTGGGCGGCTGATCTCAGGATATAGAAGGGTGATAATATGGCACAGGAAATAAAACTGCGTCTGAAGGCGCGTTCTGATGAAGAGTATAGAAAGGGGCTGCCCCTTGTTTATAAAGATAGAATCGAGAATCTTGCTGATTTAAAGGAAGAGGGGGCAATCTTCCGGCTTTCAGACAGCAGGAATAAATTCATCGGCAAAGGCTATTACGGCCTGCAGAACAAGGGCTGCGGCTGGATCCTGACGCGTGATGAGCAAGAAGTGATCGACCAGGGATTTTTCGAGAAAAAACTTCAGAAGGCTCTTAAGCATCGGGAAACTTTCTTCGACAGCTCCGATACGACTGCTTTCCGCGTTTTCAATGGCGAAGGCGACGGGATCGGCGGGCTGACAATCGATTTTTTTGCCGGCTATTATCTGCTGACATGGTACAGTGAAGGCATATACCGGTTTAAAGAGGAAATCCTCCAGTCTTTAAGGAATCTGGCTGATTTTAAAGGGATCTATGAAAAGAAACGCTTTGATGCGAAAGGCTCTTATATGGAGGATGATGACTTTGTTGAAGGAGAGCGCGGAGAGTTCCCGCTCATTGTCAAAGAAAATGGCGAAAACTTTGCCATCTACCTGAACGATGGGGCGATGACCGGCGTGTTCCTTGATCAGCGCGATGTCAGGAAAACAATCAGGGATGTATATGCGAAAGGCAGGACAGTCCTCAATACGTTTTCCTATACAGGGGCATTCTCCATTTTTGCGGCAAAAGGCGGAGCTGTGAAAACGACAAGCGTGGACCTTGCGAACAGGAGCAAAAGCAAAACGATTGAACAGTTCAGCATCAATGGGATCGACTATGAGGCACAGGATATCATTGTAGAAGATGTTTTCAATTATTTTAAATATGCCGTAAGGAAAAAGCTTCTTTTCGATATGGTGATCCTCGATCCTCCAAGCTTTGCCCGCTCCAAGAAGCATACCTTCAGTGCAAGCAAGGATTATAAGAACCTGCTGAAGGAAGCGATTGCGATTACGGAAAAGGATGGGATCATCGTCGCCTCTACCAACTGCAGCACTTTTGGAATGAGCAAGTTCAAAGGATTTATTGAGGCCGCCTTTAAGGAAAGCGGCGGAAAGTACAAGCTGCTGGAGGAATTCTCCCTGCCAAAGGATTTCCGGACCATCAGCGAGTTCAAGGAAGGGAATTATTTAAAAGTGGCATTCATCCGCAAGCTGTCTTGAGTATGCCTGCGTTTTGCCTGCAGCACTAAAGGGTAAACAGCCTATATATAATTTTCATATAGGAGGCATAATGATGAAACGGGATATTATCGGTGTATACAGTTCAATAGATGAAACGATCGAGGCAATCAGGGAACTGACGGCGAAAGGCTATGATTCAAAGGATTTGGCTGTCATTTCGAAGCGGCAGGATATTTACACCCTTGATTCGTACACAAATGCAGATGTGGAAAAGGCTGCCGGCTCAGCGCCGAAAGAGCATGATGATGAATCTTTCTGGGATAAACTCAAAGATGCGTTCTCGCTGGACGGCGATTTTGGCGAATCCCATGAAAGGCTGACAAAGTATGGGATTGCTGAGGAAAATGTAGAATCATATGCAGCAGATATGGATAATGACAAGATTCTCCTGGCTGTGAACGCAGATTCTGCTTTTGCCAATGCTGAAACAGGTGCTGATGAGTGGTATGGAGCAGGCCAGATCGAGAGCGGTAATGAAGGGGACGGCGCGTCAGGAAGCCCATCATTATCCGGGGAGCAAACCGTCTATACAACAGATGAACAAAACAACCTGAGAAGAGGCTCCCGCTAAGGGCTTCCATCCTTCATCAGCGCGAACCCGCCTTCTCTAGAGGCGGGTTTTGCTTGATTCAGGGTGTGTCAGGCAGTACAGACAGAAGATCCTGCGTAAAATTTACCATATCTGAAGGTTGCTGTTAGAATTATTACAGAAGGAAACATTTCTGTATCAAAAATGAAAGTAAAATGAAATTTGTTGCATTCCATTCTTTGCTAGAATACAAGGATAGAGAGCGCAGAATAATAGGAATCTCTTTAGCATATAGTAGGTCAATCTATTTACATAAGGGGATAACAATGACGATAGAACAACAATTAATCGATAAATCATATTACGAAATGTTTATGGAAGTCAATAGCGGGGAGCAGCCTGCACAGGTGCTCGGCGAGGCATATTTCCTGGAGCAGAAAAAAGAAATACCGGAGCTTTCAGTCATCAGGTTCGCACAGGGTGAAATCTACTTCCACCATAAAGACTATGAAGCAGCCATCTTTAAATGGGAAAACATACATAACGAATTGGGGGAGTGGGCCAAGAAAAATACCGCTGACGCCTATATGGAACTGGAGCTGCATGCAACAGCCGAGGAAATCTACAAGGCCATCAGGACAGAGTCACTTGTGCTCCAGACTGAGGTCCTGCTCCAGCTGTTTTCCTTATATGTCCATCAGGGCAAGCTTGACAAGGCCGTGCAGACAATCAAAGAAGCTGTCCTCCTCAATCCGGATTATCCGGATGTAACTGAGCTGGCAAGAGCCTTTTTCGAAAAACACCAGGATTGGGGCAATGCCATTGAACTCGCTGTCAATGAAGGAGTCCGCACAAGCTCGCTCAAATGGTTTGAGGTCCTGAATGGCTATATTGATCAAGGGGCGGCAAGGAAGCTTGAGCCTGTTTATTTCCTTGACGCGCTGAAAACGGTCCTTTATAAAGATGAATCAAGATTTGAAAAGCTGTCTGTTTCCCTTTGGCAGCATTATCAGAATCAGAGCAGCAGCCATCAATGGCTTAAGGATTTTAACGGGATGATGCTGGAGCTTGAAGCGGACCGATCTTATGCATGGCATGAACTTTCCGCTATGTACAGGGAGACCTACCTTCAGCTTATCACAGGCAATTATTATGTGAAGGAATTGACTCCGCTCGTTCCTGAGCTGCTTGTGAACTGGGTGCGGATCACAGATTCCGCCAACGCGGTGCACGCTTCCGCTGCATTGCTTGCCTGGAATAAGCTATTTGCCGGAATAGACTCTGACGCTGTAGCGGATGCAGAAAATCTGATTGAACGCTCAAGCCTTTATAATGGAGGGCTGGAAGACAGCTGCAAATTGTTTATGGATATTAAGAAATGGGCTCTCAAAAATGATCTCCCGCTTGGACAGAGGCTGGAATGGATCGTCGAAGAGCTCCTTGATCTAGATAACAGCCATGTCCTTGTTGCCGGCAGGCCAGGAAGCGGGAAGTCCGCATTCATCAATTATGTGCTGGGCAAGCCGGTTCTTGGAGAGGACACATCTTCCATCAGTATGTTCAAGGCTGGCGAAGACGCTGCTTTCAGTGAAGTTACCGACAGCAGGCTGATTATGATGAAAGATCTTCCGCAATATCAGGAAAATGAAGCTGCAGCCGGTCTTGAAGGAGAAAAGGTTGCTTTCAACTGCCGGGTACCGGTTCCATTCCTGCAGGAAAACAGGATTGCGCTCATTGACACCCCGGGAGTCAAAGGGAGCGGCAGGGCAAGTGGAGAGCTTGTTCATTATCTCCCGCTTGCAGACAGCATTTTATATGTCATTAATGCAGCAGAAGGCCTTGTAGAGGAGGACCTTCTGGTGCTGGAAAGAATTCGTGAATCTGCTCCTTTCAAAAAGGTGCACTTCCTGCTGAACAAGGTGGATGCCATTCATGATCAGCGTGAGGCAGAGAGGCTGGTCGACGAGATATCCGCACAAATCCAGTCTTATTTCCCGCAAGGAAAAGTGTTTGCCTTTTCATCCCATTATGGAAGCAGGGAGCAGCTGGCAGATTTGGCCGGATTTTTCGATGACAGCCTGAGCCGCGACTGGTATGAGCTCCGGACACAAAGTATGCTCATCTATATCCAGCGCGCCTTAAGCTATCTGCTCGATAAGCGGGTAGAGGTGGAGAACTCGCTGCAGGAGGATATCCGCTGGAACGAAGAGATGGTCACGAAGCTGAATGGCGCCATCAATCAGCTCAGCGATATTGAAGAAGAAAAGACAAGGACGATCACAAAATCCTATCAATCTATAAAAGACAGGATGAGGAAGAAGCTTGAGGAGGAAATTCCCGGGATCCTGCGGGGCACTTCCGAGCTGGTCACAGAAGACAGCGACTTCCGGAAAATCCATCTGGAGCTGAACGATGCAATGAACGAGCGTGTCGAGCAGTATCTGGAGAATTCTGTCCTGCCTGAATTCTACGGCAGCATCCAGAAGTGGATTGCCCTCACGACTGAAGAGTTCAATCACAGCCAGGCTTACCTGTATGAAATGGGCGAAGGGTTCAATGAATTATATGGAGAAGAAAAAATCCGGCTGGAGTGCGACTTCAAAGTGCTGGATGACTGGCGGAGGGATGCCGACAGGATGACAAGCGGGGTAAGGATGGAGAAGGTGAACATCCTATTGCGCTTCACTCCTTCGCAATTCCTGCTGAAGAGCGCCGGAAAGCTGTTTGGCTCAATCCCGCAGAACAAAGGCATGCTTTACAATCGATATAAACAATTCCTCGAAAATGAGGATTACAGCGAAAGCGTCAACGCGATCGTCAGCAAGTTCATGCAGCAGTTTGAACTGTTCGAAAAAGCACTGGAGAGGGATATTAAAATTTTCTTCCGCAATCCATTCAGTGTGCTCAATATGACAGTTGAGGAAACCCTGAACATCATTGAAGCGAACGGGGTGGCTCTCAGCAAAATGAAGGAAAATCCGGAGGCTTACCGCGATCCGATCACTTTGTTTGAGCTTAGGAAGCTGCAGTATGAGCGGATGGTTCGTGCGTAGGGGAGTTTGTACTTCATTAGATAAAAGACTGGCCAGGATTATTCCGGCCAGTCTTTTTGCATTTTTTTCAGCATGGTTCATGTCATGATCTGTTTCAAAGCAATGTGCTTTGCTGCTTCAATCTCTGTCTTTGGCCTGCTGGGTATCCCGGATATTCTTCTGGACTGTAACAGCGGCAAAGACGCTGAGCACGAATGACATCGCATAAAATCCTTTTTCGCTCAGGATGATGCTTCCTGCATTGTACAAGCCGATCGCCATCAACAGTACGGCCACAATAAGTGCGAACCAGCTCAATCCATAATAGATGCCTGTAACCGGTATTCCCTCTTCCTTGTCCCGTACCGCCTTTTGCAAAGAGACCGCAGAGTAGAGCCCGAAAATCAGGACAGCAAAATAATATCCTTTCTCGTTCAGCTGCATGGTGTCAGCATTGAATAGCCCGATCAGATAGGCCCCAGCCCCGACCATTAAAGCAACCCAGGAAGCTCCTTTAAAAGCGGCAGTCGGTTCCCCTTCTTTCCGTTCTTCCTTCTTTTTCGGAGCATTATTAGTTCCTTTATCTAATAAAACATCATCTTCATAAGCCATTCCCAAATCGCCTCCAGCCAGTCAAATTAAATTAAAGCACCGCAAATGTCTGCAGCACTCTACTTCCAACATCTATTATATAGAAAATTTTTGAAATTAATAGAAAAATTTGCGCAGATTCCAGCGTGCCAGGTACCTTTCGTGGACAAATAGGGCGAAAGTGTCTTTTTAGGGTGCCAGGCATCATCCGTGGACAGAATGGGCCAAAGTGTCTTTTTCGCGTACCTGGTACCAAATGACATTTGTCATATGATTTTGATGACAACAGGTACTAATGAGCATGGCTGGAAAGTTTTACAATGAAGTTAATTAAAGGAGACGGAGCTGATGAGTATGCAACAGGCAGTTGTTTTTGAAAATGTGGTGAAGGCTTTTGGGTCCTTCAGGGCGCTTGATGGATTAAACTTGAAGGTCAATGCGGGGGAGGTTACGGCACTCCTGGGTCCGAATGGAGCCGGCAAGACTACGGCAGTGGGGCTGATGCTGAATATGCTCAGGCCTTCCTCAGGCAAAATTGAAATATTCGGGCGGGAGCCGAAGAGCAAGGAGCTTCGGGAAATGACGGGGGCCCTGCTCCAGGAAACAAAGCCTGCAGACGGCTTGCGTACAGGCGAAATCCTCCAGCTTTTCCGCAGCTATTATAAAAATCCCTTATCGTATGAAAGGCTGCTGGATCTTTCGGGGCTGCATAAGGAAGAAAAAAGGAAGGCCACTGCGCTTTCAGGGGGCCAGCGGAGAAGGCTTGCATTCGCACAGGCACTTGCCGGAAATCCGAGCCTTATTATTCTGGATGAACCGACTGTCGGGATGGATGTGGAATCGAGATTCCGCTTTTGGGAAGTGATCAGCGCTCTTGCGAATGATGGGAAGACCATTCTCCTGACCACTCACTACCTGGAGGAGGCGGATGCTGTTTCTGACCAGATCTGTGTGATGGCAGAAGGAAAGCTCGTCGCTTCCGGGACTCCGCAGGCATTGAAGGCAAGGGTATCATCCAGGACTGTTTCGTTCCGTACTTCCCAGGAGCTGGATCTGAATCTCCTGAATGGGCTGCCGGGCGTCGAGAGGGCGGAGAAAAGCGGGAATGCTTATTCTCTTTATGCAAAGGAAACAGATGAATTATTGCGAAACATCATTTCATCAGGCTGGGAAATCAGGGATGTCCAGGTATCCTCCGGCAGCCTCGAAGCTGCTTTCAGGCAGCTGACAGACATACAGGATCAGCATTCAGAAAATAAGGAAGGTGCGTAAAATATGAACATGTTTATTTCCCAATGGAAGGCAGAGAGCCTCCGGATCATCAGAAGCCCATTTTTCCTGCTGTTTTCCCTTTTGATGCCATTTGTGTTTTACTTTCTGTTCGCCAGCTTGAATGGCGCGGATAAGGAAATAGCGGGCACTTCATGGGGGGCATACTCGCTTATGTCCATGACCGCTTTTTCACTGATAGGGACGGCGACTTCCCAGTTTGGCATCCGCCTTGCTTTTGAAAGGAAGGAAGGGTGGATCCGCCAGCTTCAGCTTACACCTTTGTCCCACTTCACCTGGATCAGCGCAAAAGTTGCCTCGCAGATGCTTATCCATCTGCTGATCATCCTGCTGCTTTTCCCGCTGGCAGCTGTTGTTTATGACCTTCATCTTACTCCCCTGCAGTGGGCAGCCTGCACGATCTGGCTGCTGTTCGGAAGTCTTCCGTTCCTGGCGCTGGGCGCCCTTGTCGGAACAATGAAGAATGCAGATGCCGCCATTGCGATTTCCAATGTCCTCTTGATGGGGCTGGCGATCGCCGGCGGGCTGTGGATGCCATTGGAGGCACTGCCGGTGTGGCTGCAGAGCATCGGCAAATGGCTGCCATCCTACCATTATGCAAATGGGGCATGGGAAGTGCTTTCAGGCAATCTCATCTCATTGGAAAATATTTTCTATCTTGGCGCCTGCACGGTTTTATTTATGATACTATCAAGCTATATTCTAAAGAAACGGGATGCGGTATAAGTGAATCCTTACTGGAAAAGATTATTTCCTGCCTCGGAAGGCTGGCCTCCGTATATCTATCTGGCCAACTTTGCACTGCCTGTATATTTTATGCTCGGAGAAGCCCCGCTTAAGAGGGAAGCGGGCTTTTTCCTGCTGCTGGCCTACCTCTTTTTTTACAGGCATCTGTACTGGTCCAGAAAATTTGAAACTCTCATCATTGCTTTGATGGTCGGTATGACGCTGTTATTCAGCTTTTTTTATAATCCTCTGTATCTGTATCTGATCTTTCTGGTGCTCAATCATCTGGTAAGGCTGCCGCTAAAAACGATCTATATCATGTGTGCTTGCTTTGGTGCAGCCAGTGCAGCTGTCCTGGTCCAGTCGGGCCTTTATCTTGAACCCCTCATGCTCTCCGGCATCAGTCCGCCATTATTCGGGGGGACGATCCTTCCTTTCGTTGTTAAAGCTTCTGCGAAATATAAGGATATGTCAGAGCAGCTGCAGGTGGCCAATATGCAGATCGAGCGCCTGGCACAGCAGGAGGAAAGGCAAAGGATTGCAAGGGAGCTTCACGACACACTCGGCCACACCCTTTCCCTGATCGCACTGAAAAGCGAGCTGACAGCCAGGCTGGCCTCCAAGGACGCAATCAGGACGGAGAAGGAAGCAATGGACATTCAGCTCACGGCGCGGACGGCCTTGAAGGAGATGCGTGATCTTGTTTCAGATATGAATCTTGTCCGGCTTGAAGAGGAAATCGGGCATGCCCAGACGCTTTGCGCCGCGGCCGGCATTGAATTCATCTGTGAAAAAACGCCTGTGCCATCCGGTCTGACTCCGCTCCAGGAAAGGATCCTGGCCATGTGCTTACGCGAGTCCATCACCAATATGGTCAAATACAGCAGGGCAGCCAGATGCACTCTGTCAGCTGCCGAAACAGATGATAAAATTCACCTTTCTGTAAGGGACAATGGGATCGGGTTTGATTTATCGGTGATCGCCAAACATTCGGGAAATGGCCTTGCAGGGATGAAGGAAAGGCTCCAGCTTGTAGAGGGGAGCCTCCAGGTCCGTTCAGCACCAGGAAAAGGAACGGATATTAGGATGAGCATACCACTGGTCATCAGGGAAGGATTTTAAAGGGGGAGATGGCAAATGATCAGGATTGTACTGGGTGAGGACCAGCGTCTTCTGCTTGGCGCACTCGCCTCTCTGCTTGAGCTGGAGGATGATATTGAAGTGGCTGCGCAGGGGGAAAATGGCAGGCAAACCCTGGAGCTCGTCGAAAAGCACCAGCCGGATGTATTAATCGTCGATATTGAAATGCCTTTAATGACCGGGCTGGAGGTGGCAGAGGCGCTGAAGGAAGCCGGATCTTCCTGCAAAGTGATCATTCTGACCACTTTTGCAAGGCCAGGCTATTTTCAGCGGGCGATCGCGGCAGGGGTGGGCGGCTATCTGCTGAAGGATACCCCAAGCAGGGATCTGGCGGAAGCAGTCCGCCGGGTGCATGCCGGGAACAGAATGATTTCACCGGAGCTTTCCCTTGCCATGTGGGAGGAAAAAAGCCCGCTCACACCAAGGGAAACCGAGATACTTGAATCCGCTGCCGCAGGGCATACAATGGCCCAAATCGCGTCACAGCTGTACCTGTCGCACGGCACAGTCCGAAATTATATGTCCGAAATCATCGGCAAGCTAGGTGCCGCCAACCGGATTGAAGCCGTCAACCAGGCAAAGGCGAAGGGCTGGATTAAATAGCGAAAGAGAATAAGTGGGAATCAGGCTCTGGCTTTTTGCCGGGGCTTTTTTTGTCGGGCAGGCGCCTGCTCGGGCGCCAATAAGTACATGACTGGCGGAGGGAAGGGCAAGTTATGTATGGCGGGATCGGGGTTTGGAGTACATGAGTGGGGGGAAGAAGAGGAAGTCATGTATCTCGGGAGAGTTTTGGAGTACATGAGTAGTGTCGAGAAGAGGAAGTCATGTATCCCGGGATCGTCCTGAAGTACATGAGTGGTGTGAAAAAAAGGAAGTCATGTATGCCGGAATTGTTTTGGAGTACACGAGTGCTTCGGAAAAGAGGGAGTCGTGTATCTCGGGAGAGTTTTGGAGTACATGAGTGCTTTGGAAAGGAGGGAGTCGTATATCTCGTGATTGTCCTGAAGTACATGAGTGGTGTGAAAAAGAGGAAGTCGTGTATCCCGCCATCGGAATCCGCGCAATACATACCTGCATTCACTTCAAACCCAAATACTAATCAGCCTTTTTGTACGCCGGTAAAAAACATTTGTGCTTTCTGGAAGGAAAAACTATTGATTTTTCTGCTTTAAAGCGTGATAATAAGAGTTAAATTTTAGCAGGGAAACTGCAGCTATGGGAGATGTGAAAATGAAGGTTGTAAAGTTTGGCGGTTCTTCTCTTGCTTCCGGCCGTGCAGTCGAAAAGGTCTTTGAGATTGCAGCAGCCGATGAGAGCCGCAAGATCATTGTTGTATCAGCTCCGGGCAAGCGATTCCCGGAGGACGAGAAAGTGACAGACATGCTGATTGACTGCGGGATATATGCCCTTGAAAAAGAGGGGGTGCCTCCGAAGCTGGAAAAGATCGTTGAACGGTACAGCCGGATAGCAGCTGAGCTGGGCCTTGGGGCAGAGGCAGAAGAAGAAGTAAGGGGCCGCCTCCTCGATACAATGGCCACAGGCAAAGAGCGGCCGGAATATTTTCTTGAAAAAGTAAAGGCATGCGGCGAGGATTTGAATGCGAGATTGATAGCGGAATATTTCACCTCCAGGGGAGTTGAGGCATCATATGTAAATCCGGGGGAGGCTGGGCTTTATGTGACAGATGAACCTGGCAATGCAAGAGCTCTTCCTGAAGCCTACTTCCATTTAAAGTCATTGCGGGACCGCAAAGGCATCATTATTTTTCCCGGCTTTTTCGGCTACAGCAAACAGGGCGATGTGCTTACTTTTTCAAGGAGCGGTTCGGATATCACCGGATCCATATTGGCAAATGGCATTGAAGCGGAGCTTTATGAAAACTTCACCGATGTGGATGCTGTCTATTCGGTGAATCCCCATACAGTAAGATCGCCGAAGGAAATCAGGGAACTCACATACAGGGAGATGCGGGAGCTGTCATACGCAGGATTTTCTGTATTCCATGATGAAGCGCTGATACCTGCCTACAAGGCCGGCATTACCGTGAATGTGAAAAACACGAATAATCCTGAGGCGCCAGGCACCAGGATTGTTGGCGAGAGGGACAATACAAACGGGCCGGTCATCGGAATTGCCAGTGATAAAGGATTCTGCAGCATCTATGTGAGCAAATATCTGATGAACCGGGAAATCGGCTTTGGCCGCAGGATCCTGCAGATTCTTGAGGATTTCGGATTATCCTATGAACACACTCCTTCGGGGATCGATGACCTGTCCATTATTCTCAGGCAGCATCAATTTGATCAAGCTGCCGAGGAACAAATAGCGGCAAGGATCAAAGAAGAGCTGGAGGCAGACGAGGTGATCATTGAACATGATCTTGCCCTCATTATGGTTGTCGGCGAAGGGATGAGGCATAATGTAGGCACGATGGCCAGGGCTTCAAAGGCGCTGGCAGCAGCGAAGGTAAATATAGAGATGATCAACCAGGGCTCATCCGAAGTGAGCATGATGTTCGGGGTGAAAGAAAATGATGAAAAAAGGGCAGTCAAAGCGCTTTATGAAGAGTTTTTTGAACCGGCCCGGACAGCTGTAAGATAATATAAGAACCTGATTGCATGGCAGTCAGGTATTTTTTTATGTAATTATATCGTTATATACGATATAATCGTAAATAACGATTAAAAGCGGAGGGATAAGATGATCAATCAAATCAATGAATACTTTACCGATATTTATTTCCATCTTCACCCTGAACAGCATGAGCCTATTTCTCACCAAAGCGTACGGATATTGCAAATGGTAGATAAAAAAGAAATCGTCATGATCCGCGATATTGCTTCACTGCTGTCTATTTCGCATAACACAGCTTCAGAGCATGTGAAAAAACTGACAGCGGGCGGATGGCTTTATAAAGAGAGGGATGAAGGGGATCAGCGAAAGGTATATTTGCACCTCACTGAATCAGGAATAGCGGTTCTCAAAAAGAATACAGAACTGGACGGAGAAAAGCTGAAGGCGGCACTCGAAAAATTGTCTGCGGAAGAAAGGCAGCAGATTTTCAAAGCCTTTAAGCTGCTGAGTGAGGCATCCAAATAAATGTATATGCTCATCAAAATATTAAGCTCTGCAGCAATCATTGGCATCATAACGGAATTGGCAAGGAGATTCCCGGTATATGGAGGCATGATTGCCGCCTTGCCGCTGGTCAGTCTGCTGAGCATCATCTGGCTGTCTGTCCAGGGGGAACCTGCACAGAATGTCACCCGTTTCACCCTGGGCGTTCTGTCCGGACTCCCCGCCACGATCATTATGCTGCTTGTCATTTACACCGCCTTCAAACATGCAATCCAGCTGCCTTTGGCAATTATAATGGGAATCGCATCATGGGGGATTTTCCTGCTGATTCAAAATTATTTCATGCAATCATTTATTAGATGAAAAGGAATCCCGTCCATCATACAAGTAACAGGCGTAACTCCAAAGCAGGGTTACGCTTCTTTTTGTGGAATAGTTTTATAGAAAAGTAAACACAAGCTTGAAAATGTTTCGCAGCATGACTATTACCCGGAAGCGAAAACGGGAATGGAGAAAAATGAAAACTGAAATTCAGAGAAACCGGTGGAAATAAAATCACTTCCACTGCTGAGGCGATCAGGTATAAATGCGTTTCATTCCAGCTAAAATGATAAAAAGTGAGGTTACTTTTATGTTCACTCTTATGGTTGCAAAAATGCTGCGCCTCCTTCCTAATCAAGCAAAAAAGAACCCTTTGATTACCAGGCAGCCTGTAAAAATGAAAAAAGATGTGACAGTTGAAACTTCTGTTCAGCATGCCGGGATTTCCTTATATTATCCGCTGGAAGCAGAACAGAAAAACTTTCCTGTCTATATCAATTTCCATGGGGGAGCGTTCATCATGAATGAGAAAGAGATGGATGATCCTTATTGCCGCTACCTGGCCAATCAGGCAAAATGTGTTGTTATAAATGTTGATTATGCAAAAGCACCGGAGTACCCTTTTCCAAAACCGATTGAACAGGGCTATGAAGTGATTCAATGGTTAAAAAGAAACGCCGGTGAGTTAAATATCGATGAGGAGAAAATCATGGTTGGCGGACAAAGCTCAGGGGCAAATATAGCAGCAGCGCTCTGTCTCTATCTGGAAGAGAAAGGGGACAGTCAGCCGCTGCTCCAGGTGCTGTCCTGCCCGATGCTGGATTTTGCCACCCCGCATGCTGATAAGCCGGAACCGGACAAGTGGCGCGCCCGATATCCGCAAGCGGCCCATTTTTTAAATATGTGCTATGTACCTGGCAAAGAGCAGGCGGAGCATCCCCACGCTTCCCCTGTCCGTGCAGAAGTGAGCGGACGGTTAGCTTCCGCTCTTATCCTGATAGCGGAATACGATGCATTCAGGCCGGAAGCCGAATATTATGCTGAGAAATTGAAAGCAGCCGGGGTGAACGTCCAAGAGGAGCTGTTCAGGGACTGTAAGCATGCTTTCACCCATAATGGCCCAAAAGAAAGTGCCGAAGAGGCCTGGAGGATGATTGCATCTGCAATCAAAGCTGCAGCTGAATCGTATGGAAATTGAGGCACCACTTGTATAATGTGTCTTTTCAGCACATTCAAGTTTTTGCAGGTGGAAACAAGGGTATAAAATACTTTTAAGGCTGCAGACCTCCGCGGCAGCAGATAAAAAGCCAATTGATGGACTGTCATATTTCAATGATCTGTTAATAGAGATCCAAAGGAGATGAATATGGAAACAGAGCAAAGGCAAGCGGACTTTGATTATTGTGAAAGAATCATAAAAAAACATTCCAAAAGCTTTTACTATGCTTTTTCACAGCTCCCGCGTGAAAAAGCGAATGCTGTTTATGCCATCTATGCTTTTTGCCGGACCGCAGATGAGTGTGCAGATGGAAAACATTCATTTAAGAAAAAGGTTCAGCTGCTGAGGCAGCTAAAGAAAGAACTTGATCTGTTTAATGATCATGCTGAATTGGATAAGCCGCTATGGCGCGCGCTCAGACAAGTGTTCAATACATACGAAATGGATATCGGCCCATTTTATGACCAGCTGGCCGGGCAGTCCATGGATTTATCTTTTACCGCCCCGAACACAATGAATGAACTGGAAAGATACAGCTACTATGTAGCGGGGTCTGTTGGTTTAATGCTTTTGCCTGTCATCGCTTCAAAACCTTCGGCGGATTTGCATTCAACCGTGGTAAACCTTGGCGTAGCCATGCAGATAACCAATATCCTGCGTGATATTGGCGAAGATTATCATGAAAAAAACCGCATCTATCTGCCCGGAGAAGAATTAAGCCATTTTCAATATTCACAGGAAGATTTACATAAAGGCATCATCAATGAAAATTTCATCAGCTTATGGGAGAAGCTTGCTGCACGTGCTGAATCATTATATAACGAGTTCTTGCTCAATATAGAGCTGCTGGATGAGGATAGCCGGATACCGGTCTATTTGTCTGCTCACGTATACAGGGGCATACTTGACGCTGTACGGAATAATGGATATCAATGTCTCACCAAACGGAATTATGTCACAAAAGAGAAAATGGCCCAAATCAATGCTGCAGTGAAAAGAGTCTTTGATTTGCGGGAAGGAGATGCATTAACAGTTGAAAAATAAAACCGTACTAGTCATCGGAGGCGGGCTCGGAGGGCTGTCGGCTGCCATTTCACTTGCCCAGGCCGGATACGATGTCTCCTTATATGAGAAAAATGACCATATCGGAGGGAAGCTGAACCGGCTCGATCAGGATGGCTTTGGATTTGATCTTGGCCCGTCCATCCTGACGATGCCGCAGATTTTTGAAAAATTGTTTGCTGCCAGCGGGAAATCCATGAAGGATTATGTCCCGATTGAAAAGCTGGATCATCAATGGCGCTCCTTTTTTCCTGATGGAAATGTCATAGATTTGTATGAAGATCTGAAGGAAATGCAAGAGAAGAACGCGTCCCTGAGTGAAAAGGACATGCAGGAATATCAAAATCTGCTCGATTATTCAAAACGGATTTATGATCTGACAGATAAAACCTACTTTCAGCATGGCGTTGATACAACGAGAGAAATCATGAAGCATACGGGTCTGTTCACAGCTTTGAGGAACTTTGATTTATTTTCTACTGTTCATGGAGCCATCGACAAGCGGATCAGCAATGAACAATTCCGAGATATGCTTTCGTATTTTATCAAGTACGTAGGTTCTTCCCCTTATGATGCACCGGCGGTTTTAAATATGATGATCTATATGCAGCATGACCAGGGGGTATGGTATGTACCGGGCGGACTGCATAATCTGGCGGGCGGCCTGGTGAAGCTGGCTGAAGAAGTTGGTGTCAAGTTCCACCTCGGCAGGCAGATCGCCAAGCTTGAAAAGAGCAACGGCGAAATTACAGGAGCTGTTCTGGAAGACGGGACAATGCTGACAGCAGATTATTTTGTTTCCAATATGGAAGTTATACCGGTCTATGAAAGATTATTGGAGGAAGACAGCTCTTACGTGAAAAAATTAAAGAAAAAATTCGAGCCTGCCAGTTCCGGACTCGTGATGCATTTAGGGGTGAAAAAGAGCTATCCGCAGCTGCGCCATCATAATTTCTTCTTCGCCGAAAATATGAAGCAGCAAATGCAGTCGATTTTCCATAAACATGAACTGCCGGAAGACCCGGTCATATATTTGGTCAACGTCAATAAAACAGATCCTTCGCAGGCGCCTGAAGGGCATGAAAATATAAAAGTCCTCCCCCATATTCCCTATATCCGGGATCAGAAGCCTTTTACGCAGCAGGACTATGAACAATTCGCTGAGAAGGTCCTCATCAAACTGGAAAGAATGGGACTCCACGACCTGCGGGAAAATATTGTCACAAAGGATGTATGGACACCGGAAGATATCAGACGGATGTATGGCTCTGACCGTGGTGCCATCTATGGAACAGTATCTGACCGCAAGAAAAATAAAGGATTCAAGCACCCGAAACAAAGTGAACGCTATAACAATCTATATTTTGTCGGCGGAACCGTGAACCCGGGCGGCGGTATGCCTATGGTCACCTTAAGCGGCCAGCTTGTAGGCAAGAAAATTGTTCAGCGGGATTCTTCTCATGCCTGACAATGACAGCCATTCTCTGAAATCATTGCCGGAGAGGCAGAGGGAGGATCTGTTTTCGGCGGGGAGCCCCTCTCTTGAAGCGCGCAAAAAACAGCTTTCAAAGCTGAAAGCAATGATTGTGGAACATGAAGAGGCATTTACCAGAGCCCTTCATGCAGATTTGGGGAAACCGGCATTCGAAGCCTTTTCCTCTGAAATTGCCGTTTTATTGAACGAGATCGATCATGTATGCAAGCATATAGCAAAATGGAACCGGAATTCCCGGTCCCGCTATCTTAAAATGGGATATGTAGAATCGGTTAAAAGGAAGCGGCATCCCTATGGGAGTGTACTCATTATCGGTTCGTGGAATTATCCGCTCCAGCTTTCCCTGATGCCTGCCATCGGCGCAATAGCCGCGGGGAACCGCTGCGTGATCAAGCCATCTGAACATGCACCGGCAACAGCTGAACTGCTGAAAAGGATCATCAATGATGCATTTCCTCCCGAACAGCTGCTTGTTGTGACAGGAGATGCACAGACCGCGAGCCAGTTGACTGCAGCCCCATTTGACCTGATTTTCTTTACAGGCAGCGGCCAGACAGGGAAGGCTGTGGCAGAGCAGGCAGCCAGGCAGCTCACTCCGGTGATACTCGAACTCGGCGGGAAAAATCCGTGCATCATGGATGAGTCCGGTTGTTCTATGGCCGCCATCAGGGAAATCGTCTGGGGTAAGTTCCTGAATGCGGGACAAACCTGCATTGCACCAGACACTCTTTTTGTCCATCAGTCCGTATATGAAAAAACGCTGAATGAAATTTCTGCAGCAGTTTCTGCTTTCTATGGCGAGCAGCCCAGGGAAAGCAGTGATTATGGACGGATCTGTACCGATGCCCATTTTCAGAAGGTGATTGAATTTATCGGACAGGGTGAAGTCCGGCATGGAGGGTCCTATGATCGCTCCGACCGGTTCATTGCCCCAACCGTGCTGACGGATTTAGAACCGGGAAGTCCGATCCTGCAGGAAGAAATATTCGGCCCGGTCCTTCCTGTCATTCCTTATACAGACATGAGAACATTATTATCCAGCGGCAGGATTCAGCGTGATGCACTTACAGGATATATTTTCAGCAAGAACAAGGACAACATCCAGCTGTTCAAGGAACATATGCGGTCATCAACCATCAGCGTCAATCAAGTCATCCACCATGCCGCAAGTCCGCATATCGCATTTGGCGGAGTGGGGACAAGCGGATACGGAGCTTATCACGGCAAAGCGGGTTTTCTGGCTTTCAGTTATGAAAAAACAGAATACAAAACACATCATTACATCCATTTTCAAGGTAAATTCCCGCCATATTCTGATACCGATATGAAAGCTTTGAAAAAGTTGAGAAAATGGCTGCTTTAATAGAAGCCTCATCATCATAAGGAGTTTTATCATGATTGCTTCATCACTCCCGTTTCATTGGATCATGGTCATTGATGTACTTGCATGGGCTTTCTTTCATCTATCCATCTCGGCCATTTGCCTGAAGCTGCCTTTATCCTGGTTTCTAAAAGACACATTCTGGTTTCGGATCTTCTCCTGGGAAAAGTCAGGTGAGCTGTGGCAGCGTTTATTCCGGGTGAAAAAATGGAAAGGCTATCTGATAGATGGCACGATTTTTCTCAAAAAAGGATACAGTAAGACGGAACTGCATGGCATCGGGCCGAGGGACTTGACTATCTTTGCCGCGGAAACAAAGCGCGCTGAATTGACGCACTGGCTTTCCATCCTGCCTGCTCCGCTGTTCTTCTTGTGGAATCCGGCAGGCGCAGGCTGGGCAATGATACTGTATGCCCTTGGTTTCAATCTTCCCATTATCGTGGTTCAACGCTACAATCGGGGGCGCATGACTAGCATTGCTTCAGGTCTTGCTAAAAGATGAAGCGGAATATTGTTTGGAAAAGAGGGATTTACATGAGTAAGAAAGTGATTGTCATCGGCGCGGGTGTAGCCGGGCTTGCCACTGCCATAAGGCTGCAGCATGCAGGATACCAGGTGGAGATATATGAAAAAGGACAGACACCCGGCGGCAAAATGAACCGGATTGAACTGGATGGCTATAAATTTGATCTGGGGCCAAGCATCGTCATGATGCCGGATTTATATCAGGAAATATTCGAACTGTGCGGCCGCGATCCGGATGATTATATTCCAATGGAAAAGCTGGACCCGATTTACCGGGCTTATTTCAGTGATATTCCCGACCAGCCTTTTGATATCTCATCAGATCTTACCAAATTGACAAAGATGATTGAATCGATCAGCGAAGATGACACTGCAGGCTTTTTTCAGTATCTGCAGGAAATTTACAAGCGCTTTGTCATCGCGAAGCATCATATTCTTCAAAGGCCATTCCGCAAAAGGTCCGATTTTTATAACCTCCCGATGCTGAAGAAAGCCTTGAAACTGAAACCATATGACACTGCCGAAACGTTCATAGGAAAATATATTAAGAATGAACGGCTGAAACAGCTGATCAGTTTTCAAACATTGTACATAGGCATTTCCCCTCTTAAAAGCCCTTCTTTTTACACCATGATCCCGATGATTCAATTTTTGTATGGAGTATGGTTTATTAAAGGCGGTATGTATACGATGGCCCTGGCCATGGAGAGGCTCTTCGGGGAACTTGGAGGAACCATTCACTATGGCAGGGATGTGCAGGAAATATCCATTCAAAATGGCCAGGCAGACGGAATAATCGTGGATGGCCAAAAGGTTTCATCAGATTATGTTGTCTGCAATGCTGACTTCCCGCATGCGATGAAGCACCTGGTGAAAGACACGGCCGCCAAAGGGAAATATACCGATAAAAAAATCGACAGCATGAAATACTCCTGTTCATGTTTTCTTTTATATCTCGGCATGGACCGGAAATATGAAGAAATCGACCATGTACATAACTTTATTTTCAACGAAAATCTTAATAAGAATCTGGAGGACATTTTTTCCGGGAAGAAACTGGAGAATGCCTCCTTTTATGTATATATCGCTTCAAAAATGGATCCCTCCCTTGCACCCGAGGGGAAGGATGGATTGTATATCCTGATGCCCGTCTCCGACAAATCTACAGCAGACTACGAATGGGACGAGGAAACCATTTCATATTATCGAGGCTACATCTTGAGTGAGTTGAAAAAAATCCGCGGCTTTGAAAATATCGAAAATGAGATTGTCACTGAAACGTATACAACACCACAGGATTTTGAGTCGAAATTCAATGCCTATAATGGTGCCACGTTCGGTTTACAGCCCATTTTGAAACAAAGCAACCACTATCGCCCGCAAAGCAAGGCCAGCACTTGTGAAAATCTGTACTTTACCGGAAGCAGCACACATCCCGGCGCCGGTGTCCCGATCGTGCTGCTCTCCGCCAGGATCACCGCACAGGAACTGATACAGGACGATACAGGCATTCTGTATGATTACTCAGCAAAATAAGGACTTGCCGGGGATGATAAAAGCTGTGTGCCGGCACGCAGAGGAAGGGGGCAGGTATGGCAGCTGCTGAAGCAATTAATCTTGCTGTTGGATTTCTGGCATTTATCGTTGGCATTATGATGTTCTGGTCTTTGCCTGTCCCTGTTTTCTCCTCCAGGCTTAAAGAGGATCTCCCGTTTCTGTCCATCATTATTCCTGCCAGAAATGAAGAAGGCAGGATATCACCGCTTCTGCAATCATTGCAGGAGCAGCGCTTCAGGCATTTTGAAATTTTGGTCATTGATGACGATTCATCGGACAATACCAGGGCTGTTGCGGAAAGCTATGGTGCCAGGATTCTGAAGAATACAGGCTCGGGTAAATCATCAGCCTGCTGGCAGGGTGCTGAGCAGGCCAAAGGAAATTGGCTGTTATTTTTAGACGCAGATACAAAATTCACCAGCGTGGACGGGCTGAGAAATCTGCTCCATTTCTATCAGGGCAAGGGAGCCAGGGGCATTGTGGCATTACAGCCCTTTCATACTGTTGAGCGCTTGTATGAACACCTCTCCGTTGTGTTTAACATCATTGTCGTGGCGGGAATGAATCTATTTACGATCTGGGGATCGCGGTTTAAAACTGCCGGCTCTTTCGGTCCGTGCATTCTTTGCAATCGGGACGATTACTTTTTGAGCGGAGGTCATAAAAAAATCGAGGGAGCCATCATGGATGACCTGGCACTGGGTGAGGCATTTCTGGAGCATGATCTCCCGGTCCGCTGCCTCGGCGGCAAAGGGATTATTTCCTTGCGCATGTATCCGGAAGGATTGGGCAGCCTTATCGAAGGCTGGTGCAAAAGCTTTGCCGTCGGAAGCAAATCCACTCATCCCGCCGTCATGCTTATGGTCATCTTCTGGATCGCCGGCAGTTTCATCGCTGCAGGGGCATTGATCTCATCCATCACTGACTGGAACCCTGCCGCCATGATAGTCAGCGGAATATTGTATATCCTCTACAGTATACAAACAGCATGGTTTGCCCGCAGAGTCGGCAACTTCAGATGGGCCATCTTCCCTTTCTACCCGGTACTATTCCTGTTCTTCGCAGGAATCTATCTATATTCCTTCATCCGCGTCAACATATTCCACTCAGTGAAGTGGAAGGGGCGTAATATTAAGGTTTGAGCCAGGGGGACAGACCCCATGGCTCTTTTTTTGAAGCAGGGCCGGGGGGACAGACCCCATGGCTCATTTTTTTGGAGCAGGGCCGGGGGGACAGACCCCATGGCTCATTTTTTGGAGCAGAGCCGGAGGGACAGACCCCATGGCTCATTTTTGGAGCAGGGCCAGGGGGAAAGACCGCTTGGCTCATATTTTAGCCTGGGCCGAGGGCCTGTTCCTGTGGTCTTTTAAATTTGACGCAGTTTGCAAGTGGAAAGTCGTCATTGGCTAGTCACAGGGCAGGTTAGGGATGATAATATAATATCTGTTCTGTTAAACAAGCTGAAACGGTAATTAAATTTGCAAGTGTGCAGATGGCCAAAGGAGGGACGATTATGACTTCTCTTACCCGGATTAAGATGCCAGCAGGATTTTGGACTGGGTTACAGCAATTAGGGATCTCGGCACAAGACGTGGTTCGAAAAGCACGAGTGCCCCTCACTATCTTGAATGAACCAGTTGTTACTGCTGCTCAGTATTTTGCAATCTGGCAGGCATATTCAGACATGGTTGACGACATAGCGAAAGGAATCATCAAACTTACAACAGTCTTTGAAACGTCTCATTATCCACCGGCAATTTTAGCGACCTACCATGCTCGTGATTACCGCGATGCACTACACCGAATGGTCCGGTATAAGCAGCTGTGTCCTCCTGAAAGCTTACGTGTCACTGAGGAAGGCGAGTATTGCCATATCGATTTGGACTGGCAGCATACCGGGGAAACTGTTCCTCCGATGCTGGTCGGCATTACATTATCATTTCTTATGGAGTTAGGGAGACGAGGCACAGGTAAACCTTTGACTGCGAGATTCGTTGAATTTTCGCACCCAATGGGCAATGTAAACACGCTTGAAGCTTATTTCGGCTGCAGTATCCGAATCGGAGCAGATAGAAACCGGTTAACCCTGCACCGAAAAGATCTGGCCCTCCCTTTTGTCTCGTATAACCTAGAATTGCTGGAAGCTTTGACGCCTGTATTGGATAAATCATTGAATGAAGAGCAGCACAGCCGCTCAAACACCGAAGTGGTTAAGTGGATCATCGAACGCAGCTTAGCAGATGGGCGCCCCAACATTCATACTGTAGCGAGCGAACTGGGAATGAGTGATCGTACCCTACAGCGCCGGCTAACGGAAGAAGGTACAAGGTTCAATCATCTGCTCGCAGAAGTTCGGCATAGCCAGGCGCGAAAGTATTTATTAAACCCTTCTATAGATATTAAAGAAGTGGCATTTCTGGTTGGCTACGAAGATCAAAATGCATTTTTCCGAGCCTTTCGCCTCTGGGAAGGAGATACTCCTTCAAATTGGCGTAATGAACATATGGAGGCAAAGGCAAACTCAATACATTAACCTTGTCTTTTTATTACGATATTACGAGCAGGGGGAAAATTTATGGACATGGGTCTAAAAAATAAAACAGCTCTAGTTACAGGTTCCACCCGAGGCATTGGGAGAGCAATTGCTATTGAACTTGCCAAAGAAGGTGTGAATGTACTGATTAATGGAAGAAACGACGCAGAGGTAGAACGGATTGTGAATGAAATGAAGGTGGATTTTCCGGATACCTCTCCCGGAAATGCAACAGCCGACATAGTGGATCGCAATCAAAGAGAAGCCTTGTTTAGAAAGTACCCCAATATTGATATTTTGGTTAACAATATGGGTATTTACGAAATCATGGAATATGAGGACGTTGACGATGAGATTTGGGAAAAGTACTTTCGGACTAATGTTCTTGCTGCAAATGGATTAACTAAATTTTATTTACCGAAAATGCTGAATAATGGCTTTGGCCGTGTTATCTTTATTGCAAGCGAGGAGGCAGTTATGCCTTCTGGTCAGATGCCGCAATATTGTATGACAAAATCAATGGTATTATCATTGTCTAAAAGCTTATCTAAATTAACAAAAGGTACGGAAGTCACAGTCAATACCATTATGCCAGGACCGACACTCTCTGAAAATGTCCATCAAATAATTGATGGGATTTATCCAAATGAGGATATGAGCTTCCAGGATAAAGAGAAAAAATTCATGAATTTAAACTTACCTCAATCCGAGTTACAGCGATTTATCAGACCAATAGAAATAGGACGACTGGCTGCATTTGTTTGCAGTCCCTATGCAAATGCGTTTAAAGGGTCCCCTATCCGTATGGACGGAGGAATGGTGCCAACTATTTATTAGAAGAACCAAGGGGACAGACCCCGTGGCTCTTTTTTGAAATTGGGCCGGGGGGTCTGTCCCCATGGCCTCTAGGAGGCAGATGAATGACAAAATTCGAGATCAATGAAATGACTCAAGCCTTTATCAGGAAATATAAACTCTTTGAAGAGGATATTGTACAGCAGATCCAGCTGCAGCACCGGCTGAATCTGGCTGCGGCCTTTCAGATTAAGGAAGGCATGCGTGTGCTTGAGGTGGGCTGCGGGCAAGGAGACACTACGGCGGCACTTGCAGATGCAGTAGGGAATGACGGGTTTGTTACGGCGATGGATGTGGCCAGTCCGGAATATGGAGCTCCATTCACTTTGGGAGAAGCTGCAGAAAGGATTAAGAAATCCTCCATAGGAGAGCGGGTTTCTTTTCACTTTGAAGCGAATCTTGAAGACTTTACAGGGGAAGCTCCTTTTGATGTGGCTGTTCTGTCCCATTGCTCATGGTATTTTAAGCACCCTGAGGATTTGCTTCGCACTTTTATCATGCTGCGCCAGCTGGCAAAAAGGATTTGTTTTGCAGAGTGGGACCTGGATTTCACAAGAATGGACCAGCGTGCCCATTTTTGTGCTGCTTCCATTCTCGCTTTATATTCTAATTTTGTAGACAACGAGGGGAATATCCAGAACTTATTCCATAAATCTCGTATCCAGGAGCTGCTGAAGGAGGCAGGATTTACAGTTGAGGGACAATTGACTGTAGATGCGTCTTATCTGCAGGATGCCAAATGGGAAAAAGATTTTGCGAACAGCATCCGGCCCCAATTCTCAAAAGCACCTGAAATGATTCAGACCTTAGTGAACAGCTATTATGAACTGATGAATCACAGCAATGCTAATGAAAGGTCTCTTGATAGTTTTATACTTTGTGGAAGTTGAGCCAAGGGGACAGGTCCCTTGGCTCTTTTTGAGGCGGGGGAGCTGTCCCTTTGGCCTTTATATAAATGATGCCAGGAAAAAACTAAGGCAGATCCATACACAAAGTGGTGAATATAGGGCGGTATCTTGTTTTGCAAATCTGGTATGTTTGATTTTCTTGAAAAAGCCTACATATCTGCCATCTCCAATAGCGCGCAGCAGGAAAACAGTTCCACCAGCTATACAAAGCCATTTTGAAAGAGTGGAGGATTTGATGATGGTGAGCAAATCTGCTTGAACTATTAAAAGTACAGATGCAAAAAAGCAAAGAAGCCCGATAAAAAGTGTGCCTGCCATTCTTGGCTGTAAAACTGGCAAGTGACCATCATCCTTAGTTGGAAGCACCATATCTAATCCCAACTTACCCCCAAATGCCCAAAAAACGTGTAATATACCAATACTGATTAATTAAGAGACGTTATACTTATTATAACGTTTACCAAAAGACCACCTCTTCTGCATGTTATGATCCTCCGTTACTAACTTGCTGCATCATAATTATACTTATTTATTTCTCAATTCAGCACAAATTTTGCCAAGGAAGAACCAAGGGGAAAGAACCAAGGGGACAGGTCCCTTGGCTCTTTTTGGGCCGAGGGACCTGTCCCCTTGGCCTTTACAGCTATAACTAGTTATGATTATGTATAATTAGTTATGTTTAGTTGGAAAGGAAGAAAGATGTGAAAAAGCAATTTGTTATTTTGTTTTATGTCCTGCTGCTATTTGGAGTGATGGCAGGGTGTTCGGGTAATGAAGCAAAGGAAGGACAAGATGGGAACAGTGAAAAGAAACAGGAATTGACAGTTTCTGCTGCGGCAAGCCTTCAAGATGCTTTAAATGATATAAAAGCTTCTTTTGAAAAAGAACATCCTAATGTGATAGTCAACTTTAACTTTGGGGGTTCAGGGGCACTCCAGCAGCAAATATCCCAAGGAGCACCGGTGGATCTTTTTTTCTCAGCGGCAGAAGACAAATTCGATAAACTGGCAGAGGATGGGGTAATTGATAGTGCCGAAGGATTGGATCTGGTCGGAAATGACCTTGTGCTGATTGTGCCAAAGAATTCTGATAAAAACATTCAGTCGTTTGAAGACCTGGCTAAAGCTGACAAAATATCAATCGGCACCCCGGCGGCTGTGCCAGCAGGACAATATGCCAAAGATACACTGGAACATTTAAATGTCTGGAAATCTATCGAAGGCCAGGTTGTTTATGCGAAGGATGTCAGGCAGGTCCTTACATATGTAGAAACAAACAATGTTGACGCAGGCATCGTCTATAAAACAGATGCCTTGGTTTCGCAGAAGGTAAAGATTGCAGCAACTGCGGAAGAGGGTGCCCATGCTCCTATCATTTATCCTGTGGGTGTGATCAAGGATAGTGCCCATCCTGAAGAAGCCCATTTATTTTACGATTATCTGCAAAACGAAACGTCAATGAAGATTTTTGAAAAGCACGGGTTTAAGGGTTTGAGATGAATTGTGAATAGGTATTTTGTATTCAGCTGCCAGATCAGGCGGCTTTTTTTATAGAAAAAAGGACAATGCAGTTCAAAAATAATTCATAATTCTTATATTTATTTATACCGTATGGGGGTATAATATATAACAAATAATATTGGGGAGTGAATGGGGATGAAGAAAAAACTAATTGGTGTTCTTAGCCTTGCTGCAGTTATTGGGCTAAGCGGCTGTGGCAATGATTCAAGCACAGAAAATTACAATAATGAAGCTGAAGAGGGACAGGTGGATCATTCGGAGCATTCGGAAATGAACCATTCCAGTTCCGGGGAAGTGCATGAAGGGTTAAAAGAAGCAGATAATGCCACATATCCAGTCGGAAGCACCGTTATATTAGAAACCGGCCATATGGAAGGAATGGAAGGTGCTGAAGCAGAAGTTTCCGGTGCCTATGACACAACAGTATATGCCGTTTCTTACACGCCAACAACTGGTGGGGAAAAGGTGGAAAACCATAAGTGGATCATCCAAGAGGATATAAAGGATGCCGGAGATTCTCCATATAAAGCGGGAGATGAAGTCACCTTGAACGTGCAGCATATGGAAGGAATGAAGGGTGCTAAGGCTGTAATTGATTCAGCAGAAAGTACGACTGTTTATATGGTAGATTTCACGCCGACAACAGGTGGAGAAAAAGTGGAAAATCACCAGTGGGTTACAGGAGACGAGATTTCAGCGAAATAGAAGCCAAGGGGACAGACCCCATGGCTTTTTTTTGAGATTGGGCCAGGGGGACAGACCCCATGGCTTTTTTTGAGATTGGGCCAGGGGGCCAGACCCCCTGGCATTCCTTGGCATTATAAAAGTATTTAATGCTTAAATTAAAACGAAGTTAAATAAAGTATAAGTTTACTTTACTTTTGTATATGAATGGTTTATATTTTATTCAAGAGGTGATGGTCATGAAGAAAGATTTTGGTGACTCCATATCAAATAAGGTTTATGAATACCGGGTACTTGCCAGGATGTCTCAGCAAGAATTGGCTGAGCAAGTCGGGGTCTCTAAACAAACCATCTTCGTAATGGAAAAAGGGAATTATGTTCCCACTTTGCTGTTGGCTTTTCGTATTGCAGAATTTTTTAAGGTTGATGTAAACGATATTTTCACTTATGAGAAAGGAAATGATTCTAATGGAAATTAAGTCTATATCGGATATCCCCAACGCCATTTTTTACCCTTTGAAGACATGGGCCGAACAGTCCTCCGGGAATTGGAATATCCTTGTGGGAATCGGTTTTTTACTGCTCATAGGCAGTGCCATTTTTGCTTACATTTTTTACAAGAAGATTGGGAAGGACGACGAACGGACAAATAAGATCTTTTTGAAAAGCAGTTACTTTATGCTGATGGCCATTATTTTATGTGACACCATTTTTCCGAGGGACTATATGTGGAATATATTTTTCTTATTTAAATATGCTTTGGCAATTCTGGCTTGCGGCATTTATTTGGCAGCTCAATATAAAAAGGATTTCACGTAAGGAATTCCAGCTTAGGATGGAGGGTTAAACGATGTTGATAAGTAATCTGACTAAGCAATACGGAAGATCTACAGTCTTACACGATCTTTCTTTAGAGTTACATCCAGGAGAAATCGTTGGTCTGGTGGGCAGAAATGGCGCTGGAAAAAGCACTTTGATGAGGATTATAGCGCAAACTGTTCAAACCTATAAGGGATCAGTTGCTGATAACCATCAGGTAGGATACTTAATAGAGGAGCCAAAACTATTCAGCAATAAAACAGGACTTTTCCACTTAACCTATTTTTCGGGGATTTACGGTAATACTTTTGAATTAACCTCTTATGAAGAGCTTTTGAGGAACCTGCAGTTATCCGATGTGCTGAATAAAAAGGTAAAAGAATATTCACTTGGAATGCGGCAGAAGCTGGGAATCGCCATAAGCCTGCTTAATCATCCAAGCTACATCGTATTAGATGAACCTACTAACGGCATGGATGTGGAAACATCTTTTGAGGTTTTGCAGGAACTGAGAAAAATGGCTGATGAGCGAAATGTCGGTATTTTGATTTCCAGCCATAAGCTTGAAGATATTGAAGCAGTCTGTGATCGGGTTTTATTCATAGAGGATGGCACAATTGCTGCTGAACAGGACTTTTTACAGGAAGAGCAGCGTATGATCAGGCTAGTCTTTGATAATCCAGATGATTTAGCCGATTTCACTTCGGAACAGCATTTCGGCAGGGTAATCCATTCGGGTGACAGAGATATTCAGTTTGAAACCGCTATGGAGAATGCAGAGATTTTTGAGGTGATAAACCGTCTGGGCATCCGGCTGACCGATTTTACTGCGGAGAAGAAAACCCTGCGCAGTGTGTATATGAATAAATTCAGGGGTGAAGATCATGACCATCAGTATTAACAGATATGTGGTTTACAACCTGAAAGAGCTGCTTAAAAATGGCTATCTGGCAGCTGGTTTGCTTGGGGCTTGTGTACCTGCATTGATTATGGCTTTTGTAATTCTTAAGGGAGGCACTCCGTTCAACATCAAGCATGTTTCTAATTTTTACTGTATGCTGGGCATGCTCGCAGCAGTCTTAACGCCGCTTTACTTTATTAATAGAGACTACTCGGCCAAAACGATTTCTCTGATTAATAACTCAGTGAAGAACAGAAGAAACTATGTTTTCGCTAATGGTATTATCGCACTTTCGGTAAGCTTCCTTTATGCAGTGATAGGAATGGTGCTGTTTCAAGCGGCAAAAATGCGGGGGGTGTCCGGTGACTTAGAGCTCTCTTTCCTGGCTGGTTTCTCTGTGAATGTCTTTCTCCTGGTATTGACCTATTTCTTATTAGGCTATCTGTTATTCTTATATAATTTTCGCAGTGGTGCGGTATATGGAATTTTAACAGCCATACTGCTGTTTTTCCCCAATGCCCTGGCCAGTATCCAAGGAATGACCCACAACGGGTTTCTCTCAAAAATCATTGAGAACTTTCCCGGGTACTTCTATCCCATCATGGTCGGATCAAATCCGCTCTCCCCTCTGCAATATTCAATTGGCTGCCTTACACTGGCCGTTTTGTTTACGGCTGTACTTAAAAAAAGTGAAAGAATCGAAATATAGAGCCAAGGGGACAGGTCCCTTGGCTCTTTTTTATGAAATTGGGCCAGGGGACCTGTCCCCTTGGCATCACTAAGTGTGAATACTAATCATTAATAATGGTGGTCACATGTATGACGTCTTCCTTGCCTTTACATCCTTCTAACTGATAAGTGGTTTGATTATTTTTGTCTAATTTTTTTATGCTTTCACACACATCTTCTTTTACTAATTGATCCCCAAATTCATCTTCTCTTGTATCCTTTATCGAGGTTAGTTGACCATTGGAATAGTTTAAGTCATGAATAATCGGATCGCCTTCGTCTGTGTAATTTACTACCCGGATTCTACTGTCCTTATTCTTAGAAACATCTTCAGTAAATTCTTCAAGTAAACTAAGATTCTCAATCTGTCCGTGAGTATTGACTACATCATGCTTAGAAGGAGAATATTCGCCACAGCCTGAAAGAAAAAATAGCAATAAAAAGCCCATAAATAATTTCCTCATTTAATCACTCCCTAACAGTAAGATGCCATCAATTATTGCGTATCAATAGATTGTCATTGAACAAGTGAATCCAGCATTTCTTTATAGTTCGAAGACCAGCTGACGAGCCAGGCAGCTTCTCTTCCTTCATAAGTGGGAAGGTTTTTTGAAAAAAGGGAAAAATTTGAAACTCTTTTACCGGGTTAACCGTATATTATATAAGAATATTATAAACACATATTGAATATACAGATAGGCGGTTTTGTTATGTACGTATACGGTGTTGAACCTGCTGCTGGTGCGAGATTAGCCTTGTTGTTAGCTATTGTTCTAGTATTGTTATTTAGCTTCAATATGTTAGCAAGAAAATGGTTTAAAGTAGAGAAGAAGAAATTCTTTTCTTATAACCATGTGAACGATAAACATATGAAGATTGATTGGACAATCAGGCTTACATCAATGGCCAGCATCTTGGTGGGATATGCGATAAACATCACAAGAGACCCATCAGACTGGTATTGGTTTTTACAGCCGTGGTTTTTCCTTCCTGTTTTTATCGTCATTTCTCAAGCAGTTACAGCAGTCATGGAAAAGAAGTATGCCCAGAATCCCAATGCGTATAAAGTAACACTCAGTGAGTTAATATTTATACTTATATTGTTCTTTACACTATACCAGACAGATTTTTGGGGATTAGGGTGAGCCAGGGGGACAGGTACCTTGGCTCTTTTTGAAACTGGGCCAGGGGACCTGTCCCTCTGGCTCCAAGAGAAGGTGATTTTTATTAGAAAAGTAATCCAATTTTTTATGTTCATATTGATTGTAAGTCTGTTTGGCTGCTCGAAAAACCCCATAAATGATGATGATGTTTTAGAATTGCTGAAAGTATATAAGAAGGAACAATATACAATTGAGGAGCCCTCTGACCCACCCACAGAGGATGAAATAGTTCAACGCATAAAGACATATTTGAGCACAGAAGCATTAGAGGAATTGAGTGCAAATCGTGTCTTCAGCATTGCACCGGATATTGCGTCCCACACAAATAAACCCGTTAAGGTGAACGATGTTCAGATTAAAGAGCTGGAGAAAAATGAAGATGGTACAGCTGATTATACTTATACTGTAGAAATCCAGCTTGGTGAAGGGGCTAATGCAGAAATCATTAAAAACAATGGACAATTAACCGTTTCATCTGAAGATGGATTGAAAATTATTAGGGACTGGGAAGAAAAAGATCATTTTAAAAAATTTTATTAAAGTTTAGTTGCCAAACCAGGCGGCTTTTCTTATTCCGTAAAAAGGGCATTTTTATGAGAAGAAGACGATAAGAGTGTCGTATTTCACACTAAATGTCTCGGACTGCATTTTTTGTGAACATTTATGAACCGCAACCCCATAGTGCCTCGTCATTTATGTTGAAAGCCAGAGAAAGGGGGCTGAGATGTGGAGCCATTTAAAGATGGGGGAAACGTTGAGTTCGATGAGATCGTTAAAGAATATGTAAATGATATTCGGAAAGTTGTTTACACATATGTCAGAAACCATCACACAATGGAAGATATTACTCAGGAAGTGTTTTGGTCTGCCTATCGGAATTATGAGCAGTTTCGAGGAGAAAGCTCAGTGAAAACGTGGCTGATTAAAATAGCTGTTAATAAGGCAAAGGATTATTTAAAAAGCTGGCATTACAGGACAATGCAATTTACGAATCTAATAAAGGAGGATACCGTCAAACGAGATACAGAACAGATGGTGCTTGATCATGATAGGGACACGGAGCTCGCCAGGACCATTATGGATCTTCCAATTAAATATCGTGAAGTCATCCTCCTATACTATTATGAAGATTACGATACAGCCGAAATAAGTATCATTCTTGGCCTAAAGCTGAATAAGTAAAAACCAGATTAATCCGCGGAAGGGACTTGCTTAAAAGGAGGTTTGACTTTTAATGGATCAATACCAAAAGCCCATCAAACAGGCACTGGATAAACATTTCTTTGACCAGCTTGCCTTATCAGAAACAGAAGCTGCCCATTTTGCCTCCAGTATTAAAAAGAAACCAGAGGGAAAGCCATCCAAGCGAACAGCATTTATTTTCCCTGCAATAGCCGTGGGTTTTGTACTGTTGTTCTCCTTCCTCCTGTTTAAGCCTTTTGTAGAAGATATAAATAATGTATCAGCAGATATTCAAGAGCAGGCAACAGAAGAATTTGGCCATTCGGTGCTCATCCCGGAAATAGAAGGCTATTCCATTAACTTTGCAGCAATTTCATATCCGATTAATAAAGAGGCCGTGGATTTGACGATTGATTATGGTACAAACACAGGAAAATGGGTTCAACCTTTCGCTAATGAAACGAACCGGGAAAGATGGGAAAAGGAGCAAAGTGCAGACCTTTTGTACGGACCCTATCAAGGAAAAAGGGCATTTAGCCTTCAATACCGCCCTAACCATTTATTCTTTGAAGGAGACCAAGTAAAGAAAAGAGAACTCAATGGAATCTCCATCCAGTATGAACATATTCAAAGAGATAATGAACTCGTGATGGTGAGCTTTAAGTCGAATGAGGGAACCTATTTCATGGATTTTCTTATCAACGAGAACTTTACACTGGCTGATTCTGAAAAGGTTCTAGATGATATAACAAAACAATTCAATAAAATCTCTCCGTAAAATATAGAGCCATGAGGACAGGTCCCTTTGATCTTTTTGAAAACTGGGCCAGGGGACCTGTCCCCCTGGCTCATTCAAACCAGGCGGCTTTTCTACACCCAAAAAGGGACAGTATATCGAAAGAAGGACATGGAGAATAAAAATAGAATCTATTGATAGAAACGACAAGGAGGTGATGCATGGGTTCATGATTATCTTATAAACCATGCAGCCTCTTGTTTTTATAAAGGGATATAAGAGTTAGAAAAATAGTTATCAAAAAGGAGGCTGCCATTTGAAAAAAATACTATCAGCCATAATGTTAATCCTTGTTTTATTGATGGCGTCATGCAGTAAAACAGACTTTGAAGATGGCAGCCTAATTCATGATGAGCAAACACAATCAGCAGACCAACTGAGTAAGGCTGTAGAGGTGGCCTACAGTGAAAAAGAATTTGCTGAATTGGGGAGGATCTTTAACTTTGAAAAAGAACTTCCCAGTGTTGATTTTGAAAAATCGGCTATTTTAATCGCACAAACAATGGAGAACTCTTGTCCTAAAGAAATTGAAAAATTAGAGTTGGACAAGGCAGGAGAATATTTAATAATTGAAACCGTGCAAAAAGAGAATACCTGTAACGACATTGGAATTCCAAGGACTTTTGTTTTCAAGTTAGACAAAGAAAAGTTAGAAAAAGTTGAAATGGTTATGTTTGAAGGCGAGGAATTTACCTTAGAAGATTAAGCATCAAAGATCTTATTTGATTAGGAGATAGCAGATGAAGTCACCATACAACAAGGTTTATATACCTTTAACTATTATTGCAATTATTGTATTAATCCTGCATAAAATTGGGCCATTTGCTGGGCAATTAAGACTTGCTGGCTTTGCTCTCTTCACTATACTATGTGCTGCCTTAGTTATCGAAAGTAGAAGGACTAAAGGAAAAGTATTTGCGGCTATTGTTTATTTCTTTTTTGGATTTGTTATGTATAAATTTAGTTAAGCTAATTGTTGCAGGGGGAATTATCATACTCCTAAAGGAGGATCAATCCATGAATATTTCAATCGATACAGCAAAGATCGATGACCATAACGCTATCAATTTAATAGTTAAAGAGGGGCAGGATGAGCACTCAGAAGCACTGCCATACATATTTAATAAGGTGGACCAGGTCATGCCTGAAAGCTACTACCGTGAGTTGCTGGAAGATCCAAAGAGTGAGATTTTAATTGCTAAAATCTCTGAAGAAATAGTGGGGTTTGCGGTAATGGAATTAAATGAATCTCCGCCATTTGACTCAATGGTAACAAGGAAATTTGCTTATATGAATGATTTTGGCATAAAGAGAAGCTGCCAAAGAAAAGGAATAGGGAAAATCTTATTTGAAGCATGTGTGGAATGGTCTAAAAACAAAGATGCTGCATCCTTAGATCTAAATGTATGGGAGTTTAACAAAAAAGCCATTTCGTTCTATGAGAATTTTGGGATGGAAACCATCAGCAGAAAAATGACCTTGCGTTTATGAACCAAGGGGTCTGTCCCCGTGGCATATTCATTACATAAAGTCTTCTTAGGGAGTTGGAAAGTTTGGAAAGCCATCAGTTACCCAGAGTAATACTTAGGGAGTTATCTTTTGATGATGTTGAGGACCGTTATAAATGGTGTCTGGATAGAGAGGTTATAAAGCATCTAAATATGCCTAATAAATATCCTCCGTTTAGCAGGGAAGAGACACATAAGTGGATTGAAATGTGCATGCACCGTACGAATGGCTATGAACAAAGAGCGATTATGACCGAAGAAGGAAGGCACATTGGCTGGGTAGATTTAAAGAATATAGATCAATTGAATAAACATGCTGAGCTTGGAATAGCCATCGGTGATAAAAATTACTGGCATAAGGGGTTCGGTTTAGCAGCTATGCAAGAAATGCTGAAGGTTGGCTTTAATGAATTAGGCTTAAATAAGATTTGGCTAAGGGTAGAAGTGGATAATGAAAAAGCGATTAAGTCATATAGCCGAGCAGGATATCAAGAAGAAGGTATCCTGAGGCAGGATAGATTGAGAAATGGAGAATTTGTTGACCGTCTGAGGATGAGCATTCTTAAAGATGAATTCTTCGGGGAACAGGGCATTTAGTTAAGGTTAGCAAAAACCACGGGGTAAAAATTACTGGCATAAGGGGTTCGGTTTAGCAGCTATGCAAGAAATGCTGAAGGTTGGCTTTAATGAATTAGGCTTAAATAAGATTTGGCTAAGGGTAGAAGTGGATAATGAAAAAGCGATTAAGTCATATAGCCGAGCAGGATATCAAGAAGAAGGTATCCTGAGGCAGGATAGATTGAGAAATGGAGAATTTGTTGACCGTCTGAGGATGAGCATTCTTAAAGATGAATTCTTCGGGGAACAGGGCATTTAGTTAAGGTTAGCAAAAACCACGGGAGGATATCAAATGACCGTAACATTATCGCTTTGTCCTTATGAAGATAAAACGGTTCTATCTAATCTGATTCAGTTATATCGTTATGACAGCAGTGAGTTTGAGGGCCATATTTTAAGTCAGCATGGTTTATATTCATATAAATACCTGGACCATCAATGGACAGAAGAGTACCGACGTCCATTTATCGTTAAAGTTGATGGGGAAATAGCAGGGTTCGTATTAGTCATCCTTGATGTACCAAGAGATTTCACTAAATTAATAGTCATCCTTGATGTACCAAGAGATTTCACTAAATTAAGCAACAGGGAAAAAACAAACGTAATAAGCGATTTTTTCATCATGCGAAAGTTTAGAGGTAGAGGCATTGGCAGGCATGTTGCTTTTTCTATATTCGAACAGTTTAAAGGTGCTTGGGAAGTGAGGCAAACCTCTGAAAATAAACCTGCATATGCTTTTTGGAAAAAGGTGATTGCTGAGTTTACACAAGATTCTTCTTACCATGAGGAAATATTGGAAAGCAATCTTTGGAACGGACCAGTTATGGTGTTTCAATCTAATTAGAATAATAGATGTAATAAGGTTCATATTTGATACACCCAGCAGTTTAGGTGAAGAAGCATATGAGTGTCTAAAGTGTAAAAGAAAAATCTCAGGATCAAATCCCTGAGATTTTTTTTCGTGAGTGAACGATTCGACGATCGTAATCGTATTAAAAGTAAAAAAACAATTGGGGTGGAGAAGAAAATGAATGAACTGTTAAATGCAATCCCATGGGAAGTGGTTGCGCCCATTCTTGTCTTGCAGCTAATACTGATGGTTGCCGCATTAGTTTCCTGCATTAGAGAAGAAAAAACGAACGGACCAAAATGGCTGTGGATCCTTATTATTCTCTTGATCAACATCATAGGACCAGTGCTTTATTTTGTGGTTGGAAGGAGAAATGATTGATGGATTTATTAAAGGCAAGCGATTTAGTGAAAAGATACGGAAACACGAGTGCTGTTAAAGGAATCAATTTTCATATTGAAGAAGGCAGGTGCGTGTCATTACTTGGACCTAATGGAGCAGGAAAAACAACGACATTGAAAATGCTATCTGGATTGCTGAAACCGACTTCAGGCAGCATTGATTTTAAAGGGGAGAAAGCAAAGGATTTAAGGCAGTTCATTGGGTATTTACCTCAATATCCTGCTTTCTTTAATTGGATGAGCGGAAAGGAATTTCTTGTTTTCACAGGCCAATTAGCAAAGCTGACTCGGAAAGAAGCGGAGAAAAGAAGTGAAGAATTACTTGAACGGGTGGGTTTGACGGATGCGAAGAAAAGAAGAATTAGGGGGTATTCCGGCGGAATGAAGCAGCGCCTTGGATTGGCACAGGCACTCATTCACCGTCCAAGCCTGCTTATCTTAGATGAGCCTGTTTCAGCACTCGACCCCCTTGGGAGGCGGGAGGTATTGGACATGATGAGGGAGATTAAAGAGGAAACCACCATTCTCTTCTCAACGCATGTCCTTCACGATGCAGAAGAAATAAGTGACGACATTCTCATCATGCATGCAGGGGAAATTGCGGTATCAGGCAGCCTGGGAAGTGTAATGGCAGAGTCTCGGCAGCCTATTATACAAGTTGAATTCGAATCACAGGCAGCCGAATGGCTTAAGAGCATAGCAGGTTATGGCTTTGTATCTGAAGTGAACATCCAGGGTAATAAATCCAGCATTGTATTAAATGATATGGTAAATGGGAAGCAAACATTATTGAAAGATATCGTGGACAGAAAACTTCCGATCCGAAAGTTCGAGGTTTCCCAGACGACATTAGAGGATTTATTTTTGAAAGTGGTGAAGTCATGACACAATGGACTGTTCTTTATCGTAAGGAAATGCTGGAAATGAAGCGGAATTATAAAATTTTATGGATTCCCATTGTCTTTATTTTGCTGGGTGTGATGCAGCCGGTCAGTTCATACTATATGCCGGAAATTTTAGATACCTTTGGCGGTCTTCCAGAAGGTACAATCCTGGAAATGCCTGTTCCAACTGGTGGAGAAGTATTAATGGCGGTTCTATCCAATTATGGGATGCTTGGTGTACTTATTCTTGTATTGAGTGCAATGGGTATCGTATCTGCAGAAAGACAGAGCGGGGCAGCGGGTATGGTGATGATTAAACCAGTTCCTTATTCCTCGTATATATTATCGAAATGGGCCGGATTACTGACAATTACACTTTTTTCCTTGTTTATCGGATATGCAGCTTCCTGGTATTATACGAAGATACTCATTGGAACAGTCGCTGTAGGTCAGGTATTTCAAAGTGCCGCGATTTACAGCATATGGTTAGTTTTTGTTGTTACACTGACGCTGTTTTTCAGCACGATCATGAAAGGAAATGCAGGCATCGCTTTTGTCACTATTTTAGTGGTTTTTGCCATTTCGGCGGTTACAAGCTTACTGGATAAGTATATGAAATGGAGTCCGGCTGCAATGACAGAGCACACAGGACAGGTCCTGCTGTCAGGAGAACTGGATTCCAGTTTCCTGCCGGCTTTCATTACAACTATTGCAATTATTATCGTCGTTCTCATCTTATCCATACAAATCTTTAAGCGCAAAGAGCTTTTGGAATGAGCCAAGGGGACAGGTCCCTTGGCTCGTTTTGAGGTTGTGGGCCATGGGGTCTGTCCCGGGGGCCTGTGAAACTATAAATAGCTTGTTTAAATCAGCTGCCAATATGGCAGCTTTTATTATTTAACAAACACAGGGCAGGAGAGTTTAGCCTTAAAATCGAACTCATTAATAGGGTTGCTATATATAGAAGTGGTGGGGAATGATGGATTGGTGTGCTTATGACTACAAGTACAGTTCTTTTAAATGGATACGAAATAGTTAACGGATTTTTGGCTTTCATATATTTCACAATAGGTGGCATACTCATGTTTTTATTTAGAAATAAAAGTAAAAAAAGCATTTGGGAATAACTTTATTCTTGGGGCGGCATAAAGGCTGAGCTTTATTAAGGTGAATATATCTAAATTTTAAAGTTCTTGCAGGTCAAACAGATGTTCTTGTCGAAGCTAGACATATGAAATTCAATTATTTGGGGGCGGAAACGATGGCAGAGGTTTTGTTGTTACACCATGTTGTAGGCCGAACGAAGGGGATTGAAGCAATCGCCGATCAACTGAGAGATGCGGGGCATACGGTTCACGTGCCGGATTTATTTGACGGGCGCGTGTTTACCTCGCTGGAGGAAGGCTTGGCATTTGTGAAGGAAATCGGATTTGAAGAAGTGACGGCGCGCGGCGTTCGGGCAGCCAGCGAGCTTTCACGTAATCTTGTCTATGCCGGTTTTTCACTCGGTGTCCCGGCAGCACAGCAGCTCGCTCAAACTCGTGAAGGTGCTAGAGGGGCACTGTTTTTTCATGCATGCCTTCCGACCTCAGTGTTCGAATCAGGGTGGCCGTCCGGCTTGCCTGTGCAAGTTCACGCCATGAGTGCAGATCCTTTCTTCGTTGAAGACGGTGACATCGACGCGGCCCGTGAGCTTGTGGCTTCGGCTGATCATGCTGAACTTTTTCTGTACGAAGGAAGGGAACATCTATTCACCGACAGCAGCTTACCGTCTTACGATGCTGTCGCGACGAAACTTGTGATCAAGAGGGTTCTCGACTTTCTCGCATAGTTGCTAACAAAAAAATCACCAGAGCTTGAGCTAGCTGCCAAACCAGGCAGCTTTTCTTATTTGGCTATAGAGCTGGTTAGTTGAATAACAAATAGATGCAAGGAATTATATGAATTGATGTAGAACTACATATTTTAAACTGAACTATTTAGTTAGTCTAAAAAATCAAGGGACTATAAGAGGAGGGAATAGCTGATGGATTTGAAATATCCAATTGGCAATTTTCATTACGATGGTGAGATTACTAACAGCGTTACAAGGGATTGGATATATGAAATTGAAATTTTACCAAGATTGCTGCGGGATGCTGTAAAGGACTTAGATGATGAACAGCTTGATACACCTTATCGTTCAGGCGGGTGGACTGTTCGGCAAGTCATACATCACCTTGCAGATAGTCATATGAATGCCTGCGTGCGCTTTAAATTGGCTCTTACAGAAAAAACACCTATCATTAAACCATATGATGAAACGAAGTGGGCGGAACTGTCTGATTATAATCTGCCAATTGATATGTCATTAACTTTGCTCGAAGCACTGCACAAACGTTGGACAGACCTTTTGCGGAGCCTAAGTCCAGCTGATTTAGAAAAGACGTTTATCCACCCAGACTCTGGTGAAGTTACAGTAGGTAAAAATATAGGAATATACGCTTGGCACGGGCGCCACCATCTTGCACATATTACGTCTTTGTGTAATCGTGAGGGCTGGTAATGGAAAAATAAGCATGGCAGGTACTGATGCAGGGGTGTAAGCAGCGTCTTAATCGACTTGAAGAATCCTAAATAAAGGTTAATAATTGCCAAAGGATGGCTGAAGAAGGATAGTTTTTATGCTGGTTATCAAAAGGAGGATAAATGATGGTTTTATACCAAAGGCCAAGAAAAATAATATTAGATTTGGCAGTTACTTTAGATGGATTTATTGAAGGGCCAAAAGGAGAAGTGGACTGGTGCATAATGGATCCTGATATGGACTTCAATAACTTCTTAAATGAAATCGATACTATCTTATATGGAAGAAAAAGTTATGATTTATGGGGTCAGTATATACCCGATACTGAAGTATCTGATACTGAAAAAGAAGCTTGGGAATTAATCCACAGTAAAAAGAAATACGTGTTTTCAAGAGCACTAAATAATTCCGAAAATAACGTTATATTTATAAATGAAGATATTAAGGAAGAAATAATCAAATTAAAGAACGAGCCTGGGAAAGACATTTGGCTCTATGGCGGGGCAAGTCTAATAACAACCTTTATAAACCTAAAGCTTGTAGATAAATTTAGATTGTCTGTTCATCCTGTTGTTCTGGGAGAAGGAAAAACCCTTTTTACTGACATTAAGCAACGGGTAAATCTAAAACTTGCTGAAACGAAAAAGTTTTCTTCCGGGGTAGTTCAACTATGTTATCAGCTTGATGAGTAAGCCAAGGGGACAGGTCCCTTGGCACGTTTTGAGGTTGTGGGCCATGGGGTCTGTCCCGGGGGCCTTTTTATTTTACAAACACAGGGCAGGAGAGTTTAGCCTTAAAATCGAACTCATAAATAGGATTACTATAAATAGAAGTGGACGGGGATGAATGCGATGGAGAATACCTTTATATTTTATCGTGATTCTAATCTTTTCTTATCTATTATTTAATTTGGTGGAGGAAATGGAGTCGTGGTAAAAAATGATTAGATTTATATTTAGATGGATTGGTGTGCTTATGACTACAAGTACAGTTCTTTTAATTGGATACGAATTAGTTAACGGATTTTTGGCTTTCATCTATTTCACAATAGGTGGCATTCTCATGTTTTTATTTAGAAATAAAAGTAAAAAAAGCATTTGGGAATAACTTTATTCTTGGGCTGCATCTCGGAGTTAAGTACTAACAGTCTATAAAATATCTTGAATTGAACCCAATAAGGTGGAAATTAGATGAAAAAGGCTGGATTAATATTTGGTATAGCGATAATTATTATAGCTGTGTTCTTCTTCGTAAATAAATTGCACTATCCCTCTCTTCCAATTAAGAATGTATCGGCAAAAGAAGCAATTGAAAAATTAAAAGAATCGGAAAATAAAATAGCTGAAATTGCAGTAGAAGGCGATTCTGCTTGGTATATCACAAGCAGTAAGAACAGAGGTAAATCGATTGCTGATGAAAATATAAAACAAATGATTCGTTCAAATGGATGGGAATTTAAAGAAAAAGATGGTGCTGGTCTGTTTTTTGAGAAAGACGGAAGGAGATTGATTGCCACCACTCAAATGTGGACTGGGAATTATGTTCTCGTTAAAATCCCGGCTGATTTTAAATAATCTTAAGAGGTTTTTATTAAACTATCTTGTGCGTTGAACCAGGCAGAATTAACCGCTTTTTTGTTGAACTGCTTATAAAATAATCGGGGAATTTAGCTGAATAACACAAAAGTAAATAAACAAAAGGCAGTGTTTAATGTGAAATGTTTCGGTTGTAAGTTAGCAAATAAAATGGAACCAGTTAATGTAGTTTGGGAGGATGACTATGTTTGCTGCTTCTTGGACCATGACCCATTTAACGAAGGGCATATCTTAATATTACCTAGAAAACATGTAAGGTATTTTGATGAACTCGATGAAAACACTGCCACTTCAATTATGAAGGCTGCAGGGCTTCTTTCAAAGGTAATTAAGGAAGTGTTTAATCCTGATGGTATTACCGTTTGTCAAAATGGAGGCAGTTTTGACGAACTGACTCACTTTCATATGCACATTGTACCGAGATATGAAGGACAAAACTTCGCTAACTTTTATTCAGAAAAAACTGAAGAAGTTGCAGTAGATGAAGTTGGCTTATCTAAGACAAGAAAGGTAATAATCAATGGTATAAACAGTATGTAAAAAACGAACAGGAAGTCCTATCCTTATTTGAGTGACCAGCAAGCCTTAAAATAAGAGGAGATTCTCCCGTTAGGCTGCTGAATATGGCATGGGGGGATGTAAATAAGCGGAAAATTTCCGGTTAAGAGGAGCAAAGTTGTTCATTTTCCTGTTTTTTGAGTCGATAGACGGAATTTCTCCGTCTATTTGAGCTATTTTTAGAGGTTTTTTGAAATTAGAGGGAATTCCTCCGCTTATTTTTCAACCTGTCACTGATTCCCTCATTCAGGATTGGGAAGGTCCGCTCTTTTATGCCTGGGCGGGGAAACATCGGATGCATAAGTCAAACAACCCATTAACAAAAAACACGGCCGGGCGTAAAGCCAACCGTGTTTTTTTTATTATAATACAATTTCCTGTTTTGCATTCTCACAATCTTTCAAAATGCTTAGATCATGCCCCAGCCACTTTACTGGTCTATGCCAGCCCCTCCAGCCAGCCTTCTTGCTCAGGCCCCTCTGCCAAAGGAAACTTCAGCCTGAAAACAGTCCCCCGATGTTTGATAGAAGAGACTTGAATACTGCCCCCATGCAGCTCGGCGATGGCACGGGCGATGCTCATGCCGAGGCCGGCGCCTTCTGTCTGTTCATCGGTGCTTGTGCCGCGGAAGTAGCGGTCAAAAAGGTGCCGTACTGTTTCTTCGTCCATACCTGTACCGTTGTCAGAGATGGTGACAATGGCCGATTCGCCCTGTCTGCTGACTGAGGCGGTAATGCTTGTGCCCTTTGGATTGTGCTTGATGCAGTTATAGATAAGGTTATCGAGCATCCGCTCAAACCAGCGTAAATCTGCATGTATAAATAGATCTGTACTGGCACCTTCAAAGTTAAAGGGAATATCCTCAAGGGTGCGGTCGTTGACAAATTTCAGCATGATGCCGCGCACAAGTTCATTCAGATCGGCAGGCTTCAGCTGATGGGGGAGCGACTGGTTTTTGAGCTGGAAGGCCAGGGAGAAGTCCTCGATCAGGGCCGTCATATAATCTCCTTTTTCCCTGATCATTTTGCCCATGTCCAGAAGCTCTTCTTCGGTCCAGCGGTACTGTCCGCTTTCAAGCAAATGGGCATAGCCCTGGATCGTGGAAAGGGGTGTCCGGAGATCATGGGAAATGCCGGTCATCCATTCTTCACGTGTTTTTTCAAGCCGGTCCCTTTCCTTGTCTGAGGCAGAAAGCTTTTCGGCCATTTCATAAAAGGCCCCAATCACTTCTTTATAAAGCTTGTATCTCAGCCGAACCTTCCCATTTTTCCGGAAGACTTTTTTGCGCTCTTTTTCTGTCAGCACTTCCTCGTAATTTCCGTAGCCCATCCTTTCCAGCCAGCCGGTGAACAGAAGGAGAGGCTGGCCATACCGGAAGCCATGCCAGAACGAAATGCCTATGGTCAAGGCAAGCAGGACAGCTGCGAGGATAACGATGACCCTCATTACCTCTGTAAGAAACGCAAAGCCTTCAGGCTCTGCCTCTTGCCTGGGGGTATGCATGATCCAAGTGAAATCCGATTCCGGATCATTGAAGATCGTTGTATGGGTTTCAAATTTTCCCGGTGATTTTGTCCTGACAAGCACATCGAGCGGCTTATAGTCTTCTTTTATTATTTCAGACCCGGCGGATTGGACAATTTTCCCTTCCTGGTTTACCACATGGATGGAGCCTTCCAATGGTTCTAATTCACTTTCCAGCTTCTTCAGGTTTTCATCAGAGAGCCTGCCGCTGCTGGAATACTGTGAAAACCAGCGCTGGAGGCTTTCCAGCTCATTGTTTTCATAGCCGAGCATATAAAAATAAGGATCTTTAAAAGTGGTGTCGACCTCGGAATATACATAAAACCCTTCATATTGGTTCGTTTTTTCAATCTGGAGAATCTCGCTGACCGAGTAGGAGTCAGGCAGGAGTTCAGGCGTATTTTCAGACCCGATGACCTCTCCTTCCATATCAACAACCTGCACCCAGAGATTCCGTTCTTCGAGCTGATGTTTCCAGGCATCACTGATGGTGGCCTTGTTCTCCTCAATCAGCGTATCGATCGTAATGCCTTCCAGGGCACCGGCGGGCCAATTTTGCTTCATTTCTTCTCTGTTTAAATGCATCAGCAGCACAAATAGAAGCACCAGAGAAAAAATCGCGACAAACACCATGATGGAGATGAACTGAAGAGAGAAGTGAAGGGCCAGCCTGCGCCTGAGCGACTTCATCCTTTTTTCCCCTTCACCAGCTTGTACCCCAGCCCGCGCACGGTCACAAGCAGTTCCGGATGGCTCGGATCTTTCTCGATTCTTTCCCGGATTCTCCGGATATGTACAGTAACGGTATTGTCATCGACAAAGCTGTCAAAGCCCCACACGGCTTCCAGCATCTGCGTTTTTGAGATGACGGTGTTCGGATGCTGGCACAAATACTGCAGAAGGAGAAATACCTGGGCAGGCGTCTGTACGGCCTTTCCCTCGACAATCAGGTCCCCTGCCTCTTCGTCCAGGATAAAACGCCCGAAATCATGTTTTCTGCCAGCCTCTTTTAAAGCAGGGGAAGGAGCCTGATCCCGCCGGAGCCTTGCCTTGATCCTCGCCGCGATTTCAAGCGGGTTGAAGGGCTTGGTAATATAATCGTCCCCCCCGATCGCAAATCCAGTCAGCACATCAAGGTCAGAGACACGCGCTGTTAAAAAAAGAATATAAGCATTAGAGATTTCCCTGATTTTCGGGCAGATATCGAAGCCGCTCTGTCCGGGAAGCATGACATCAAGCACGACGATATCAATGGGGTGCCGGGAAACACACTCAAGCGCCTCTTCTGCTGTATAAGCTGTATGTATAGAGCTGAATCCTTCTTTTCTCAGAACAGTCTCCATTAATTTAACAATTGATTTCTCATCATCTACTAATAAAATTTCTGCATTTTCCACTTTTGCCCACCTCGGTCATTATCGTAGCACAGAAACCTTACGAGCATATTAACAACTTTTCCAAAAGTTTATCAGAAAGTAAACTTCTGTTTCTCCCAGGGAAATAGAGGCGGATTATACTGGGGGGTAGAATATGAGCTTCCTATTGAAAGGGAAGCAGATAAGGGAGTATGAAAATGGACGGGGAAAATAAGCGGATTCACGTAATTGATGGAATGAGGGGCTTTAGCCTGTTGGGTATCCTGGCAGCTAATATGCTGATTTTTCAATACGGAATGTTTGGGAAAGATGAGATGGAGGCATTTTCACATTCAGGGCTGGATAGCTTCCTGCATGAGTTTTTGAAGGTTTTTGTTGAGAGCAGCTTCATGCCGATTTTCACTTTTTTATTCGGCTATTCATTGATCAAGCTGAAAGAGGGGCTTGAAGAAAAAGGTTTGAAATATAGAAGGCATCTGGTGCGGAGGTTTTTCCTTCTCCTCGTGTTGGGAGGCATGCACAGCGGTCTTCTATGGGAGGGCGATATTCTTTTTTCTTATGGAATCATGGGCTTCTTTCTGCTGCTCTTCCTGAACCGGAAAAAGAAAACCCTCCTTGTATGGGGAATGGTGCTGCTGATTCTTGCTTCCTTTATGGGCTATGGCATGGACTCTGCCGTCCCGGCGGATGAGGCAAAGAGGATGGATGAGTATGTCGCAGATACTATTAAAATATATGGGACAGGAACCTACAGCGAAATTTCCAATCATCGCAACAATGCCGATCCGTTCGGGATGCCGGACTCTTTTTACCTTTTCATGATGCTGGCCATGCCATTCATCACAGCGCCATTATTCCTGTTTGGCATGTATGCTGCCAGGCGCCGCTCTTTCCATGAAATCGGCCGGAATAAGAGCAGATACATGCTTTGGGGAGGCATCCTTACCGGAGCTGGAATCCTGCTGAAGGCTTCGCCGCTCATGATGCCGGGAACAGGCTGGACCGGTGTTCTGTATATGTTTGGAGGAAATATTTTATCACTCGGCTATATCTTCCTTTTTGCCTGGCTGTACGCGGTGAAAGGAAGCGCCGTCCTGTTCAGGGCTTTTGAAAGTGTAGGACGGCTTTCACTGAGCAATTATCTATTGCAGTCTGTTATCTGCACCACTGTTTTCTATGGCTATGGCCTGGGAATGTTCGGCAAGCTGGGCGTACTGGCAGGCATCCTGCTGACCGTGGCGATCTACAGCGTCCAGCTTGCAGGAAGCTATTTCTATCTAAAGCTGTTCCGTACCGGCCCGTTTGAAAAAATCATGCGGATGTGGACCTATTTTTCCTTATCCGGGAGACCTAAGACGAAGAAGGCTAAAGAAGACAGAGAAAGGCTGGCTAATGCTCAATAGTGAAAAGCCCTGGGAGGCAAACCTTCCGGGGCTTTTTGCCATGCAGGATTTTCCTGCTTGTGGGAGAATAACTCTAAGGACTGCAATTTAACAAGCAGAGGAGAGATCATATGGAGCAGGAGCTTTTGAAAATATTCGATGAGGAAGGAAAGCAGATCGGGACGGCCACCAGGAAGGATGTGCACCGGCAGGGCTTTTGGCATGAAGCTTTTCACTGCTGGTTCATTCAGCGGGAAGAGGACAAGGTTTATATATATGTACAGCTGAGAAGCAAAGAGAAAAAAGATTATCCGGACCTTCTGGATATTACGGCAGCCGGGCATCTGCTGGCTGAGGAAACCGTTGAGGATGGCGTGAGGGAGATCAAGGAGGAAATCGGGATCGATGTCGATATAGAAGAGCTTTCTCCGCTCGGAATCATTAGATATATCATTGAAAAAGAGAACTTCATTGATAAAGAAATGGCAAATGTCTTCCTCTACGAATGCACCCAGCCATTCAGCGAGTATGAGCTGCAGCAGGAGGAAGTAGCCGGTATTTACCGGATCGAATGGGACAGCTTTAAGAAGCTTTGGGAAGGCGAGGACGGCAAGGTGCAGATGGAAGGCTTTGAGATCGGCAGTGCCGGCGAGAAAGTTTATTTGGAGAAGGAAGCAGCAATCGGAGATTTCGTACCGCATGACCGATCTTACTACCAGGAAGTCATTAAAGGCATCTCGCAGCGGCTTGATTTGATGTAGCAGACCGGTCCGCTCCTCAAAACATAAATTCTCCCGAGATAGCAGACTATAGATAGATAGCATGAGGGGAGGATTGAGAGTGAAGGTATTAACGATGAAGCAGCCCTGGGCCAGCCTGTTTGCCCTGCGGGAGGCAGAATATGAAACGAGAACATGGAAAACCGCCTACAGAGGAGCATTAGCCATCCATACCAGCCAGAAAATCGATGTGAAAGCTTGCCGGCGAAAGAATGTGTCGGAGCTTCTGGGCAGGCATGGGTATTCAGAAGAAAATCTCCCTGCCGGGCAGATCATAGCAGTCTGCACCCTGGTGGATTGCTTTAAAGTCATAGATCACTCCGAGTCAGGGGCCGTGCTTGAAAATGGGCTGATTATATCCGGGCAGGAGCTCTATCTGGGCGATTACCGGATCGGCTGCTATGCCTGGCAGGTCAGCAGCATGGAAATCCTGAAAGAGGCTATCCCTGCCAAAGGCCGGCTGGGCTTGTGGGAATACCCGCTTTAGGGCGGGTTTTTCTATTTAAGGAGGAAAAGGCTGTCTAGGCGGCATTTTTAAAATACCCTATTCCTGAAAAAAGAGGTGACATCCAAAATTTTTTAATTGTACGTGCGGTAAAAGCTGAAAATCCTTTATAACGTATAATGTGTGCTCTTCCCTGTGCATGAAAACCGCTCCCGGAAGGGATACTTGGGCTATAGCGGCATCCTTTTTCAATAGGTGGTTTTCTGCTGCCATATTGAGGTAAAGGCTAATGGCAGGGCATCTGCCAAATGCTTGCCGCTGCAAGGTCAGAAAGGGGAATTTTTCTGTGCATCATTTTGACGAGGTATTTATACAAATCTTATTCTTGCTTGCTATTTCTGTAACAGTCATCGCTATTGCCAAACTGGCAAAACAGCCTTATTCTATCGCACTTGTACTGGTGGGGCTGATTCTGGGGCTTACCCATATACCGCTTCTTGAAGAAGCAGAGCAATTCATAACACAATCGCATATTTTTCAGGCCATCATCATTTCTTTATTTCTTCCCATCCTGCTGGGCGATGCTTCCATAAAAATGCCGTTTTCCCATGTAAAGCAGGTGAGGAGGCCGATTTTGGCGCTTGCCTTTGGGGGAACCTTTCTGTCATTCATTATTATAGGCCTGGGCTCCTATTATCTGCTGGATCTTCCGCTGGTTTTATCCTTTACGTTTGCTTCCCTGATGAGCGCAACAGACCCGATCAGTGTTATATCAATATTCAAAACATTGGGCGTGCCCAAAAAACTGGTCACGATTATAGAAGGGGAGTCTCTCCTCAATGATGGTGTGGCCGTGGTATTGTTCCAGATATCCTCCATCTACCTGCTTACGTACATAGAAATGGGCTGGGCCGGGATTGCAAGCGGCGTTTGGCTGTTCATCAAATTCAGTATAGGCGGAGCCCTGCTTGGGACCTTGCTGGGCTATATTTTCTCACAGATCATCCGCATTTATGATGACTACCCGCTCGAAATTGCGTTTTCGATCCTGCTGTTCTTCGGCAGCTATTTTATCGCAGAGCATCTGGAGGTATCAGGTGTTATCGCTGTAGTGGTCGGAGGGGTCATTTTCGGGAATTATGGCGCAAGGATCGGCATGTCCGAGACAACGAAGACTAATATCAGCTCTTTCTGGGATGTGATCACCCTGATCGCGAATTCTCTGATTTTCCTGATGATCGGCCTGGAAATCAAAAATATCAGCTTTATCAATAACTGGTGGACGATTGTCCTCGCCATTGTCATTGTACTGGCAGGCCGAACAATTGCCCTGTACAGCAGCCTTGCTTTTGTGAAGGACTTCTCCGGAAAATATAAAATCCTGCTGAACTGGGGAGGGCTGAAGGGAAGCCTGTCGATTGCCCTTGCATTGAGCCTTCCGCCTTCTTTTGCAGGCAGGGATACAGTCCTGCTCCTTGCTTTCAGTGTGGTTCTGTTCTCTCTGATCGTCCAGGGGCTCACGATTAAGCCGATTATTCAGAAGCTCGGGATAAAGGCTGTCCCTGATGATGATAAACATTGACCTGAAATCCATTCAGCATGCTGGATGGATTTTTTGGCTGGTGAAGGAATACCGATGGATCTTTAAAAAGGTCTGGAAGTTATGCGATTTATCTTTCTTTTATAAGGAAAGGAAATTAAAATTGCCTCTGCCATCCTTCATGCTTTACACTGTAAAAAGTGCATGGGGGAATATACATCCAGGCAGGGCAAAATTCCGGGAAAAACAAAGGCGGGATTGCTCCAGCTTTGTCTGACCGGGACCTCAGCCAAGTGATTTGTGCATGGAGGGAGAGCCAATGGAGGAGTTCAAGAACGATACATATGAAATCATGGAGGTCTGCCTTCTTGCCGGAAAAATCATGCTCCAAAGCGGTGCTGAAACATACCGGGTCGAGGATACGATGATGCGGATTGCTGCTTCCTTCGGGGTTGACCAGTCACACAGCTATGTCACGCCGACAGGCATCATTTTTTCCATAGAAGGCAATGAACCGACCAAAACGAAGCTAATCAGGATTTCCGAACGGGGAACTGATCTTGATAAAGTCACCATCGTCAACAGCATCTCGCGCAATATCAGCAGCGGGGAGCTGACAGTGAAGGAAGCCCTGCAGTCATTGCGGGAAGTGGAGGCTGCCCCAATGGCGTATTCGCTGCTGCTTCAGATACTGGCGGCTGCCATTTCCAGCGGCTGTTTCCTGATCATGTTCAAGGGCAGCTGGGAAGACTTTTTGCCAGCGGTAGTATGCGGCGGGCTTGGTTTCATTTCTTTTATCTATTTTCATAAATGGGTGCCGATCAAGTTCTTTGCTGAGTTTGTGGCGGCATTTGTTATTGGCCTTTCATCTTATGCTTTTGTTTTTTCAGGTGCAGGCAATGAGCTTGATAAAATTATCATCGGATCGGTAATGCCGCTTGTGCCAGGCCTTTTGATTACAAATGCTGTAAGAGATCTTATTGCAGGGCATCTGGTTTCCGGATTGTCTAAAGGCGCGGAAGCATTTCTGACTGCCTTTGCCATCGGATCAGGCATCGCGGTCGTATTATCTTTCATTTCATTTTAAGGAGGCATTGCATGGAAACGATTGAACAGCTTGCAACAAGCTTTATAGCATCGGCGGCATTCGGGATTCTATTCAATGCCCCGAAAAAGTCATTGATCAAATGCGGCACGGTCGGCATGATTGGCTGGCTTGTCTACTTCTGGATGGAATCATCAGGTATGGATGCGGTTGGTGCCACCATTAGCGCCGCTTTTTTCGTGGCATTCACAAGCCAGTTTTTTGCAAGGGCCTATAAGACGCCAATCATCATTTTCAGCGTAGCCGGAATCATTCCGCTTGTTCCAGGCGGGCTTGCGTATGATGCAATGAGGAATTTTGTTGAGAACGACTACAACACAGCCATCAGCCTTGCTGCCCGGGCCTTCATGATTTCCGGGGCGATCGCCATTGGGCTTGTATTCTCAGAGGTCATCAACCAGATTATCAAGAATGCGAGAAGGGTCCAGAGCTGAAGGATTTCCAGCAGATAAAACAAGGGAAGGCATGTATCCGCATGCCTTTTTGCATACAGTAAGAAGAATTAGAGGATAAATAATTTCAAAATTCCGTAAAAAGTCGTATGATAGTGTATATATTTAGTTAAACGAAAGATTAAGATTCTGAACTTTTTCCTCGAAAGGCGGGTAAAGGAAAAGCAATTCAGCAGGAATCAGACTTGGAGGAATATTTATGGGAAAGGTGTTTGGATTTTTAAAAATATACAAGGTTGCCGTCATTGTTGCTCTTTCATTGATGCTGACAGAGCTTGCGGTTGAGCTGCTTCAGCCGCTTTTGATGGCCAAGATCATTGATGAAGGAATCATGAAGAAGGATATGGATGAGGTCCTGATTTGGGGAGGGGTCATGGTTGGCATCTCGCTGATTGCGTTTGCTGCAGGCATTATCAATTCTTTCTATGCTGCGCATGTCAGCCAGAGCTTCGGCTTTGATATCAGGAAGAGTGTGTTCAGGAAAGTGCAGTCCTTCTCGTTTGCCAACTTTGCCATGTTTCCGGGTTCTTCACTTATTACGAGGATGACCAATGATGTCACATTGCTGCAGAATATCGTCTTCATGAGCCTGCGCATCATGATGCGTGCCCCGCTCCTGGTCATTGGAGGCCTGATCATGGCGTTTGTTGTCAATGTGAAGCTCGCTTTGATTCTGAGTGCGGTTGTCCCATTTTTATTTATTTTCCTCATTTTTATCATGAATAAAGGCGGGGCCTTGTTTAAAAAAGTTCAGGAAAAGCTGGATGATGTCAATAATGTCATGCAGGAAAATCTGGCCGGCATCAGGCTCATCAAAGCGTTTCTGCGCAGGAATCATGAAAGCGAAAGGTTCACAGAGGTAACAGGGGATCTGAAGGATCAGACTGTTTTTGCTCTGCGGCTGATGGAAGTGACGATGCCGGTGCTTCTTCTGATTATGAATATAAGCATCATCGGCGTCCTCTGGTTTGGAAGCATCCAGGTGGATGATGGAAGCGCCAAAGTCGGGGAAGTAGTTGCTGTCATCAACTATGCCACAAGAATTACGGGTGCCCTTTCAATGCTTTCTTTTATCATCATGGCCTTTTCAAGGGCGAAAGCCTCGGCCGGCAGGATTGCCGATGTCCTGAATACAGAAGTGGATCTGAAGGATTCTGATCAGGCCCTGGCCGGATTTGAAATAGAGGGAGGGGAAATCGAGTTCGATTCTGTGAGCTTCCGCTATCCTGGCACAGACACAGTGGTGCTTGACGGTGTATCCTTCAAAATAAAGGCCGGCGAGACAGCAGCCATCCTCGGTGCCACAGGGGCCGGAAAGTCATCATTATTCCAGCTGATTCCCCGGCTGTATGACGTGACAGGCGGAACCGTCCGGATTGACGGCCAGGATATCGGCCGGGTCAAACTGGATGATTTGCGCAAGCAGATCGGTTTTGTCCCCCAGGAGGCCCTGCTCTTTACAGGAAGCGTCCAGGAAAATATCCGCTGGGGAAAAGAAGATGCGACCCTAGCAGAGGTGGAGGAAGCGGCGAAGAAGGCCCAGATCCATTCTTCCATTGAAAGGCTCTCCGCTAAATATGACACGAAGATCGGGCAAAAGGGCGTCAACCTTTCAGGAGGCCAGAAGCAGCGCCTCTCCATCGCCAGGGCCCTTGTCCGCAAGCCGAAGATCCTGCTGCTGGATGACAGCACAAGTGCCCTGGATTTAAAAACAGAGGCAAAGCTGCTTCAGGCATTGCGGACTTATACCGCGACAACGCTGATCATTACACAGAAAATCAGTACGGCGATCGAATCGGATCATATTCTGCTGCTTGAAGACGGCAGGCTGATTGCCGAGGGAGACCACGAAACACTTCTGAGGGAATCGGAGCTGTATCAAAAGATCTTCAGGTCGCAGTTCGGAGAGGAGGCGCTGGAGCATGTTCAGGGAGCTGACTGAACCATTCCGCTACAAAAAGATTGCTGTCCTGGAGAAAGAGAATCTCAAAAAGACAGCCGATGATGCAAAGAAACCAAAAGTAAAATCGAAGAACTGGGCAGGGACTCTCCGCAGGATCTGGAACTATCTCGCCGAGGAAAAAGCGCTCCTCTTCCTCGTCCTGCTGATGGTCATCCTCAGCAGTGTACTGGGGCTGCTGGGTCCGTTCCTCCTTGGGAGGGGGATTGACCAGTATATCGTAGAAAGAAGCAACAGCGGCTTTGCTGCCCTGCTTGCCGGGCTTGCTGTTATATATATTGTCTATTCTGCGTCCCTTTGGTTCCAGAACTATTGGATGATCGGGATTGCCCAGAACACAGTCTTTAAAATGAGGACCCAGCTTTTCCGCCACCTTCACAAACTGCCGATTCCGTTCTTTGATAAAAGGCAGCATGGAGAGCTGATGAGCCGGGTGACAAATGATATCGAAAATGTCAGCTCCACGCTGAACAGCTCGGTCATACAGGTTTTTTCCAGTGTGCTCACCCTTGTCGGGACCGTAGGGGTCATGCTGTGGCTGAGTCCGCTGCTTACTCTGATCACCATGATCATTGTTCCGGTCATGTTTTATGGGATGAAGTGGATCACCAATCGGACGGGCCGGCTTTTCAAGGAGCAGCAGCGGAACTTGGGCGAACTGAATGGATTTGTCCAGGAGACGATTTCCGGCCAGCGGATCGTCAAGACTTTTTCCCAGGAAGACAGAGTGATTGAAGAATTCATCGGCAAAGGTGAAAAGCTTCGGGCAGCGGGCTTCTGGGCCCAGACTTATTCAGGCTTCATCCCCAAGCTGATGAACATGCTGAATAATATGAGCTTTGCCATCATCGCAGGAGTCGGCGGCATATTTGTCCTCAGAGGGATGATATCGATCGGCGTCATCGTCATTTTTGCGGAGTATGCCCGCCAGTTCACCCGCCCCCTGAATGACCTGGCCAACCAGTTCAATACGCTCCTGTCGGCTATCGCCGGTGCTGAACGGGTGTTTGAGATCATGGACCAGAAAGAAGAATTCGAGGATGAAGAGGATGCAGAAGAAATCAGCTTCATCAAGGGGGAAGTCGTGTTCAGGGATGTCTCTTTTTCTTATGAAAAGGGAGAAAATACAGTAACAGGCATCAATTTCAAGGCAAACACCGGGCAGACGGTGGCCCTTGTCGGCCCGACCGGCGCCGGGAAGTCTACGATCATCAACCTGATCTCCCGGTTCTATAATTATGACAGCGGAAGCATCACGATTGATGGCCGTGAGCTGAAAAAAATCAAGCGGGAAAGCCTAAGGAAGCATATGGCATTCGTCCTCCAGGATTCACTCCTTTTCGAGGGGACGGTCAGGGAAAATATCCGCTACGGAAAGCTGGATGCCACAGACGGTGAAGTAGAAAGAGCAGCAAAAATGGCTAATGCACACTCGTTCATCATGAAGCTGCCGCAGCAGTATGATACCGTCCTGAAAGGGGACGCCAGCGGAATCAGCCAGGGACAGCGCCAGCTTTTATCCATTGCCAGGGCTTTTCTCGCCGATCCTTCCATATTGATTCTTGACGAAGCAACAAGCAGCATCGATACAATTACAGAAATGAAAATCCAGGAAGCCCTCCAGACCTTGATGGAAGGAAGAACAAGCTTTGTGGTGGCCCACAGGCTGAACACCATCCAGCAGGCCGACCAGATCCTTGTCCTTGATGAGGGCAGCATCATCGAGAAAGGCTCCCATGAAGAACTTCTTGAACAGGAAGGATTCTACCATGGGCTTTACCACAGCCAGCTGAAGGAAGAGGCCATATAGGAAAAAAGGTGCACGGCCGTTTGGGCTGTGCGCCTTTTCTATGTGTCACGGCAGGCGCATGGCCAGGGTCGAGTTCCTTCATTAATGTCTGTGGGATGCGGGATAAAAAAAGCATTGTACTCTAGTACCATTTCACATATAATTCTTAATAGGAAAAAGATTCAGAATTAATAATAATAAGGGGGAATTTGTTTGGAAGGTTTTGTTAGCCAATTAAACGGAATACTTTGGAGCACGCCTGTCATTTATATTTGTTTGGCAGTGGGGCTGCTGTTTTCCGTCTTAACCCGTTTCCTGCAGATCAGGCACATTAAAGACATGGTGCTGCTCATGTTCAAAGGCAAAAGTTCCGATGCGGGCGTATCTTCTTTCCAGGCCTTATCTATTGCTCTTTCCGGCCGCGTGGGAACTGGTAACATCGCTGGTACCGCTACAGCCATTGCTATGGGCGGACCCGGTGCTGTCTTCTGGATGTGGGCCATTGCATTCATTGGTGCAGGAAGCGCCTTCGTGGAGTCGACGCTTGCACAGATCTACAAAGTAAAACAGGATGGCTTATACCGCGGGGGTCCTGCTTATTATATTGAAAAAGGCATCGGAATCAAGTGGTTCGCCGCTTTGTTCGCAGTTGCTGCCCTGCTGGCCATGTCAGTGCTAATGCCGGGAATCCAGTCAAATTCCATTGCTTTGGGCATGGAAAATGCATTTGGCGTTAACGTATATATCACTGGCTTTGTCATTATCGGCCTTCTTGCCTTAATCATCTTCGGAGGGATCAAAAGGATTGCAACGGTTGCCCAATATGCCGTTCCATTCATGGCAGTAGGATATATGCTGGTTGCTCTGGTCATCATCGGCATGAATATCGGCGAGCTTCCAGGCGTATTCTCCCTTATTTTCAGCAGTGCGTTTGCCGCAGATTCCATGTTTGGCGGAATTGTCGGCAGTGCGATTGCCTGGGGGGTTAAACGGGGAATCTATTCCAACGAAGCCGGCCAGGGAACAGGGCCGCATGCAGCCGCAGCTGCCGAGGTATCACATCCGGCAAAGCAGGGGCTTGTACAGGCATTCTCTGTTTATATCGATACGCTTTTCGTATGTTCTGCAACAGCCTTTATGATTCTCTTCACAGGAATGTTCAACACAGTCGGTGAGGATGGCAAAACGATGATTTTTAACGGACTTCCGGGAGCAGAAGCAGGCCCGGCATTCACCCAGGCTGCAGTCGATTCTGCACTCCCTGGATTCGGGGCAGGATTTGTCGCGATATCTCTATTCTTCTTTGCCTTTACGACCATCATGGCTTACTACTATATTGCCGAAACGAATATGACCTATCTCATGCGCAATAAGGACGGCAGATTCATGATCTTCCTTCTGAAGATCGTATTGCTGGGATCCACTCTTTACGGGGCAGTCAATACAGCCGAACTTGCCTGGGCGCTTGGAGATGTCGGGCTCGGCCTGATGGTATGGCTCAACCTGATTGCCATCCTGATCCTGGCCAAACCGGCACTCATTGCCCTGAAGGACTATGAAGCCCAGAAGAAGCAGGGACTTGATCCGGTCTTCAACTCCAAGAAGCTCGGCATCAAAAATGCAGAGTACTGGGAAGAGGAATATGTGCAGCAGGATGAAAAAGTTTCATAAAATGAGTGAGTGATGCACTTGATGGTGAGCAGTCCCATCTTGGTGGAGAAACATTTAAAATAGCACATTAAAGAACAGGCCAAATTGCATATGATTTGGTCTGTTGTTTTTTCTTGTATATTGATGTTTTTGAATAGTAACACTTGAATCCACATACGGAATTACAGCTTCATAGTGAAAATTGCTATTGGCAATGTGCTCATTACGGTTTCGGAAAAACAAGGATATGGAATTTTCAAGAAGTAGAAGAAGTTATGCTTTTAGGAGGATGATTATAGTTGGAATGCATAAAGGATATTGGAGGAATTGAATTTTTTGTTAAGGACAATGGAAACGGTTCAATAATACTCTTTGAATCAGGGTACGGGAATGATTCAAATGTTTGGAATTCAATATATGAACAAGTAAGTTTATTTTCACGTGCAATAGCTTACGACAGAGCGGGATTGGGTAAGAGTTCACAGACAAAATCAAGAAGAACTATTGATAATCAAGCAAGAGAACTTACAGAATTGATAGCAAGTATGTCATTAAAAGAACCAATTTATATAGTGGCTCACTCATTTGGGTCTCATATTGCAAGATTATTTGCTTATCTTCATCCGAGCATGGTGAAAGGTTTAATACTAATAGACCCCTCCCACGAAGAACAAGAAGATAAAATGAAAGATTTCTTGCCAGATAGAGAGATAATGGAAACTTGGTATGAAATAGAGGGTTCTTACGATGATTGTTTACTTAGTGATGAAATAATGAAAAAAGTAAGGTTTGAAGGAGATAATTACTCTTTTCCTATATACATATTTACTGCGGGTATTCAGCCAATAAAAGAAGTATTTCCAATATGGAAACAACTTCATGAAGATATTCTTACTACTACTAATGGAGGTAAATATCATCAAGTGATTGAAGACTCACCACATTACATACATTTAGAACAGCCTGAAATTATTATAAATGTTATTAAGGATATTGTTCAAAACAAAGTACTTCTTAAACTATAATGAGCACTAATTCAAAAAGATTAGGGGGAGGTTAATTGAATAAGATTGAGCAAAAATGATATAGAATTAGACTTATTTTCGTTCTTAAAACAGGTTTATAATAATCAAAGTGAACTTACAATAAGTTTTGGGTTTTTAGAAGAGCACTATTCATATTTAAGGATGGTGCTCTTTAATTTTGTATAACGAACATAATGAAGATAGATTAAATTTAATTTCCTGGAAATCATTAATTTTATTTTTAAAAACTAAGGAAACGTTGATATATCAGCAATGACAAGATTCTTGTCACTAGAAAATTAAGATGTGAAAAAGCTTATCTAGTCATTTAAAGGAAACTAACATATTCTTTCTTTAGAAAGGGGACAAATTATGGATTTATCTTTAAAAATCAAAAAGCTAAGAGCAGAAAATAATTTAACACAAGAACAATTAGCTGAAAAATTGCAAGTATCAAGATCGACTATATCAAGTTGGGAAACTGGGAGAAGTTACCCTGATTTAGAAATGGTTATCGGAATTTGCGACAGTTTTAATGTTTCTTTAGATTTCCTACTAAGAGAGGATGAAAAAATGGTGAAGAAATTAAATTTTGGAATCAAGCAAAAAAGACTGTTGATAGGGTTAGTGGTTATTTTTACAGTATTGTTAATTAATACAGTAGTAAGCTCTGCATCGTTTCAAGCTAATCCAAAGAGTTTGGAGATAAGTAACGTAAGTGTGATTCGGGATTTAAGTTACAACGGAGAAAATCCAGACAGAGATTGGAACACAACAATTAATTTAGATTTGAAATCAAAAAATGTGTTCTTTAAACCTGTATCGGAGGATTTATTAGTATTCAATGATAATGGGAATTTAGCATTACAAACAAATTGGTCGTTTAGCCTTTTTAACATTTTTGATACACAGAGAACTGTTCAAGCTGATCAGTCTGTTTTAATTAATGAAAATGTATCAAATGATGATATCACTTTGAAAATTCACGGATACAAAAAATTAATACCATTTCATATATCTGATATTAATACCTAAAGCATTCTTCCTCTGAAATGATACTGGAATAAAATGTTTTTCTCCATATTCAACTATAGGGTGCCTTGATCCAGGAAGGATTGGAGCACCTTTTTATTGAATTCCTTATTAAACAAACGGAGCGTTAGTTGAATAAGCAATCACAAAAGTAATGAGCATTTTACTTTAAGATAAGATTATATGGGGGGTTATATGCGAAAAATTTATCTAGATAGAACAGCATTCTCTGGAGCCTTAGGTGTTAATTTAGAAGATACTGAGATTATATCAGCAGGTACATCCATTTATTCAATGGGTGTTCATGATAGAAATGAGGAGTATCAAAGATACGCTAAAGATTATGCTATTCAATTTATCTTTGACGATGATATTCCGCATTTAGAGTTTTTTACGGTTCCACATGTAGATATTATGGCAAAAGATAGTAAAGGAGGATTTATCGGAACTGTTTATCAGCAGTGTGATTCGGAAAATGACGCACCCATTTGTTATATCAATAGGGATTTAGAGTGCTTTATAATTTCTGAAAACGTAGAAGATTTTCTGAGTAATATAGGAACATGGCAAGACAACATGAAACCCTATGATAAAATTACCGTTTATCGTTCGAAAGCAGAAGCAGAAACTGAACTAGAATTTATCGATTTGTCTAATATTCTTCCATTATTATAATTTCTTCTTGAACTAATAGGTGTTTATGTTATAGATCAGCTGCCAAACCAGGCAGCTTTTCTTATAAAACAAACGGGGCAGGTTTGTCGAATTAGAAAAAATGGTTTTTTTTAATTAATATGGAAAAATTTCTTAAAGTTGAAACTTTACTTCGAAATAAGGTGTCTAATAAAAAGTAATGCAAAAAAATTGAGATGATGCAGATTAGTATTATTACATGACAAAAATAAAAATAAATGGGGGTATAGTTATGTGGTTAATATTAGGGGTTATTGCAATAGTGTTAACTGTTATAAATCTTTCTTTGTATGCAGCAGGAAAGGATTATAAGCTTGCTATGGCGATGGCATTATCATTTACAGCATTAACAATTTGTGCAGATTACAGTTATTTAACTAGGTGGGTAAAAGCGGAAGATTGGGCGGCTTTATCGGATGTAATACCTGGTATGGCAAGGGCATTTTGGATTTTGACAATTGTTTCTATCTTGCTGAATTTAGCACCTATATTTTTAGAACAAAAACGTAAAAAATAATGACTTGTTGTGTAAGTCTTTATGTATAACTGACGGTTGCTTATCTGCCAGATTATCTGCCAGATTATCTGCCAGATCAGGCAGCTTTTATATATGACCATAGGGCAGTTTAGCTTTATAAGGAGTGCCATCAGTATAATCTTGTTATAAATATATATGTAAGGAGCTTAGCAATGGAACAGTGGGATTTATATGATAAGCATCGTAATAAAATTGAGAAAAGAATAACCCGTGGAGATGAAATGACATCAGACGAGTTTCATTTAGTAGTACACGTATGTATATTTAATTCAAAAGGAGAAATGCTTATTCAGCAGCGGCAGCCCTTTAAGCAAGGATGGTCAAACCTTTGGGATCTCACCTGTGGTGGTAGTGCAATTGCAGGCGATACAAGTCAGCAGGCTGCTTCAAGAGAGTTATTCGAGGAGTTGGGGATTCATTATAACTTTGAAAAGGTTCGACCACAATTTACTATTAACTTTGAACGCGGCTTTGATGATTATTATTTTATTGAATATGACTTTGATTTGAATGATTTGACGTTACAGACTGAAGAGGTGCAAGCAGCCAAATGGGCTTCTAAAGAGGAAATCCTTAAGCTAATCGAACTAAAACAATTTATACCTTATTATGAGAGTATCATTGCATTTCTTTTTGAGAGTCGACATCATTATGGCTCTATTCGTCTTTAAATGAAACGTGAAGAAAAGCTGGACACGTACTAAAAGCCACTAACACTTTAAAATTAGTGTTAGTGGCTTTCCTTAGATAAAAGTAAAATTTTTCCTTGTGTAGGTACAGGGGCAGTAGTGATTATAAGGGAATTGGCTTTTTGTTAAATGAAGTTGGTTAAAGGGGAGGATATGTTGAAAAAGTTATTAGTAGTGTTATCCAGAGGGGAAATATGAAATTACTCTATCTCCAGCAGTAGATAGATATGACTTAGGACTTCAAAGGATGGAATTCGCCATTGAGTAGCGTTTGGGTGCTTTAGCTGAATTAATATCTAAAATAAGAACGCTTGGAACTTCAAAAGTCCAAGCGTTTTTCTATGCTTTTTATCGATATTTATAGTGCTGAACAAGCTTAGTGTTTATTTGACCTGCTATTTTAGCTTATCTAAACAGTATCGGAACTACTAACCTTCATGGACTCCCTTTTCTAGTCTATAGCCGTAATTGAAGCTTCCGGTTGGCCGCGCAGGCTCTTCCTTTGCCGCTGTGCCTGAAGGCGGGTAAACAGATAGCAGCCAAGGATGACGATCATGCCTCCGAGAAACTGGATTGCTTCAAGCTTTTCTCCCAGCAGCAGAAAAGCCAGGATAGCAGTGAATACAGGGTTGAAATTCAGAAAAACCCCTGCGGTGACAGCCCCGATTTTCTGGACCCCTTTATTCCAGAGCACCATGCATACAACGGTTGAAATGAGCCCGGTATAAAGCATGGATCCTGCAAAGGACAGATCAGGATTTTTGATATGGAGATCTGAATAGCTGAATGGAAGCAGGATGGCCAGTCCGAAAACGCCAGAATAAAAGGTCGACATGATCGGAGTAGTATATTTGCCGGCCCATTTGCTGAGGACGGAATAGATTCCCCAAATGCACACCGCTGCCATCATCCATAAATCTCCTTTATTAAATGTCAAAGACAGCAGCATCTCCAGATGGCCTTTGGTAAGGACAAGCAGGACACCGAAGAGTGAAAACATCATGGTCAGAATCTGCGGCAGGTTAATTCTGTCTTTTAAAAAGAGTGCTGAAAAAACGGCGATTGAAATAGCGTTAAGCGTTGAAATCAGCCCGACATTTGTGGCCGTGGTTTCTTCCAGTGCCCAAAATTGAAAGATATTGAACAGCACTACACCTGTGATGCCCATTAGAACCAGCGGGACAAGTGATTTTGCAGGAGGCAGGAGCTTTTTTTCCTTCCGCAGCACGATAGGCAACAGGCAGATCACAGCAATGATCCATCTAAATGCAGTCAAGGCCACTGGGGAAGCATGCTCCACAAGCGACTTGCCCACAACGAAATTCCCGCCCCACAGCAGGGAGGTAAGAAGCATCAGGCATACATATAAAGCTGGCATAAAAGCAGCTCCTTCGAATAGTTGGTAGATTTATTTTAACATTTCAGCTTTGAATTTTAATGATTATTTTGTACAATGTGATAAATAAGAAATTTAATTAAGATTAATAATGATTTTAGTGAATTATAATAAATTGAGAATGGACTTAAACGGAGTTTGCGGAATAATCGTAAGGAGGCTGTAAGATGGAATCGATTGTGAACAAGGTGCTGGATGACGTGGACTTGAAAATCCTGGATTTGCTCCAGAAGGATAGCCAAATGAGCAATGCCGAGCTTGCCAGGCGGGTCAGCCTGTCAGCACCAGCCATTCACGGAAGGGTGAAGCGGCTCGAACATGAAGGTTATATCGAGAAGCAGGTGGCAATTCTGAATCAGGAAAAACTGGGCTTTGATCTGCTCTGCTTTATTTTCATCAGCACTAACATCCATCAGGCGGAAAAGCTGGAGGCACTGGAGGGGACGCTGGTGGATATGGCGGAGGTACTGGAATGCCACTGCCTGACAGGAGAATATGATTATATCTTAAAAGTGGCCATCAAAGACCGGAAAGGGCTGGAACGGTTCATCAGGAAGCTGAATCAGCTCGGTATCACGAAGATACAGACAAGCCTATCCTTGAGGGAAGTCAAATATTCAACGGTACTGCCGATTCTGCCTGGAGGGGAAACATCAGTCTGATTCAAATTGCGGGTTCTGCAGGCTGAATGTCTATGCTAAAATGTAAGAGAACAATTGAATAATAGAATTATCACTAGGGGAGCCTGCAAGAGGCTGAGATCAAGCATTTGAGACCCTTTGAACCTGATCTAGTTCATACTAGCGTAGGGAAGTGTGCCGAACGGTTATAAAAAGTACATACTTTTTTAGCCATAGATCATTAATCAGCCACTTTCCTGCGCAATTGGGAGTGGTTTTTTTGCGTCGTTTACAAGGTTGGCCGAGCAGGGATAAACTGCAGCTCCACGCTATTTCTGCAGGACAGCCGGCGGAGGAGTTTATCAGGATAGCTTCAAGCATCTCTCGGAATGTGGACTATATTCATATCAGGGAGCATCACCGGACAGCGGCTGACATCTACGAGATGGGGAGAATTCTGCTGGAAAAGGGAGTCCCGGGGGAGCAGATCATCATTAATAACAGAGTGGATGCAGCGGCGGCATTGGGGGTGAAGGGGGTCCAGCTCGGCTATCACAGTCTTCCGGTACGGGAAGTGCGGAGAACATTCCCTGGCCTGCTCATCGGAAAATCTGTCCACTCCATTGAAGAAGCTGTTCAGGCAGAAGAGGATGGTGCAGATTATGTCATATATGGCCACTGTTTTCCGACCAGTTCCAAGCCAGGTATGGAGCCAAGGGGCCTCTCCAGCCTTGAGGAAATGACAGGAAGGCTTTCTATTCCGGTGATAGCACTCGGGGGAATTTCTCCTGACAATATGGAACAGGTGATAAGGGCCGGAGCTTCAGGTGCTGCTGTACTCTCGGGAATTTTTAAAGCCGTCAGTCCGGAGGAAGCAGCTGGCGCATATAGGGTTGCACTAAACCGGGGAGGAGGCATATATGAAGAAAGTTTATGATGTGATCATTGCCGGGGGCGGCATTATAGGGTGCTCTATCGCCTATCAGCAGGCAAGGCTTGGCAAGCAGGTGCTCATTCTGGAAAAAAGGGAGCTGTGTTCTGAAGCTTCTTCTGCCGCAGCCGGAATGCTCGGCGCCCAGGCAGAAATAGATGAGAATCTATCGATGCTGAAGCTTGCCCTGAAAAGCAGGGCCATGTTCCCTGACATGATTCGGGAGCTTGAGGATCTTACAGGAATCAGCATCGGCCTTGTTAATGAAGGGATGATAAAAATTGCTTGGGATGATGTAGAGGCAGAGGTCCTTAAAAAGCAGGTCAGATTCCATAAAGAGTGGGACGGACAGGTAAGGTGGATGGACCAGGCAGAAATCTGCGAAAGGGAGCCCCATCTCTCCCGGGGGCTCGCAGGGGGTATGCTGATTCCGAATGACGGCCAGCTGATCGCACCGAACCTGGCGCGTGCATTTGCGGTGGGGGCAATGGCCCGAGGTGCAGTTGTGCTGGAAGGGACGGAGATCGAAGACTTCATATTTGATAAAGAATCCGTCGAGGGTGTGATGACCAGCAAAGGAAGTTTTTATGGAGAAACCGTGATTGCTGCCGCAGGTGCCTGGACGGGGAAGCTGCTGAAAAAGGCAGATCTTGAGCTTCCTATTTTTCCTGTAAAAGGGGAATGCCTCTCGGTCATTCCTGAAGGGCCTTTGATACGGTCGACGATCTTTTCCGATTCTGGCGGGTATCTTGTGCCCAAGAAGGATGGCCGCCTGATCATAGGTGCAACAAGCTATGAAAATGATTTCAATCCTTCCGTTTCGTTTGGCGGAGTCAGGATGCTGGCCGAACGGGCCTATAAGCTGCTGCCCCAGCTCGCATCGGCACGGTGGGAAAAGGCTTGGGCAGGGATTCGGCCGCAGACAGGGGACGGCCTTCCCTATATCGGCCGGCACCCCGCCTATAAAGGCCTGTTCATCGCTGCCGGGCATTACCGGAACGGCATCCTGCTCAGCCCCATCACAGGAAAGATGGTTTCTGATTCTATTGAAGGAATCGCAGCCGCAGAAGATAAGGAGCTTTACAGAGATTTTGAGATTGAGAGAGTATTGAAAAAAGTGCAGGAGGGGTGGATTCATTGAAGCTTCATGTGAATAGCAGTGATATCCTGGTGCCTGGCACCGTCAAGTCGGTAGGGGATTTACTGGAACATTTGAAACTGAATCAAAAGGCGGCGATTGTAGAACTGAACGCCGCTATTTTGGAAAAAAGCCAGCATGCTGAAACAGAGCTTGCAGAAGGTGATCGCATAGAAATCGTACATTTTGTAGGAGGCGGATGAAATGCTGAAAATCGGAACATATGAATTTAACTCAAGGCTATTGCTCGGGACAGGGAAGTATCCGGATTATGAAACGCAGAAAATGGCGGTCAAAGCATCACATACAGAGGTGCTGACTTTTTCAGTACGCCGCATGGATATTTTTGACCCGGAACAGCCGAATCTGCTGGAGGAGCTGGATGTGGAAAACTACAGGCTGCTCCCCAATACGGCGGGTGCAAAGACAGCAGAGGAAGCAGTCCGTACGGCAAAACTGGCCAGGGCTTCAGGCCTTTGCGACATGATCAAAGTCGAGGTGATCGGCGATATGAAAACACTGCTGCCGGATCCGATTGAAACCTTGAAGGCGTCCGAGGAGCTCTTAAAGGAAGGCTTCATTGTCCTTCCGTATATTTCAGATGATGTGATGCTGGCGAAAAGGCTGCAGGAAATGGGCGTGCATGCCATCATGCCGGGGGCATCGCCAATCGGCTCAGGCCAGGGAATCATCAATCCCCTCAATCTCAGCTTTATCATCGAACAAGCGGAAGTCCCTGTCATAGTCGATGCCGGGATCGGCTCCCCTGCAGACGCGGCCCTGGCGATGGAGCTCGGAGCGGACGGCGTCCTGCTGAACACGGCTGTTTCGGCCGCCAAGGATCCGGTCAAGATGGCCGAAGCAATGAAGCTTGCCGTGGAGGCGGGGCGGCTTGGCTATGAAGCCGGACGCATGCCAAAGAAAAGGTATGCTTCTGCAAGCAGTCCGATGGAAGGATTGAGCACCGTTTGAACGGCAGATATTCCAGGCAGGAGCTGTTTGCCCCGATCGGCGAAGAGGGGCAAGAGAAATTAAGCAGCAAACATGTTCTGATCATCGGCGCCGGGGCGCTCGGGAGCGGCAATGCCGAAGTGCTTGTGAGGGCTGGAGTTGGTAAAATCACGATCATCGACCGCGATTATGTAGAGTGGAGCAATCTGCAGAGGCAGCAGCTTTATACAGAAGAAGATGCGGCGGGGAGGGTCCCGAAGGCAATAGCTGCAGGCCGCCGTCTTCAAGCTGTCAATTCATCGGTTCAGGTTGAGAGTATCGTAGGTGATGCAGGGCCTGTGGAGCTGGAGCAGCTTGCTGAAGGCGTAGATCTGATCATGGACAGCACCGATAATTTTGACACGAGGATGGTCATCAATGACATTGCGGCCAAGCACGCAGTCCCCTGGATCTACGGAGCCTGTGTAGGAAGCTATGGCATCAGCACAGCCTTCCTGCCCGGAGAAACACCCTGCCTCAGCTGCCTGCTCGAGCAGGTGCCGATCGGCGGGGCAACCTGTGATACAGCGGGGATCATTGCTCCCGCAGTCGGGATGACCGTCGCCTATCAGACGGCTGAAGCTCTGAAAATATTGGTTGGAGATTTTAAGTCGGTGAGGCGGAAGCTAGTTACCTTTGATTTATGGGAAAACCAGTTTTCTTCGGTGTCTACTAGCGCTTTGATAAAAGAAGACTGCCCTTCATGCGGGGTGAATGCTGCGTATCCTTATCTTGCTTACGAAAACAGGATGAAGACAGCAGTTTTGTGCGGGAGGAATACCGTTCAAATCCGGCCGGGAGCTGGAGTCGTGCTTAGCCTCGATGCTGCAGCAGAGCAGCTTCGGCTTGCAGGCGGGATCGTAGAAAGAAACCCATTCCTGCTTTCTTTTGAAAAAGACGGGCAGCGGCTTGTTCTTTTCAAAGACGGACGGGCGCTGGTTCACGGAACGAAGGATATCCAGGAGGCGAAGCGGGTTTATCATCGGTATTTGGGGTAGTTTGGTGTGCTGAATGGTGGATTTAATGGTTTTTGGCTGCTTTTTCTAAGAGAATGGGGTTAGCTGAGGGAACTCAGGTGGGGATATTTGCGAGTTCTGGATTTTATTTGCGGGAATTTGAATATATTTGCGAGTTTTGGAGTTTATTTGCGACTTTTAAATTATATTTGCGAGTTTCAGGATATATTTGCGACTCTTCCAAATCGCGGATTTATGCGGCAAACCGGTTATTAGCAACTTTTGGATTTTATTAGCAACTTTTTGAGTTTATTAGCAAGTTTTCAATTTTACTAGCAACTTTCGCAATATACTAGCAACTTTCCCATTTTATTAGCAACTCGCCCCTCAAACAGCAAATCAAAAGGAGCCCTGCCGTCGCAGAGCTCCTTTCTTTTCGTAAGTTAACCAGATTCCTGCGCCAGTCTCTTCTGAAGTCGCGAGTTTCAGCAGGTACAGCGCTGGAAGTTTGTAAGCTTACATCAGGTTTTCGAGTTCAAGACCAAGGTCAAGATCTAAACCTAATGAAGAGAAATCTTCCTCTTCATATTCGCTGGACATGCCTGCAAGGTGAAGGCCAAGCTTTGCCCATAAAATAGCTTCTTCTTCATCGCTTAAAGAGGCAAGTCCCAAATCAGTCATTGCATCCAGGCGGGAAGCAGAATAATCTTCGTCATCATTATTCATGGCAGAAGCTGAAAGTCCAAGCTTGCTCCAAAGACCAGAATAGTCTTCATCATCTTGTGTAAATAATCCAAGATCGTTCATCAGATCAAAACGGGCAGAAGACTCATCATTTTCGTCATTGTTCATAGCAGAAGCATTCAAGCCTGTTTTGTTCCAAAAAGAAGTCATTTCATCTTCGTCTTCAGAAACAAAGCCTAGCTTATTCATTGCATCAAGGTTAGCAGAAGATTCTTCATCATCCTTGTTCATCGCAAAAGCGTTCAAACCAGTGTTATTCCAAAAAGAAGTCATTTCATCTTCGTCTTCAGAAACAAAACCAAGCTTGTTCATTGCATCAAGATTGGCAGAAGATTCTTCGTCATCCTTATTCATCGCAAAAGCGTTCAAACCAGTGTTATTCCAAAAAGAAGTCATTTCATCTTCGTCTTTAGAAACTAGACCTAGTTTGTTCATTGCATCAAGATTGGCAGAAGATTCATCGTTATCTTCAGAAGTCATCGTACCAAGATCTAATCCAGTATTCAGATCCGCAGAAGACTCTTCGTCTTCATCTTTGTTCATAACAGAAGCATCGACATCAGTATCTGCCCAAAGAGAAGATTCTTCATCTTCAGAAGTCATCGCACCAAGATCTAATCCAGTGTTCAGATCCGCAGAAGACTCTTCGTCTTCATCTTTGTTCATAGCAGAAGCATCAACATCAGCACCTGCCATAAGAGAAGACTCATCATCAGAAGTCATCGCACCAAGATCCAGTCCAGTGTTCAGATCCGCAGAAGACTCTTCGTCCTCGTCTTTGTTCATAGCAGAAGCATCAACATCGGCACCTGCCATAAGAGAAGACTCATCGTCAGAAGTCACCGCACCAAGATCCAATCCAGTGTTCAAATCCGCAGAAGACTCTTCGTCCTCGTCTTTGTTCATAGCAGAAGCATCAACATCAGCACCTGCCATAAGAGAAGACTCATCATCAGAAGTCATCGCACCAAGATCCAATCCAGTGTTCAGATCAACAGAAGATTCTTCATCCTCATCTTTGTTCATAGCAGAAGCATCGACATCAGCACCTGCCATAAGTGAAGACTCATCGTCAGAAGTCATCGCACCAAGATCCAGTCCAGTGTTCAGATCAGCAGAAGATTCTTCATCCTCATCTTTGTTCATAGCAGAAGCATCGACATCGGCTCCTGCCATAAGAGAAGATTCATCGTCTGAAGTGGAAGCACCAAGATCAAGATTGGTTCCAAGATTTGCAGAAGATTGCTCTTCGCCGTTGTCTTCACTTGAAAATGCTTGTACATCTGCGTTTGTGTTTGCATCTAAAGAAGAACCTTCTTCAGAGCTTTCGAGTCCCAGACCCAGGCCGAGATTGGTATCCAGGCTGCTTGAGTCTTCGGATTGTTCTTGTCCATTGGAATTCACACTTTCTTGTCCATTAGCTGTTTTGGCAGCTGTTTCACCGTTTTCAGATGAACTTTCTCCATTGTTTGAATCAGTTGATTTAGACTTAAGATTCAGGTTGGCCTTTAAGTTTGAAGTGAGTGAGGAGCTGTCATTCTCCTCGCTTGAATTCAAGCTAGCTAACAGATTGGTTGAAAGTCCAAGTGAATTATGATTAGTCTCTTCATCTGCAAGGGTGTAGGAGCCTCCTGCAAAAAGACCTGCTGCAGCAAAACCTGTGATCGCTAATGTTTTCAATAAGTGTTTGTTTTTCACTTGAATTCTCTCCTTCTTCTTTTTAGTTTTTTATATAAAAACGTGTAAGAAGAAGGATTTTTGCGGCGGCTGGGAAGGAGGAGCATTTAACCATTGATCATGGAAAAAAGCAACTGCGCCATATCTGGCCGCTTTTTCAGACATTGCATCAAGCAATGGGGCACCGGAAAAATACATGAAAGGGAGTGCTGCTCCGCCTGCGGCAGATTGTCCTCCGCTTGCCGTTGTACTGGAACCATTTGTCCCGCTGTTTGCAGGTACGTAGGAAATTGCCGCTTGTACCGGCTTTTCAGCTGGTGCCTTTTCAGCAGCATCATTGTTAGACTTGTTTCCGATTTCAGCAGAAGTTGCTGCTTCAGTAATGGCTGAAGGGCCAAAGAACTGTTGGGAAGCGTCTGCTGCCAGAGGTTCTGGCTGAGACAATCCATCAGTTACCACATCAGACATGACAGATTTCTTTTCAAAATCTGAATCTGGCTCTGTTTGATTGGCCGGTGTGTCTGCTGCCGCCATACCATCCGGGATGTTTGTATCAGCACGTGTTGTAGTGCTGATAGAATCAGTCCTGCCATTATCGGCAGTCGGCGTATTCACCTTAATAGGGTCGCCCGCTCCAATATCAGCTGCCGGAGTCTTCACCTTGATGGAGTCGCCCACTTCAGCATCAACAACCGGAGTTTTAACAGAAATAGAATCAGACACATCTACATCTGCGACCGGCGTGTTCACCTTGATGGAATCGCCCACTTCGGCATCGACAACCGGAGTTTTAACAGAAATAGAATCAGACACATCTACATCTGCGACCGGTGTTTTTACCTTGATGGAGTCACCCACCTTGGCATCGGCCACTGGCGTTTTGACGGAAATGGAATCGGAAACGCTGGCTTCGGCTATCTTTGCGTCCACTTTTAAGGAAGGATCCTCGGAAAGGTTGATATTCACCAGGGATTTTTCTTCCGCGTTTTTGTCCTTTTCCACAGTGATGATTGGCTTTGTCACCGTCTTGACAGTTTCTTTTACTGCACCGGTCACTGTGCCAAGAAGAGAGGCATCTTTTGGCTCGGCTTTGTCATTATTCTGTTGTCCGCTTTGATCCTGGCTTTTTTCGGTTCGCTGCAGGGGAACCGTTTCTTTAACGGTGCTTGTGACTTTTTCTGTCACAGAGCCCAGCAGCCCGTCCGCCAGTGCGGTCGAAGGGATGAAGCAGAAAGCCGCAAGAACCAAGGCTTGTACGAATCTGGTTGACACTCGAATCGCTCACCTCCTTTCAAAATTCCGCCTGAATTGGAACTTATTCCATCCATTTGTACCCGGCGGAAATGCTTATAAACTTTTCGGTGTTCTGCTGAACTAACGAAAAAGAATTCGTTTTGGATCACTTTTTAATAAAAAAATTTAGAAGTTTTTTAGAAAATCCTTTTAGGAGTAAGGGACTGGGACTATGGGCATATTTGGAAACTGGTAAATGAAATAAAATATTTCTGCTAAAAAAAATTTGAAATACTTTTCTGAAAAAACATGTTCCCTTTCACAGGTAATAGGGTATATCCAAATAAATTCTGGATAGGAGTGTGAGAGATGAAAGCCGTAACTTACCAAGGTTCCAAAGATATTCAAGTCAAGGAAGTCGATGATCCAAGGATTGAGAAAAAGGATGATGTTATTGTAAAAATTACGTCCACAGCGATTTGCGGATCAGACCTGCACATCTACCAGGGAAATATGCCCCTGAGGGAAGGCTATATTATCGGACATGAACCGATGGGCATTGTCGAAGAGGTTGGCCCTGAGGTTACGAAGGTGAAAAAAGGGGACAGGGTTGTCATTCCTTTTAACGTTTCCTGCGGGCAATGCTTCTTCTGCCAGCATGATATGGAAAGCCAATGCGATAATTCCAATCCTCATCAGGATACAGGCGCTTACTTTGGCTATACAGAAAGATACGGAAACTACCCTGGCGGCCAGGCAGAGTATTTGCGCGTGCCTTACGGAAACTTTGTACCGTTTGTCGTACCAGAATCCAATGAAATGGAAGACGAGGAGCTGCTGTTCCTTTCCGATGTTCTCCCGACAGCCTATTGGAGCGTCCTTCATTCCGGCGTCAAAAAGGGTGACACGGTTGTCGTTCTGGGCTGCGGTCCGATCGGCTTGATGGCCCAGAAATTCGCCTGGATGAAAGGAGCCTCCCGAGTGATTGCAGTCGACCATCTTGATTACCGCCTGCAGCATGCCAAGCTCGTCAATAAGGTGGAAACCTTTAACTTCAGTGAACATGACGACATGGGCGAATACCTGAAGGAAATCACAAGCGGCGGTGCCGAGGTTGTCATTGACTGCGTCGGCATGGACGGTAAAAAATCGGCCATTGAAAAAATTGAGCAGAAACTGAAGCTTCAGGGAGGTACCCTCGGGCCTATCCAGATGGCAACGAAAGCTGTCAAGAAATTTGGAACAGTCCAGCTGACCGGCGTTTACGGGGCAACCTATAATATGTTCCCGCTTGAAGCCTTCTTCTCCAGGAACGTAACCATTAAAACAGGACAGGCACCAGTCATCCATCTGATGCCGGAAATTTATAATATGATCGAAGAGAAAAAGATTGACCCGACACATATCGTCAGCCATAAGCTGCCGCTCGCAGATGCAGCACGCGGCTATCATTTGTTCAATGAACATGAAGACGATTGCACAAAGGTTGTATTGAAGCCATAAACAGCAGGCAGGTCCTTTCCGGGCCTGCCTTTCCTTTTGGCATTTTGCAGGATATCCCCCTGATCTCAGAGAAATGTAAGGGTACTATTTCTTTTAAAGCAGGTGGAAAAGTGAACAAGCTGTTTTTGGAAAATGACGCTCTTGCCCTGGCAGAGCTGGTCAAAAAGAAAGAAGCTGCGCCGATTGAGCTGGCCGAAGCAGCCATTGAGAATATTGAAGCCTTGAACCCGGGGCTTAATGCGGTCATCAACAAAATGTATGAGCAGGCAAAAGCGGCTGCTTTGTCCGCAGATCTGGAGGGAAGTTTTGCAGGAGTGCCGATGCTGCTGAAAGATATTACACAGGAGATGGCCGGAGAAAGAATCACTTCCGGCTCAAAGGCGCTGCAGAATTACCGTGCAAAGAACGATTCTGAATTCGTGGCCAGGCTCCGGCGGACAGGCGCCATTTTCATCGGGCAGACGAATGTCCCGGAGCTCGCCTTGATGGGCGTAACAGAGCCTGAATTTTACGGTCCGGCCAGAAATCCATGGAACCCTGATTACACTCCGGGCGGCTCAAGCGGCGGTTCCGCTGCAGCCGTGGCGAGCGGGATGGTGCCGATTGCAGGGGCCAATGACGGCGGCGGCTCGATCCGCATCCCTGCTGCTTATTGCGGATTATTTGGCCTGAAGCCGGGCAGGGGCAGGACGCCGGCCGGCCCTGGGATTGGCCGGCACTGGCAGGGGGCTTCGTCTGATCATGTGCTCACCCGTTCGGTCAGGGACAGCGCTGCCATGCTAGATGAGCTGCATGGACCGGAAAAAGGCGGAGCCTTTCACGCTATCCCACCAGCAGAATCGTATCTGGGCTGTCTGAAAAAGCCGCTCCCCAAAACCATGAAAATTGCTTATACCACAGCTTCCCCGCTTGGAACCGATGTCCATCCCGACTGCAGGGACGCTGTGCTCCGCACGGCGGCTATCCTCGAAGATATGGGCTACCGGACCGAAGAAGCTGAACCGGATATAGACGGAAAGAAGCTTGCCCAAAGCTATATCACCATGTACTTCGGAGAGGTGGCGGCTGCGCTTACTGGGATGGAGGCAACACTCGGGCGGAAGGTGTCCAGGGCGGATGTGGAAGCATCCACATGGCTCCTCGGCATCCTTGGAAAAACAATTTCTGCCGGGGACTTCGTCCTGAGCATGAGGGAATGGGACAAAGCGGCCTATATAATGGATTCTTTTCATGAGACCTATGACTTTTATTTGACTCCTGCCACCGCATTTCCGCCGGCAAGGATCGGCGAGCTCAGCCTTAAAAATGCAGAAAAAACGGCTGTCCAGCTGATCAGCATGCTGAAGCTCGGGAAGCTTGCCCAAAAGGCCGGGCTGGCCGGCCAGCTCGCTGAAAACAGCCTGAAGCGGACGCCGTTCACCCAGCTCGCCAACCTGACAGGGCAGCCGGCGATGAGCGTACCCCTGCACAGTACAGCAGAGGGCTTGCCATGCGGTGTTCAGTTTATGGCAGCCAAAGGGCGGGAGGATCTTTTGTTCCGGCTTGCATTTGAACTGGAACAGACGCCTCATTGGCTAAGGAAATATTGAGAGGCAGTTAGGGGGATTTTTTACTGTGGGACCCAGCTCAGCTGGCATGAAGGCTGGACATCTGGAACATCATAAGCTAGTATCAGAACGGTACACAACTTTTTGTGAAACTGGGCATGCTTTAAAAAAACAGCTCTGGAATAGATGAGATTTTTTTGCAGAAGAAGGAGATAGTTATGACTGAAAATCAATCTGTAGTTGCCGGCCTGAAGCCTTTTATCCAGGAAGTCTGGGAGAAATCCGGCTTTAATGAGCCGACCGCCGTTCAATCGAAGAGCATCCCCCTTATCCAGGAGGGCAGGGACGTGATCGCCGAATCGCCGACTGGGACTGGCAAGACGCTTGCGTACCTGCTCCCGCTTCTTGATCTAATCGATCCCGGCAAAAAAGCGGTTCAAGCCGTTATTGTGGCCCCTTCACAGGAGCTTGTTATGCAAATCTTCTCGGAGGTCCAAAAGTGGGCAGAGGGAAGCGGCATAAAAGGAGCTACTTTCATCGGCGGCGCCAATACGAAAAGACAGCTTGAAAAGCTGAAGAAGCACCCGCAGATCGCTTTGGGCACGCCTGGACGGATGCTCGAGCTGATCAAACAGAAAAAGCTGAAGATGCATGAAGTCAAAACGGTTGTGCTCGATGAAGGAGACCAGCTGCTTGTCCCTGAACATCTTGAGACTGTAAAAACCATTTTAAAATCAACCCTTGCTGACAGGCAGCTTGCTTTCTTTTCAGCAACACTTCCTGAAAGCACCGCGAAGGTTGCACAGCAGCTCTCCGCTGACGCCGAGCTCATCCGCGTAGGGAAGGAAGAAGCAATCCCGTCAGATGTGGACCATTTTTATTTTGCCTGTGAGCAGCGGGATAAAATCAAACTGCTTGAAAAGATCTCCCGTGTGAAGGATATCAAGGGGCTTGCCTTTGTAAAGGATATCGGCAATCTGGCTGTTCTTTCCGAAAAGCTTGATTTTAAAGGCGTGGAGGCCGGAATCCTGCATAGCGATCTGGACAAAATGGACAGGCAGAAGCATCTGAAAAACTTCCGCGAAGGAAAAAGCAGCCTGCTTTTCGCAACAGATGTGGCCGCAAGGGGCCTTGACATCCAGGGTGTCACCCATGTTGTGCACTACGATTTTCCAAGGGACATCAAGCAATATGTCCACCGCTCAGGGCGCACGGGCCGTTTCGGCGCAAGCGGGACCGTCATCTCGCTCGTCACCGAAAGGGAAGAACGCGAACTGAAGAAGTTCTGCCAGGAGCTTGGCATCACGCCGGAGAAGAAAGTGTTTTATTCTGGTGATATCGTGGACGCTGATAGAAGAAGATAAGGGGGAGCTGACAATCTGGTTTGGGGTTGTCAGCTTTTTTTATTTGGAATTTGTAAAAAAATGTAAGAAGGAAAGATTATCAGCTGTTTTGGGGAGAATAACCGGAAATGTAGGTAGAAAAAACGGAAAAGCAGGGTGAAAAAACTGAAATTGGGCAGAGTCAACGCTAAATTGGGGCAGAATTACAATGAAAATAGGTAGACTTGAACAAAATCCATGATGAAAAAAACATTTCCTCAAAAAAATACCCCACATTATGCAAGAATACCCCAGCAGCCTTCAAACCAATCTTTAATATAGTAAAGGATTCAGAAAATATGCTAAAATATGAAAGTAAACCCAATGTGAAAGGAATCGATTCCTATATGAAAAATCCAAGGCTGAAAAAGCTTCAGGAAGAATGGCTCCTTGAAGCCACTATAGATGAGATGCAGGAGAAATTGGAGAAGGGCGAGGTTTCTTCGAAAGAGCTTGTGCTGATGTATCTGCACAGGATTGCGCAGAAGGATAAGAACGGACCGGCCATCAATTCTGTGCTTGAGGTCAATCCGGATGCTGTCCAGATTGCGGCGGCACTGGATGCCGAACGTAAGCTGAAGGGCAGCCGCGGGCCGCTGCATGGCATTCCTGTACTGATCAAGGATAATATTGATACTGCTGATAAAATGCACACCAGTGCCGGATCTCTCGCACTGAAGGAGTCGGTTGCAAAAGAGGATTCCTATGTGGCCGAAGCTTTAAGAAAGGCCGGAGCTGTTATTCTCGGAAAAACGAATATGACGGAATGGGCCAATTTTATGACAGAGGGCATGCCGAGCGGCTACAGCTCAAGGGGCGGGCAGGTGCTGAATCCTTATGGGCCGGGTAATTTTGATGTCGGCGGCTCCAGTTCGGGTTCAGGTGCAGCCATCGCTTCGAACTTTGCGGCAGTGGCTGTCGGAACGGAGACGTCAGGCTCGATTCTCAGCCCGGCAAGCCAAAACTCGCTTGTCGGCATTAAGCCGACGGTCGGCCTGATCAGCAGAAGGGGGATCATCCCGATTTCGCATTCCCAGGATACCGCTGGCCCGATGGCAAGAACGGTCAGGGATGCCGTTTATCTTCTGGACGTGCTTGCCGGCAATGATGACAGAGATCCTGCCGTGCAGAACAATCCGGAGTCAGATTATACCGAGTTTGCAGGTTTTCTTGATGAAAACGGGCTGAAGGGCAAAAGGATCGGCATTGCACGTGAAGTGTATTTTGATTATTTGAGCGGGGACAAGCTTGAAGTGATGAACCATGCGGTTGAACAGCTGAAGGCTCTTGGCGCCGAGGTGGTTGACCCTGTAGAAATCCCTTCTGCAAAAAATAATTGGAAGTATGATGTGCTCACATACGAATTCAAAGCAGATCTTAACGCCTACCTGCGCGGCGTTGCTCCTCATATAAAAGTGAAATCTCTTGCCGATGTGATTGCCTTTAACCTCGAAAACAGTGATGCAGCCCTTAAGTACGGGCAGACCATCCTGGAGGAAGCCGAAAGAACAAGCGGGACTCTGACTGAAGAGGCTTATATCAGCTCGCTTGAGGAGGATGTCTACTTTTCGACTGAGCAGGGAATTGATCATGTCCTGAAAGAGCATCATCTTGATGCAATCGTGACGCCGAACAATTTTGGAGCGGGCATTCCGGCAAAGGCAGGCTATCCTTCCATCACAGTACCGGCAGGCTATTCTTTAGAGAATGAGCCTGTGGGCATTACGTTTACCGGCACTGCTTTTTCAGAAGCCGGTCTGATCAGCATGGCCTATGCTTTCGAGCAGGGGACAAAAGTGAGGAAATCCCCTCTCCTGTAAGGCCGCCAAAGCAGAATAACACATAGTGAAAAGGCCCATACTACCAGAGAACACGCTAGTAAAGGAGCGAGGCAGCATGGGCAGGACAAAGCTTGGAAATGCAAATGCACAGCGCAACAATAATAAAAAAAGAGAAGGCTGGACAAGCGAAGAGCTGGTGGAATTCAACACCGGCACGAAAAGCAAGAAAGAAAATCAGCCTAAAGACTAAGAAGAAGGCCCCCGTCATCAGGGGGCCTTTTTGCGTAAAAAATATCTTTATTTTTCCTGAAAAGTGATTATAATCAAATTAACAACTTACTGATAAAGGCAAACCTGTCGAAAGGCAGGGACGCAAAGCTATGGGCCTTCCCGCGGATATGCGGCTGGCTGCCAGGCTGCCGGGCTCCTTTTTATGGATGTCATGGCATCATACAAAGGAGAGTATACAATGACTATCAAATTTTTTAAGACAGCTCTTTTGGCTGTACTGCTCGTGTTTGCAGCCTGCCCCGTGAAAGGAGAGGCTGCTGATATGAACCGCTCAACCTGGCTGTGGGATACAGCAGCCATAAAGGACAGGTCTGATGAAATCATTCAATTCCTGGCGGACAGGCAGGCAGATCAGCTGTATCTGCAGATTGACCAGAGCCTGCCGGCCGCTGTCTACCAATCTTTTATAGAAAAAGCAAATGCCGGCGGAATCAGTGTCCATGCATTGGATGGAGCACCTAAATGGGCCACGGCAAAAGGTGAAGCAGCCATGCGCAGCTTCTTCTTCTGGGTAGCTGCTTATCAGGAGCAGGCAAGCCCTGCCCAGCAGTTTTCAGGCATCCACCTGGATATCGAGCCCTATCTTCTGCCAGGCTGGGAAAGCAATTATAAAAGCACTGTGGTGAATTATCAGACCCGGATGCTTCAGGCTGCTTCCTTGTCCGCAGAGCTCAGTCTTCCGTTGGGGGCAGATATGCCTTTCTGGTTTGATGAAATGATGTTCAGCAATAAATTCGGCAAAGATTCCCTCGCAGGCTGGGTCATAAAGAATACTGACAGTGTGACGATCATGGCCTACAGAGATACAGCAGCAGGCCCTAATGGGATGATTGAGCTGTCCAGGAACGAGGTTGAGCTTGCGGCACAATATGGGAAAAAGATAGAAATTGCCGCAGAAACAGGGGCTTCTTCTGAAGCGGCGTATATCACTTTTTATGAGGAAGGCACACTAAGAATGGAAGAACAGCTTTCACTTGTCCGTGACGCTTATTCCTCAGATTCCCATGTGGGATTCGCTGTCCATCATCTTCAAAGCTGGATGGATTTGAGGCCATAATCATCTTTGGAAAATGCCTATTTTTAAAAAATAGGTATTTTTTTACGTTCAGTACCTTGTAATGTTCAATAGTGTATTGTATGATGGGTTTGTGAATGAATGGAAGGATTTACATGACTACTGAATAATGTTCACTACCGGTGGAGGTGCAAGGATTGAATGTTCAATTCAAGAAGGGTGTTCTTGAGCTGTGCGTGCTGCTGCTGATTTCTAAGAAAGATCAGTATGGCTACGAGCTCGCGCAAAACATCTCGGATAAAATCGAGGTGGCTGAAGGGACGCTCTATCCTTTGCTCAGAAGACTGACAAAAGAAGAGTATTTAACAACCTATCTGGCAGAATCAACGGAAGGGCCTCCCAGAAAATACTATTCACTGACAGAAAAGGGCAGGGATTATATGAATATGCTGATCGAGGAATGGCAGCAGTTTTCATTGGCGGTTAATCAATTTGTTGAGGAGGGAAAGTCCAGTGGCAGGGAATGAGTTTTTAGCAAGGCTGGAAAAGCTGCTTGGTAAGGTGCCGGAATATGACCGGCGGGAAATGCTGTACGATTATGAGGAGCATTTTGAAATCGGGCTTGCAAACGGCAGGACGGAAAGGGAAATCATGGAGGAGCTCGGTGACCCGCATGTCATTGCGCGCGACCTGCTTGCAGACTACAGGATTGTCAAAGCGGAGAAAACGCAGTCGGTCACCAATATTTTTCAAGCTGCGACAGCGGCGGTCAGCCTCAGCTTTTTCAATCTGGTCTTTATACTTGGGCCGCTGATCGGCCTCGCAGGCGTCTATATTTCACTATGTGCGGTGGCGCTCGTTTTGACATTGTCGCCATTTGCCTTGCTGGGGTCTTCGTTTTTTACGGGCTTTGAGGATATGACCCTGAATTTCTTTGCTTCGCTGGCACTGTTCAGCCTGGGCCTGCTGCTTAGCATCGGAATGATTTATGTCGGCAAATTTTTCTACCGGGTACTTCTCGGCTATATCAAATTCAATGTCAGGCTAGTCAAAGGAAAAGGAGAGAAGGCAGCATGAAGAAACTGGTGGCGGGTTTGGTCGTTTTATTCCTGATCGGTGTCGGCGGTTCAGCCATTACACTCAGCGCTTCGGGAGGTCTGAATTTTAACACGGTTGAGATTAATCAAAGCGAGACGATAAAAGCAGATTCCATCCAGCATATCTCAGTAAATAGCGCTTCGACAGATGTGGTCATCAGGGAAGCTGGCAGCGAGAAAGATATAAAGGTGGCACTAACGGGGAAAGTCAGCAAAAAGCTCAAAGATGATTATAAACTGAAGGTCAGCGAAGATGATGGCACCCTGAATGTCGACCTTGATGTGAAGAATATGTTCCGCATGGGAGTGGTTATCATCCGTGATGTGAAAATCGAGGTGCTTCTTCCGAAAAAGGAATATGAGGAACTGGCAGTACAGGTATTATCCGGCGATATCAAAGCGGAAAACATTCAAAGCAAGGACAGCATTTTTGAGACAAAGAGCGGTGATGTTGCGCTGAAGAGAATGGAAGCCGGAGGCCAAATGGAAATCCAGGTGGCGAGCGGCGATGTAAGGGTAGAAGATTCAAAGGCGAAGGAATTGAAGGTTAAGGCAGCAAGCGGGGACATGCAAATCGATGGGTCAGCCGCAGAGTCAGCAGATTTATATACAGCTTCAGGGGATATAAAAATCAGCGAACTTTCCGGGGATATCGCTGCAAAAATTACTTCGGGCGACCTGAACATCAGCAATGATCAGCTGGCAGCCAGCATTACTGCCGAAACGGCAAGCGGGGATGTCAATATTTCATTCAAAGAGGAGCCAAGCGATATGATGGTTGATTTTAAGGCAACCTCCGGGGAGGGCAATGTCCAGCTTGATGGATTTCTTTTTGAAGAAAAAGAAGAAGACAGGATTCTCGGCAAAATTGGTTCAGGCGAGCATGTGGTAAAGGTTCATACTGCGTCCGGGGATTTTAATTTAAATTAATAGGAGTGAGCTGTCCTTGTCCAATGGCAGCTCTTTTTTGTTGCATGCTGGAACGGCGAACGGCTCAAATGAAAAGCTCCCGCAGCAGCCAGCCGCAGGAGCTTCCCAAATCATTCACCTTGGATTTTTTTAAGCGGAATTTCTGCCGGTCCTTCGACAACTTCTCCTGTGTAAGAAAAGCGCGAGCCGTGGCACGGGCAGTCCCAGGTCCGTTCGCCATTATTCCATTCACATTCGCAGCCCATATGTGTACAGGTGGTGTCGACGATATGAAGGGCTCCTTCTTTATCCCGGTAGGCCCCGGCCCTTTTGCCATTAACGATGACAGGTGCACCGTGGTCCGGTTCAATATCATCGAGCTCGGCAGGGATATATTCGAGCTTCCCTTTAATCAGCTGGCCTGCAACATCGGTATTGAATTTAATGAATTCCTTGATGCTTGGATCGGCTTTAAATCGGGAAGGGGTGAATACTTCCTTATAAGGACTTTCCTTTTTGGCAATAAAATCATTCAGCAAATGGGCAGCCGCAATTCCGTTCGTCATCCCCCATTTACGGTAGCCGGTGGCAACATAAATGTTCGAGGCATTTTCAGTGATTGGGCCAACATATGGGATCTTATCCAATGTGATTAAATCCTGTGCAGACCATCTGTATGGATACTCCTCTATGCCCATAACCTCCTCTGCGAATTCCTCCAAAGCCTCATAATGCTTAAGAGTATCCGATTCGTGCCCGGTTTTGTGGCTGTCACCGCTGATAAGGACCAGCTTCTCGCCATTTACCGGTGTATAACGCAGGGAGCGTGTCGGCTGATCGGCACTGTAGTACATCCCGCCCGGGTATTCCTCACGGGTCTTCACAGCGACAATATAGGATCTTTCCGGCTCCATTCTCGCAAAATAAAAGCCCTTGCCATCATAGAATGGGAAGTGTGAGGCGACAATTACATGCTTGGCTGTAACGGTTTGGCCATTCCTTGTTTTAACTGAGGCAGGCTGTCCTTCCTCAATATCGACAGCTGTTGTATTTTCATACACTTTGCCGCCTGCTGCTGTAAATTCCTCAAGAAGCACCTTCAGGAATTTCAAAGGGTGAAATTGTGCCTGCCCCTTCATGACTGCTGCCCCTTTGATGTCTATGTTAAATGGGATGCTATCAGCAAAGCCGCTGTCGATTCCAAGCTTCTGGTAGGCTTCATACTCCTTTTGCACCTTGCCGGCAGCCTGGTCGGAAACCGCATAGATATAAGCGTCCTCCATGCTGAAGTCACAGTCGATCTTTTTTTCCTCGACAAGGTTTTTTACAAAAGTGATTGCTTCTGCATTCGCCTGATAATAAAGCTTCGTTTTGTCTTCACCAAAGTGGCTGATCAGCTCATCATAGATGACTCCGTGCTGGGCGGTCAGCTTTGCGGTCGTATGGCCGGTAGTCCCGTTCAGTATGTTCCCGGCCTCCAGAATCACGACCTTAAGGCCTTGTTTAGCAAGAAGATAGGCCGCAGTAACTCCTGTAATCCCTCCGCCGACAATTGCCACATCAGCCTCGATATTTTCCTTGAGCGCCTCATAGGATGAGAGCGGCGTTTCCCTCCAGTATGGCTCCGGATATTGCGGCATTTGTGAATGGTTCATATTTTTCCTCCTCAGGTTTTTCTTCTAGTAGATAATCTTTCCTTTCCAAGGGGGGCATATTCGTTCTTCTGCATAGCTGCTGTAAATTTCATACCCTTTTGGACCGGAAGATAATCGCAGGAAAAAGAGTTGTGGGAGGGGCGGAATTATTGGATAAAATAAGCAGCAAACTTAAATACTAGAAATGCAACTTTAAAATGGATGGGAAGATATGATGGTCACTCTTTCGTTTATACTGGTTTCCGCAAGCTTGTTTGTGCTGACGCTTCTCTTTGATTTATTTGTTTTTAAAAGTACAGTTTATGAAGCAGCTCTTAACATTTTTTACGCCGAAATTGCGGCAGGAAGGGTCATTGCATTATTTGTCTTTTTTCTGGGCCTGGGTTCCAGCCTGTTTATCGACATAAGGCTGTATAAAAACAAAAAAGCTGAAAAAGCACAGTCGAAGGGAAGTGGAAGCTGATGTTAGAAGAAAATATTTCGCTCAGCCAGCTGATGACGCTGGTCATCAATTTCCTTCTCGGCAGTGCGATTATCATCGGGGTCGGCAAGGGTGCCGAGCAGGATGCCTGGATGGCGATGATCATTTCTACAGTACTCGGGCTTGCTATCATGTACTTTTATTATTTCCTGATCAGCCGCCTTCCCGGAAAAAATCTCTATGAAATCATGGAGCACTGCTTTAAGAGGTACCTCGTGATTCCTGTGGCATTCTTATATATCATTTATTTTCTCTACATATCCAGCAGGGTGGTGAGGGACTTTGGCGAGCTGATTGCGTCTGCCATTCTTCCCAATACGCCAATTGAAATGATTTCCTTTACCATCGCCATGACAATGGGCTATATCCTTTACCTTGGCATTGAAGTGCTTGGGCGGACTTCTGAAATTTTTTCGCCATATGTGGTGCTGTTCGTGCTATTGCTGACGATTTTCCTGCTGGCAAGCGGAAACCTGGAATTCAGCCGGATCGAGCCGGTCCTTGGCGAGGGCATTATACCTGTGGCCAAAGCTGTTTTTCCTTCGCTGTTTGTCTTTCCGTTTGGCGAGCTTATAGCCTTTACAGTTATCATGGGAAAAGTAACCCGATTTAAATATGTGAAAAGAGTTTCCTTAATGGGAACAGCCATTGCCGGGCTGCTGCTGACCCATGCAACCGTCCTGATGGTCATGACGCTTGGTTCGGATGCGATGGTCCGTTCCAATTTTCCGATGCTCAGTGCGGCTAGGCAGGTTTCCATCGGCAATTTCATTGAGCGGATCGATGCACTCGTCGTATTCATCATGATGCTTGGCATCCTCATAAAAGGATCGGTTTTTCTTTTTGGAGCCTTGAAAGGGCTGGAGTATATTTTCAGGCTGCCCTATCGATACTTTGCCCTTCCGATGTCTGCGGTCGTGTCCCTGTTTTCTGTGCTGATCTCAGTCAATTTTGCCGACCATCTGAAGGAAGGGCTTGTTATAGTCCCTTATTTTGTTCATATGCCAATGCAATTCGGCATTCCATCTGTCCTTTTGGCCGTACTGCTATGGAAGAAACGGAGCCGGAAGCGTTTTGGAAAAAATGGGGTGAAGTGTTGAACCGCCTTAAATCACTCAAACGCATAAAAAGAGCTGCTGACAAAGAGAAGCCAGAGCAAGGACCACAGGAAACCAGCGGTGCAAGCCTGGACTGCTATGAGCTTGAGGAGCTAAAGGAGGAATTATCCAGCCGGTTTGGCGCTTCTGCCGATTTAAAGATCGAAGAACTCAAGACTGGGGGGACTGATGCCCTTCTTTTCTATCTGGAGACGTTGGTCGACAGCAATGTGCTCAAAAAAGTCATACATTCAATGGCTGCTGAATCACCAGATCTAAGGGTGAAATCGGCTGATGACGTAAAGGGTTTTGGCAAAGCACATTTCGGGGGAGCAGGCTATAATCTGGTGGATTCAGTATCCCAAATGATTGACTCTATGCTTTCTGGGAGTATCATCCTGGCATGTAAGGGCGTCTCTATGGCCATCTCGATTCCTATTCCGACTGCCGATAGCCGGTCGATAACAGAACCAAGCACCCAAACCGTCATCAGGGGGCCGAAGGATGGGTTTGTTGAAACGCTGGCAGTAAATGTGAGTCTTATCCGCAGGAGGATCAAGAACCCCAAGCTGCAATTTGAGGAATTTACCATCGGGAATGATACAAGGACGACGGTTTTTATCAGTTATATGAAGGACATTGCCGACAGCGGGATTGTTGAAGAGGTCCGCAAGCGCTTGAAAAATATAAATACTGGCGCAGTCTTTGAGTCAGGGAATATCGAGGAATTGATTGCAGATAAAACGGCCACTCTTTTTCCGTTGGCCCTCAACACCGAGAGGCCTGATTCGGTAGCGGCCAATCTGCTGGAGGGAAAGGTGGCCATCCTTGTTGACGGTACGCCGTTTGTACTGCTTGTGCCTGCCGTGCTGGTCGACTTTTTTTCCGTTTCAGAAGACTATTACCAAAACTTCCTGATGGGCACATTCATCCGTTTTATCCGCTATATTTCGTTTATGATTGCACTCATCACGCCTTCCCTGTATGTCGGTATTCTTACCTTTCACCATGAACTGCTTCCGACTACGCTGCTTTTAAGTGTAATCGCACAGCGTGAAGGGGTGCCGTTCCCGGCCGTGATTGAAGTTCTGCTGATGGAAATCACCTTTGAAATCCTGCGCGAGGCAGGCGTCAGAATGCCGCGTGCTGTCGGGCAGACTGTATCGATCGTCGGAGCGCTCGTCATCGGCCAGGCTGCAGCCGAGGCGGGGATCATATCCAATATTATGGTCATTATTGTCGCCATCACGGCCATTGCCAATTTTGTTTCACCCACATACAGCTTCGCCAATGCTTCGAGGCTGCTGAGATTTCTGCTGATCATCACAGCTGCCTTCCTTGGCCTGTATGGTGTCCTGCTTGTGCTTGTTCTGATGGTGGCTCACTTAAGCGCTCTCCGTTCCTTTGGAGTTCCATATCTGGCTCCGGTAGCCCCGTTTATCATTGAAAGCCAGAAGGATGTGTTCTTCCGCTTTCCTTTCTGGAGCATGAATAAAAGGCCCAGCTATCTAAAGCCGCAAAAAGAAGAGAAGCAGCCTAAGACCGGCTCCCCTTCGCCGCCTCCGATGAATGGGGGCCAGGGGAAATGAAAAAGATCATGCTTGTTATTGCACTATGCTGTCTGCTGACTGGATGCTGGGATCAAAAGGAGCTGGCAGAAGTTACCGTTATTACCGGGATGGCTGTGGACAAGGGGAAAGATGATAAATACTACCTGTCTGTAGAAGGCATTAATGCTGCGGAGCTGAATAATCGGACTGCCGGGGGGAATGCACCTTCGATCGTGTATGGGAAGGAAGGGAATTCACTGTCCGAATTGACGAACCAGATGAGTGAGGGCATTTCGCGAAACCTTGTCTATTCGCATATGAGGACTTTGATCATCAGTGAAGAAGTGGCAGAGGACGGGATGCTGGAGTTTCTGGATTATCTTGAGCGCAACAGGGAGATGCGGGATGATTTTAATATTGTTATTTCAAGAGGGGTAAGGGCCGAAGATGTGCTGAAGGTGACGTACCAGTTCCAGAAGTCCACTTCCCTTAAGCTCCATACACAGCTGGACACGATGGAAGAGACCTGGGGAGGGGACCCCGGCGTGAGGCTGAATGATGTGATCAGTGCCTGGACATCACCCGGCCGCCAGCCGGTCATGGCTGCTGTGGCCATTAAAGGGGATCCGGATAAAGGATCGAGTGTTGATAATATGAAGAAAGTAACACCGGATGCGCTGGTTGTGCTGGATTCGCTTGCAATTTTTGAAGGCGGCAGACTGGAGGGTTTTCTAAGTCTTGAGGAAGCGCGGAATTACCTCTGGACACAGGACAAGATTAAGAGTACAAGCCTAACAATAAGCTGCGGGGAAAACCGCTACATCGACATCAGAATCTATAATACAACAACAAAGACGAAAGCAAGGATTGAGGACGGCAAGGCGAAAGTTAAGATAGACATAAGAGGGGAGAGTTATTTGGAGGGCACCCAATGCGCTGATTCAGTCGACTCCGTATCTACTTATGAAGATTATGAAGAAAAGACAGAAAAGCACATTGAAAGAATCGTTGCGGATACTATTAAAAGAGTGCAAAATGAAGACAAAGTAGATATTTTCGGATTCGGCGATGTGGTCAGAAGAAAGGATTATAAACATTTCCACGGGATAGAAGCCGATTGGGACCAATACTTTTCTGAGGCGGATGTCGAGGTGACCGCTCTCATTAAAATGAGAAGGTCAGGGATCAGAACCAAATCATTCTTATCAGAGACCAACTAGCTAATGTTTACAGGATGCGCCTGCGGGTAAAATCACTCTATAGGCTCGCCTGAAAAGCTTGTCTATTTATCTTAGCTTATTAAGGAGGCAAAAGATAATGGCAGAAGAACAGAAGCATATAGTAGGCGTTTATGATACACAAAGTGAAGCTATTGAAGCTGTAGAGGAATTAAGGGCCCAAGGCTATGACACAAAGGATATTTCGGTGGTAGGGAAAAACGATGATGACGTGGAAGCAGTAACAGAGCAGACAGGGACGAAAGCAGAAGAAGGCCTTGCTGCCGGAGCTGCTGCCGGAGGTACGCTCGGCGGACTTGCAGGACTGCTGGCAGGTGCCGGAGCCCTCGCCATCCCGGGCATCGGTCCGGTGCTCGCAGCGGGTCCGCTTGCAGGAGCACTCACAGGAGCAGCTGCCGGAGCCGGACTTGGAGGGCTTACAGGAGCCCTCGTCGGTATGGGGATTCCGGAAGACGATGCCGAGCATTACAGCGGCCAAATCAAGGAAGGCAAAATCCTGGTGTTCGTAGACGACAGATCGGACAAGCTGCGTGAGCAGAAAATGAATCCTGGTGAAGCTGGCATGCCGGACAATGAACCGGTTATGCCGGTCGACAACGTCTATGTTCCCCCTCAAGGGACAAGGTCGCCCGTCTCAGATGACCCGGAAGTTGTCAAAGACAGAATGAAGGCTGACAATAATAAAATGTACTAAAGAAAGGGCACCCGCTGTGATGGGTGCCTTTTTCTTATGTTGAAAAAAGGAGGGACCAATAGTATAAATAAGAAAAAAGGCAGGGGATGTTTATGAATCAGCCATGGAATGGAGAAGTGTCTATTGCTCCCCTTGAGGCAAGGGAACTCCTGTTAAGCCAGTTTCCTGAATTGGCGCCTGCTGAAGTGGAGCATTTTGGGGAAGGCTTTGATAACAGAGTGTTTTTAGTCAATGATGAATATGTATTCCGATTTCCGCGGAAAGCTGCAGCAGAAGAGCTGCTGAAGACAGAAAGCCGGATTCTGCCTGAGCTCTGCATTTCTGCCGGTATCCTTTATCCTGTGCCGGTATATAGCGGAAAACCTGATAAAGGCTATCCGTGGTTTTTTTCCGGCTACAGAAAGATCAGCGGATCAGCTCCAGCAGGCCCGGGCGGGAAAGAGTCTGCCAGCAGGCTGGCTGAATTCCTGAAGCAGCACCACTCCTTTCCTATTGAAAAAGCTAAGGAACTTGGCGTCCCGTTTGATACATACAACAGGCTTGATATGGAAACAAGGCTTGTGAAAATGGAAGAGTACGCCGAAAAAGGGAAAGCGGCTGGAATCCTTAAGGAGGAAGAAAGCCTTTTTTCTTATATCAAAAAAGCCATGCCCATAAAAGTGGAATGTGATCCAGTTCTTGTGCACGGCGATCTGCATATAAGAAATATCCTGGCCGATCCTGAAGGGGAAATCAGCGGAATAATTGACTGGGGCGATGTTCATCTCGGCAGTCCCAGCATTGACCTTTCTATTGCGTACAGCTATCTGCGGCCGGATGCCAGGGAAGAGTTTTTTTGGGCATATGGAGAACCTGGCCCTGAAGCAAGAAATCTCGCAAGATTCAAAAGCATCTATACAGCCCTGCTGCTTGCGGTATATGCCCATGACCGCGGGAATGCAGTTCTAGTTGGCGCTGCAAGTGAAAGCCTAGCCCTGGCGCTGGGTGACTGAACGGGTACATGAAGATCCCCTATTCATTTCATACTAGTTATATGAAAGGGGGCCTTCTTATGCCCGAGCTACCTGAAATGGAAACCTACCGCCAGCTGCTGGGCCGTCAGCTGACGGGGCTTGTGATCACAGAGGCCGAAATCAACAGGGAAAAATCTATAAATGTCCCGCCGGCAGAATTTATCAGGCAGGTGCAGACTAGCACGATCACTAGCATCGATAGGCGTGCAAAGCATCTGATTTTCCGGCTCAGCTCCGGAAAAAATCTTCTCCTCCATCTGATGCTTGGAGGATGGATGTACCTAGGCAATGACGAAGATAATCCTGACAGGACAAATCAGGTGATCCTGTCATTTGGCAGCAGGAAGCTGTACTTCATCGGCCTGCGGCTCGGCTATCTTCACCTGCTGACTTCAGAGGAGCTGGAGAAAGAATTTGAAGAGCTGGGACCCGAGCCGCTGGATCCTGGATTTACGGCAGCCTCATTTGCCCGGTTATTGGAGAAAAAGCGGGGAATGCTTAAGACTTCGCTGGTAAATCAGCATTTCATTGCAGGAATCGGCAACTGCTATTCAGATGAAATCTGCCACCAGGCCGGGCTGTTGCCGATGAGGACAATCGAGGAGCTCAGCGAAATGGAGAAAAGCAGACTATATCCGGCAATGAAAACAGTGTTTGCAAACGCGATCCAGAGCGGGGGCTATATGGATGAGCCGCTTTCTAAAGGCGATCTGATAACCGGCGGCTATAATGAACGCTGCATGGTATATGACAGAGAAGGAGAAAGCTGCCTCCGCTGCGGCTCACGGATCGTAAAGGAAGAAATTTCATCACGGAAATCCTTTTATTGTCCAGGCTGCCAGTCGTGAATTCTTTTTTATATGCGTAAAAATAGCCCAGGGAGGAGGTCCTTGGGCTTTTTTTGTTATTTACATGAATTGGCGGCCCGATTTTTAAGGCAGGCTGGCGTTTTCTAATTGATGAGCCGGTTAATTTACCAGCTTAAAGATTTTTTCGATCAATTCGCGGAATAATCTACCGAATTTCCTTCTTTTTTAATCAAATGAAAAGATAATCTGCAAAGTCCAGCCTACAGCCTATTTCGCAGCCCCAAAGACTTGCATCATCCAGCCCGGCGCAGGCGCTGGACCATATGTCAAGCTGCCCTCTTAATGGACTTCCTCACTATTTTCCTCCGGCGCAGGATCGACCGTTACAGAATCATGGGTGTGCATGGCGGCACGCAGATAATGGATGAACATGCCGCCAACTAGCCCCAGGCAAAGGATAAAGCCGGCAGTAATGATCCATGAAAGAAGCATATGTCCTCCCCCTTTCTTATAGTTGTCCTCACTGAACTATATGCAGGGGCATGAAAGATATTGCCTATCGGCCATAAGCTGCTTCAGAATCTGACAGGCTTCTCCTGAATACATATTTATGAAGAATAGAAATAAGGGGGCGGGCTGCATGCAGCTGGTGAAAAGCGAAATCGAACGGTTAAAGCAGCAGCTTTTAAGTGAGCAGACACCGGACGGTTCCTGGAATCATCCTTTTGATACAGGGTGCATGACCGATATTTATATGATTGTCCTTTTGCGGACGCTTGAGGAAGAGGATGAGGAAGAGCTGATCAAAGAGCTGGCAAAAGGAATCCTGAGCCGGCAGGGAAAGGACGGGGCATGGCGGCTTTTCCATGACCATCATGAAGGGAGCCTTTCACTAACGATTGAGGCCTATTATGCGCTCCTCTACTCAGGGTATTATGAGAAAAATCATCCTGCTCTGGTGAGGGCAAGAAGGTTTATTACTAAAGGCGGGGGCCTGAAAAAGGCAGGGATGTATACGAAAATCATGCTTGCCTTGACAGGGCAGTATCCATGGCCCCTTCTTTTTCCGGTCCCGATGGAAGTGATCCTCCTGCCGGGAAGCTTTCCGCTCAATATGTACGATATTTCGGTTTTTGGCCGCTCCAATCTGATTCCGGTCATCCTTCTGGGCAATAAGAAATTCAGCAGAAAGACGGCCTTGAGCCCGGACCTTGGCGATTTGTCCGTCAGGGACGATGATGATCCGTGGCCGGAGCTGAGGAGTGCGGAATGGAGGAGTTTGACTTCTTTTCTTGCCGCCGGGGTTAAGGCGCTGGTGGGCATTCCGCGTCAGATCCGGGCATGGTCGATAGAAAAAGCGAGGGAATATATGCAGTCGCATACAGAGCCGGACGGGACGCTTTATAATTATTTCAGCAGCACATTTTATATGATTTTTGCTCTTCTGGCATTGGGAGGCGGCCCGGAGGAACCCGCGATCAAAAATGCTGTTGCCGGCTTGAAGCGGATGACTGTAAAAACCGATGGCCGTACGCATATTCAATATACGACGGCTGCTGTCTGGAATACAGCGCTGATCAGCCATGCCCTTCAGGAAGCAGGCGTCCCTCCGAAAGAGGATGCAATCCAAAAAGCCAATCAGTATCTGGCGGGCCAGCAGCATCGCCGGTTTGGGGACTGGATTGTCCATAATTCGAAGGCAGAGCCTGGCGGCTGGGGATTTTCGCGTTTTAATACAATCAATCCTGATGTGGATGATACAACCGCTGCCCTGAGAAGCCTTCACCAGCCTGCCCGTGAAAAGGCGCATTATGAGGAAATATGGAAAAAAGGACTTCTTTGGACACTGTCAATGCAGAACAGGGACGGGGGATGGCCTGCGTTTGAAAGGAATGTCGATAAGAAGCTGCTGCATCTCCTTCCCATCCAGGGCGCAGAATTTATCCTGACCGATCCCTCAACTGCCGACCTGACAGGGAGGACACTTGAATTCCTTGGAAAGGCCGGTTATTCGGATTCTTCCCTTCCGCCTATTAAAAAAGCGGTCAAATGGCTCAGAAAGCATCAGGAACCCAATGGATCCTGGTATGGCCGCTGGGGAATCTGCTATATATACGGAACATGGGCGGCGGTGACCGGAATGGCGGCTGTTGGTGTCACTCTGGAGGATAAAAGCATGAAAAAAGGGATCGACTGGCTGGTGTCCATCCAGAATGAAGATGGCGGCTGGGGAGAATCCTGCCGGAGCGATATGGAGAAAAAGTATATCCCGCTGAAGGAAAGCACCCTCACCCAGACCGCATGGGCCGTTGATGCCCTTGCTGCTGCCGGCATGGCGGATAGCACGCCAGCAAGGAAAGGGGCTGCCTTCCTGGTGAGGGAAGGCAAGCGTAAGGATTGGACTGCCGATTATCCAATGGGTCAGGGGATGGCCAATTTCTTTTATATTCATTACCACAGCTACCGCTCTATATGGCCGCTCCTGGCCTTGAGCCATTATATAGAAAAAAGTGAAGCCCTGGTTTGAAAACCGGGGCTTTATCAATGTTTAGGAATTTAGAAATTGTAAGTCTTGTGGATCATTATCAATTCTTGATCTACGTCCAGCTCCAGCGCCTACCCCCTCGAGGTCACAAGCCAAACCTCCCAAAAAGGCAAAGAACGCCTTTCCGGGAGGTTCGTCTTGTGCTTGTCGGGGGTGATCAAGGCGCTTGCGCTTTTGTTCATTCAACCTTCCATTGGCAATCATCAGTAGAATCAACCTTTTTGTCTCTGATGATCCGGTAAAAAGCTTTGCCGTCACTTGGATTGCCGTCAGGGAAATCCATCGGGAAAAGAGCGAAGAACACAAAATAAAAAGAGAAATAGATAAATTGGTACCAAAGCAATGATGCTTCAAGTACGCCGGAGCCGATCAGGTGATTGATAAGAAAGATACTGATCAGGTTAAAGAGGGTTCCGCCAAGATATATGAAAGAGAGACTGATTTTATTTTCGTACTTCAGGCTTTGGAATTCACAGCCGCTATACCAGAAGTAGAACCGCTTTACCTCAAAGTATTTGAAAGAAAATAAACTTTTACCGCAGCCGATAATGACTTTAAGGCCCTTCCCCCCAAAGATTCCGGCGAAAAAGACATGTCCGGCCACATGGATGAGTGTCACAATAGGAAGAACAATAAAAAATGCCTGCATAAACTTTACAAAATCATCAAAGCCAAACACATTGGTGTCCTCCCTGGTTATCCTGATTATAATTCCTCCTTTATCTACCCTTCCCGCCGGCACAATAACAGGTTTTCCCCTGCCAATATTTGCGCCTTCCGTAAAGTCTGACCAGCTTCTAAGCCCCAGGTCCTATATGAAAATAAAGCTCAGGCTCGTTATAGGGTTTTGGCAGGAAAGGTAAGATGGAAACATGAAAGGAGGAAACGTACATGAAAAAATTTGGCTTACTTTTAGCAGGAGGAATCGCGGGGCTGGTGCTTCTATCCAATTTGGGGCCGATGATCGGCCTGGCCATCTCATTGCTGATTCTATACTTCGTATTCAAGCAGTTCCTGAAGGCTGATTCAACAGGCGCAAAAATAGGCTGGGGCATCGTCGGGGTGTTCGCCCTCACCGCAGCTGCCTCCAATATTCCGGCCATCCTCGGAATTGCCGCTGCTTACATCCTTTATGTGATCTATAAAAAGTGGAATGACAAGAAAACCTTTGTAAAAGAAGACCAGGACCCATTCACGAACTTTGAAAAAGAATGGTCAAAAATCAATCAATATTAATCTGAAAACGAAAGGGAGATTATCATGGCAAACTTATTTACCAGACTGAAAAATACCATCATGGCAGACCTGCACGAGGCAATGGACCAGAAAGAGCAGAAAAACCCGGTCTCACTGCTGAACCAGTACCTTCGCCAATGCGAGCAGGAAACAGAGAAAGTCCGCAAGCTCCTTGAACGCCAATATTCTCTGAAAGAGGAATTTGCAAAAGAATATAAAGGAGCGGCTGAATTGGCTGAAAAGCGCAAGCGTCAGGCAGAAGTTGCTTCAGAGGCAGGGGAAACAGAATTATCCCAATTTGCAGTCCAGGAACAGCTTCAATATGAAGAGCGGGCTGTCAGGCTGAAGCAGGCCCTCGAGCAGGCTTCCCAGCAGCTGGTTGAGCTGGAAAGAAAATATGAAGATATGAAGCATAAGCTTAAAGATATGCATATCCGCCGCCTTGAGCTGATGGGAAGGGAAAATGTGACCAGGGCTAACCGCAAGATGGACCAGGTGATTGACAGCAGCTCCCAATCAGGCAAAGCTGAATCCAGGTTTGAAAATATCGAGTCATATCTTGACCGGCTTGAGCAGAAAGTGAACGATGCCTACTATCAGAGCACAATCGATTCAAAAATCGCCCAGCTTGAAAAAGATATGAAAAAGAAAGAAACTCATTCTATTTCATAAAACAAACTGGTATTCTAAAGAGGCGTAGAGTTCCTGCGCCTTTTTTCGCCATTATGCTGAAACAGCTTACAATATAGAAACGCGTACATCATATGCCAGTCATCAAGAAGGGAGGAAAATATCAATGCTTAAAAAAATTAAAAGCGAATATATCAGCTGGATTCTATTGCTTGGTGCCCTTGTCCTTTTTCTAGAGGTATCTTTTTTTAATCACGGGCTGATTTTCTCCCTTCTGGTTTCGATTGGGATGGTGTATTTCGGCAGGAAACGCCTTCCTCACAGCTCCGGAAAAATCCTCTTTTGGGCAGGACTTGCCTTTTTTGCCATCAGTGTCTTCAATATGATGACCTTCAAATTTTTCCTGCTGGCCATCCTGATCCATTTTGTCATCCAATATGCGCAGTCCAAGCGGGACGCCGACCGCATAAGGCCAGTCATCAAGGAAGCAGATCCTTTTGATTCAAAGCCGAGTGAAGAAATCATCAAAGGGCGCCCGCTTTTTGAAAACATTCTGTTCGGGCGGCAGAAGACGCCTGAGCATGTATACGAGTGGAGCGACATCAATATCCAGGCCGGCATCGGCGATACGATCATCGATTTGAGCTATACGGTTCTCCCAAAAGGAGAGACGGTCATATTCATCCGCAATTTTATCGGCAATATCCAGATTCTTGTTCCGTATGATCTAGAAGTGAATGTCTATCATTCTGTGATAGCCGGATCTGCCGGTATTTTTGATAAGCGCGAGCCGCAGATGTTCAATCAAACACTGCAGTTTAAAACACCAGGCTATGAAGAAGCAGAGCAGAAGATTAAGATCTTTACTTCGCTCCTTGTCGGGGATATCGAGGTGAAGCGTGTATGAAGACAATCCAGCGGCAGATTGCATTGGGACTATCGGTTGCTCTCCTTGTGGCCATCTTTCTTGGCGTTTCCTATTTTACCGTCTTTCCGCTGGCCGATTGGAGCGGGCTTTGGGAAAGGGAGATTATGGATATTCCCTTTATCCTGTTTGCAGCAAGCATCTGTGCGGCAATCGGCATTCTCTCTGGGCTTGTATCCGGCATCTACAGGAAAAAACAGCTCCAGACGGTTGACGACTGGCTTTACCAGCTGGAGGAAGGCAGGGCCATCAGCCTACATGATGATAACACCCCTTCAGAGCTTCAGCCCCTATGGATGAGGGTAGGCAAAATTCAGCGGCAAATCTCAGAGCAGGCGAAGATTTCCCAAAAGCTTGCGACCGAAAAGGCAGAGGATCTGGAAAGCCGGATCCAGGAAATCATTTCCCAGGAGCGCAACCGGCTGGCGCGCGAGCTTCATGACTCTGTGAGCCAGCAGCTGTTCGCGGCTTCCATGCTGATGTCTGCCATCAATGAAACACGGAGCCAGGAAGACAGGGAGACAAAGCAGCTAAAGATGGTCGAAGAGATGATCCACCAATCCCAGCTCGAGATGCGTGCCCTGCTCCTCCATTTGCGTCCGGCCGCCCTGAAGGGAAAAACACTGCAGGAGGGCATAGAAGAGCTGCTGCTTGAGCTCTCCCAGAAAGTCACCATGAAAATCCAGTGGAAGGTTGAAGAGTTTTTGATGGATAAAGGAGTCGAGGACCATCTGTTCCGGATCCTCCAGGAATCTGTCTCCAATACGCTGCGCCATGCCAAGTCGACCCAGCTTGAAGTGCTGCTGATCCAGCGGGACGGGCTGATCATCATGCGGATTGCCGATGACGGAATCGGATTTGACGTCGAGGAAACGAAGGCAGGTTCATATGGGATGCAAAATATGTATGAGCGTGCGGTGGAGATCGGCGGCTCCCTGAAAATCATCAGCCTCAAGAATAAAGGAACACGCCTTGAAGTGAAGGTGCCAATGATGAAGAGTGAGGGTGAAGAGAGTGATTAAAGTATTATTTGTTGATGACCATGAAATGGTAAGGATCGGTGTATCATCCTATCTTTCCGCCCAGCCAGATATCGAGGTGATCGGGGAAGCGGATAACGGCAGGACAGCAATTGATCTGGCCCTTGAGCTCCGGCCGGATATCATCCTGATGGATCTGGTGATGAAGGAAATGGACGGAATCGAGGCGACACGTGGAATCATTGAAGCGTGGCCGGAAGCGAAGGTGATTATCGTCACAAGCTTCCTGGATGATGAAAAGGTCTATCCGGCCCTTGAAGCAGGTGCATCCAGCTATATGCTGAAAACCTCGAAGGCAAGCGAGATTGCCGATGCGGTCCGTGCGACTTTCCATGGCCAATCGGTGCTTGAGCCTGAGGTCACAGGAAAAATGATGGTGAAGATGCGGCAGAAGCAGACTGTGCTTCCTCATGAAGAGCTCACCGCAAGGGAGATGGAAATCCTGCTGCTGATGACAGAAGGGAAGACGAACCAGGAAATTGCTGATGAGCTTTTTATTGCCTTAAAGACAGTGAAGACACATGTAAGCAATATCCTCAGCAAGCTTCAGGTCCAGGACCGGACGCAGGCTGTGATTTATGCGTTTAAGCATTCGCTGGCGAATTGATTGGAGATTAGTTCTGTCTGCCTAGGTTGTATTGCTGAAAAGGTGATAAAAGCCCGATGATTGCAGTGGAAGGCACGCAGACTCCTGTGGGAGATAGCGGCAGGGCTGAGACCCCGCAGCGCGCCAGCGTGAGGAGGCTCAGCGCCGCCCCGCGGAAAGCGAAGTGCCTGGAACGGAAATCAGCGGCCTCATATATAAGCCAAACAAAACTCCTGCCCACCACCGGGCAGGAGTTTTCATCAATCCCTCTTAAAAGGAATGACTGCAAAAACCAAGATAACCGCTGCCAATCCCAGCGCTGTATAAGATACGGCAGCATGCTCACCCCAGTTTCGGACGGCGATGCCGATGAAGGCCCAGACGAAGACAAGCGGATATACGCGGTCGCTGTTTTTGATCCGGAATATGATGGCAAGGGCTGAAGCCACGCAGAGCATGATGATCGTCCAGGCGGCATCCGGCAGGCCGAAGCCGTCCCAGCCGATATACTCGAGATAATAGCTGATATTTGCAATCACTGCGACGCTGACCCAGCCGAGATAAACGGAGAAGGGCAGCCTGTCGAAGAATGATGGGCTGGCAGCCTGCAGACGGACATAAAGAAAGATCAAAGCCAGCAGAAGTCCAATCAGCAGCAGAACTGATACAAGGAAGAATTCATAATGCCAGGCAAAGATCCACGCGCTGTTCAGCAGGCAGCTGAGGATAAAGAACAAGCTTGTATTCTCGTAAAGCGGAAGATTCCGCCGGTCCTTTGGAAATTCCCTCAGTACCCAGATCCCCAGCAGCAGATAAATAAGTCCCCATATTGAAAATACATAGCCTGCAGGGGTGAACAGCACATCGAGCCGGCCAGAGATTTCCCCGGTTGTCTGCCCGTTTAAAGGAAGGGCATTTGCCAGTATATTAACTCCCACAACAAGTAAATAAAAAATAGCATGAAGTATGGCGCGAAGCATCTAATTGTCTCCTCTCTCTATATGGTAGGGCAGGGTGCCAGGCACGGGCTGCCTATTTACCTTATTCCTCAAAGAGGGAGAAGATAACCACTGGAGAGAGCGCTGATTTATGCAAAAGATTGAAAAAGCTCTCAATATCATGCTGGAGCCGGGTGTGGCCGGTCAGCTACTGCTGCGCAGGGGAATGTATCTTCTAAAAAACAGGCTTGCAAAATTATTCTGACAACGTTAGAATATAGCTAACTATAATAAAGGGAGGTGGAGAAGAGATGAATAACGCTGTTTTGCTGCGCGGAGACTGGATGTCATACCTGTCGATCTGCCGTGCAATTTTTCATGAAGCTGCTGCCAACGGGACAAGTCTGTCCATTTTCAGCAGCTTCATATGGAAAACAAAACGGTGAGAAACATCTCTGATCCGCTTATTTATGAACGGGCAAAAGGGGAGCTTCTTATGGATGCTCCCCTTTTTTTGGCTTCGTCCTGCTCTCAGGACGGGTCTGTCATAAAAACAGGGCCATGGGTGAATTTTTCCCCATGGCTTTTTACTATGCAAAAAAATATTTATTATCTGGAGGAAAAGAACATGATCGCATGCAGCGGAAATGATATAGCAAAAATGTACGCAGGGACAATAATTTTTGAGGAAGTGGCCTTTGAGATTCATGAAGGGGACCGCGTCGGCCTTGTAGGGAGGAATGGCAGCGGCAAGACAACTTTATTCAAACTGCTGTCCGGCATTGAAACACCTGATAAAGGCCAGGTCCATTGGAAAAAAGGCACAAGGATTGGCTATCTCTCGCAGATCCCTGAATATCACGAGCATTTTTCAGGCAGGGATGTACTGCTTCAGGCTTTCAAAGAGCTGACAGCAATGGAAAGGAAGATGAAAGAATGCGAGCAGGCAATGGCTGAAGAAAAAGATGCAGGCATTCTGGAGCGGTATATCGCAGAGTATGGTGTGCTTCAGGAACAATTTGCCCATGGCGGCGGCTATGAAATGGAGGCAGGTCTGGCCAGGGTGGCATCAGGCCTGAAAATTGAGGATTTGCTGAACAAAAGCTTTTCGTCCTTGAGCGGCGGGGAGAAAACAAAAGTTTCTCTAGGATTCACACTGCTGCAAAATCCGGATTTCCTCCTGCTTGATGAGCCGACCAATCATCTGGATATCGATGCGGTAGAGTGGCTGGGGCTATTTTTAAAAGAATACGCAGGAACGGTGATTGTTGTATCCCATGACCGCTATTTCCTGGATGAAATCGCCAACAGGATTTTTGATCTTGAAGATGGGGAGCTCACTCCTTATCAGACCGGCTACAGCGGATTTGTAAAAGAAAAAGAAGAAAGGCTTTTGAGGGAATTCCAGCAGTACGAAGAGCAGCAGAAGAAAATCAAGAAAATGAAGGAAGCCATCAAACGCCTGCGTGAATGGGCCAATCAGGCCAACCCGCCGAATGAGGGGCTGCACAAAAGGGCAAGAAGCATGGAAAGAGCGCTTGAAAGGATGGAAAAGCTGGACCGTCCCATCCTGAACCGGAAGAAAATGAATATGGAACTTGATTCTGCTCAGCGGAGCGGCAAGGATGTAGTGGTGGTGAAAGGGGCTTCCAAGCATTTTGGCAGTCAGACGCTTTTTGAAGATGCTGACCTCCATATCCAGTTTCAGGAAAGGACAGCGATTGTCGGCAGCAATGGCAGCGGCAAGTCGACACTCTTGAAAATGATCCTCGGCGAGGTGCCCGCAGATGCAGGCGAGGTGCGGATTGGGAGCAATGTGAAAATAGGCTATCTTTCGCAGCATATCCAGCCGGGCTCGGAAGATGAAACCGTCCTTGAAGCATTCCGGAATGAGGTTTCTGTGGCAGAAGGGGAGGCGCGTAATATCCTGGCAGGCTTCCTGTTCTATGGGCATGCGGTTTTCCGCAGGGTATCCAAATTGAGCGGTGGTGAAAAAATGCGCCTGCGCCTCGCCCAGCTTATGTACCAGGATATCAACTTTCTGATTCTGGATGAGCCGACAAACCATCTTGACATCGAATCCCGGGAGGTCCTGGAGGAGGCGCTGCAGGACTATAAAGGGACCATTCTCGCAGTCTCGCATGACCGCTATTTCCTGAATAAGCTGTTCACCAGGATAGGCTGGATTGAAAACCGGCAGCTGCTTACCTTTGCTGGCAGCTATGACTGGGCAAAAGGGAAGAGAGCAGAAAAAAAGCAGGCGGCCGCTACAGAAGAAAAGCCCGCAAAAAAGAAGCCGGCAGTGCGACGTGAAGACCAAAAGGTGAGCAGTGTGAATCCTGAGCAGACGGAAAAAGACATTATGCTGATTGAAGCGGAAATCTCTGCACTGGACAGCAGGCTGGGGGCTGAAAAGGATTTATCTGCTCTGCAAAATATGTTCAGGGAGAAAGAAGAGCTTGAACAAAGAAGAGAAGAACTGTATAGAAAACTGGAAGAATGCCTTTCTTAACAGACAGAAGCCGGATGAGGATCCGGCTTCTTCATTTTTGGATCTATTAGAATATCTTCTTTTTATCACGTTCATCTTTCAGGATTTCCACCGCTTCACGGAAGCGCATGCTGTGGACGATTTCCCTTTCCCTCAGGAAGCGGAGGCTGTCATTGATATCCGGGTCATCAGAAATGTCAATCAGCCATTGATAGGTGGCCCGTGCTTTTTCCTCTGCCGCGATATCCTCGTACAGGTCGGCAATCGGGTCCCCTTTCGCCTGTATGTAGGAGGCGGTCCACGGGACACCGGCGGCATTATGATAAAAGAGCGCACTGTCGTGATTAACATAGTGCTCTCCAAGGCCAGCTTCCTTCAGCTGTTCAGGGGTGGCGTCCTTAGTCAGCTTGTAAATCATAGTAGCAATCATCTCAAGATGGGCAAATTCCTCTGTTCCGATGTCTGTGAGGAGGCCGATGACTTTTTCCGGAATGGTGTAGCGCTGATTCAAGTAGCGGAGGGCAGCCGCGAGCTCACCGTCGGCTCCGCCGTACTGCTCGATTAAGTACTTTGCCAATGTCGGATTGCATGTGCTTACTTTAACCGGGTATTGCAGCTTCTTTTCATAAACCCACATGAAAGATCCTCCTTATACTTGCCAAGGCCACGGGCCCTGGCTCCATTTCCAGGTGTCGCCGGGGTTGTTGCTGACTCCGAATTGCAGGAGCGGCCCGAATTCTTTTTCGTATCGCTTCTTCAGTTTCCGTGAATAGTCGGAGAACTGCTGGAACTGCTGCAGAGCCTGCCCGTCGCCGGGATGGGTATCAAGATATAATGTCAGCTCCACAAGTACAAAATCAGCCGCCTGGATTTCATGCATCAGCTGGTAATAATCACTGCCCATCTGTTTAGCCATGGCCATGGATTCCTTTCTTATAAGGATTATCATAATAATCATAGAGAGGCTTCCAGAGCGTTCCCCTCATCAGGGCTTCGTGGGGCGGGAATTGCTCAAGATTCGGCGGCTGAAAATGCATATATAAGTGCGGCGGTGTGCTGTAGTATTTGATTTTCAAAGGCGGACACGGATCATAAGGGCTGTGGTAGGGACTATAGGCTTTCATGGGGGTGAAATGCACTTCATTCTGATAGTTCAAGCCTTTAACCTCCTTCAGGATAAAACTCGTCATTTCATCTTATGCGAAAAATGGGAGGATATAACTGATGCGAATGGGAAGGCAGGCTCCTTCCTTTTAAAAAGCGGAATCACCAGCGTAATCCTGCATGAGGATAATAATTCATAGACTTGTCTCATATCTTTTAAAAGTATGGCTGCCGGCCAAAGATCGAGAGACAAGGAGAATCTGAACAATGAATTCGTTTTTAAAGGGAACACTCGTGTTGGTGATTGCCTCTTTTTTGGGGGAGTGCATAGAATTTCTGGTCAATATGGTGCTGGCGCGGGAATTGGGCGAACAGGGGCTTGGGATGTATATGTCGATTCTTCCGACGATATTCCTTGTGATGCTGCTTGCCAGCTTTGAGCTTCCTATTTCCGTTTCCAAATTCGTCGCGGAAAAAGAAGAAAAATACCATCGGAGCATGCTGGGGCATGCCATCAGGCTGACCATCGTTTTTTCGGCTGTGCTATTTCTTGCAGCGATCATCATTTTGCCTTTTGTCCCGGTTTTCCAGCACTTCTCTCCGCTGCTCAGATGGCTGGTCATCCTGCTGATCCCGATCATTTCTTTTTCATCGATTGCCCGCGGATTTTTTATGGGTAAGAACGAGATGGGGAAAATTGCTTACACCAGCCTGGTGCGGAAGCTGGTCCAGCTGCTGCTGCTTGTTTTTCTGTATCAGCTTTTTGACTTTAATACAGAAACAGCGATGCTGGTCGCCATCTGTACGTTCATCGGCAGTGAAATCGTCATTTTCCTGTACCTGCTGCATGTGTTTTTTATTCAGTATCATCAGCTGAATGGACGCCCTTCGGAAAGCCTGAAGGGGGCGGCGGTGAGGAAGAATCTGATGGCTGTGTCCATCCCGACGACTGCTTTGCGTGTATTCCATTCTATTACACATGCCATACAGCCTTTTTTGATAAAAGCCGCGCTTGTGCAGGCCGGCCTCAGCCAGGAAATGGCACTCGGGCAATTTGGGATGCTGACGGGAATCGCCATGGCCATCGGCTTTTTTCCTGCTTTTATCGCCCATTCGTTTTTGATCATGCTGATTCCGGCAGTGTCCAAGGCCCAGGCACGCAGCGAAACGGATGTGCTCATCGGGCTGCTGAAGCAGGTGATGCTGATTACGGCCATCTATGGCATTCCTGCAGCTGCTGCCATCTATTTCTTTGCGGAGCCACTGACAGAAACGTTTTTCCATTCCTCGGATGCCGCTGTATATCTGATGCTGCTGTGCCCTTATTTCCTGCTCCATTATTTTGTCATTCCCATGCAGGCTTATCTGATCGGACTCGGTCTGATGAAGGATGCTTTTGTCCATACCGTCTGGTCCACGCTCGTTTCGTTTTCGATCATGTATTTTCTCGGCGGGAGGCTTGGGATGGACGGAATTATCATCGGCATGAATACAGGGATTATGCTTCTGACATTTATGCATTACCTGACCATATGCAAAAGAATCGGCATCACCTTCTGGACCCTTAAGGCTGACAGGCCGGGGATTCTCTAAAAGGATTTTCCAGTACAATGGAGAATTGATAGATGGAAGGGAGAGAAGCTTATGGATAGAACGCTCAGAGGCCACCATTTATTATGTGTACATGGTTTCCGGGGGATGGGCTACAGCCCGGGATTTGTGGAAAATATGGCAGAAATTGTGGAGGATATCCGGAATGACCGCAAGCAATTCCGCATCAAGGCAGTGGCTGATTTCGACCACGCATGCCAGGCATGCCCGCACAAGGGAAAGGTGATTTGCGAGGCAAGCGAGGGATCAAATGCACATGTGCTGTCCATGGATGCAAAGGTGATTGAGCATCTTGGCATAGAGAAAAACAGGGAGTATGATAAGCATCTGCTGCTCAGCCTGACAGCTGCCAAGGTCCATCCGGATGACCTGGATTATTTATGTGAAGGCTGCTCATGGCTTCCCTATGGGGTATGCAAGGAGGGAATCGGCCGCTTGGGGGAAAAGTACAGGCATGAGTCAATGACATAATTTTTTTTTCAAAACTGTAGGGGAGGCATTCCTTTTATGCGTTTATTAAATGAAAACGCAAATGGGGAAAGGAGAAGAAAGCATGCTGCCCCAATATCATGAAAACACAAACGGCCAAAGCCGTTTTGACCAGCTGATCAAGGAAAACGGACTCTCTATCTATAAATATATTTATTCGCTGATCCGGCACAAAGAGCAGGCAGAAGACCTTTATCAGGAGGTGCTGATCTCTGCCTTCCTCGCTTTTCCGGCCTTCAAGGAAGAAGCTAAATTCAGGAGCTGGCTGTACAGGATTGCCATCAATAAGTGCAGGGATTTCTGGAGAAAAGAGAAAAAGGAAAAGAGATTCTGGGAAGAAGAAGCTTATAAATATTCCATGGAAGCAGAAAAAAGCCCGGAGCCCGAGGAGGAATTCCTCCATAAATCACACCGTGAGGAAATGGTGGAAACGATAAGCTCGTTGCCTGATATGTACCGGGATCCGCTTCTGCTGTTCTACTATCATAACCGGACCTTGATGGAAATCAGCGATGAAGTAGGTGCGCCGATGTCCACTGTTAAAACGAGAATGAAAAGAGGGAAAGAAAGGCTTAAAGTCAGGCTGGGCGGCGAGTAGATGTCAGCCCTCCTTCTTGACCTCCTTGCCCTCTGTATCCTCTCCGAATATCTTTTTAATCGTATCTTTGTCTCCATAAACAAAGATATCGTCCCCCTCCTGTATTTCAGTGGACAGGCATTCCTTCCTTATTGTAATTTCGCCCCTCTTGACATACAGGACAACCACATCATCCTTCTCTGGATCAATGATTTCACTCAATTTCTTTCCTGCAAACGGAGAATCCTCCAGAACAGGATATTCTGAAATATAATCGTCATCATCCGTCAGCAGGACATCTTTTATCGGAAGGTCAGTGAAGTCATAATGTTCTTCGGCGTTATGCTTCAGCCAGTTGACCAGCTTATTCCGCACAAAAGGCAGCTTCAGCAGCAGGATCATCAGAAAAAGAATGATGACGACATATCCTATCTCTTTTGTGTATAAATTTTCGGACAGAATGCTGCTGATAGTGGAGATGATGACAGCAAGGGAAAAAGCACCGAATAAAATCAGAAAGGCGCTGATTTTTCTCCTTAATGGATGCTCAAGGATCAGCTCGGACTCTCCAGTTGTGAATCCGGTTCCGGTCATCATGGAAATAACCTGAAAACGGGCAATCTGCTTATCCAGCCCCGTATAGATAAACAGAAGGGCACTGATTTCAATGACTGCCAGAATAATGATGATATACGAAAAAATAAACAGAAAAGCCATAATATCCCCCTAATTCCCTTTGGACAAAAATAAGCCTGAAGGATAAAAATCGCTTCAGGCCTGTTCCTTCTCGTTGTAATAATTCACAGCGTACATGGATCCTTCATCTACCATTTTATTATCCTGGACATCATATGGATCTGGATGCCCGCCTTTTTCAACCGGTACCACCCGATGATTTTTCGATTTGGAAGGAAGTACTTTGTTTGTCACATTCACAGTGAATGTCTGGATTCTCTTTCTGCTCTTCAAAGCCAGCAGAAGGATACTGCTGATGCCGACTCCGGCAAGGATATAAGAATTCAATGGACGAGTATTCATGGTTAAAAGCTCCTCCTTAAAAAATGATTTGATTTGACTTGCTTTATATGTACCCTTTTGAATCCTGCTCAAACCTGGCCCGCGGCAGCAGTATATGGAGGAACTGGCAAAACCTTTATCTGCTTCCTTGCTAAATTGGTTTAAGGAAGCCGGAGTACAGGGAAACAGGAAAAGAAAGGCGGGGGATAACATGAAGTATAAATTGAATGATAATAAATGGACCTGGCACAATTTTCATACAATAGATGAATCGAAGAGTTTGGAAGAGTTACACTTTGAAAAAGCAATCAAGGAGTGGAGGGACTCGTCGAGCGATAATGATACGAACTGCCTCCAGATGGATACACTGATCCCTGGCAGGGAGCATATCCGCGGCTCGCTGATTTATCAGCAGACGCTGGAGGATCAGCAGGATTATAATTTTTTTCATTTCTTTCTAACACGTGAATTCTTAATTACCGTGAATTTTAAATTTGATGCGATTGAATCTGTCCGTGAGGATTTGCTCCTGAAGCAGATGGACGCTGCGGATAACGCTATTGAAGGTTTTTTTGTCTTTTTGGGGCAGATACTGGACTCCAATTTAACGAAGATAGATGGATATGAGAAAAAACTGAACGATCTTCTATGGAAGGTCAAGCAAAGAAACAGCCTCAGCACCTTTGAGGAAATCTATGAATCCCGCCATGAACTTCTTGTCTGGAAAAACCTGACGGTGCCTTTCCAGGAGCTGAAAATTGCGGCAGAAGAGGCATTTGGCGATTTTGCAGCAGAAGGAAGGCAATATCAGCGGACCACCATGAGGACGGACCGGGCCCTGATGCTGATCAGGGAATACCAGCAGGAAATCTCAACGCTAGTCAGTATCGAAGAAGTCGTTTCTGCCCACAGGGGAAATGAGATCATGAAGACACTCACCGTGCTCACAACCCTCTTTACACCAATAACCGCTCTCGGTGCAATCTGGGGAATGAACTTTAAGCTGATGCCGGAACTGGAGTGGAAATGGGGTTATCTATTCGCCATCGTCCTCATGATTGTCTCCACCATCGGCATCTATATGATACTGCGCAGCAAAGGCTGGATGGGCGATATTCTTAAAGGCAGGAAAAAGAATTCGTTTTTCAAATAAGATGCGCCTTTGGATGGAGGTGTAATCCCTTTCAGGAGACAGCAGGAAAATGTCTGCCTGGAGGGATTTTTTTTATTGGTGATTTCTTTTGGGAAATGGAGGGTCTTTGATGAAGGGTTGGGGGCTCTGAATGTCTTTTTGGGGGGAGAGGGTCTTAGTTGGCTTGACTAGAACCCTCTGAATTACATTTTGGAGGATAGAGGGTCTTAGTCCGCTCGACTAGAACCCTCTGAATCACATTTTGTAGGATAGAGGGTCTTAGTTCGCGTGACTAGAACCCTCTGAATCACATTTCGGAGGATAGAGGGTCATAGTCCGCTCGACTAGAACCCTCTGAATCACATTTTGTAGGATAGAGGGTCATAGTCCGCTTGACTAGAACCCTCTGAATCACATTTTGTAGGATAGAGGGTCATAGTTGGCTTGACTAGAACCCTCTGAATCACATTTTGTAGGATAGAGGGTCATAGTCCGCTCGACTAGAACCCTCTGAATCACATTTTGTAGGATAGAGGGTCATAGTCCGCTTGACTAGAACCCTCTGAATCACATTTTGTAGGATAGAGGGTCTTAGTTCGCTCGACTAGACCCCCTCTGAATCACATTTTGTAGGATAGAGGGTCTTAGTTGGCTTGACTAGAACCTTCTGAATCACATTTTCTAAAATAGAGAGCCTCAGATCCACACTCGAACCCTCTAAATCTCATGATCTATCATAAGAAGTCCTCAGTTCACCCTGCAAAACCAATAGTCTGCCAGCCAAGAGCAGCCATCTCCATATTAACGTGCAGCGGGCTGGGACTCGAGCTGCCGCAGTGCTGCGGTTATGCCCTCGCTATAAGGGGTCCTTGGAATAGGAGCAATCAGCCTTTCGTATTTCGAGCCATCCAGAATAACGGGCGTTTCGTTCAGATACATCATTTCGGCGTATTCTCTCATGAAGGGATCAAAGAGGCCGATGGACTGGATCATCCAGCGTGAAATGGGCCACAGCTTGATCTGCCTGCCAAAGTATCCGGTCAATACCGCTTCGATCTCCTTGCCCGTAATGGTGCCGGATCCCGGAATATTCCAGTCTTCGCCGTATGCTTCCTCATGCAGCGCAAGCTCTGCCAGTGCTTCAGCTGCATCTTTAATAAAAATGAATTCCCGTTCCAGATCAGTTTTTCCGAGAAAGCCTGCCTTGTTCTTGGACATAGCCTGCTTCAGTGTGTAGTCAAGCAGGGTATTGCTTGTGTCAGGGCCATAGAAGTCAGGGAAGTGGGCAATGATATAGCGCGTACCGGACTCACGGATCTGTTCAAGCAGCTCCAGGCGGATTTTGCCTTTTTTTGTATGCGGATTCTTAACCGCACTTTCATTGACAGGGGATGCTTGCCTGCCGTAAGCATAAATATTGTCTGTGTAGATGAAAGGCTTGTTCTGGATGCGGCATTCTTCGAGGATGTTCGCCATGATGATAGACAGGCTGCCCCATTCCTGATAAGGGATATTGATGCTGTGAAAAACAAGATCTGCCTGGGAAACAGCCTTCTTTACCTGAGCCCTGTCCATGGCATCGCATGCGATGATATCAGGCAGCATCCCCGGAATCCTGCGCAGTTTTTCCAGATTTTCAATCGATCTTGAAGCAGCAATGACATGAAAGCCCTTGTTAAGCAGCGCTTCCGTGAGGGAATAGCCCATTCCGCCGGCAGCGCCTAATACTAATGCAGTTTTCATAATAATTCTCTCCCTTTAATTTATTGACCGGTGTTCAATTATTCGTTTTAAAAAAAGAAATGGATTCCATTTCTTTTTTATGATTTAGCTGCAGCCTCTAATCCGCCTATGATAAAGCGCGCATGTGTGCGGGCAAGATTTTGTGTTTCCTCAAACTCAGCCTCTGAGCGGCTGAAGTGGGTGACAAATCCGTGCAGGCTGATAAAAGCGGACCAGATTTGCTGTGCTGCAGGCGGCTGTGAAAGAAGGGCGGCAACCGCTTCGGCAAAGTGCCGGTAGCTTTCATAGGGAGCTTCCTGCATATAGCAGTCCAGTTCTTCATCACGGATCAGAAACATCACTTCATAATGCTTTTGATGGGTCAATCCGAAACGGATATAGCCGAGAAGGATCTCAAACAGCTTTTCTTCATCGGACAACCCGGTGCGGCCCATGATTTCCTTCAGCAGAGCATTTAATTTTCCGAACCCCTGCTCCGCAATGCCGTAGAAAAGCTCAGCTTTATTTTTAAAATGATAATAAAGGGCGCCATGGCTGCAGTTCAGGGCCTGGGCCACTTTCCTCATAGAGGCGGAGCTGTAGCCTTGTGATACAAATAGTTCTCTTGCGGCGTCCAGGATCGCTTCTTTTGTCAGCTCAGACTGGGCAGATTTTCTTGGAGACATGATGATCACCTTTGCTGAATATATTTTATTGAACAGTGGTTAATTAAATTATATGCATTCCCAAAGGAATTTTCAACCATATTAATAAAAAAGCAGCCAGCTTTTATTAAAACTTCACGCTAAGAAAAGGATTCCCGGGCCGCTAAAGAGGGAATCTGATAAGATGGATACATAAGTTTATTTCTGCAAAGGGGTACTATCATGGAAAATAAAAAATTTTGCCGGGAGTCTTTTGTCGTAAAAACGAGCATTGTGCTCCCGCCGGATACAAATAATTATGGAACTTTATTTGGCGGCAGGCTGATGGCCTATATTGATGACGTTGCAGCCATTTCGGCCATGCGCCACGCCAGGATGAATGTCCTGACAGCTTCAACTGACTCTGTTGATTTCCTCCACCCGATCTATGAAAGCAATTCTGTCTGTCTGGAATCTTTCGTCACTTATACAGGAAGATCTTCAATGGAAATCTTCGTCAAGGTCATTGCCGAAGATCTGATTACAGGAGAGAGGAATGTCTGCGCCGTCTCATTCCTGACTTTTGTCGCAATAGATGATCAGGGCAAGCCGACTGCAGTGCCGCAGGTTGTCCCGGAAACAGAAGAAGAGAAAAGCCTTCATGAATCAGCCAAGGAGCGACTCGAAATCCGCAAAAAACGCCGGAAAGACAGCGAAGCGTGTGCAAATAAATATGGTGCAGACCTTCCGTGGCAGCGGGACAGGGGATGACCGGCACACGAAGGAGCAGCTGGAAGAGCTGCTTCTTTTTTTTGCAGAGATTAGAGCAAAAGGATGAAAGTAAATGGTAGAATATAGGAAAAGTCTATATTGAAGGAGAGAATAGGAGCTTGAATAAACGGGGAATTTTAGTTCTTGTTGTTATTTTATTGGCAGCAGCGGGCGGCGGCTGGACGTATGCAAGGGGAAATATGCATGAATACGACTACACACAGGAAACCAAGCAGCTAAAAAGGGATAAGCTGCCGATGGCAATCAAGCTGCCGGAAAGAATGCCTTTCCCTGACATGAAAGTATGGGAAACCTATTCAGACGGTGTTGGCCAGGTGGAAATGACTTTTATGAATAAAAACAAAAACACCGTGGAGCTGGTCATTAAAAAAGAAGAATTTGAGTACCAGGAAGGGTTAAAGCAGGAAGAGGTCCGAATCGGAGACCTGGAAGGCTTATTTATTCCAGATGATGGCGATAAAAGGATTCTGTACTGGGAGGATGAAGGCATCCACTATCAAATTACATATATACCATTATTGACGCCTGGCGAAGTCAGCCGAACCCAGATGATCAAGATGGCAGAGTCTTTTTATTAAGATAAATTTAGGAAGCTGGTTAAGCGGAGGGGTTGAATTGGAAGTTATCATAAAGGCTTCAACTGAGCATATTGAGAGTATCTTAAATTTAAGGATTCTTCTCTTAAAAGAGCTGGGTGAGCTGGCATCGCCTAAAGAAGAAGACATACTTTCCGCGGCAACAAGGGATTATCTTCAAGTAGCTTTAGCTAACGGGGAATTTATCTCTTATCTCGCGGAGAGAGATGGAAAAATGGCAGCCTCCAGCGGGATTGCTATTTTCCGAAGGCCTCCTTATCCGGGGAACATTAAAGGAGTGGAAGCTTATATTCTGAACATGTATACACTGCCGGAATTCCGCGGACTTGGCATTGGGAAGAGGCTTTTGCAGGAATGTTTGGATGAATGCAGGGCCAGGGGAGTCAAGAGGGTTTGGCTCCATGCTTCCCAGGACGGCGAGCCGCTCTACAGAAAAGCTGGCTTCACTGGAAATAAAGGAGAATTGGAGCTGCTGCTCTAAAAATTCCGAGATGTTTTTGTAAAGATGATGTTAGGATAGAGACACTAACCTCACACAAGGCGGCTGCAAGGCTTTGTGTGTTTTCTGGAGCTCCCAGTATACTGGGCGGCTTTTTTTCTGCACGCAGTTAATTTTCCTCCAGCCAACTTACTTGCTTGCTTCTTAATTAGTTAAGGGGACACAATAAGATTGCTCTAGACCCACCCGATTCCTGCCTGCTATTATAGTCAAGTGCTAAAAAGGAGGTCCGGGATGGAAGAACAAAAGTATAAGGATCTGAAGCTTGGGGAGCGCGGGGCCATCATAAGCATCATCGCTTACATATGCCTTTCGGTCCTTAAGCTCGCAGTAGGATATATAAGTGACTCGGCTGCCCTGAAGGCAGACGGTTTAAATAATACAACGGATATTATCGCATCTATCGCAGTATTGATCGGACTGAAGATATCGCAGCGGCCGCCTGACCAGAATCATGGCTATGGCCATTGGAAGAGCGAGACGATCGCCTCCATGGTTGCTTCGTTCATCATGGCTGCTGTCGGACTGCAGGTGTTAATAGAAGGAGCAGCTTCCATTTTTGATGGGGGGAAGGAAACGCCGCCTGATATCATCGCGGCCTATACAGGCATCTTTTCAGCGCTAGCCATGTATTTTGTCTACCGGTATAATAAGCGGCTGGCTGATAAAATTAAAAGCAAAGCCGTCATGGCTGCGGCGAAGGATAATCTATCCGATGCCTGGGTGAGTATCGGTACGGCCATCGGTATCTTTGGTTCGCAATTGAAAATGCCCTGGCTTGATACCGTAACAGCCATCATTGTCGGGCTGCTGATCTGCAAGACTGCCTGGGATATATTCATACAGGCCTCACATGACCTTTCCGACGGATTTGATGAAAATTTGCTCCTCAAATACAGCGACGAAATCCTGAAGGTGTCCGGCGTAAAGGGCATTAAAGCAATCAAGGGAAGGAATTACGGCAATAATGAAGTATTGGATGTAGTCATCCTGGTCAATTCAACCCTGGATATCAGGCAAGCGCATGATATCGCCACACATGTGGAAAAAGTGCTGATGAAGGATCACGGGGTTTATGATGTCCATGTTCATGTGGAACCTAATTAAGGGGAGGAAGGGGCAGTTTAGACTGTCTCTTTTTTATCGTCTTAAAGGAGAAAGACTAATTTAAGGCAACGTGAAAAAGGAGGTACGGAATTCTTCCGTATCTCCTTTTTGTATTGAAAAGTAAATTTTTGTAATGGGAATTTGCAAAAAAAGTTCAAAGACCTGTTGATTGCAGTGCAAGGCATGTAGACTCCTGCGGGAGATAGCGGAAGAGTTGAGACCCCGCAGGAGCTTGCTCCGAGGAGGCTCAACTCCGCCCCGCGGAAAGCGAAGTGCCTGGAACGGAAATCAACAGCCCTATCCATAATATTATCCTAATCTTAAGCAGTCCCATCAATTTCCTGGTCTATCAAGCAGCCCCATCCGCAAACTTCAAAAGCAGATGTGACAGTTTCTCTTTTTCTTCCTCGTTTCCAACCTTCCATAATTCCTTCAGCAGTTTTTCCTCGCGGTTTTGCGGGTCGACATTCTGTGCAAGATATTCTGCGATCTTTTTTGCTGTAGCGGCAAGCTGTTCTTCATTTAAACCAATTTTCTTGCCAAGCTCGATCCGCTCCGCCAGATAGCCTCGGAACTCGTCAAAGCTGCTTAAGATATCCGCTGCCTTGTCTTCTGAGATCCTGCTGACAGTGTCCTCAATATTATTTTCATTAAGTTCGCCCTGCTCATTTACCATATGGTTTTGTTCGGACATTCCTGATCCCTCCGTATGATGAAGTCTATGATTCTCATTACCTCTCACAGGCGTCTTTTAAACTAGCAGGCATTAAACCTCTGTTGCCTGCAGTGCTGCTTCCTGCCTGAGAATCTTGCGGAATGACAGCTTTGACAGCAGGATGCCGACTTCATATAATCCGATCAGCGGGATGAGGACAATCATCTGCGAAAACAGATCCGGCGGCGTGATCAAGGCGGAAACGACTGCCAGTACGAGATAGGCATACTTGCGCATGGAGCTTAACTGTTTTGGTGTGACGATATTGATGGTGGTCAGGAACATCAGCATCAGCGGCACCTCGAACAGGAAGCCGAATGGAATGGTGGACATCATCATGAAAGAAAAATATTCCCTCGCTGTAATCATCATGTCAAAATGATGATTGCCCAAATTGATCAGAAACCGGTAGACGGTCGGGAAGATGATGTAAAACCCGAATGCAATGCCTCCGGCGAAGCTTAAAAAGATGGCCGGGAGGTACATGACGGTGGTTTTGCTTTCTTTTTCCGTCAATGCCGGCTTCACAAAGATCCACAGCTGGTAAGCGATGAAAGGGAGGGAGAGGCCGAGGCTGATGCAGCCGGCAATCCCGGTGTACAGCCTCACCACATCCAGCGGCCCCAGCATGACCAGCTTATATTCCTGGGAAAGGAGGGGGAGCAGCTTGTTAATGAACACAAACGATAAGATAAAGCAGGATAGGAAAAAGATCAGTGACCGGATGATTGCTTTCCTGAGATCGGTTATATGTTCAACAAGTGTTTGCTCATCGGTTTTCATTGTAATCCCTCCCTGCTTTTAGATCTGCTGGTTCTTGTCCTTGGACAGATCCGCTTTTTTTGCTGTGTCTTCTTCATCATCATCATTCATCAGGCTGTTGGCTGATTTTTTGAACTCGGATAAAGTCTTCCCGAAGGCTGAACCGATTTCAGGCAGTTTTTTCGGACCAAAGATGATCAGGGTGATGACGAGAATGATAATTAAGCCGGGAATGCCGATATTAGTGAATCCCATTTCTTTTCACTCCTTTGATTTATACAAGGGCTCCGCCTTGTTTGCTGTATTTGATGATGCCTTCTGCTGCACGGTAGGCAAATGCGCCGACAGTGCCGGTTGGGTTGTAGCCGCCATTATGGGCGAATGCGGATGCGCCGACTACAAATACATTCTCTGCATCCCACATCTGCAGATAATTGTTCACAGCTGATGTTTCCGGTTCAGCCCCCATGATGACACCGCCCGTGTTATGTGTGGTCTGGTAAGGGACGATATCATAATGCTCAAGCGGGCTGCGGTCATTGACCAGGTTTGCGCCCATTTCTTTCATGATATTGTCGGTGATTTTGCCGATATAGTTATACAGATTCTTGTCCTGCTGGGTGAAGTCATAGGTCAGCCTCAATAGCGGCAGGCCGAATGCATCTTTATAGGATGGATCAAGATCAAGATAATTGTACTGTGTCGGCATGGATGCACCCTGGGTCCCGATATTCAGGTGGCGTGTATAATATTTAACAGACTGCTTCTTGAATTCTTTACCCCATCTTGGCGTATCCTGCGGCACCGGGTTTGTCTGGATCGGCCGCTTCCCGGACTGGTTCAGGGAAATGGAGCCGCCATGGATAAAGTCGACTTCAGAATGGTCAAAATTATCTCCGTTATAATCATCGACAGAGGCACCGAGTGCGCCTGCTCCCATGAATGTATTGAACTGCTCTTCATCAAAGAATCCGGTTGAGCCCGGCAGGATCTGATAGCAGTAATTTTTCCCGATGACGCCCTGGCCGGTTTCAGGATTATAAGGCCTGCCAAGGTTGGATGACAGCAGCAGGCGTGCATTATTCATCACATAGCTTGTCAGGACGACGATGTCTGCTGGCTGGATGAATTCTTCCTTTGTCAGCACATCCACATATCTGACTCCGGTTGCCTTCGTTCCGTCATGAAGGACCTCGGTTACATTGGAATAGGTGCGGAGCTCGAAGTTGCCTGTATCCTTTGCATAAGGGATGACTGAAACTGTCGGATCCGCTTTTGCGCCATATTCACAGCCGAAGCGCTCGCAGAAAGCGCAATACTGGCAGGCTGCCATTTTGGCGCCATACTGATTTTCATAAGCCTGGCTCATGTTGGCAGAAGGCATATGATATGGCTTCATGCCTAAGTTTTTCGCCGCATCTTTAAAGCGCTTGGTGAGAGGTGTTTCCTTCATTGGCGGGTTTGGATAGGGATTGGACCTTTTGCCGCCGAACGGATTTTCCTCGCCGCCGATGCCGGCTGTTTTTTCAAAAGTGTCGTAATACGGTTCAAGTTCATCATAGGTAATGCCCCAATCCTGCACCTGGAGGCCCTTGATTTTGCTCTCGCCATACTTTGCTACCGTTTGGGATTTAATCTCGAAATCATAAGGCAGGAACCGGTAGGTATGGCCATTCCAGTGGACACCTGAGCCGCCGAGCCCCTCTCCAAGCAGGAACGATCCAAGCTGGCGCATCGGCAAAGCCCGTTCCTTTGCCGTGTTCCGGAAAGTGAGTGTTTCTTTGGATAAATCCTGCATCAATTCGTAGCGGATCGCGTAGCGCAGCTCATCATGGACAACATAATAGTCCTTGACGCCCCTTTCCTTGCCGCGTTCAAGCCCGACAACCTTCATGCCCTGCTTGGCGAGCTCGGCAGAAATGATGCCGCCTGCCCATCCTACTCCGACTACCACTACATCTGTCTTTGGTAAAGTTTTTGCCATGATATCCCCCGATTTCTATCTAGTTTGTATAAGCGTGAAGTGCTTTTGGTTCGATTTCCATGAATTCGTCTGATTCGATTTTGTCTATGTAGCTCATCTGATGCCCTGGGAAGTCCTTCATCTTCCAGCCTTCCATGCCGATGTTTCCGCTGTAAGCCGGATCCGCATAGACTCCCTCTATCGTTGCGGCCCTGAGCTGATTGAAAAAGGTTTTGGAAGACACGCCGCGGATTTTAACTTTATCAGCCTCAAAATCTTTCAGAATCTCATCCTGCTGATCTCCTTCCAGATCGGCGAAGCCCTTCGTGAACTTCTCCTGGCTGTAAGATTCAATCCGGTCAATCCCGGTATCAAACATTTCATTCCTCTTAAGAGGAGATTGATAGCCCTGGAAATTGGAGCCTGGGAAAAATGGGCCCTGCATGTACTCTCGTGCATTATTGCCCCACGCACCTGCCAGCTGATGGTCGATGAAAAAAGGTACCCCGAGTTCGATTGCGCCAGGACCGGTTTCGTCCTGTGGATAAATACGCTCGACTGCCTGCTGCAGCACTTCGAATTTCTGCGGGTTCGTAAAATAAAGCGGTGCCTGCTGATGTGAATTGGACGAGCTGTGTCCTTCTGTGTTGGAGCTGGACGCCTGTTCAGAACCGTTCATCCTGGACCCGATCAGTCCCCCGAGCAGCCCGCCACCAACCAATCCACCTGCAACATAGCTGGAATTGCGTATGAATTTACGTCTCGACATTTTTGAACCAGTCGATTGGTCAGCCATAATTGTGCCTCCTTCTTGAAAAAAATATATTAAATAGGAAAGAAAATACTCTATCAAGCTTCCACTCTTGTTTTTCTGCTAAACATAGATTGCAGGATTCTTTTCTGAATTGATACTTTAGTCCTAGTAAACTGGAATGGTGATGACATTTTTGGAAAAAGAAGTCCTGTGGGTTTATAAGCCAGAGAATGTCACCTTGAAAATTCAGGTTTAGCTTAAAAGTCAAAGTGGAACTGTTATATGTAATCAGCAGAAAGAAAGAGGGAGATAGAATGTTAAAAAGAGCGATGGTTGTTTCCGGTCTTGTACTCAGCTTGGCAGCCTGCGGCGGCGGTGACGAAGAAAGCAGCGGCGAAAGCAATGGAGGCGGCGGTGAGGTAGATACGGCAGCTGCAGAGGAAACCTTCCAGCAGAGCTGCGCATCCTGCCATGGCGGAGATCTAAGCGGCGGAGCGGGACCAGCCCTGGAGAATGTAGGCAGTGAACACAGCGAAGAAGAAATCCGCACTAAGATTGAAGAAGGCGGCGGCGGAATGCCGGCAAACCTGATTGAAGGCGAAGAAGCAGACAATGTTGCAGCTTGGCTGGCAGAGAAAAAGTAATATATTGTCATGAAAAAAAGCTGGCGTTCCGGGAAGGAGGCCAGCTTTTATGGTGGTTTTTTACAAAATAAAAAAGGCAGGCCATCCAGCCTGCCTTTTTTCTCAGCACTTCAACTTACATGGGGGAAATCGGTTCTAAGTATATCGGTTATATACTGTAGTGCCTTTTGTCCTCCTTGCAAAATCCGTGCCTTTTGCATCGCCAATGCCTAACGGTGAAGTCGCTGTTAACTTTTTCATCGTTTACCAGTCCCTTCTGTTTTGTTATTGGCTTTGCATTATACATTTACCCGGGTGTACAAGATTAAAACATTTAAACTCCGGAAATAGCTGGAAATCAATCTAACCGCCGAAGCTGTTGATCATAACGAGCATGGTCACAAGGCCAAGGATGAAGGAATAGGTAGAGAACCGCTCGTTTCCATCCCCATGGCTTTCCGGTATTAATTCTTTGTAGATGATGAACAGCATCGCCCCGGCTGCAAAGCTCAGCCCATAAGGGACAAGGCCCTCGATATTGCGGGAGAGGAAGTAGCCGATAATGGCTGTCACGATTTCTACCATCCCGGTCAGTGTGGCAACGCCCAAAGCCTTCCATCTGGAAATATTCTGATTGACGAGAAAAAGAGCAACCAGAAATCCTTCCGGCGCATTCTGCAGGCCGATGGCAAATGCGATCAGCGGACCAAGCTCCCCGCCGTCAGATGCATAGCTGACACCGACCGACAAACCCTCGGGAAGATTATGGAGTGTGATGGCCGCGACAATCAGCACGGCCTTTTGCTCCAGTTTCATATTCAGCTTGGTATGCTCCAGGTCGATATGCGGTGTATGCTTTTCCAGAAAGTTCAGCACAAACGTCCCCAGCAGGAGACCGATGGTCAGAACAATCATATTGGAGGATTCAAGCGCCTGCGGTATCAAACTGAAGGTGGACGCCGCCATCATGATGCCTGCCGTATAGGCCAATAAGACATCCCGCCACTTGTGTGTAACGCTTTTGAAAAAAAGGATCGGAATCGCACCGGCCCCTGTTGCCATGGCAGAAAGAATGCTGCCGATAATTGCCTCTTGCATGATAAGCCCCCTGATTTTTGCCAGACTGAAAATATGCAGACGATTAACACAGATAATTTGTGTTAAGTATACAGCCAACTATGAGGCAAATAAAGCGTTTTGTTCGGTCATGCACAAAATTTGCTTTTGGGCAAAAAAAATAACGCCCTCCAAGTGTGGTAACGGGTTTACTTCAGAGGTGCAAACATTATAAAACACATAGGAAAACGTACTTGAATTCACAATATAATCTATAGTGCGTTTTTATTGATATATCAATATATTTGAGAGTTTAAGTCATTCACTTTTTCCCAATTCACAAATCAAATCACTGTATATAATGATTATTGGAGGATGTGTGAAATTTTTTTGTGATTTAGTGAGTGAATTATGTGCAATTTCGAAGATTACTGGATATTTATGTTAAAGTGATATTAGAAATATATCAGCGATTGTGAAAAGATTTACTTATGCTAATGGGGCAGGTTAATTTTAAGTAAAAAGTCAACGAAGGTGGATTTTATGGACTCTAACTATAAATGTTTTATTGATATCCGTTTTAGTGGTGGAGATATTCAATTTGACGTTTCGAGCGATACACAGATATTTAGTTTTAAATCAGGTATAGGTTTTGTAGCAATCCCACATTTTTTATCAACTCTCTCTTCCTTATATAAAGGAGAGCTCAGTGAGATAGAAATGGATTGTCATGGAAACCTTGATTACTATATATTTTCCAGTGATGGTACAAATCTTTTTATTGAACATATAAGCCATTATCCAGATGGAGTATTTAAATATCACTTTAAGCTAAAAGAGTATATTGAAGCTATTTATACAGAATTTCACAAGTATCTGCAACAACTTGAAAAAGAAGGGGTATTACCTTTAAAAACTCAAGAATTTGCTCATCCGCTAGGTGATAATGTATTAAATGCTTTTTATGAGTTTTCATCAGTTTTAAAACGTTAATTTTATAAAGTAGATACGTTGTTTAACTAGCGGAGGCTAATCTTCCAGAGCAGCTGCCTAATGTGCAGTAAATGACTAACAGGTCAGGTTAGTTCAAGAAAAGTAGCAGGAAAATAAGGGAATGAAATAAAATATTTATTTTGTATGAAGGAGGGGATGAAATGATTTATTTATCATATGGTACCTAACCAGATGGTTGGAGACAAACTTGTACCGCTAAACTCATTAAAAATAACTCATCCAGATTTGTATGAAAAATACACTGAAAAGTATTTGAATCACCCAGAAAGAAGTAAACTACTGCAAAGAAGGATACCTAAGTTAAACTGTCTGTGGAATGATGTGATTCATTTCTTACCTTTACATCCCTACTTTGTTTTTAACGCTCTTTCTAATCTGGGAATTAAGACAAAAGAAAATATAACTTTTTATAAAATTCCTATTGAGTTATTAGCCCATAACAAAAATGCTATTTATTATTATTCTAAAGAGAGATACAAAGGTCCTTCGGCAGGGATTGTTGCTGAAGAAATGGAGTTTCTGAATATCCAAGCTTATCAAGAGCTTCAAGAAATTCCAACTGATACTTTGGATTATTATAAAAAAGAAAATGAGAAGGGTAACAAGTTCGGTCTCTTTCATTTTATTCCTCATATATTGAGCTTAGGAGAGGTTGAAGTAAAGGATATTGAGATTCTAGCTTGGAATCTACTTGAATAATGATATACCACCATTAGCTAGTGGGACTGTTGGTGTGACAAGCGGTTAATTTAAATATTTCCACTAAAAAAAGTGCACTACTTCACTTTTTAGTAAAGCTCTGCACTTTATTGCAATGGATAAAGTAACTCTTATATGCTTATATGGGTAATAATCCACTTTTTATCTTCAATTTTACATTTTACACTAACGCTTTTATTAAGGATCTTATCAAACCATAAAACTGCAATTTCTTGATTGCTTAATTTTTCAACTGATATCCCATCTGCTTTAATAATATTTGTCATAGTTATTTCTACTGGTTTCCCTGCAATAAGTTTATTGTAAGCTTCTTCTGACTTTATATCTTTATCTTTTAACAAAGCTACAGCATCTACCATTTCGGCTAGAGCATATGAACTAAAGTACCTCGATAATAATTCATTAACTTCATTAGGTGAATCTACACCAGACGTATTACTTCGGTTTTTATCAATTAAAATTCTGACCTTTTCAATGCTGACACTAATATCATTCTCAATTTTTTGATCTTTAAAAAGGGAGGCTCTTTCGTAAGAAAGGTATCCGAAGATTAGACTAAAGGTTAGTAATAAAGTAGCTGCATATGCAAGCGTAGTGGTGGTTCGTGATCTCCACTTATTCTGTCGCTGCTTTAAGTCTGGTTCAGCTGCCTCAGATGCTTCACTAATTATTTGTTTTAATTTATTCTCTTTTAATTTGTGGGTTGGAAACTTTGATGAAAGACCAAATTCTTTCTCAAATTGATTCACCGAGTTCACTCCCTTTTAAATAGGAATCCTTTAATTTCTTTTTGGCCCTATGAAATGTAAGGTTCACATTTTGTTCAGTCCAACCGGTAATAAAAGCTGTTTCGTTTACGCTTAGCTCAATTATGCCTCTAAAAATAATTATTTCTCTGTACTTTTCGGGAAGTTTATTTATCTGCCTGTAAAGTTCAGCAACATCTTCATTAATAATGAGTAACTCCTCGGGAGTATTGTGATAATTTCGAAAAATGGACTTGCTGAATATTGATTTAAGCAGGTTCCTTCGTCTAGAAAGATCAATAGCACAATTTCTTGCAATCTTTATCAACCATGTTTTGGGATTAGCATTTCCTTTGAAATAATCCAGGTTCTTATAAGCTTTAATAAATACATCCTGTAGAATATCCTCTGCTTCATTTTTATTTGTATAATAAATGAGGAAATTATAAATATCGTCTGCATAAAGTGAATACCACTCTTCAATAATTTTGTGGTGTTCCATCACTTTCCCCCTTTCTTTTGTTTTATAGACGTCTGAGGAATGGATTTATTTCAAGAATTTAACTAAAAATTTCAATACGAGTGGAAAGAATCTTAAGAAGTAAAGATATTTAATTAGAGTTCATACTTTAAATAAAAGGATAGCAGTTTTCTTAGCTTTTTGTTTCCGGCTGGTGGATGCCTGGCCTTGTATAGCACTTTTTCCAATAGGCCTGTGTGTTTCTGCTGATAAAGATTCAAGCTGCAAAACAAGGCAGATTTCTTGTTTTAAAAGGGACAGCATTCCTGTAATAAAGCTAAGTTTGTGAACCAATGAACTTAAACAAACGGATGCTTATGTTCCAAATAGCTGCCAAACTCCAAACTAGGCAGCTATTCTTATATGACTAACGGGGCAGGTTAGCTTAAAAAGAAGTCATAAATAAAGAAACATTGGTAAGGGCAGACTTACATTGAGGTGTATATATGAAAAGACAACTAGGAATATTATTCGTTTTTTGCTTTATGATACTTGCTGCTGCCAATCATACTAAAGCCCTTGAAGTACCCCATAAAGAGGAAATCAAATATAACCATAACAGTATGACTATTTCCGAAATTAAAAAGCACGTTCCTTTTAATGTCATTGTACCTGAATATGTACCAGACGATTGGACACTAGAAATCAAAACTTACCCTTGGGGAACAAAGACCGATTTCACCAGCTTTAGTCTGCATTATATGGATAGAAATGATGAAAAAATGTTGGTTAGCATTACTCAAAAGAAGAGTATAGCTAAACAAACAAAAAAGTATATCCCTAATGCCAAAACAATATCGATAAATGGACATTTAGGCAGATTAACTAAATGGGGTAATGACGGTGAAGTTGACCGTAAAGGAGAAATTATTACTGGAGGATTACTTCAATGGTCGCAAAAAGGAACTGATATTGAAATACATAGTTCAAGGATACCAATGGAGAAGATGGTGGAGATTGCACGTTCAATGAAATAATCATTAAAAGCAAAATAAGCAAGAGCGTTAGTCTAAGTAGGACTGACGCTTTTTTTTTTGTGGGATTCCATATTAATCCAAAGGGGCAAGTGTGTTTTAGTAAATTTTCATGTAAATAAATCTAATCTTTCTTGCAGCTCAAACGGTAAAAAATGAAGACTTTCAATTATTTTATGTTGAAAAGGATGTAATCAGCAATCCTGGACATGATATCCCTAAATTGATTAAGGGGGATACAAATGAGATCTCATTTACTTTGTATTATAAGTGCCTTAACCCTTGGATTGAGCACCGCTCCTGCATATGCTGCCCAGGAAGACAAACCTCAACCTTTAGAAGAAGTATACCCTCAGCTCGGGTATAAACCGGTTGAGGAGGCAGTAAGGGAGTTTGAAGAGCATTTCAAGGAAGACTTAAAGCTGCCAACAAGATTGCCGCCTATACCTTTCACCCACATTTTTGGAAGGTTTTATGAGGACAAACAATACGGCATTAATGATGGCTTAGAAATAGAGTTTATAAATGAAGACCAGGGTCAGAATCATTTTAATATTGATATAAGACCTTTAAAGAATAAGATTAACTTCAGGACTAAAGGTGGTCAAAAAATATACAGACTTCAAAATGGAGAAGAAGCTATTTACATTGTTGACAGGAACCATACATTGCTTGTCTTTGAAAGGGATAATTGGCAATACATGTTCGGGGTCTCAAAGAGGATTGCCAATAAAGTACCACCAGAAATGTTAGTTTCGATTGCTAACTCAACTTTTCTAGACTAATAAGACCTCTTTGTTATAAATAGCAATCACCAAAAAAGAACACTTCTTTTCTTGGTGATTTGCCATTTTAAAGTGATATTTAGTTTGTGAAACTAACGAGTGCCTGTGTCTTAATGAAGCTGTCATTAACATTAGGCGGTTTTTTGTTATTCTATAAAAGGAGCAGGATTGTTGAAGACTGCTGTTTATACTCTTCCATGAACAACTGGTTCAAAATATTGAGGAGTTATAAACAGTAGGCATACTAATCTAAGATCATTTTTAAGTGTCTGGAGACTCATTCTTTATATCTAACGTGTTAAATATTGTAATATCCGCTAATATATAATGTATGCCATCTGGAGAAAACATTTAGGGGGATTTATGATTTTAGGAATAAAGTTTAATAAAAATCTAATGGATTACATACTGAATAAACTAGCAGCCCTTGGTTTACTAGTATTTGTTATGTGTTTGTATATCATTTTGGCAACTGGATTTGATTTGTATGAGTTTAGCGAAAATTTATTAAATATTAAGATCTGGGGTTTGACATGCGGATATGCACTAATGACGACATTGCTAATTGATTTAGTAACATTTAAATGGATAGAGATCAAATACCATATGAGAGTCCTATTGCACTGTTTAGCAGGATTTCTTGTGTTTTTTCTAATTATGGGTGTTAATTTGTTTTCCGTGATTGCTGGAAGTGTTGGTGCATTATGTGCATTTATCTATATCTTTGGCTCCTCCCTATTAAAGAAAAGAAAACAATTAGTATGGATTTTTCTTTTAGTTTTCCCTTTAATGCTCTGTATAAGATTGTTTGATTTTACTATTAAAGAAGGTTGGACTGAAGAGAAAACAAATTCAAATTTTTCCCCAGAGTTTGAGCGTTTTAATGGGAAAAATGAGATTCCAATATTTTTAAATAAGGGAGAGGTAGTAACGTTTTATATATCATTTGAGCAACTAAATGGAGGTGGATATGGATATCATATTTTAGATGAGAATGGTGAGTATGTGGGGGTGACAGAACTAGAAGATACGTCTGAGGAATATAGAGGCATTGATACGAATACAATCCAGTTTAATGCAGAAAAAGCAGGTGTATATATGTTAATTGTCACAGGTGATAACTTGAAGGGGAATATCGACATAAAGTGGGAAATAAAATAATGTTCATTTGTTAATCCACAAACGGGGCAGGTTTATTGAAGAAGGATTATTAAGATGTCTCTCGAACTTTAAAATTATCCGGACCAAAATGAGGAGGAGTAATGAATAAAAAAAGCCTATTCAGCATAATAGCGTTAATAGCTATCGTTGCTCTTATTGCAGGAAGCGTTTTTCTTCAGAAGGAAAACGAAAATGAAGTAGTTATTAAAGAAGTTTCTGAAGAAAGAGTGTTAAATAATGCTTCGTCCTTCGCTAAGATTTATGGATACATAAGATTCTATCACCCTAGTGATGAAAATGAAAAAGTGGACTGGGATAAGTTTGCTGTATATGGATTAGAAAAAGTAAAAAGCTCCAAAAATGATAAGGATTTAATTCAGAACCTAAATGAGTTATTTATCCCTATTGCACCGACAATAGAAATCTCAAATAAGCCATCCCCTTTGAAAGCTCCATATAATAAAATTAATTTAAAAGAACCTGAACTAAATATGGTCTTCTGGCAACATTCAGGATTAGGAACAGCGTATGCTAAACAACAAGGATCCTATAAAAGTCAACGCATCATTACTCCTATAGACATTACCTCTAAGAACAATAATAATCTTTTATTTGAAGAAAAGCCGCCTCCTGGTGAAATAAAGACATATCCAATTACAGAAGATGTGTACCTGCATATGCCTATTTCCTTGTACTATCAACATAACAAAACGTTAGGAGCAACTTCAGAAACAAGCAAGGAATTCCAAAAGAGGTTGAAGGCTATAAATAACACTCCTATAAACGACGTGGAAGACTCGGAAGTTAAGATGGCTGCCATTACAGTATATTGGAACGTCATTCAACATTTTTATCCTTACCATTTAGAATCTGAGTTGAATTGGTCAAATGAGCTTGAAGCAATGCTTAAGCGTTCTGAGGATGAGGAAATAACAAATGTACTGAAGGAAACGACAGTGCTTTTGAAAGATGGCCACGCAAACATCATTAATCAAAACAAAAATAATGGTTGGTTCTCGAGGCTGCCTTTTCAAATTGAACGTATTGATAATAGATTTTTCGTAGCCAATCTAGACGAAGAAGCCCCGGTCAAGTTAGGTGATGAACTATTATCGATTGATGGAGTAGATGCTCAGACCTTCTTTGAAAATGAATGTAAATTTATTTCTGGTTCTCATCAATACCAAGAATACCGAGCGTTAGAAACAATGATTTCAGGTAAAGAAAATCAAGTGGCAGAGCTTGTTGTCAAAAGAGAAGGTGAGAAATTAAATCTGGAGGCTATTTATGCAAATAAGGCTAAAACTTTGGTGCCGCCGTTCAAAGAACTAGAACAGGGTGTGTATTATATAAATTTAACAGGGGATTTTAAGACCTATTTAGATCAAAATATGAATAAATTAATGAACGCTAAGGCTATCATTTTTGATGTTAGAGGGTATATCACGAGGATTCAAGATGCAGTAACCTTGATTTCGTATTTAACTAAAGAAACGATAACTGGACCAAAATATAAAATCCCAACTACTATTTACCCTAACCAAGAGGGAATTACTTTTGATGATGTCAGTTGGAAAATAGAACCTAACAAAACCTATTTAGAAGGGAAAAAGTATATTCTTGTTGACCCATCGGCTCTAAGTGCTTCAGAATCCTTTTTAGGAATGATGGAAGATAATCAGTTGGCTGAATTTATAGGTCAACCATCTGCAGGAGTTAATGGAGATATTAATCAAGTGTCATTACCTGGAGGTCTTTTATTTCAGTTTACTGGACTTAAGACTGTTAAAAAAGATGGGAGCCAGCATCATTTAATTGGTATAGAGCCGAACTATCCTATTAGCAAAACAATAGAAGATGTATTAAGTGGTGAAGATAAGTATATAAGTAAAGCTTTGGAGCTTATAAATTAGCACCTGGAATTTTTCTAGGTGCTTTTTGGTGTTTTCTTATAGTATGTGAAGAAATGCACTTAAACAATAGGGTGCTTATGTTAAAGATCAGCTGCCAAACCAGGCAGTTTTTTCTTATATAACAAACGGGGCAGGTAAGTGAAAGAAGAGCTAGCTGCAGAGTATAACAAATGTATAATATAAGAATTATCTCTTAATCAATAATTATGATGGTTCGAAGTCATTGGCATATACTGGATAGTCTTTTTTAATTGCTAAGTTGGGGGGAGGGGAAAGCATGAAGATAGTGCAGCAGTGGAGCCAACAGGATAGTGAATATATAAGAAAGAAAGTAATCGAGCATAATCTGAGAAATATTCCTGATAAAGTAAAACATCCAGTGAAAAAAGTAAGTTTTATACTTAGAGATGAAAAAGACAATATTTTGGGCGGGATAACAGGGACAATATTTTGGTACCATCTACATATAGATTTCTTATGGGTGGATGAAACTCTAAGGGGTAAAGGTTATGGAGAGAAGTTATTACAAAGCATCGAGGAAATTGCTATAACTAATAAATGCAGATTAATTCAACTAGATACTTTTAGTTTCCAAGCACCAAAGTTTTATCAAAAGTTTGGTTATGAAGTGGTTGGGATAGTTGAAGAACACCCTGTAAAAGAATTTCAACAATATTTTCTGCTGAAGAGATTGGCTTATTAGTATTCTTCTTTAAGAGCGTTAATCCAAGAAGGGTTGACGTTCTTTTTATTGAATATATGTTCCAAAAGGAAAGCTTTCCTTCTATTTCAAAAATCACAGGAGGGATTATGTTGCATATATTGGAGCTTAATAGAGATGAGAAAAAGTATGATGGAATAGTAACAAAAATATGTGAAAGTAAAGATAAAAATACCAGGATCCTTTACTTCAACCTTTCAAAAAATAATGAAGAGATACCTCCTCATATTCACCCGCAAGGAGAAGATAGTGCTTATGTTCTTCAGGGTTCCCTAAGTTATTACATAGACTTGGACGAATGTATTACAGTAAAAGCAGGGGAATTGGTTACAGGGTGGTCAAACGTAATTCACGATTATAAAAATGTATCAGAGAATAATGTTCGTTTCCTTGTTTTTGCGACGCCTGAAGATAATTTAACCGTTTACCCAAGCATAGATAGTTCACAGATAGTAAAAATACCAATTCAAGAACGCCATTTCCTTTGTTTAGATAACAAAGTAAAAATCGCTTCTAATTTTACTACTTACAACACCATAGAAATTAGTGGAATATATTATGAAGAGAAAGAGGATGTCTTTAAGGTATTTTTAGACCTAGCCAATAACGTTTTGTATACTTTTGAAGATGAAGCTGTAGTAATCGAAAGTTTAACTCCTAAGCGGTTTTTGAGATTTTCAGAACGTAAAATATAATCACACACCTATACTTTAATAACAGAATTCATTGATATGAGTTTAACTAATGTCAGTTAGTACTTTGTGAATAAGTCCACTGTAAAGGTACTACCCCCTGATTCAGGCGGCCTTTCTAATTTTACAAAAGGGGCAGGTTAGCTCAAGAAGGAATTTAGGATACTATGCATAAATATATTAATAAAGACAACTACTTGGAGGAGGTCTGTTTGAAAAAACTAATCGTTTTATTTCTGGGTTTGTTGCTAATTGGATGCTCGAATACAAAACAAACAATCAAAGAAGATAACTGGGAAGAAAGTGCAACATTAGTTAGAGAAGTTATTATTACAGACGATGGACAAAAAGGGGAATTTGTTTTTCGTATCGGAGATAACGGTAAACTAGGATTTGGAGAGTATGGCCCTTTTATTGCAGGTCAGTCACAAAAATATATGTGGCATTTTTGGGGAGAGGAGAAAGTTCTAACTAAACCATTTAAAGTAATGGGAATCAGCAAAGAAACAGGTGAGGAAATAACAGTCTTCCAGTTACCAGCCAGTAATAATCTTGTTCCTAATACTGGAGCAGATCATCATCTTCCATCCTCAATGATGCTGCCAAGCCAAGGATTATGGAGATTAGAAGCCTATTTCGATGATAAATTGTTTGGGAATGTTGTTGTTAATGTTGAAGAACAATAAGTTTAACGAAAGGGTGAGTTAATTCGGGAAGGATTAACCGCCTTTTTTGTTGAAGTCCTTATCGAGCTAACGGGGCAGGTTAGTAAAATAGAAAATACCATTTTTTTGAAACTCACCCCTTGATTTTCCGTAAATATATATGCACATCTCGTAAAATAAATAAGTCATTCTAAATGGGGAGGAATTGATAGTGGAATTAAGTAATAAAAATCAAAAAGTCTCAAAAGTAGTATGGGCAATAGCTGGTGGACTTTTTGGTTCAGGAGTTGGAGCGATAATTGGAATAATAGCTTACAATAAACAATGGTTAGGATAAAAGACTAATTATCTATTCATTGTGAAAAATTGTACTTAAACTATTGGGTGCTTATGTTTCAGATCAGTTTCCAAACCCGGCAGCTTTTCTTATTTCATAAAAGGGGCAGTATTGTGGAATAAGAAATGCTGCCAATGTGTAGTAGACTCAAAAAGCGACACAAAAGGTATTCTATTTGGATACCTGGGATCAGCTGAAACTATTTACTGATGATTAGAGTTACTTGGAATTTCAGTATTATTTGCTTTTCGAACCAACATAATGTAAATTCTTGAGATCAGGAAGGTAGCTGTCAGTGTTATAAAGCTTATGTAGATATTCCAGCCTTTTTTGAACTTAATTAGACTGGTACGAGTTTCAAAAAAATATTCAAATAGTGTCATTGGAATACTGAAATAAAAGCATTTAGTAATTATACCAATCATATTTGAAGTCTTACTAACTTGGTTGTAATAAACACATGCTATTGGGAAAAGTAGATAATCAAAGATGAAGCTTATATCGAACCATTTAAATAAATTTACTGGATATATGATTTTTCCTTTTGTGACGGCTAATTTATCAAGAATTGAAGAGATAAATCCTTTAAAGAAGAAAATTAACATCCAGTCCTTTGTAGGAGGTTTCAATATAAGCTTAACGAACATAAACAGTCCAAAAATCAAGAAGATCCTTAAAATGTTCTTTTCAAATTTGAGTGTCATTGATTCTTACCTCGCGCTTTAGATAATTTTAACTTTAGGATTGGGAGAGTTTTTTAATTTGTCTGTTCGTATCAACTGCGATTTTTATAAGGATTGCACTAAACAAACTAGATAGTAATGCAGCTCCAACACCCATCCAGATAATTGAAAGTAGCTTTCCTTTATAGTTTGGGAACATACTCGTTCTCCTCCTTTGTCATAAATTTATGTTGTACAGAAGTGAAAAATTTATGTATTTAGTACATTTCAATGAACTCATCTTGTGAGAATACACAAACAAAATTGGGAACAGCACGAAAAAAAGTGTCATTGAAGAAATTCATTAAGAACTCTGCAAATCTGGGCGGCTTTCTTATTCCATAAAAGGGTGCTTATGATCAGGTTCCAGAAGCAGGCAGCTTTTCTTATTCCATAAACGGGGCAGGATTATTGAATACTAACAGTTCTATTATGAAAGATGTTAACAATAGGAAGTGATTATAAATGTCAGTCTTCATTCAAAATAGTCATATAAGCCTGATTAACTCGATTAAGTTTAATAAGAAAGATTTCACAGTGTTAAGTATTGGAGTTATGTTAAGAGATTTTGAAGGTTTTACTAACAATTTCATAAAAGCTACACTTAAATTTCCTTTATACTTGGTTTTACCAATGATGTTCATAGATGATGAGGAAGTAGGACAAATGAAACTGCTTAATATTGAATATCAAATAAATAAAAAAAGTGAATGGATGACTCTCAAAGTAGAAACAAATGCTCAATTAAAACTAATAATGGGATATTGTGAGTGGTCTGCTTGTAATGGGGTTGGCTCGTTTTTGTTTCAAGGTAATGGCATCCATTATGGTGATTTATGGCCAAATGTGGAATGGATTCATCCAACAGAGTTCCCTAATCTTGATTGGAAAAAGGTAGCAACATTCATTGATATACATGAAGTTGGATTCACTGTAATAACTAATGATAATAGAATCAATAGTACAATAAAAATGTTAAATTACATTCCAAAAGAGTACGAAATTGACCTTGATAAAAGTGATATTTAATTTCAGTGTTCTTAAAGTAAAGGGTGCTTATGTTCCAGATCAGCTGCTACACCAGGCAGTTTTTCTTATTTGATAAAATGGGCAGGTTAGCTCAATAAGACGGATAGAAATTCCGATATATCAAATATAAGTTTCAAAGGTGGGAAATAAATGCCGAGTAAGAATTTTAAAGAAGTTGGAGTAGATAGCCAATTAGTGGTTGTCCATTTTGACCCATTGGTTGTTGGATACTTTGTATGGTCTTATTTGCTGGGATCGGACTATTATTCTTTAGGATGAAGAAAAAATAAGCAATTGATGTTTCACTAAGGGGCTGAATTGAATCAAGAAGTGCTTTAATAAAAGATGGGGGCTAATTTATGAAAATTGAAGTGAAAGATGATGACAAGGTAATAATTAATGATTTTAAATTTTCTGGTCATATTGACAAAAACCAAAGCTGTTCTGATTGCAAATTTAATTTAGTATACTATGAAGATTTTGATGCTTATTTTTGCCCTCAATGTAATAACTGGACTGAATCCAAATGCAGTGACCCTTATTGTACATGCTGCCCTAATCGCCCTGAAAAACCTTTACCACACAAATAATACTTTCACTAACGGGTGCGTGATCCAAGAAGGATTGGCGGCCTTTTTTGTTGAATTCCTAATTAGCTAACGGGGCAGGTTAGTGAAAAAAGAAAAATATTACTTTACTACATAAGAGCAATGTTTAAATAAAGTGTCAGAAAGTTCTAAATAAAAATTTACCATCTTACAATATATGGTATATTTATTGCATAAAGAGAAAGGGTGAGTATATGGGAGTATGGAAGAATCCAATCCTTTTGGTATCAGGAATTGGAGTCTCATATTTAGGCAACTGGATGTACTTAATAGCACTGAATATTTCAATTCTGAATTTAACTGGATCTGCAGCAGCAGTTGCAGGGCTATTTATTATTAGACCTATCGCTATCTTGGTTACAAACACCTGGTCTGGTAGTGTTATTGATCGGGTAAACAAAAGAAAATTGATGATTCTTATTGATATTGTTAGAGGGGCATTGGTGCTTTTTATTCCTTTCATTGAGACATTATGGGTTATCTATTTGGTTTTATTGTTGGCTAATATGGTAGGAGCATTCTTCGGGCCGAGCTCATCTATATATATAACGAAATTAGTCCCATCCGAAAGTCGAAAGAGATTCAATTCAATTATGAGCATGACTAGTTCAGGTGCTTTTCTGTTAGGTCCAGCAATTGCAGGAATCCTGATTATGTATGTAGGCACAGACTTGTGTATCATTATCAATGCTATTACTTTTATCGTTTGTGCATTCTTCATTTATCTGCTTCCTAATGTAGATGAGAATTTGGATAATGTAAGAGATCCAATACGCTGGCAAACTCTTTTGGAAGACTGGAAAGCAGTTAGAAAGTTTGTTGTGAAAGCTAAATTTTTTGTATTAGTTTACTTATTATTTCAGGGAGCAATGTTAATCGGATTTGCATTAGACTCACAAGAAGTGACATTTATAAAGAAACAACTTCATTTATCAGATCGTGATTATGGTCTTATTGTAAGTATAACTGGTATTGGTGCATTAGCTGGAGCATTTGTGTCTGCACTGGTAGCGAAGAAAGTACAATTAAAAATTTATTTAGGGGCCGGGATGTTCTTAACATCGATAGGTTATTTATTATTTTATTCGTCATTTAGTTTTGGAACAGCAACGGCTGCCTTTATGTTTTTAGGTTTCTTTATGGCATTCGCCAATGCTGGTTATGCGACTTTTTTCCAAAATAATGTACCCGTAAATATAATGGGAAGGTTCGGAAGTATTGCTGATATGTTGCAAGGAAGTATTCAAATTGGGTTTACACTTATTTTAGGCTTTTTCTCTGAATGGTTCTCTCTACAAACAGTTTGTATAACATTTGCCCTGGTGGGGACATCACTTGCATTAGTTCTTTTTACGACAATATTAATGCCATCTAAAGCAGGTTTCTTTAGTGAGAATGAAAAGACAGTTAATGGTTAAGTGAGGCCAGGTGCAAAATCAAATAATCCTGGAGGAAATAAAAAAGTCGATAAAATTTGGTGATTTTTTATCCTCTTATTTTAATAACGATACGTTTTGGAGTGGTAACCTTGTATAGATATAATATTGTGTAGTGGAGTGAATATATTGGAATTCTTAATCATTTTAATTATAGGGATGTTATTCTTAGCAGTTGGTACTATAGCATTTTTCCCTCCTCCTAAATTACCTTGGAAGATAAGGTTTATCATTATCTTCTTCGGAGTCGGATTTACGTTGTATTCTATCCTGGGATTATTCGGTTTAGTACCTTCTTAAAGAAAAGGGTGCTTATGTACTAACGGTGCAGTTTAGTTCAATTTTATTGTTTCCACTTCCTCCCACAAGTACGGTTATTAATGTTAAAGTTAAAATATAGTAAAAGCTAGAGAAGGAAGGAGCAATTTTAATGGTGGTTGGTCTATTTGTATTAGGAATAATACTTCTGATTATAAGTTTTTTAACACCTATTGCCTCAGGAACAACTTTATTGATTTCTGTTTTATTATTTGCTACTGCAATCGTGCTCTTATATAAAAAAAGAAGAAGATTAAATTCTTGATTCTAAATTAATGGTTAGCGTTATTACAACAAACAGTCCCAAGTTATTTATTCACCAGAAGGGTGCGTTAATCTAATAAGGATTAGCGTTTTTTTGTACTAACGGGGCAGTTTAGTTGAAAAAGGACGAAGTAAATAGAAGGCTATAATACAAGTTGTATTCCATATAATCTCGTTTTGAAGGAGATGGCTATGATAATTGAAATGACTCAATTTAATATGGAGGATTTTAATAAACCTAACGAATGTTTCGTTGTTTCGGGGAGAATTATACCTACATTTGAAAACAATGTTTGGAAAAATACAGAGGAGATATTCTCTGAACCTTATTTCAAGATATATGAAGATGATGAGATTGATATCAGTTATATTGAAGAACAGGGGAAAATTGTATATTTCTATTATGATGAAAACGACTGCATCGGTCGGATTAAGATTCGTTCTAATTGGAATGGTTTTGCACTAATTGAGGACATTGCTGTTGCAACAAATTATAGAAAAAAAGGTGTTGGAACTGCTTTATTAAATAAAGCTATTGAGTGGGCAAAGGAGAATAACTTTAGTGGTCTAGTGCTTGAAACACAAGACATTAATGTTTCAGCGTGCCATTTTTACGCCAAAAATCACTTTGTAATAGGTGCAGTTGATACTATGCTTTATTCTAACTTTCCAACAGCAAATGAAATTGGATTTTTTGGTACTATAAATTTTAACTTATTGTAGTTTTAGTACTTGAATAATATAACTAATTGGTATTTGGTGGGGGCGTAGATCCAGGGAGGATTAGGTTTCCGTACTTTATTGCTAAACCTTATTGAACAAACGGGGCAGGTGTGTTGAACAAGCATAACTTAAAGTTATTTGAAACGTATGCAGCATTCAGGAAAAATACATAGATAAACATGATTTAGACGGGGGAGTAGAAGTGGATTTAATATTTGGAATAGCTATTGTATTAATAGTTTTTTTCTCTTCAAGCACTATTGAAAAAAGGTTAAAATCTATTGAAGAATAAAACAATCGTATAATAGAAATACTGCAAGAAATAAGAGATAAAAACTAAGTTGAAATCTCACACTAACGGCATATATGTTCCAGAACAACTGCCGAATTAGCAGCTGTTCTTATATTACAAAAGGGGCAGGTTTGTGCAAGAGAATACAACTTCCAGAGGCATTGGACACCAAAGATCACATAAAAAAGAGAGGATTATCTCCTCTCACATGGATTAATTATCAAAGATAAAACGATCCTGATATTTCCGTTCAGAATCTCCGTTTTGGTCTACGGTCCAAGTAACGATTACTTTTAATTTAGCTCCATTTAATAAAGGAAAATTGTTGTGATGAAAAGTGGGCGTTAAAAGTTTATCGCTTTCGATAGTAAATAATTCTATATCTGATTTAAGCTTTGGATCATCTCTAAAGGCTTCAATCCTAATTAACTTGATGTTTTTATTACCAATGTTCTTTAAATCCATCCTGTAACGATTATAGAGATTAGTATCTCTTGATTTGTTATTATTTGAAACAGGGCTATCTGGTTTTCCTATCTCCAAGCTCCATTGCTCGGACGTGACCTTTACCGGCAGCTTGTCAGGAGATACAGCAAATGCATTAATGGGAATCGATGTTAGAAGTAATGTTAAAATCAGAATTGAAGTATTGATTCTTCTCAAGGTTTCACACCCTTTTTTTCTTAGGGTGAATCTAACTTGAAAAAATATACAACCTAATTTAGAAATAGGCACCTTCCTAAATTAAAGCTGAATTTGTGAATAAGTGCACTTAAACAAACGGGTGCTTTAGTGTAACAAGTTACTACAAAAAAGGCTTAGAGCCGGAAATACTCTAAGCCTTTTTTGACTGCAAATATACTGTGATTTGTGTGTGGAATTTGCTGTGTGATTAGTCTGCGATTTAACGTTTTGTACCTCACCAGAAAACCCGTTCCGAATGTGGAGGCACGTTAATTTTGCAGCTCTCAGCCCCGCCTGTCAATGACCGCTAAAACCTCATCAATGCTGGCATGGTTTTCCGGTGAAGAATCAATATGCTTCCAGAGCAGCTCGCCATTTGATGAATAAAGCCATGTACCGCCCTGGATATATACATCCTGCGTCTTCATCGATTTCATCACAAATTGCTTCTGTTTTTCTTCATCCGGGATAAAGCCTTTCACTTGGCCGGTGACAAATCCAAACCCGGCCTTTGCAAGAAGCTTCCACTTCGGCATTGTCTGATGTCCCATTCCTTTATAGGCTGCCCTGGACGGATCGCCGTAGATCGGAAACGGAAAAGGTCCGAAATGCTCCAGGAACTGTTCAATGAACGCCCCTTTGGAAGGCGCCACTATTTTCACGTGAAACTTTTTATTTTCAATTTCTGCTATGCGCTCACGCAACTGCGCGAGATATTCTCTGCAGACTGGTCAGCCAAGGTGGCGGACAAAAACGAGCATCGTATCCTGCCCGCTGATTGCTTCACCCAAAGTGACTGTATCCTGCGAACCGGGGATCTCCAATTTGTAATCCATACCCATCCCTCTTTCAGAACAAATTTAATAGATTTAGCTCTATCATAACGGAAGAGGGGGCAATGGGCAAAAAAAGGGGATCGGGCAATGTGCTTGAAGGAAAATGCCAAAGTTTCCGAATCTGCCGTACTTTGGGACTCTCTGCCGGAAAAAAGCGCCCGATTCATTTACAGAATCAAGGCGCACTATTTTCTTAGTCATCACTGGCCAGAATACCGAAGATCCTAAGAATATTGATAAACAGATTGATAAAATCAAGATACAGATTCAGCGCCATGAGCGGCACTTCCTCAGCGCTTACTCCGTACTGCTTCATGCGGTTAAAGTCAAACAGGACATAGCCGCTGAAGACAAGCACGCCGATAAAGGAAAAAGCGAGCAATGCTGCGGAGTTTAACGGCCAGATCATATGAAAAATGGAGATGCAGATCAGAGCCAGCAGGGCAGCCATCAGCATACCGCCGAGAAATGAAAGGTCACGCTTGGTTGTGGTTGCATAAAAAGCAAGTCCGCCAAATACAACAGCTGTCGTTCCGACGGCCATCAGGACGGTATTAGCACCTGCTGTCGCAATATAATGCGCAATGATCGGGTAGGTTGTAATCCCCGAAATAAAGGTGAAGCTGTACAGAAAAGTGTAGGAAATCGCTTTTTTCTTTCTTAAGAAGAACGCTCCGATCAGCATGGCCAGCTCAAGGATGACGAGCGGCAGAAACAGCGCCGGGGGAATATAGACGCCAGCCATCGTCCCGAGAAAGGCAAATGCCAGTGACAGGGCAAAGGCTCTTAAAACAGATGGAAGATAGCCGGTGTTGGCAGTTTGTGCATACATATGTTTCACCTCATATGAATTGTTTACCTTTTATACGCAAAAAATTGCATAAGGTTTCAATTCATTTTTTCTTCTTTTAATAGATCACGGATCTCTTTCAGCAGTTCTTCCTTCGCATCAATGGTCGGTGCTTCCTCTACATGCTTCTCCTGTTCATGTCTGCTCTTCAGCCTGTTGATGAACCTGACAAAGAGGAAGATGGAAAAGGCGATGATGACAAAATCAATGATAGATTGGATGAATGCACCATATTTGATGGTAGCGTCCTCGATTTTTACAGACCGCTCGGAAAAATCAACCCCTCCGGTGAGCAGTCCGAGAAATGGCATGACAATATCATTGACGAGCGAAGTGACGATTTTTCCAAAGGCTCCGCCGATGATGACACCGACTGCCAGATCGACCACATTGCCTTTGATGGCAAATTTCTTGAATTCCTTCAGCATACAAGTCATTCCTTTCGTTATTATCCAAGTTGTATAGCGATAAAAGTTATTATACTTCCAAAAGGGCCGGTTGTTAAGGTGTGAGAAGCCTCGGCGCATGGTATTGACAGAATCCGGCTTTTTCACTATAGTTACAGAGGACAAAAAAATATACGACATTCCTGCATCATGCAGGAGAGGTTCATAGCAACAAACCCTCTATAAAAAACTATGGTTCTGATAAAATTGATCAGCCATATCCGCGGGGATATGGTTTTTATTTTTTTCGGGCTGATTTTTATATATCGAGGAGCCTCTCTTGTATGCGCAGTACCATATGAGGAGGCTTTTTTCTATGTCTGGAAGAAAAGATGAAGAATTGAAGGATGTTACTTTGCTTGGCAATCAGGGGACACAATATTTGTTTGAATACTCGCCGTCCATCCTGGAGGCTTTTGATAATAAGCACCCGAACCGCGATTATTTTGTTAAATTCAACTGCCCTGAGTTCACAAGCCTGTGCCCGAAAACAGGTCAGCCGGATTTTGCGACCATTTATATCAGCTACATCCCTGATCAGAGAATGGTGGAGAGCAAGTCACTGAAGCTGTATCTGTTCAGCTTCCGCAACCATGGCGACTTTCATGAAGACTGCATGAACATCATCATGAATGATCTGATTGAGCTCATGGATCCGCGCTATATCGAAGTATGGGGCAAATTCACTCCGCGCGGCGGCATTTCCATCGATCCGTATACAAATTACGGAAAGCCGGGGACAAAATATGAAAAGATGGCAGAGTACAGGATGATGAACCATGATCTGTATCCTGAAACCATTGATAACCGCTAAAAGGAGACATACATCTTGCTATTATATTTGAATGCCGCATTTGCCGGCCTGCTCATATTATCTAACATTCTTGCCGTCAAACTGTTCAGCCTGGGATCCTGGGCTGTGCTGCCGGCGGCTGTGATTGTTTATGTTTTTACGTATCCGATCACTGATATCATCGGTGAAGTTTATGGAAAAGAAGCTGCCAGGAAGACCGTGCTGGCCGGATTTGTAACACAGCTCCTGTCAGCATTTTTCATTTTTGCAGCGATCCATTTGCCTTCAGCGCCCTTCTTCGGGGCACAGGCAGAATTTGAAACGATCTTAAACGGAAGCTTCCGCATCACCATTGCAAGCCTTATATCTTACTTGGTCAGCCAAAACCTGGATGTGTACGTCTTCCATAAGCTGAAGGAAAAGCATGGCAGCAGGAAATTGTGGATCCGCAATAATCTGTCCACAGTCTCAAGCCAGCTGATCGATACTTCTGTGTTCATTCTGATCGCTTTTTACGGCACCATGCCGGCAGGGGCGCTCCTTGCGATGATCGGAACACAATATGTCTTTAAATTCCTTGTCGCGCTGATTGATACACCGCTGGTTTACCTGCTGGTCGGCATGGCCAGGAAAGAAAAAAAGCAGCCTGCCGAGCTGGCAGGCTGACAGCAGAATCTGCGTCATGAAAACAGCCTCTTGCCGGGGGCTGTTTTTTGATGCTGCCGTCTGATGGTGCCATTTATTGGTGCCAGGTACCATAAAAGGACAGATGTGGCCAAAGTGTCCACCGAGGGTACCTGGCACCGCAAAAAGACAAATGAGGCAAAAGTGTCCACCGGCGGTGCCTGGCACGTAAACCAAGTTTTTGTTTCTGGTTCGGTGTTTTTGGTTTACAATCAAGGTGGAAATAATTCTTAATTTTTCAGTGAAGGATAAATGGTATAGGGGGGGAAAGGACTTGGATAATAAAGCCGGGGGGAAGGATCCCCGTTTTAAGGTGGCGAAGAGGGAAGCCTGGATCGGGATCGGTCTTGTCCTTTTTAATTTTTTATGGTGGTTTGGCTTTGCTTACGGGATGGGATCAGGGCCTGTTGAAGAGTATACATATATCATGGGGCTGCCAGCGTGGTTTTTCTATAGCTGTGTGGCAGGATTTGCGGTTGTGTTTGTCCTTGTTTGGGCAGCCGTGAAGTTTCTGTTTAAAGAAGTTCCTTTCGATGACAGTGAAGAAGGGGGGAAGGCGGAATGAATATCAGTGTCATCATCCCGCTTCTTGTGTTCCTGGTGGCGATTTTTCTGGTAGGCTTCTGGGCGAGCAGGCATGTCCGAAAAAGTGATTCTTTTCTGCAGGAATACTTCCTCGGCGGAAGGGAGCTGGGCGGATTCATCCTCGCCATGACGATGATTGCCACTTACGGAAGCGCCAGCAGCTTCATCGGCGGACCCGGTGTCGCCTACACCCAGGGGCTCGGCTGGGTGCTGCTTGCGATGTCCCAGCTTGTGACAGGCTATTTTGTGCTGATGGTGCTCGGGAAAAAATTTGCGATTGTCGCCAGGCAATATAAGGCTGTCACACTGATCGACTTTTTAAAAGAAAGATATCAGAGCAAGTGGGTCGTGCTGCTCTCAGCACTCAGCATCATCATCTTCCTGTTCGCTTCCATGGCAGCTCAGTGGGTCGGCGGCGCCCGCCTGATCGAATCGCTGACAGGCCTTTCCTATGGGACTGCCCTGTTTATTTTTGCGGCATCGGTCCTTGTGTATGTCATCATCGGCGGCTTCAGGGCCGTGGCTGTGACAGATGCGGTCCAGGGGGTCATCATGTTTGCGGGGACCCTGATCCTTCTGATTGCGGTCATTATTGCCGGCGGCGGGATTGGAAATATCATCACAGATTTAAGGACGGAAAATCCGGGGCTTGTTTCGCCATACGGATTTGACGGGGGCTTGTCCCCGCTCTATGTTTCTTCCTTTTGGATTCTTGTCGGCGTCGGGGTGGTCGGCCTGCCGCAGGTGACAGTCAGGGCGATGAGCTACAAAAACTCCCGGGCCATGCACAGGGCGATCATCATCGGGACCTTTGTGGTCGGCTTCATCATGCTTGGCATGCATCTGATCGGCGTGTTCGCCCGTCCGATCCTGCCTGGTATCGAGGTGGGGGACAAGGTGATGCCGCTCATTGCCATGGAGGTCCTGCCACCGTGGCTGGCAGGGGTGGTATTGGCCGCTCCGATGGCAGCGATCATGTCGACTGTCGATTCTCTGCTCCTCCTCGTCAGCTCGGCTGTCGTGAAGGATGTGTATCTGAATTATATCAAGCCTGATGCAAGTGAAGGGAGAGTTAAGAAGCTGAGCCTCACCGTTACAGCGGTCCTTGGGATCCTGGTCTGCCTGATGGCGCTCAGTCCGCCGGATCTGATCATCTGGCTCAACCTGTTTTCCTTTGGAGGGCTTGAGGCCGCCTTCATTTGGCCGGTCGTCCTCGGCCTTTACTGGAGCAGGGGAAATAAGCATGGAGCCATTAGCTCCATGATCACCGGGGTAGTCTCGTATATCCTTTTTTATACATACTATCCGAACGCCTTTGGCATGAACACAGTCATCATGCCGATCATCCTGTCTTTTGCCGCTTACATGCTCATCAGCATGCTGACGGCCGGGACAGCACAGAAAGATATGGGGCAGACAGCCTGAAAAAAGACGGGACAGCTTATGCTGGTCCCGTCTTTTGTTATGTACTAATATTTTATCTTAAAGGAAGAAGACTGCTCGCCCTGGCCATCCAGTTCATCCACTTGCATCTGATCGATCGCCGAGAAAGGGTTCCCTCTCTTCAAATCCCTCATAAAAGAATCCAGCTGCTTTTTGTCTCCCATTGCCCGGATCTCCACAGAACCGTCATCCCGGTTGCGCACCCAGCCATTGATGCCGTATTGAACAGCTTTTCTCTGTGCGAAAAAGCGGAACCCCACTCCCTGCACCTTTCCGGAAACTATAATGTTCAAATGGATCATCTACTTCTCCTCCGGCACCATAATTACCTACATCGTCCCATAAAAGAGGGGCTAATGCAATATTCAAGAAGACGGAAAAAATTAAGTACGGCCCCCATAAAATCTTCCTGCCTAACGAATGATGTAGATAGTCTTTAAAAAGAAAGAAGATGGAAATACCTGCCTGTAAAAGAAGGGGTTAAAAAAGTTTCTCATTTTATGTTACAATTAGATTACAAACTGTTTAAAAACCAGTTAAAACAGATTTGTAGAATATAAATGTCTTTGTTAAACTTTAGAGATGTGACCGGCCATGACAGGGAAAAAGCGTCAGCCGGCATCAAAAACAAGCTTAAATGAGTGGGAGATAAAATGAATAAATATATATATGCAATGCTAATGGTGCTGTCAATGTTAACCGCCGCGTGCAGCAATCAGATCCACACATCACTGGCAGAAGAAATTTCGCACAAAACAGAGAAACAGAAAGATGACACTGCTATCCTGACGATCCAGACAGAAGGCAAGGATAAAAAGGATACTTCATGGCTTAAGGAAAAGTCCCTTTACCGCATTGAAGCGGCCGATGAAGGCCTGGCTTATGAAATCTATCTTTATGCGGAAAATGAAACAACCATCAAGCTTGAACAAGCAGGCGTTTTAGGAGATAAGCAGGACACGGTGCATGAAGGGAATTATTCAGTCTATATGGCCAAAAAAGGGGCAAAGTCTGCCTTTAAGCAGGATATTCTTTCATCCCTGCCGCTTGTTTTCAATGAAGAAGTAAAAGGGGCGTATCCGCTTAAGCTTGGTGATAAGACCCTGCTTGCCATCGTCCAGCCTGAGGGGGACAGCCGGTTCTCGGCAGAGCTGTACAGCATCCAGCATGGAGAGCTGAAAGTTGTCCAGTCCGGTTCCGGTGATGGAATCCAATCCATACTCGGACCTGAAATCAAGGCAATCAAACAGGAATACATCCAGACAGTCCAGTCCATTGATGACAATGAGGGATTGTTTTTTTCAACATGGGCATTCGACAAGCAAAAGCTGGAGATCAAACAGGTCAGCGAGACGGCCTACGACGATTCTGACATGAAAGACGGCCTGGGCGAAGGGGAAAAATGGTTTGAAATCTGGAGTGCAGCCGAAGAAAACTATCATCCGTTCTACAATATTCAGCTTGAAAAGGGCATAATCGATAAAGCCTCCCAAGGCATACTGACCGGAAGCCAATATCCGATCGGCACGAATATCAATGATGTCAAAAAGGCGAGCCCCCCTTCTATTGAAGCAGGGAAAAAAGGCAAATATGCGTACCTGAAATATCCGGAAGTAACGTATTTTTATGATGAAGCCACACAAGAGGTAGCGATCGTTTCAATTCCCGGAATCCGCCTGCAGTCAACACTTGCAGACATCAAGAAAATGTTCGGCGAGCCGTTCAGGGAGAGCAGAAGAGGAAAAGAGGTACTGGCGATCTATGCTGCCGGAAAATACAATATTGATGTGTATGCAGACCAGTCAGGAAAAATAAAGTCTGTTCAGCTGAGGAAGCTTTAAAGGATGCAGAAAAAATCCCGCGGGTGCATGGCCTGTTGAATGGAACAGTTAAACTGGCCACTGTTGGCCATAGTTCGAGAACGGATCTTTTAAACATCAAGGTTATTTTTTAGTATGGTATTTTAATTTGAGTCTTAAAATAAGCGGAGATTTTCCGGTTACGCTGCTGAATATGGCAAAAGTGGGTGTAAATAAGCGGAGAATTTCCGGTTAAGCGGAGCGAAGCAGCCCATTTTCCTGTTTTTTAAAACGATAAGGGGAATTTCTCCGTCTATTTGAGCTATTTTTAGAGTGTTTTTAAAAATAGGGGGAATTTCTCCGCTTATTTTTCAACTCATTCGGGTCCGGAAAGGTGCGCTCTTTAGGAAAAACCTCTTCAGAAAGAATACTTTTTCTCACGTCTTATAAGGATGGCAAGATCGCAGCGATATATGCGAATAGAGCTAACATAAAAAGCTGCAGGCCTAAATGGCCCGCAGCTTCCTTTTGTTATATATATTAAAATGCCCAGTCGCCTTTGCGGAAAACTGGCTCTGACTGCCCGTCTCCCTTGATGCCGTCAATATCCATTTCGGCTGAGCCGATCATGAAGTCGACATGTGTAAGGCTTTCGTTCAGGCCATTTTCAGCAAGCTCTTCAGAGGACATTTTTTTGCCGCCCTCGATGCAGAATGCATAAGCACTTCCGATTGCCAGGTGATTAGAGGCATTTTCATCAAACAAAGTGTTGTAGAAAAGCAGATTGGACTGTGAGATCGGTGAGTTGAACGGTACAAGGGCCACTTCTCCAAGATAATGGGAGCCTTCATCTGTCTCAACAAGCTGCTTCAGGATCTCTTCGCCTTCTTCAGCCTTCACATCCACAATGCGCCCGTTTTCAAAGGTAATCGTGAAGTTATCAATGATATTGCCGCCATAGCTGAGTGGCTTTGTGCTGGAAACATGCCCGTTGACACCGGTTTTAAGCGGAACGGTAAAGACTTCCTCAGTCGGCATGTTTGCCATGAACTCGTGGCCTTTTTCATTGACGCTGCCTGCCCCGACCCACAGATGCTTCTCAGGAAGCTCAATGGTCAAATCAGTGCCTGGCGCTGTATAATGCAGTTTTTTGAAGCCTTTGCTGTTCAGGTAATCGACTTTTTCATGCAGGGAAGCGTCATGATCCTTCCATGCCTGCACAGGATCTTCAAGGTCTGCGCGCGTTGCTTTAAAAATGGCATCCCAAAGCTTTTCCACGCGGCTTTCCTTAGGCTCGTCTGCGAATACTTTGTCTGCCCAGCCTTCAGATGGGACAGCGATGACCGTCCAGCTTACCTTGTCAGACTGTGCGTAGCGGCGGTATTTGCTCAGCGCTTTTCCGGCTGCTTTTTGGAAATTGGCGATACGCTCGGATTTGACCCCTTTGAGCAGGTCAGGGCTTGCAGATACGATTGACATGAACGCAGCGCCCTTCTCTGCGAGATCTTCCATTTCCTTGGCGCGGAATTCAGGATACTCTGTAAAAGATTCCTCAGGAGCCAGATCATACTTCAGGCGTGTCACTGTATCATCAGACCAGTTGACCACCACATTGGCTGCTCCTGTTTCATAGGCTTTTTTCACGGCAAGGCGTACAAACTCTGCTGCATCAAGTGCTGCATTGATTACAAGCGTCTGGCCCTCCTGGACATTGACGCCGACCTTGACTGCCAGCTCGGCATATTTTTCGAGATTTTGCTGGAATTGGCTCATATTATGTATCTCCTTTTTCAGAATCTTCCTCTACATTTTATCGGTTTCTGCGGGAAAAAGAAACAGTTTGGCCTGATTCCTTTTTTACGGGGAAAAACGCAAGGCTTCTAATAGGCACCGGCCATGGGGGCACCGGGATCCATCCCATCAGGCTATTTTAAAAATGAAAAAGCCGGCTTATCGCCGGCCTTAAATCGAGTTTTGTCTGGCAGGGTGCTTTTCCTGCTTTTCATATAATGCAAACATGAGCCAATAAAGAAATGCGCTTATGACTGCAAGCACCGCGAGTATAGCAAAAGTCCAGTCATAGCCGATCCAGACGGTCAGTGGAATCGATATGGGAGCGATCGTCTTCCCGACGGTAAAACGCAGGCTGGCTGCTGCAAAATACTGGCCCCTCATATGCTCCGGGGCGATGCGCGACACAAAGCTCTGCTGAAGCCCGACCGCCATCAGCTCTCCTAAAGTAAAGACGGCCATGGCAATGATCAGGCCCCAAATCCACTGCGTCTGCCCGAACATAATGATGCTGGCAGCGTAGAAAAGGGAAGAGGTGACAAATACATTCCGCTCTTTGAATCTGGCTACATATCTAGTGACAGCGACAGTGAACAATGCCACCAGGAATCCATTTTCCGAGAGCAGGACGCCAAAGGCCTGCTCGCCGTGGACAGTGAACGACCAGCTGCCGATGCTGAAGAGGGACTGGTTGTCGACGGCCTCTTTTGTATAAACAGGAATCAGCAGGTCCAGCTGCATGAATGTCTGGGCAGCAAGGACGCCTGCGATGATAAAAAGCAGGAAGGTCCTGTCCCTGAAAATGATGCCGTAATCCTTCACCTGGGCACCAAGGAAGCTGTACCATTTATCATTTTCCCCTGCGACAGCTGTATTCTCTGGTACTGTTTCGCGCGTCCATTTCGCGAGGATCAGGGCGAGCAGGATGCAGACAATGCCCGCGATCAAGAGGAGCTGTGAGCGGTACTGCACATAAAAGAGAGCCCCAAGGATCGGCCCGACAACCACCGCGATATTGATGGAAGTATAAAAGATCGCAAACACATCGCTGCGGTGCTTTTCCTCGACCACATCGGCCACCATCGCCTGGCTTGCCGGCCAGTAGAAGGCGCCGAACACTCCGACAAAGGTGAAGCAGATAAAGCCAAGCCAATAGGATGCGATGGAAGGGGAGCTGGCAATGGCAAACAGGATAAAGCAGATCCCCTGCCCGAAGGCCGACAGCACCATCATCGTCTTCCTGCCGAAACGGTCGGCGCAATAGCCGCCCATCAGGTTTGCCAATACAGAAAACACCTGCGATAAAATAAGCAGGAGGCCGGCCTTATCCTTGCCGAACGCCTCCGCAAAATAAATCGTCAAAAACGGAAAAAACATCCAAAACGTAATATTCATCAAAGATTCGCCGAACAGGCGCACCTTCAGATTAAAATCCCAATCTCTGATTCTCATGCTGAAATCCTCACTTCTCTGGTCACTATCGCTATCATACTACCTTTTTGAAAAAAATGACAGGTGCATGAGTGCTGTATTTTCTTTTGAAGAGAGGGTGAAGATCTTAATAGACAAAGAACATCATGATGGTTGTAACAGCTCCAACCCAGATGGCGAGGAGGATGCAATAGCCCATAATATGACGGATATGCAGGCCGACTACGCTCAGGATCGGAAGTGCCCAGAAAGGCTGGATCAGATTAGTCCAGGCATCTCCCCAGCCGACAGCCATTGCAGTGACTGCGGGATCAACTCCGAGCTGGAGGCCTGCCGGAACCTGCAGTGGACCCTGAAGCGCCCATTGCCCTCCGCCTGAAGGGGCAAGAATATTCACAAGGCCTGCTGACCAGTAGGTGAAAATGTCAAAGGTATCTTTGCCCGCGATGGAAGCCATCCCGTTAATCATGGATTCTGCAATGCCGGAGCTGCCGAGCATGCTAATGATGCCTGCATAAAATGGGAACTGCAGGATGATGGGCGATATCGCCCCCGCCGCATCCTTGAAGGCAGCAGCATAACTGGCAAGGGAGCCGTGGAAAAGGAGCCCGAGCGATAAAAAGGCAATATTGATAAGATTCAAGTCGATGTCCCGGCCATTCCAAAACTCATAAACCAGATATCCGAGCCCGATGATTCCAATCAGACTTCCTAATATTCTTGTTTTTTCAAGAGAGGAAGCAGGGGTGCTTTCTTCAGGAGCTATCGCACTTTTTTCAGTCTTTGCCTCGTCTGCCGGCTTATAAGGTAGAATCCCTTCCTTAGGGGCCATGAAATAAATGAAGAGCGGAATCGTTGCCAGCAGCACGAGAAAAATCGCGATGGTGCCAGGGTGGAAAATAGTTTCTGACGTGGGGATTACACCAGTCAAATCTTCAAGAAAGTGGCCCTTCGTCGCTACAGTCAGCCCGATAGAGCTGGACAGGCCGGCTGTATACAGTACGGTCGGCGCATAGGCAGCCGCAACTAGCAAAGGAAAATGGGCATTCTGGTTTCGCCTGCCGACTTCCCTCGCCATAATGGCACCTACAACAACCGCCAGTCCCCAGTTCACATAATAAGCAGCCGCAGACACAAGGAAAGTCAGAATATAAGCCTGGCCTGCTGTTTGCGCCTTTGAAGAAAGTGCCGCAAGCAGTCTCTGTACAAAAGGCACCGAAGCAAGCGCCATTCCCGTCATGAGCAGCAGTACCATCTGCATCGTAAACGCCAGATACACCCAGAACCCATCTCCAAAAGACTTAACAAGCTCCATCGGCTCCTGCGGCTTCATCAGGAAACCTGCAGCAAAAACAGCTAAAGTCATCAGCACAGCAATGACAAAAGCATCCGGCAAATACCTTTCTACCAGCCTCGAAAATCGGTCTGCCAGTTTTGTCAGCATCTCATCACTCCTTCCATAATTAGTAGATGACTATGGACGAAGAGATGGAATTATTCGTTAAAAGTGTGAACGGGAAGGAGAGGGGAGAGATAACAAAGTTTTATCAGGCAACATATGGTGCGAAGGAGTATGTCAGGCACGGCAAATGGACAAATAGAGGGAAAGTGTCTTTTTAAGGTGCCAGGCACTCTCTCTAGTTCTATGGAGCCTTCCGAAAGTTTCGCAGCCTCCCTCCGAACGAATGGCCTTTCGGGCAAAAGCCTTCCGAAAGTTTCGCAGCCTCCCTCCGAACGAATGGCCTTTCGGGCAAAAGCCTTCCGAAGCATTCGGAACCCTATTCGGAACCTGCCGGCTTATTTGAAAAACCCTCGGAACCTTCTTCCGAAAGCTTCGGAGGCGCATGATAAATTCTTATGTGACGCCAAAACTGCCTGTTCCGGGGAAAAGGGAGAATTACATGCTGCCGGCAGCCTTCAGCCCATAAAAAGACCCCAGCCGCTGCCGGCCGGGGTCCTGTTATCAATCTTCGTCCTTCATGGCCGCTTTCAGCAGATCGCCGAGGCTGGTTCCGAAGGATTCTTCGTTTTTGCTGTATTTCTGCACAAGCTTGCGTTCTTCCCGCTTGTTGACAGCTTTCTTTTTATCCTGCGCCTTTTCCACCACATTGCACGGGCGGCATTGGAAGTAGGTGCCGGCCTTGCCGTTGTGGATCTCCATTTTTTTATGGCACTGCGGGCAGCGGCGGTTGGAGAGCTTCGGATCTTTGCGCTTCCGGTAGCTGCATTCCATGTCAGAGCAGACGAGCACTTTTCCGTCTTTCGTATTGCGCTCTTTCAGGAAGGAGCCGCATTCAGGGCATTTTGAGCCGGTCAGATTATGGGCTCTGTACGATTTATCGCTTGTCTTAATTTCAGATACCAGCTGCTGTGTCTGCTGGCGGATTTTTTTCAAGAATTCCTTCGGGCTCGCTTTACCGCGGGCGATCGCTTCAAGCTCCTGCTCCCATTTGGCTGTCAGTTCAGGTGACTTCAGGTCTTCGTTCACAAGGTCCATCAGCTGCTTGCCCTTCCCTGTAGGGTGGAGGCGTCCGCCGTTCTGGCGTTCAACTGCTTCGGTCGTAAGCAGGCGTTCGATGATTTCTGCCCTTGTTGCCGGTGTCCCGAGGCTGTATTTTTCCATTTGGGATAAAATATCGGCCTCCGTATAACGACCAGGCGGCTCAGTCTGTTTTTGTTCGGAAGAAACTGATTTTACCGTCAGCGTCTGGCCTTTTGAGAGGGAAGAAAGATTCAGCTTCAATTCCTTTTCTTCTCCCTTGCCTGTCACCTGCCGGAAGCCTTCTTCAATGACGGCGGTTTCTCTTGTTGAAAAGATTTCGCCGTTCAGATCAAAGGAAGCTTGAATGGTTTCATATTTGTACGGCTCATGGAAAAGGGCCAGGAAGCGGCGCACAATGATGTCGTACAGCTTTTTCTCATCACTGTCCAGGTCGCTCAGGTGAAGGCGCTCCTCGGTCGGGATGATGGCATGGTGATCGGTCACCTTTTCATTGTTGAACACGCGCTTGGCAAGGACCTTTCCTTTTTTGGCCAGGAGCGGCTTCACTTCATCCCTGTAGCCTGACGCGATTCCATGGAGGCGGTCCAGCATCGTTGCTTCCATATCCTTTGTCAGGTAGCGGGAATCTGTCCTTGGATAGGTGACGAGCTTGTATTGCTCATACAATCGCTGCAGGACATTGGATGTCTTTTTCGCCGAAAAACCGAAGCGCTTATTGGCATCCCGCTGAAGCTCAGTCAGGTCATAAGGAAGCGGCTGCTGCTCGCTTTTTTCCTTGCGGCTGATGGACTGGATCATCGCTTTTGCTGAGTTCGTCTTTGCAACGATCTCTTCTGCAGTATCTTTGGAAAAAGTCCTTTTTTCGCCGTTCTTTTCCCAATCTGCTTTAAACGGTCCGACCTGGGCGGAAATCGTCCAGTATTCCTTCGGGGTGAAGGATTGGATCATTTTCTCCCTTTCCATGATCAGGGCAAGCGTCGGTGTCTGCACACGCCCGGCAGAAAGCGGGTCATTGTATTTCGTGGTCAGCGCGCGTGTCACATTCAAGCCGATCAGCCAGTCGGCTTCGGCGCGGCATACCGCTGAATCGTAAAGGGCGAGGAACTGGTCCCCGGGCTTCAGGCTTTGGAAGCCTTCTTTAATCGCACGGTCTGTGACAGAGGAAATCCACAAGCGCTTGACCGGCTTTTTCCAATAAATTTTTTCGAGAATCCAGCGGGCAACCAGCTCACCTTCACGCCCGGCATCGGTAGCGATGATGATTTCATTAATGTCTTTCCGCTTGGAAAGCGTATCGATGGCGCGGAACTGGTGGCTCGTCTGCTTCATCACCTTCAGCCCCATCCGGTCAGGAATGATCGGCAGGTCTTCCAGATTCCAATGCTTGAATTTCGTATCATAATTCTCAGGCATTTTCAGCTCAACCAGATGGCCGAGGGCCCAAGTGACAATGTATTTATTTCCTTCTATATAAGATTTATGTGTCTGCGTACAGCCGAGTACACGGGCAATCTCCCGGGCCACGCTCGGTTTTTCCGCAAGTACGAGTGATTTCATGTAAAGCTCCTTTCAAATCTGTGCTTCCTCTATAAGTATAACGGAAACGCAGGAAAAATTGTAATGGACAAACGGAATGGGAACCCGATAAAAAGGATATACATTAAATATCAGTGCCTGGCACCAAAGACCCTTATAAAAAAGGGGCAGCGATGTTAAAATAATGCAGGACAGGTTGTTTTTTTTCCTGATTTTTATACTTTATAAAATAGAACAGGCAAGCTTGTTCTCATTTTTTTAACCCAAAAACAGAACATACGTTCTAAAGACGGAGGTGGCAAAATGGAAGGCAGGGAGCCAAGTTTGGTGGTTCGTGAATTTTTGAGGCAGGAAGAGCATCAAAAGCTGTATGAAGAATATCTGGATGATCCCCATGAGAAAAATAAAGCCCGGCTCGAAGCAGCCTTTAAAAGGTACTTCAGGCATGTCCGCTTCGTTTCTTATCTAAATAAGACCATTTATTATGAGTCAAGGAAGTTCGACATGAAGGCGCGGGAATTGCGCGCCAGGTATCAGCTCACACTGGATCGTCCTGCAGCAGAAGCAGAGAGCGGCGCAGAACCGCTGACACAGCTCCTCGAAGATGAGACAGCGCTCCGGCCTTTCATGGAAATCCCCTCCGGAAGGCTGGAAGATTACACAGCCGATCCCCGGCTCGCCAGAATCATCAAAGAACTGACACGAAGGCAGCAGGAAATTCTCTTTTACGCATTTGTCCGCAGCCTCCCTGATGCCGAAACAGCGAGATTGCTCGGCATCAGCCCGCAGGCAGTATCAAAGACCAAAAATAAAGCGATTGAAACCATAAGGAGGAAATACAATGTTTGAACAGCTGAATCTTTTGCAGATCATCGGCAATTTCGGATTCCCTATTGCCATCACCATGTATTTGCTGCACCGCTATGAAAACCGGTTCGAACAGCTGAAAATGAAAATGGAGGACATTTCCCGAAGCATCGCACAGATCGAAAAAGACAAAGGGTGAAAGCATGAATTTGTCACAGCAGGAAATAGAGGAAATCATGAAGGCCATCGAGCCTAAAATCAAAAAATCCTTATACCAGACAGGCAAGGAAAACCGGGAAGACCTCGAGCAGGAGCTGCGCGAAGCCGTCCTCCGCAAGCTCCGTGATAACAAACTGGAGGAAGTGCCGGGATTTTTTGAGATGGTGGAGAGAGGGAGTGGCAGGTGACAGGCACCTATACCAGTTATAGACCAGTTGCAAACGGCTTGAGGTTAGCCGTTCAGGACTGCGGGTAAAGGGAAAGACAAACTTTTGCCCCAGTTTTTTTCTTCCCTGCCGCATTGAAGTGGTATAATGGCTGTAACGGCTGCGGGTGCCAGGCACGAAACAAGTGCCCGGCACCGGCGTACATAATATGTTGCTGGAGTGTGATGGAAGCCTGTGCGATTACGATTTACGAAATCTATCCCCAATCTGGTCACTCAGGGAAACCTGTACTGCGGTTTCCTCTCTATAGGGTTTGCAGCGAACGGCCAATTCAAAAATGCGGCGATCCTCATTCTGATCGGAATGATGCTCGACAGCATGGACGGCAGGCTTGCCCGGATGCTGAAGGCTGACAGCGCGCTCGGAAAAGAGCTCGACTCGCTCGCAGACATCGTCACTTTCGGAGTGGCGCCGTCCTTTTTAGTGTATTATACATATTTCTATCAATTCGACCTTCTTGGCCTTGCCATCGCCGGCCTTTTCCCGCTCTTCGGAGCATTCAGGCTGGCCAGGTTCAATATCAGTTCCCCAAAATCGTCCATGAATTATTTCGTCGGCGTCCCGATCACAGCCGCAGGAGGTATCATGGCACTCCTTACGCTGTTCGGGGACAAAATCCCGAATATCGTCACGACCGTTATTTTTACAGCATTATGCTTTCTAATGGTCTCAAAAATCAGGATCCCAAGCCTGAAGGAAGTCCCGCTTCCAAAATACGGAACCATCGTCACTATCTTTCTTGGCTGCCTTCTGTATCTGATCTACAAAGGGACATACGGCCAATTTCCCTACCTGATCTATATTGCAGCACCCATGTATATAGCCTATCTGGCCTATATCTTTGTAAAAGGGAAAAATAAGAGGGATTTAGACTGAAAAAACCGCTGAGAAGCGGTTTTTTTGATTGGGCGGAGCTTTCGAGGCGGAGGATGATCCGGTAATGTGGTTAATGAGGTGTGCGGATGAAGGGAGAGAGCTCTGGGAGGCGGGGAATCTACCGAGTTAGCGAATTATTCTACCGATTGAGAGCATTAATCTACCGAATTAGCGATTAATTTAATCAATTGAGCGGATAATCTACCAACTCCGCGAAATCGGCTGCAAATTCGTGGTTTTTAATCAGTTGGAGAGCGGGAGCTGCCAGGTTCGCGATATTTTTGTGAGTGGGGTGCCTCCATTGCGTCTATTTTAATGAGATGAGAGCGGAATCTACCGAACTAGCTAACGATTCTACCGATTGAGAGCATTAATCTACCGAATTAGCGATTGATTTAACCAATTGAGCGGATAATCTACCAACTCCGCGAAATCGGCTGCAAATTCGTGGTTTTTAACCAGTTGGAGAGCGGGAGCTGACAGGCTCGCGGTATTTTTGTGAGTGGAGTGCCTCCGTTGCGGCTATTTTAATGAGATGAGAGCGGAATCTACCGAACTAGCTAACGATTCTACCGATTGAAAGCATTAATCTACGAATTAGCGATTAATTTGATCAATTGAGCGGATAATCTACCAACTCCGCGAAATCCGCTGCAAATTCGTGGTTTTTAACCAGTTGGAGAGCGGGAGCTGCCAGGGTTCGCGGTAATTTTGTGAGTGGAGTGCCTTCATTACGGCTATTTTAATGAGATGAGAGCGGAATCTACCGAACTAGCTAACGATTCTACCGATTGAGAGCATTAATCTACCGAATTAGCGATTAATTTGATCGATTGAGCGGATAATCTACCAACTCCATCATTCATCCACCCGAAAAGCCACAAAACAGCCCGCTGCCAAAAAACTTCACCCCGCTACCATGCTAATCGTCTGCCAATCTAACATGTTAAAATATGGTAAAAATCTGTTGACACCATAAAAATTCTATTCATACAATGAAGAATAGAATAAATAAATCATATTGGATGATGCGCAATGAAGAAGAAAACACATCAACTTATAAATTTTTCGAAAGAGGCTGTATTTCAAACCCCGGTTTGAATGCAGCCTCTTCTTTATTTCGCTAATATGCTGAGGGGGAAAAATCATGATTGAATTGACAGGCAGTACATTGACATTGAAACAGGTAAAGGTAATTGTTTTTGAAAAAGAACAGGCGGCAGCATCAGCCGGGAGCATGGAGCGGGTGAACGAAAGCCATGAGGCGGTCCGGAAGATTGTTGAGGAAGAAAGGGTCATTTATGGCATCAATACCGGCTTTGGGAAGTTCAGCGATGTGCTCATAAATCAAAAGGATGTAAAGGCGCTTCAGCTGAATCTGATCCGTTCCCATGCATGCGGGGTGGGGGAGCCTTTTCCTGAATCTGTTTCACGGGCGATGCTGCTGCTGAGGGCAAATGCGCTTTTGAAAGGATTTTCAGGTGTAAGGCCGGAGCTGGTTGAAAGGCTGCTCACTTTCTTAAATGAAGAAATCCATCCTGTCATTCCGCAGCAGGGATCGCTTGGGGCAAGCGGGGATCTTGCTCCATTGTCCCATCTGGCTCTTGCTCTGATCGGTGAGGGGGAGGTTTTTTACAAAGGAAAGAGGATGCCTTCATCAGAGGCCATCCTATCTGCCGGACTCCCGCCGTTCCATCTGGAGGCGAAGGAGGGGCTTGCCCTTATCAACGGCACCCAGGCGATGACCAGTATGGGGGCGGTCGCTTATCTCGAAGCCGAGCAGCTGGCTTTTCAGAGTGAGATGATCGCGGCAATGACGATGGAGGGCCTGAACGGCATCACAGATGCATTTGATGAAAGAATCCATCAGGCCCGCGGCTATCAGCAGCAGATCGATACAGCAGCAAGGATGAGGGATTATCTGGCCGGAAGCAGGCTGACGACCGTTCAGGGGGAGCTCCGCGTCCAGGATGCCTATTCTCTCAGGTGCATTCCCCAGGTTCACGGCGCAAGCTGGCAGGCGCTCGATTATGTAAAAGAAAAATTGGAGATTGAAATGAATGCAGCGACCGATAATCCGCTGATTTTTGATGAGGGGGAAAAGGTTATTTCCGGCGGGAATTTTCATGGGCAGCCGATTGCGTTTGCAATGGATTTTATGAAAATTGCTGTTGCAGAGCTGGCCAATATTTCGGAAAGAAGAATCGAGCGGCTCGTCAATCCGCAGCTCAGCGACCTGCCTGCTTTCTTAAGTCCGGAGCCTGGCCTGCAGTCAGGTGCGATGATCATGCAATATAGTGCGGCGTCGCTGGTTTCGGAAAATAAGACGCTGGCACATCCGGCGAGTGTAGATTCTATCCCGTCCTCTGCCAACCAGGAGGATCATGTGAGCATGGGAACGATTGGATCCCGCCATGCGTGGCAGATCATCCAGAATGCGACCCGGGTGCTGGCGATCGAGCTGATCTGCGCGATGCAGGCAGCCGAGTTCAGGGGTGTTGAAAAAATGGCCCCTAAAACAAGAAAAATTTACGAAAAAGCAAGGGAAATCGTCCCATCGATTACAAAAGACAGGGTTTTCTCAAAGGATATTGAAAATTGTGCGGCCTGGCTGAAGGAAGGAAATATGAAATAAGGGGAGGACCGCCTCCCCTTATGCTTAATCTTCTTCTTCGACCCGGTTTTTGAAGGCTTCCTGGACGACGATGAATTCTTCATCCTCAATCGCGTCCTTAGAGTGCCTTTCCACTAGCGTCCCCTCAGGGAATTTTCCGGGATGCCCTTTGCGTTTATGGTTAAAATGTTCTCCTCGTGACATAAGCAAATCGTCTCCTTTCATAGGTCGAAATCGGTTCTTTCCGTAGCTTTCCCGCCCCGGCCGCCGGATATGTGCGCAAAACTTGTTCAGCTTTTGCAGGAAGTGCATATCTATAATGATATATAGCACATTAGAAAGGAGCGATGCGTATGCGGGAAGCGTTCCAGGCGGAGGAGCTGGCCAGACAGCCTATGCCTTTTACAGCTTCAAAAGGGGATCCTGCCCCGCTGTTCACAGCGGATGCCGTCATTGATCAGGGAATCCAGAAGGTCAGCCTGCAGGATTTCAAGGGCCAGTGGGTGCTGCTGTTTTTTTACCCCAGCGACTTCACCTTTGTCTGACCGACAGAATTGGCGGCGGTCGCCGCTATTTACCCTTATGTAAAGAACATGAATGTGGAAGTCCTTGCCATCAGCACGGACAGCGTGTATTCGCATAAAGTGTTCAAAGAAACATCGCCTTCCCTGAAGCATGTGACCTTCCCGCTCCTGAGCGACCGGACCCACAGCATCAGCAAGGCATACCGCGTTCTTGATGAAAACTCAGGCGCATCATTCCGGGCATCTGTGTTCCTGAACCCGGAGCAGATCATCCAGGCCAAACTGATTTATCCCGGCAATATCGGCCGCAATCTCCATGAGCATGTCCGCATCCTTCAAGCCCTCCAATATGCAAAACAGACAGGCAAAGGCACACCTGCCAACTGGATGCCGGGCCAGCAGGGAATGATCAGCGACCCGAATATGATTGGAAAAATATAAATTGGGGTTGCTGCAGGAACCAGAGGCTGTCCAATAAACAAAAGACCCGCTCTCCATAAAGCGGGTCTTTTTGCTTGATATATAAGCTGCGTTTCCTACTCTTTTACCGTACTCTGCTTGGCATTGACAATCAGCGGGTTCAAGCCTGAACCTGATCTTTTGACCTGCGTGGCACCTTCTGTGTTCTGGCCTTCCAGATAGGAAGCATATTTTCTGTGCCAGAATTTCATGGACAGATAGATGAAGATAGCGGCAATGATAAAGATGGCGACTGTGGCAGGCCAGAAGGCTGGGGAAACGACAGCAGCTTCATAAGCAAGGCCGATTTTTGAAAAGACGATATACGTAAAAGCAACGAGCGAGAGAAGAATGATGGAAACCGGGATAACGCCCTTCCACGGAACCATATTCACCTGGGCATCTGCACGGAAATGATAGGCAGTGGCCCGCGGTTTTATTTTACCGATAATGACCATCATCAGGATCTCGACAGCAAACAGGATCGCGTAGATATGGATAAAGTGGATCGGAACCGAATAGCCAAACAGATGGTCAGTGCCCCATACGAGCATATAATAAGCAATCACATGGAAAATGATGACCACTTTCGGAGCCAATGCCGGGATATATTTCGAGAAAATACCCACAAGTACAATCGCGATAATCGGGATATTGAAAAATCCGGTAAACCGGCGAATCAGGTCCCAAAGTCCGTCAGATGCGTTCATCAGCATCGGAGAGATGAATAAAGAGACGATGGCGAGAACAGTCCCGAACCATTTGCTGATGCTGATCAGCTTTTCATCACTCACATTTGGATTGATCCTTGGCTTGTATATATCTAATGCAAAAAGGGTAGCGGCGCTGTTCAGCAGCGAATTGAAGGAGCTGAACACGGCTCCCAGCAGGACCGCAAGGAAAAATCCGGACAGATAGCCTGGCATCACATCTGATATCAGGGTTGGATAGGCAAGGTCGACTGATTTCAGTGAATTGCCGTAAAGATGAAAAGCAATGACGCCGGGAATCATCATGAAAACAGGGACAAGCAGCTTGTAAAAGCCTGAAATCATAACGCCCTTTTGGCCTTCCGCCAGATTTTTCGCACCCAGTGTACGCTGGATAACATACTGATTGGATGCCCAGTAGAAGAGATTGGCAAAGATCATCCCGGTAAAAATGGTGCCGAATGGGACAGAGTCTTCTTTTGTGCCAATGCTGTTCAATTTTTCAGGATGATCAGTGGCAATGGTCTTCAGGCCGCTGAAGAAATTGCCGTCGCCAAGGGCGAAAAAGCCAAGAACCGGAATCAGGATACCGATGATCAGGAGGCCGATTCCGTTTAATGTATCAGAAACGGCAACAGCCTTCAGTCCGCCGAAAATGGCGTAAATGGCGCCGATGATGCCGATGATCCAAATGACAAGCCAAACAGAAGATTCATATGTAATACCTAAAAGGGACGGCACATCAAACAGCTGGAGGACAGCCAGTGCACCCGAATACAGCATGGATGGGATGGTAACAAGAATATAGCCAAGCATGAACAGGATAACAGTATAGCGCCTTACCCCTTCATCAAAACGCTTGCTTAAAAATTCAGGCAGCGTGGTAAAGTTTCCGCCCAAATACTTTGGCAGCAGATAAACAGCCATGAAAATAATAGCGAAAGCAGCGGTAACTTCCCAGGCCATATTGCTCAAATTGGTCCGGTAGGCCTGTCCATTCAGGCCGATCAGCTGCTCGGCCGACAGATTTGTCAGCAGCAGCGATCCGGCGATGAAGCCCCCTGTCAGTCCCCTCCCTGCCAGGAAATATCCTGTAGAATCGCTGACTGCCCCTTTCGTTTTCACATACGAAATCCAGGCAACGATCGCCATAAAAAAGGCGCAGGATATTAAAGTGAAAGCAATTCCCCCAGTAAACATAGGTGCACTTCCTTTTCTCTTTTTAGTTCGTTAAATAACCTCAAACAGCCTATTTCAAACCTTTTTCTAAAAAGGAATATAATGTCATCAGCTTTCAAATAAAGGTAGAGGCCTTTATAATAAGGGAAAGGATTGAAAGGAGGCTGCAGATGGACCTTTTTGGAATCATTTCAGAAGAACGGATCAAGAAAGGCTATAAAGAAGGCGAATTTGATAAACTTCCCGGCTTTGGAAAACCGCTTGCGCATGATGAGCTTTCCCATGTTCCCGACGACCTGCGAATGGCCTACAGAATGATGAAAAATGCAGGCTATACAGAAGAAGACAGCAGCTTGAAACAGGAGATGTCCACCATCGAGGATCTTATAAAAAAATGCGAGGATCCTGCAGAAAAGAAGGAGCTTCAGAAGCAGCTGAACCAGAAGCTGCTGAAATTCAACAGCATGATGTCAAAACGGCGCACCAGCACAAACTCCTCAATTTTTAAAAACTATGAAGAAAAGATTCATCATAAATTGGTTGATTGAAAGCTCCTGGTTGGGGGGCTTTTTCTTTTGGGAGCGGAAACCCCCATTTTTTAAAAATAGCGGCGGATATATCAATGTAGGTATATATACCTATTTTACAGGCTTTTATTTGTCTGAAAGTAAAAGAATTGCAGATTAATATTAGAATTGGCCTAAATAAATGAGGGTCCCTGTCGAAATAAATAGAAATAGACATTTTATTAAGACAGGTGACGTATATGGATAAATCATCATTAATTGGGCTTATTCTCGCAATCATTGGCGTAGGGGCCGGTATGGTACTGAAAGGGGTGCCGCCTTCAGCCCTGGTAAACCCGGCTGCCATCCTGATCATCATCGTTGGGACTATAGCGGCGGTTACCATCGCTTTTCCTATGAACGAGCTGAAAAAAGTGCCAAAGCTTTTTGGCATCTTATTTAAGGAAAAAAAACAGCTGGTTCCGACAGACCTGATCAGGATGTTTTCAGAGTGGGCCCAGCTGGCGCGGAAGGAAGGCCTCCTTGCACTTGAAGCCAAAACGAATGAAATCGATGATCCATTCCTGAAAAACGGCCTCTCGCTCGCAGTGGATGGGCAAAGTGCCGATTATATCAGGGATGTACTTTCTGAAGAAATTGAGTCAATGGAGGAAAGGCATCTTTCAGGGGCCGCCATTTTCACACAGGCCGGGACATATGCCCCGACCCTTGGAGTTCTTGGAGCGGTTGTCGGCCTGATTGCCGCCCTGGGGGATATGACGAACACCGACGCACTCGGCCATGCCATCAGTGCAGCCTTTGTGGCAACCCTGCTTGGAATTTTCACCGGATACGTGTTATGGCATCCTTTTGCCAACAAGCTGAAGCGCAAATCAAAGCAGGAATCAAAGCTCAAATATATGATGATCGAGGGGGTCCTCTCCATCCTTGAAGGAGAAGCACCGCGCGTCATCGAGCAAAAGCTGGCATCTTATCTGCCTTCTGGGGAAAGGAAGCAATTCCTCGAGGAAAGCGAAGTGAAGGCAGATGAGTAAGCGGAAGAAAAAGGAGCATCATGAGGAGCATGTTGACGAGTCCTGGCTGATACCCTATGCTGATATCCTGACGCTCCTGCTTGCCCTTTTCATCGTCCTGTTTGCCATGAGCTCAGTGGATGCCCGGAAATTCGAGGCCCTTTCAAAGGCATTCAATGATGCATTCAATGGCGGGACCGGCTTCTTTGATTACCCGAGCCCAATGCCGGACGGCGCCATGCAGTCCGCGGATAAGGCAGAGACTGAAAACAAAGATGAAGTAGAAAAGGCTTCTGCTGCCGGCACTTTAGAAGAAGGCCAGAGCGATATGGAAGCAGAAGGAAAAATCCAGAAACTCACAGACAAGCAGGAACTCAAGGAAGTCGAAGAAAAGGTGAAAACCTATATTCAAAACAATGGCCTCACAGACAAACTTGAGACCTCGCTGACAGATGAAGGACTGCTTGTAACGATCCGGGACAACGTCTTTTTCGCTTCCGGGAGCGCTGAAGTAAGGTCAGGAGAATTGACGATCGCCGACGAAATCGGGGAATTGCTCGTCATGGACCCGCCGCGCAATATCATCATCAGCGGCCATACAGACAATATGCCGATCAAAACCTCCGAGTTTGAATCCAACTGGGAATTAAGCGTCATGAGAGCCGTAAACTTCATGAAAATCCTGCTGCATAACAAAGACCTGGATGCCAGAGCCTTCAGTGCGAAAGGGTTTGGCGAATTCCAGCCTGCCGCCTCCAATGATACAAAAGAAGGCCGGGACAAAAACAGGCGGGTTGAAATTTTAATATTGCCGAGAACATAGACCGGGCCGGATGGGTTCGGTTTTTTTGTTTGTTTCGGCGGAGTGCTGCGGTCAAGCGGACGGGGCGTTTGGGGTTAGTCGCAGATATAATGGGAAAGCGGCAAATAAAGCTTTTATTCGGGGATCAGGCCGGTTTTAGCAGAGTCGCAAATAAAAGCTGGAAGTCGCAAATAAACTGGGAAAGTCGCAAAAATATTTTAAAACTCGCAAATAAATTCTGAAAGTCGCAAATAAACCCGAAAACTCGCAAATAAGAGCTGCGGGCAGGTTTTAGCAGAGTTGCTAATAAAAGCTGGAAGTTGCTAATATAATGGAAAAGTTGCTAATATAATGGAAAAGTTGCTAATAAAATGAAAAAGTTGCTAATAAAAGTGGAAAGTTGCTAATAAAATGAAAAACTTGCTAATAAACGGAAAATTAAGCAGTCAACCACCACAAAAGGCTGCCACCAAACGCAAAAAGCTGCCAATCATCTCAAAAAGGCCGCGAATCAACACCCAAAACCCAGCCTCCCACACAAAAACAGGACCCTCCAGCCAAGGGTCCTGTTCCATATTACATAGAAATATTCACTTCTGATTGCATTTCTTCTTTGGCTGCTGCTGTTTTTTTCCCGTGAAGGATATAGTAGAGCCCAAGGCCGATCAGTGAGACCAAAACGAGCACCATGTATAGCTTGGCAAATCCTGTGTAGACGGCGACGATGCCGAGTACATAGGAGCCAAGGCCGAGGCCGGAGTCAAACATCGTAAAGAAGGTGGATGTGGCCAGCCCTCTTTTCGAAGGGTCGGCATTTTTAATCGCAACGGTCTGCATGCTCGGAACGATGGTGCCATAGCCGAGGCCGATCACGGCGCCGGCAAGCAGGAACAGGAAGCTGTTGTCTGCAAGGCTGAGCAGGAACAGGCCGGCGGCAAATAAAACGATTGCCGGATAGATGACCCGGTTTTCTCCGTACATGTCAAACCAGCGGCCTGTGAACGGGCGTGAAATCAGGATAAAGGCTGCATAGACGACAAAGAAAAAGGATGCTGCCTGCATCAGTCCGAGCTCCTTGGCATACACCGAAATGAAGGATAAAACGCCTGAATAGGCAAACGCAAGCGTGCCGGCTGCAATGGAAACCGGAACGGCATTTTTTTCAAAAAGGCTTGAAAAAGCAAATGATGGCTGCTTTGTTTTTTCGCCGCTGTTTTCCGGGATGCTGATGATCGATGACAGCACCAGAGCCAGGACGGCAAGCACTGTACATAAAACAAAAATCCAGCTGTATGCGGCATACTGAATGATGGTCAGTCCGGTGAAAGGTCCGATTACCATGGCAAGGTTCATGAACATGGCATAATAGCCGAGCCCTTCGCCGCGCCTTTCAGCCGGGACGATATCAGCGACAATGGCACCAGTGGCCGTGGTGGCCATTCCGAAGCCCGCGCCATGCAGGAAGCGGACTGCCAAAAGCATTGGCAGGCTGTCTGCCGTAAAATAGAGGGCAGAAGCAATTGTAAAAATAACCATAGAAATCAACAGGATTTTCTTGCGGCCGATTTCGTCGATCCATTTTCCTGTAAAAGGACGGGAGATGACGGCGGCGATCAGGAATACCGAGATGATGAGGCCGACCTGTGATTCGCTTCCTTTTAAATCATCAAGAATATAAATGGGAAGGGTCGTCAGCAATATATAAAAGCCGATAAATAAGAAAAAGCTGGTAATGGAAACGCCTAAAAAGTCCTTTGTCCAAAGGGGCTGTTTTTTCATGATTGTCCTCCTTGATGTCTTGTTTACTGAGAGTCTGTGAAGTAGTGAGAAGAAAAACGGAAGATCTTGCGGGGCTGATCAGCGTCCGGAATTTTGCTTCATTTTTTGCATGACTGATATGGCAGCCATTAATTCTTCTTCAGATATATCCTCCAGCATTTTTTGTTCGTATTGTTGTACAGCGGCCAGCCAGTCCGGATATTGTGTGAGGGCTTCATCCGTCAGCAGAATCTTTTTTTCCCGTTTGTCTTTCCCCGGCACCCTGCTGATCCAGCCTGATTTTTCAAGACGGAGAAGGGCTCTTGTCATGGTCGGGGCTTCAACGCTGAGATAGGTGGATAGCTCAACCTGTGTGCTGGAGCCTGCTGTCTTCAGCCTGTAGATGATCGGCCATTGTGCGGCATAAAGCCCCATGGGGGTCAGCACATCGTTCAGGCCCTTGGAGAACTGCCGGGTGCATTGGTTGAAGCTGTGAAAAAAAGGATCCATTTTGTTCATAAAATTATCACCCGTTTCAATTAGTTGCCTAGCTAACTATAAGTCAAAACGGCATTTTTGTCCAGTCCATCTTAAAGAACAGGTTTGAACAGCGGCTTGAAGGGAATGGGTTAAACAGCAGCAATGTGCAATTTATCTACTAGGGGGAAATTCAATTGGACTCATTTCTTGATCTTGTGGGAAGTATATCGGCATGGCTGTGGGGGCCGCCGATCATTATTATTCTGGCTGGAACAGGCATATATTTAACCTTTTTACTGGGATTCTTTCAATTCAGATACCCGGTTTATATTTTCAAGCAGACCTTCGGCAGCGTGTTTAAAAAGCCGAAAGGAGAAGGGACGGTCACTCCGCTTCAGGCTCTGACATCTGCTCTTTCTTCGACAATCGGAGCGGCGAATATCGTCGGCGTACCGGCAGCCATCATGTTCGGCGGGCCGGGAGCAGTCTTTTGGATGTGGGTAATCGCTTTAATCGGAATGGCCATTAAATTTTCAGAAAGCGTCCTGGCGGTCAAATACCGTGAGAAAAATGAGGACGGCGAATATGTCGGCGGGCCGATGTACTATATGACAAAAGGGCTCAATATGAAATGGCTGGGCGTCTGGTTTGCCTTTGCCCTGATGATCGAGCTGATCCCAAGCATCATGGTGCAGGGAAATGCAGTCTCATCAGCTGTTTCAGAAACTTTTGAAATCGATGGATTGTGGACGGGGATAGCTGTTGCAGCCGTTGTATTATTGATTGTGTTCGGCGGCATTAAGAGGATCGGGCAGGTAACCGAAATCCTGGTTCCGTTTATGGCATTGATTTATGTGGGAACAGCGCTTGTGATCCTATTCATGAACTTCAGCAAGGTTCCTGAGGTATTGGAATTAATCTTCACTTACGCATTCCAGCCGGCAGCGGCAATGGGCGGTTTTGCAGGTGCAGCCATCGGCGAGGTCATCCGCTGGGGCTTTGCACGAGGATTATATTCCAATGAAGCAGGACTTGGGACGGCTCCGATCGCCCATGCGGCTGCACAGACGGACCATCCTGTCAGGCAGGGCTTCTGGGCGATTGTCGGGATTGTCGTCGATACGCTGATTGTCTGCTCTGCGACTGCTTTTGTCGTGCTGTCTTCAGGTGTCTGGCAGAGGGAAGGGGCGATGGATGATCCATCATCCCTGACAACAGCAGCTTTCTCCCAGTATTTCGGACAGACAGGCAGCCTTATTGTTACCATTTCACTCATATTCTTTGTGGTTTCCACCATCATTGTTGTCATTTTTTACGGGTCGAAGCAGGCAGAATTCCTGTTTGGCAATTTCGCGGGCCAGGCCATCAAGGTTGTCTATATCCTGGCGATCGTATTTGGCTCTATCGGAGCAGCGCAAACAATCTGGCAGTTCCTTGACCTTGCTCTGGCTGCTATCCTGATTCCGAATATTATTGCTGTACTTCTATTGAGCAAGGAGGTGAAAGAGCTCAAAAATGAGTTCTTTACCTCAGAGAAATATTATTTGAAGGATATTAAAAAGAAAGATGATGCTGCTTAAAGAGGCGGGGGATTTCCCCGTCTTTTTTTGTGCAATCCCTTGTGTGGTCTGACTTCATACCTATAAGTCAGACCTATGTTTTTACCCCAAAACCATTGCTCTTATTGTAAACAAATGTTTATAATTTAGACAAAAGTTTACGAAGGCGGTGACACGCTGTGAATGAAAAAGAACAATCCATTTTCACTTTGATAAAAGAGGACCCATTCATTTCCCAGAATGAAATTGCAGAAAAGACCGGGTTATCACGCTCGGCCGCAGCCGGCTATATATCCTCGCTTGCCAAGCAGGGTAAAATCCTGGGAAGGGCTTATATGCTGCCGAACAAGAAAGAAGTCCTTTGCATCGGCGGGGCTAATGTCGACCGGAAAATTCAGTCGATTGGCAAAATTGAAAGCGGTACCTCGAATCCTTCCGCCAGCTCCCAGTCATGCGGCGGGGTTGCCAGGAATATTGCTGAAAACCTTGGGCGGCTTGGCTGTGATGCAAGTCTGTTGACAGCCGTGGGCGATGATACTGAAGGCAGCTGGCTGCTGGGCTATACAAAGGATTTTGTCGACATTACCCCATCCCAGACATTGCCTAATACAGCAACCGGAACATATACAGCCGTTCTGGACCATGACGGCGAAATGACTGTTGCTTTTGCGGATATGGCCTTATACGATCGCATAAATTCAGAATTTATTGAAAAAAGGTGGGGCTATATTGCCTCGGCAGAGATCGTCCTGCTGGATACCAATTTCCCGGCAGAAGTTTTGAAAAAGACGATTGCCCGCTGCTACGAAGAATCTGTTCCGCTTTGCATCACGCCGGTCTCGTCCCCAAAGGTGAAGAAGCTGCCCGAAAATCTGATGGGTGTCACATGGCTGATTGCCAACCATGACGAAGCCGAGGCGCTGTCAGGAATGAAGATAGATACTGATGGAGATTTCTTTAAAGCAGCCGAGAAGATCATGAAAAAAGGCGTGGAGAAGGTCGTCATCACAAGAGGGGACAAAGGACTGATTTTCTACACGAAGGAAGGTGAGGCAGGGGTGCTGCTTCCGCCGAAGATCAAGGTGCAGGATGTGACTGGGGCAGGCGACTCGCTTGTGGCCGGTATCCTATACGCACATCTGAAGGGGCTAAATACAGAAAACGCCTGCAAAATCGGCATCGCCTGCAGCATGCTCACACTGCAGTCAGAAGAAACCGTCAGTCCAATTTTAAATAATGTCAGACTGCAGGAAACATTTCAGCAAAATTTCAGCTAAAAAAGGAGACTCATACTATGTTAGAAAACTATCTTGAATTCTCAGAAGAAGTATTGGAAGCACGAAAAGCAAACAAACCGGTTGTGGCATTAGAATCAACGATCATCTCACACGGCATGCCATACCCGCAGAATATCGTGACGGCCAAAGAAGTGGAAGACATCATCCGCCAAAATGGTGCGGTGCCTGCGACCATCGCCATCATCAATGGAAAAATAAAGATCGGCATTTCTGAGGACGAGCTGGAATTCCTCGCCCAAAGCAAGGACATTGAAAAAGCCAGCCGCCGCGACCTTCCTTATCTGATCGCCCAGGGCAAAAACGGCGCGACCACTGTGGCAGCCACCATGATCTGTGCAGAGCTTGCCGGAATCGAAGTATTCGTCACAGGCGGCATCGGCGGCGTCCACCGCGAAGCCGAAACAACAATGGATATCTCTGCTGACCTGCAGGAGCTCGCCCAGACCAATGTAGCAGTCGTCTGCGCAGGCGCCAAATCCATCCTGGATATCGGCCTGACCCTTGAATACCTGGAAACACACGGCGTACCGGTCGTCGGCTATGAAACAGACAAGCTGCCGGCATTCTATACCCGGACAAGCCCGTTTGACGTCAACCATCGCGTGGATGCGCCTGAAGATGCAGCCAGCCTGATCCGAACAAAATGGGAGCTTGGCCTGAACGGCGGAGTCGTCATCGCCAACCCGATCCCGGAAGAAGATGCCCTGGAAGAAAGCTTCATCACAAGCGTGATCGAAACAGCGCTTCAAGAAGCAAAAGACAACCAGATTGCCGGAAAGCTGGTCACACCTTTCCTCCTAAGCAAAGTAAAAGAACTGACAGAAGGAACAAGCCTCACAGCCAACATCGCGCTAGTTAAGCATAATGCCGAAGTTGGAGCGAAGATTGCGGTTGGATTGCAGAAATAATGGTGGAGAGCCGGTCCCTGGGTGGGGGGCCGGTTTTTTACATTAATCCGCCCACTCGTTCAAGTGCCAGAATCGTGAATCCTCTTTGCCGTCAAAATATACCGGTCCGGCGCACTGCCGACAAAGTAAAAGGGATAGCATGTTGAAAGGGTCAGTATTTCCTCCGGAGCAGTGGACTTAATGACAGTAGTATCATCTGCATCCACAATAAAAGAGTCGATAATTTCATAGGTGAAGTCGCCATAGGGCATCTTCACAACCAGTTCATCCCCCATTTTTAGTTCACCTATTTTGCGGAAAACGGTATCCCTATGGCCGGAGAGTAGAATCTGGTCATTTTGCCCAGGGAATACAGTGCCTGCATAATGGCCGACTCCTTTCTCCAGTTCCTCTTCATCGGTTCCTTCTATTATAGGGAGCTCTGCTTTTAGTGCCGGGATTTCTAGAACGCCGATAATATCACCAGTCTTAAAGGCAGGAATATTCGGCTCCTTAGCTGGGTGTTCTTTCGTCGTAACAGCTGTATCTTCTAGTGAAAGTACTTTTTTTGCTGTTTCAAGAGATTCCTCAGTTTGCCGGCTTTGATCGGCTGCCTCCTTAATCGAGAATAACAGCAGGCCGCTGCCCCCTATGATTAAGATAATGGCTGAGCATAATAGTAATATACCGTTAGCCTTCACTTGCCTTCATTACCTCCATGTGTGTTTTTAAAGCGGATAAAATCAAGATAGTAACTAAAATCTTCTTTTGTAATCCCTTGGTCAATCGCTTCCTGGACAAGTTCCTGCCATTCGGGATCAAGCTCTGTCGTCTCGAAATCGGACTTTATCCTATAATCAAGAAGCTCCTCGACAGAGGTCCCGAGTGTTCTTGCCAGCTTGGACAGAACCTGCAGGGAGGGATTTTTCTGGATATCTCTTTCGATATAGCTCAAATAGGACTTGGAAACCCCTGATTTTTCAGCAAGCTCATTTATGGAAAAGCCTCTAAGGAGCCGCAAGCGTTTTATCCTCCCACCTACCATTAGAATATCCCCTCTATTTATAGTATAGACACAACTTCATTATAACGAACATAAAGTTCATTAAAAAATACAAAAAAGTAAGAATAATCGAGATAATTGAAGGAAACTCGTGAAAACTGTTCGTTAAAAAGAAAAAACGGCTAATTTTGGTAATTTTCAAAGTTGAGGACTCTGTACTATACTCAACTTATCGGTTCGATAAAAAGAACAAAAGTGAACAGCTACTAAGAAACAGCCAGATTAATAGAGAAAATAGAGGAAGGTGAAGGAAGCTTGAAATTCAGCTGGAAAACCGTCAGAAAAATCATCAGCAGCATTATCACATGGCTATTATTTATCAATCTCATCTTAATGGCATTTCTCGTGATTTCGTCAAAAGCCTCCGGTGGTGAGCCCCAGGCATTTGGCTATCAAATAAAAACTGTTCTCTCCGGTTCGATGGAGCCGACCTTCATGACTGGATCAGTCATTGCAGTCAAGCCTCTTGAAGGCGATGCAAAGAAAGAGCTGAAAAAAGGTGACATCATTACCTTCATAGATGAAGATAAAAAACTGATCACCCATAGGATCACAGGTATAACCACCAGCGGCGAACACGTCATGTACGAAACTAAAGGGGATAACAACCAATCCAAGGATTTGGACCCGGTCCTTTCCGACAATGTCACCGCCATCTACACAGGGTACACCCTGCCATATGCAGGTTATTTCATAGACTTTGCCAAATCGCAAAAAGGCGCCGCCATCTTACTGATTGGCCCTGGCATCCTGATGCTGGGATATGCAGCCTTCACAATCTACCAGGCAATGAGAGAGCTTGAAGCAAGAGCAAAGGGCAAAGGCGACACAACAGAAAAAACGGCTTAAATCAGGTTGAAATTCCTGTGGCAACACAGGATTCAATATAAAAACTTATACATACCCAAAGGGTAAGAGGAGGAAATGGAACATGAGCTTTAAAAAGAAATTAGGTTTGGGAATTGCATCTGCAGCACTTGGCGTATCTTTAGTCGGCGGAGGAACATTTGCATACTTCAGTGATACTGCTGAAGCCACAGGAAGTTTTGCTGCAGGAACTTTGGATCTGAGCGCTGATCCAACAACAATCATTGATGTTGATAACATCAAGCCAGGCGATACTATGCTGCGTTCTTTTGACCTGGTCAATGGCGGGTCACTGGACATTGCATCTATTACGCTGGATACAGATTACACGGTAGGTGACGCTAAGGGTGGTAATGTTGAAGACTTTGGCGATCACATCCAAGTGAACTTCCTGCTTAATGCAGACAAACTGGATGTACCAATTTACTCTACAACACTTGCAGACTTGAAGGGCATGTCCCCTGATGTAATTGAAGGAAATATCTTCAGCGGCTGGCTTGCTGAGAGAGGCGGAAAGCTTGCTGCCGGAACTGAAGATAAACTGTATGTTCAATTCGAATTTGTAGACAATGGCCTGGATCAAAACGAATTCCAAGGAGATTCTCTGGAACTTAAGTGGACATTCAATGCTGAGCAAGGCGCTGGCGAAGCAAAATAATTTTAACAAGAAAAAAGGCGGGATGGCTCTCTATCCCGCCTTTTCCTAAATAACCAATCAGTGAGGTAATGCCATGACAAACCTGCTCAAGCTGGCAAAACCAAAAGCAATTTTTATGATACTAACTCTCCTTATTCTTACGCTATTTACCACTTATAAAGCTTTTGCAGAAGATAAGGAAATTGACATCAATACAAACCTGAACGGCTATTTTTTTCATGTAGGGGATTTGAAGCCTGGTGACTGGATGCCGCGCGATATTACCATCATTAATAATGGAAAACAGGATTTCAAATACAGTTCCATCATCGGCGAAAAGAAATCTGTCAAAGGCTTATTTGAAGAATTGGATCTGCTGGTAAAGAAAGATAGCACCATTCTTTACGAAGGAAAATTAAAAGATTTCAAAGGCTTCACACCAAGGCCGCTAAAAAAAGGCCAAACAGAAACTTTATTTTTCCAAGTAATGATGCCGTATGAACTTGGGAATGCTTTTCAAAACTCTTCTGCAGAGGTGGAGATTTTGTTTGTAGCAGAAGCACTTGATGGCGGTGGAGATCCGCCAGGAGGAGGAGATCCACCTGATGATGGAGACCCGCCAGGAGAGGACGACCCTGGTGATGGTGAGGATCCGGGCGATGAAGATCCAGGAGAGAATCCGGGTGATGAAGACCCTCCAGGCGAAGATAATCCAGACGACGGTGATAATGGCGAGGATCCAGGTGATGGGGAGACTGAGGACCCAGGTGAAGACAATCCATCCGAAGATCCGAATGATGACAGTGGAGACCCAAGCGATAATCCCGATGAACCGGCAAGCGGAAATCCAGGCAGCAATCCAGGTGATGGTATAACTGTTACACCAGAAATCAGAGAAAATATTCTCCCTGACACGGCAACAAACACATATAATTTCATGCTTCTCGGGGGCATTTTGCTGGGGGCAGGCGGCATATTATTGGCAGTAAGATACCACAGAATCAGGAAAGACCATTAACAGGGCCTTGGAATGCTATTCAAGGCCTGTTCTTTAAGGAGGAAATCCCATGTACCGAAAAAACTGCCCTAAATGCCACCGCCCATCCTACAGCAGCAGTGAAATAGGCGAATGGCTCTGTCCGGTGTGCGGCAATGATCTGACGCTGTTTCCCTTTTTTGATGCGTTTACGTTTGAACAGCTGCCGGTGAAGGTGGTGCCTTTTAAGAGGAAGATGGAGAGCTATAAGGGAAGGGCCGTTAAATAGATAGAGGAAATAAGGCCTACCTAAAAGCTGTCGACGGAATGAGCAAAAATCTTACACTATACCCCCAGATTTACCGGGCCAGAAGTCTTATGGGTTTCCGGCAGATTTCTAAATCTATCCAATTATCCTTCATTTTGTCGAATAATATCTTAAAATAATTTGAAGAATTTGACAAAAAACAACACGTAAATGTTGGGAAAACTTTTATAGTAGTCTTAAGAGGATATGAAAAAAGCATGACAGAGCAGAAAAAGGCAAACCTGTTGAAAGATAGGGACGCAAAGTCACAGGTCTACCGCGCCTATTGAGAGTAAAGTCGGATGAGGCGCCAGGACGGCTGGATTGCCTGGAATACGAAAAGTATTTTAGGGGGAAGAGAGAGTTATGAAAAATAATATGCAGGAATTGGACTTGGAATGGGTGGCACTAATTGCTGAAGCAAAGGAAATAGGCCTGAAACAAGAAGATATACTTAACTTTCTCGCCGGCCAGCCGGCAGTGGATCTTATAGCGGAAAACCGCTGAAAACATAATAACAGAATATAGAAAGCTAAGTGTTTCTCTGCAGGAGAAATGCTTTTTTATTTTGCGCAGAAACAGAGAGGTTTTAGAGGCTGTCACTTGGCGCAGACTGTTTTCCGCTGTATTGCAACAGCCTCGGAAATAGTTATTTTTTTTTGTTGATTCTCCATTTATTAAATTCAAGAAATTCGCGGAACTGGTCCTTGGAGATGCCGGAGTCCATTGCTTCTTTCACGATGTTCATCCATTCGGAATCCAGTTCTTCTTTATTGGGCTGGTCCAGTATCAGTGTATCAACCGGAACATGAAGAACAGCAGAAATTTTTTCTAAAAATTGAATGGAAGGATTCGTCTGTAGATTTCTTTCCAGGGAGCTTAAGTAGGACTTTGCCACCCCTGCCTGTTCAGCGAGCTCTGATAATGACATCTTTCTCTCCTGACGCAGTCTTTTTACACGTTCGCCAATCATTGATTCCACACACCTTTTATCCAGAAGTTATATGACCGAAGGGTTATTTATTAAGAACGATTTGTTCAATCACTATATTTCATTTTAACACAATTGTAATATCTTTTCCTAAGGGTGCAGACGAAAAAATCAAATTTTTCTTAATAGAAACAGGATTTGCCGGAGACTTGAACTTTACGTTAACGTAAATGTTATATTGGTGTCAGAATAGTGAAAGAATTTGGGTGATCGTGTGGAATACACCATTTCGGAGCTGGCAAAGATTTTCGATGTCAGCACCAGGACCATCAGATATTACGAGGAGCTTGGCTTATTATGCCCTAATAGAAATGAAAATGGCAGAAGAATTTTTGCCAAAAAGGATTATATCCGCCTGAAGCTGATATTCCGGGGCAAGCGCTTCGGATTTAAGCTGGATGAAATCAAAGAAATGATTGTGCTGTTTGACCAGGACCGTTCAGGGCGGAAGCAGCTGGAGCGGACGGTCGAGTATGGCAGGGAGAGAGTAAAGGAGGTGAACGCCCGCATCGAGGAGCTGCTTTTTTTAAAAGAAGAAATGGAAAAGATGCTGGATCAATTTGAAAAAAGGCTGAACGAAAAGGGGGATCATATATGAACGTATCTGAACTGCTGGCGAGAAACGGAAGGAAATATCCAAACAGGGAGGCTGTCATTTCCGGGGAGGAGAGGCTTTCTTATAAAGAGCTGAACAGCAGGGTCAATATGTTGGCAGACGCATTGAGGAGGAGGGGCTATGCAAAAGGAGATAGAATTCTGCTTTTCATGCCGAATGTCCCGGAATTTGTGGTTACTTATTTCGCGGCGGTGAGGATTGGTGCGCTGATTGTGCCTGTGAACAGCCGGCTGACGGCATCTGAGCTGGGCTATATCCTGGATCATAGCGGAGCGAAAGCTTTATTTGCGCATGAAATGCTGGTTGAACAGACGGGGACCCTGAATGAAAGGCCTGGTCTCGAGTGTGTGAAGACAGGTATGGCTGCGGCTGGATGGGCTAGCTTTGAAGAGCTGGTGGCAGGCGGCCGGGATATAGATGCGGGAATTCCTTTGTTGGAGGATGACGAGGCGGCAATCCTTTACACGTCAGGGACGACCGGAAGTCCGAAGGGGGTGCTGTTCACCCACCGCAATATTCTTTCATCAGCAATCATGATGGCAGTGGAAATGGCCATGAAGCCGGAAAGCCGCATGCTCCACTTGATGCCGCTGAGCCACTCGGCACCGCTCCATCTGTTCCTGATCGCAGGCACCTATGTGGGGGCCGCCCATATTCTTGCGCCAGTTTTTACACCAGAGGTACTGTTAAAGCTAGTCTCTTCGGAAAAAGCGACCCATTTCTTCGGTGCGCCGGTTGCCTATCTTTTCACAGCCAAGCAGCCTGATATTGAAAAATACGATTTGTCTTCGATGGAATATTGGGTGTACGGCGGGGCTCCGCTTGGAGAAAAAGAAGTCCGGCTTGTGAAGGAGCGGCTGAAAACGGACAGCCTGTATTGTGTGTATGGACTGACAGAGGCCGGGCCGAGCGGGACGCTCTTGCTGGCTGGCGAGCATGATCAGAAGGCCGGCAGCATCGGGAAGAGAGCGGCGCTTGGAACGGAGATCATGATTGCCGATGAAAAAGGCAATCCAGTCGAGCCAGGAGAAGTTGGCGAAATCCTCCTGAAGGGCGAAGGTGTTATGAAGGGGTATTATAAGGATCCCGAAAAAACAGCGGAAACGATCAAGGACGGCTGGCTCTATTCCGGTGATATAGCCAGATTCGATGAGGACGGCTATATTTGGGTTGTTGACCGGAAGAAGGATATGATCATTTCGGGCGGCGTCAATATTTTTCCGAAAGAGATTGAAGAGCTGCTGGCCTCGCATCCTGCCATTGCCGAGACGGCCGTTGTGGGCGTGCCGCATCCGGAGTGGGGAGAGACAGTGAAGGCGTATGTTGTGCTGAAGCAGCCGGGCAGTCTGGAAGAGGATGATTTAAAGGCATTTTTGTCTGGAAAAATAGCTGATTATAAGATACCGAAATTATATGAAGAAATAGAGGCGCTGCCGCGCAATGCAACAGGCAAGATTTTGAAGCAGTCATTGAGGCAGCAGGAGCAAGCTGTTTAAGGAGGGGCAGGAATGAACTTTTACCAAAGTGATCCGAATCTGGCATTTGTGCTGAAGCAGTATATGGATGAGGAATTTTTTGCATGGGCTGAAAAGGAACTTGAAGCTTTTGGAGGGTTATGCGCAGGCGAGGTCGACGAGCGTGCGGTCCATACCGACCGGGAAGGCCAGCCGCGGCTGATCAAGTTTGACAAAATGGGCAATGACATTTCCTATGTGTGGCTGAATGAGGGATACAGGAAAACGGTGGAGCAGACTTATAATGCCGGCATTGTCGGCTATGTGCACAAGGAAATACCGGAGCTTGGCCGCAAAGGGAATTATGTGTATTCGTATGCGCAGGGGTATCTGCTGTCACAGACAGAGCCTGGCTTTTACTGTCCGGTCACTTTGACGATGGCGACCGCTTATCTGATCGACCATTATGCGGATGAAGAGCTGAGGGAGAAGTATTTGCCTCATGTGATCAGCACGGGCGAGACCGAGCTGTTTGAAGGGGCGACCTTCCTGACTGAGAGGCAGGGCGGTTCGGATGTGGGCGCCAATGAGGTGAAAGCTGTGCTGGAGGACGGGCAGTACCGGATTTATGGGGAAAAATATTTTGCCTCCAATGCGGGTGCCTGCGGTGTGGCGATGGTTTTGGCCAGGAGAGAGGGGGCGCCTTCGGGATCGAAGGGGTTGAGCTTGTTCCTTGTCCCATGGCGGAAGGAGACCGGCGAGCTGAACGGACTTGAGATCAGGCGGCTGAAGGATAAGCTTGGCGTCCGCGCTGTGCCGTCAGGAGAAGTGGTGTTCCACGGGGCGGAGGCCCATCTGGTAGGCGATGCGGATAAAGGGATCCACTATATGATGGAGGCGCTTAATCTGTCGCGGATCTGCAATAGTGTCGCGAGCATCGGCATCATGCAGCGGGCTTTTTTGGAGGCGAAACAATATGCCTTTATGCGGAATGCCTTTGGCAGCAAACTTGCTGATTTTCCGATGGTAAAAGAGACACTTGCCAAGCTTGCCTGTAAACAGGAGGTTGAGACGAGCGCCGTGTTCAGTCTGATTGCGCTGTATGACAGGGTGGCGGCTGGAAAGGCTTCGCGCGAAGAGGAAGCGATGAACCGACTTCTGATTGCAGTGCTGAAAAAAGAAACTGCTGAGCAGGCCATTCATTTTGCGCATGAATCGATTGAGATGCATGGCGGGAACGGCTATATTGAAGACTTTGTCACACCACGGCTATTGCGGGATGCGCAGGTGCTGACGGTCTGGGAAGGAACGGCAAATATTCTTGGGCTTGAGGTTTTAAGATTGATAGAGAAGTTCCGGGCAGATGAGCTGTTTGTTGGGAAAATGGAGGCGGAGCTTGAAGGGCTGGATGAGCGGCTGCAGGAGTTTGCGGCGCCGGTTTATACGGGGGTTTTGAGGTTGAAGGAGCTGTTTGCGGCTGTTGGACGCGGAAATCGCGATATGCAGACGTACCACTGCAAGCGGGCAGCTGTGCTGATGGGGAAAATCTATGAAAGTGTGATCGCTTTGAAGGATGCAGCTGTCGGCGGTGAGCGGAAAGAGATTGTAGCGCGGGTGTTTTTGGATGATACTTGGGGGCTGACTGAGGTTTTGGATGAAGAAATGCTGCCGGTGAAGCATTTTGATGTGCTGATGCATGTGGGGGAAGCGGCGGAAGTGGAGGTTTGAGTGGAGTGGGGCGCTGAATCTGGGGATTTGGCGCTTTTTTTGTGTTGTGGGGGTGGTTGGCTGGGGGTTCGGCGGGCGGTTATTTGCGAGTTTGGGAGGATATTTGCGAGTTTCGGAATTTATTTGCGATTTTTGGGATATATTTGCGACTTTGCTGGGTTTATTTGCGGGTTTTTGATTATATTTGCGACTTGGGGCGGAGGGGTGACACGGTTGAGAGGGCGGCTGGCTGGAAGGGAGCTGCTGCAGGACGGATATTAGCAACTTTTCCGATATATTAGCAACTTCTTCCACTTATTAGCAACTTTCGAAATATATTAGCAACTTTTCCCGTTTATTAGCAACTTTTCAATTATATTAGCAACTTTCAGGCTTTATTAGCAACTCCGCCGTCAGGCCGCTTCACGGCCCCCCGTGCCAGGCACCCCGCCCCGCAAAACAGAGCCAATTCTGCTTTCAGGCTGCCAAGGTGCCTGGCACCACCATTTTGGATGAAGAAATGCTGCCGGTGAAGCATTTTGATGTGCTGATGCATGTGGGGGAAGCGGCGGAAGTGGAGGTTTGAGTGGAGTGGAGTGGGGCGCTGAATCTGGGGATTTGGCGCTTTTTTGTGTTGTGGGGGTGGTTGGCTGGGGGTTCGGATGGCGGTTATTTGCGAGTTTGGGAGGATATTTGCGAGTTTCGGAATTTATTTGCGAGTTTTTGGGATATATTTGCGACTTTGTTGGGTTTATTTGCGAGTTTTCGATTATATTTGCGACTTGGGGCGGCGGGGGTGCTCGGTTGAGCGTGCGGCTGGCTGGAAGGGAGCTGATGCAGAGCGGATATTAGCAACTTTTTCATTTTATTAGCAAGTTTGCCAGTATATTAGCAACTTTCGGGTTTTATTAGCAACTCCGCCGCTAGGCTGCTCCACCGCATCCCGGTGCCAGGCACCACCCCGCACAAAACAGCGCCGTTTCTGCATCCCCGCAGCTCCGGTACCAGGCACCACTCCAAAAACCCCAGCACACCCCCTGGTTTCAAAATCCCCATTCCAGGCTATAAGATGAGAAAAAGGTGGTGGACTGGATGGTTCTGAAGACAGAGGTGGCGATATTGGGCGGCGGAATCGGCGGGCTGACGCTTGGGCTGAAGCTGGCGCAGGCGGATGTGCATGTGACGGTGATTGAAAAGCTTGATGGTCCGTCGCCGGTGTATAAGGGAGAGCTGCTGCAGCCGAAGAGTCTGCAGATTTTTGAGCAGCTGGAAATCCTGAGCGAGATTGAGTATAACGGCCATAAGTTTTCGAGGATCAATTTTTCCGAGATTGATGAAGAGGAAGAAGAGCTGGCGATGGATTACCAGGTGCTTCCCGGGGACTTTGATTATGCGCTGATGATTGAGCATGAGACGCTGAAGGGCATTCTCCTGAAGCATGCGATGAGCTATTCTAATTTCGAATATATAAAAGGCGGGCTTGGCAAAGGGTATTGCGAAGACCGGCTGATTGTGGAGGTGCGGAAGCGGAAGGAGCAGTTTTCGCTGAAGGCGGATTTCTATGTCGGGGCGGAGGGACGCAACTCGCTGACGAGAAAGAAGATTGAGAGCGAGACGAAGAAGATTGATTATAATCATCATTTCCTGACGGTGACCTTCCCGCGGCCGGACAGTTTGACAGAGGGGCAGATCATTACGGCGAAGGATAAGTTCCTCGGATTGTTCCCGCTTCCGGATAATAAGGTCCGTTCGGTGTACCTCATACCGGAGGGGACGTATAAGGAGTTTCAGGAGAAGGGTATCGAGCATTTTCATCAGAAATATATCGAGCTGTATCCTGAGCTTGATGGCTATGTGACGAAGCTGAAGAGCTGGAAGGATATCCAGCTGATGATTCCGACGGCCTTTTATGCAGACAAGTATGTGGACGGCAACCATGTCATTCTTGGCGATGCGGCTCATACGGTCCATCCAATGGCGGGAGAAGGCATGAATATGGCAATCCAGGATGCGGATGTGCTCGGCGAGCTGTTCGTGACGATGTATGAGACGGGGAATCTCAGCCCGAAATGGCTGAGCTGCTATGAAAAGGTCCGCAAGCATCGGGCGGAAAAAATGATTAAGTTCAGCCATTTATCAGCACTTGCCTATTCTTATCCTTATCAGCTTGTGACGGGGATCAGGCAGAAGGGGCTGAAGCAGATTGAAAGGGACAAGAAGCTGCAGTTCAAACAGATGCTGAATATTTCAGGACTCGGATTCTGGCAGGAAAGCCTGCTGGACCGCGCCATTCAGATCGGGATGCTGCCTGCCCGCGAGAAGAAGCTCTCGCCTGCAGAAAAGGAAAGTTATTTTTACAAAGAAAAGGATGACTATCCTTGGAAAACGAAATTGGCAGGAGGCGTGCTATGATCTCAGAATATATAAGACTATTAAAAGCAAGGAACTGGATGAAGAAAAACCAGCCTTTCCTGTACAGCTGGCATGCTTATGTGGGGTTTGAGCTGGATTTGTTCTCCCAGTTCAAGGATCCGAAGACGGTCCGCGAGGTTGCGGCGGCCCATGATTATCAGGAGGAGCTCCTTACCAGATGGGTCGAAGTCGGCCTGGCGGTCAAGCATCTGAAAAAGAAGCGCGATGGAAAAATCAAAACCGCCTCAAAATTCAGCCTCCCCTCATCGCCTAAGAATCCGCGCTCAACCGGCGTGATCCTGAAGGAAATGATGGAGCTGCATATTCCGACACTGCTGACGTATCCTGATATGCTGCGGAAAAATGAGCGGAACACATTTGACAATGACGAGCATGGACCGACCGTGGCGCGGACTTCCTCTCTCTTGGAGCAGCTCGCACTGCCGAAGATGTCCAAGGTGATCAAGAATAATGAAATAGGGTCGATTCTGGATGTAGGATGCGGCGAAGGAGGGTATCTTAAACGGATCAGCCAGAAGCATCCGGACATTACCATGACCGGCATCGAGATCAATGAAGATGTTGCAGAATCTGCTGCCGGCAATTGTGCTGACAATCCGAATATCAGCATCGTCCATGCGGATATGCAGGATTATGAACCGGAGAAAAAGGCAGATTTGATCATGATCAATAATCTCCTTCATTATATTGAGCCTGAGGAACGGGAAGGCTTGTTTGAGCGGATGAGCGGCTGGCTGTCGGATAAGGGGACGATCACTGTCATCACCCCGATTCTTCATTCAAAGAAGGGCGAGGAATTTTCAAGCGTCTTCAACAGCTTTTTCTCGGCATTTGAAAATCTGTATGCCACCCCGACGGAAGAAGATATGATGAAAATAGCCGGAAAGCTCGGAATGGAAATAAAAACCTTCAAGCCGATCATCACAGAAGGCGGATGGTATTTCGTTGAGCTGGGACGGGCATAGAAAAAGACGGGGCGGAGGTTAAACAGACTATAATTATTAGAGGATACTTTGTCTAGTATGAGACAGGGGGTCCTCTTTTTTCATACATATTAAAATTATTATATAGACTTTTAAAAAAGAGTTTAAAATGTTTAAGTACTTATATAATTAATGAAGATATATAATACTGTAAGCTATGTTATCTGTGGAGGAATGTTAACGCAGTTTCAAGAAGTGCAATTAGATAACAACGGATTACCAATTATTCCTGTAATAAAGTATTTAAAGGTTTTAGATTCAACTGGAAAAAGTATAAATATTCAAAAAAAACGTATTGTTATGCATTTGAAAATTTCTTTTTGTATTTAGATGAAATTAATAAAGATTATAGCGAAATCCAGATGTTGCATCTAGCCGAGTTTGTTGGATGGCTTCGAAGCCCTTATATTGGTGAAAAGTAATGGCTGATTTATTAAAATTAGTTGGTAACAGAATTCGAATAGTACGAAAAGGTAAAGGATTAATTCAAGAAGATTTGGCTGAAAAATGTGGTTTACAATATACATATATTGGAGAATTAGAACGAGGTGAAAGGAATATATCATTACTAACATTTAAATAGTTAGCGGATGGATTGGAAATATCTCCTGACGAATTGTTTAAAATTGATGGAATCGCTATTCTAAATACTATAGATGAAAAGAGTATACACTATGAGGTCCTTAAAATGATTCTTATGTATAGAAGCGTAGATGGAATAATTAACTTAAAAAGATTATTAAAGATATTTTAAATTTAGCTGATATATCCCAAAGTAAAAATTGACATTAACTTATCGACTCTTCGGATATAAAGCCCTACACAAGCCTGGAAGGGCATTTTTTATGCCAAAATAGCTTGTGGTTTACCACTCTTTTAGGTGTATTAATTTTATGTTTTTTATTTTGTGTTAATACACTTATTGAAAATAAGTATGATTTGGATTATTATTCATATACAAGATAAGTGTATTATCTAATTAATCATTTAAGGAGATTAATACAATGAGTATTGAGACATTATTACCAAAACTAATACGGGCAAGCCTAGATAATGATTATAGAACCCTTAGAACAGTTTGTACCAAAATTATTAGAAAATTAAAAGATACAAACCCTGAAATAGCAGAAGAAATTGCCACAGCTCTATCCTATCATGGAATTGGAGCTAATACTTTAAGAGCTGTTGGAATAGAAGATGCTCCCCTTAATAATGAATCAAGAAAATCTTTGGCCAAAGTAGAAGAACCTGTTGAGATAATTAAACCTATACTATCTAACGAAGTTGAAAGTATTATTAATGAATTTATCTTGGAAAGGGAGAGCGCAATAAAACTAATTGCAGCCGGCTTAAACCCTTCCTCTTCAATTTTATTATATGGCCCTCCTGGTGTTGGAAAAACACATTTAGCAAATTATTTATCAGGTGTTTTCGGTTTGAAATTTGTAACTTTAGATTTAGCGACCTCGATATCTAGTTATTTAGGAAAGACTGGCGAAAACATAAAGAGTGTTTTTGATTATGCCAGACAAGAACCATCCCTGTTATTTCTTGATGAATTTGATGCTATCGCCAAAAAGAGGGATGATGTTTCCGACTTAGGCGAATTAAAACGAATTGTTAATGTTTTATTGAAGGAGTTAGAGGATTGGCCTACAAATTCCATACTTATAGCAGCAACAAATCATCCAGAATTACTTGACTTAGCAATATGGAGAAGATTTGATAGGGCTATTGAGTTGAAGCTGCCAGAAGAAATTGAAAGGAAAAAAATAATTACACTGCAATTATCAAATGAAAAGGACAACCGCTTAAAGGATTTGTTGCCAGTAATAGCGAATTTAACAGAGGGGTTATCATATGCAGATATTTGTAAACTCGTTGAACGTTCAAAAAGGAAGTCGATTATTTTTAATGAATCTATATCTAAAACATTGATTCAAGAGTTGATTTCATTTTCAGACAAAAGAGAAATAACCTCTTATAAAAAATTATCTAAAATTGCAAAAGATGAACTTAAGATGTCTATTCGGGAGATCGCTGATTGGATAGGTAAGTCTCCTTCTGCAGTTCAATATTATTTGAAACAAGAAAAGGAGAGTAAAAAGTAATGGATGAATTTTTACCAATACTAGGTAATGGCGAAAATTATATTAATCCTGACAACCCTAGACAAGGTCCTCCAGTAAACAAAAAAAATATACCAACATATGAAGAGGCGAGAAGCAAGCTCCTTGCTAACATTGGTGAAATTAAAGGAAATATAGAATCAATTGATAATCAATACCGAGTAAAAGAGGTAATTTTAAATCTCAAAATGGCTACCGGATTCACAGCGAAATCCTATCATCCAAGTTCACTAATTCGACATGCGGGAGCTATCGAAGTCGGGTCGAAAAAATGGACTAAAAAGACTGTTGATAAAAAAAATCAAGTTAAAGAATTAATTGGGAAAGAGATTTTTCTTAGAATGTCCGACGAATCTTTAAGTTACTTTGAAAGTCAGCTACAGCAAAAGGAAAGTATTTTACCAAAAGGATTTATTGAAGATATAAGGCTTACTGAGGAATTCTTTTTCCCTAATAATACAAATTTATTTAGTATTTTTGGGGATAAGTGGGATTCAGGAAGAATCGAGCTAGTATTACATCCATTTGAAGATTTAGAGGACGAGGTAATTTATAAGTTTGAAACTCTGTATGCAAAGAATGGTGGGAATCCTGAGAAAATAAAATGGAGAAGTTACTACCCTGGCCCACTTTTTGCAAGCTTATACGTTAACAGGGGTATACTTAATAACGTTTTGAATTTTAACCCTATACGAACTGCACATCCATTAAGAGCTAAGACGATGCCCATACCCACCCGAGGGCTAACGAATATTCCTATGCCTAAGTATCCTCAAGGTGGTTATAACTCGGCCATTACTGTAGGGATGTTTGATGGAGGTGTAGACGATAGAAATCCATATTTTAAAGATTTTGTAATTGCACACGATGCTACTGCAAGTTACGAAGACACAGAATTTATGAAACATGGTAATGCAGTTGCTGGAGCACTATTATATGGAGACTTGAGAAACATTAGTACGCCAGCTTTGCCAACTCCGGCTGTAAAAGTAGAAAGTTTTCGGGTATTTCCATTAACGGATCCTACTGACCCAGATTTATATGAAGTTATAGATGCAATTGAGGCATTTGTTCCCAAAAGAGACGATATAAAAGTATTTAATTTATCGATTGGCCCGGAAGGGGCCATTGAAGATGACAATATATCAAGATTTACATATGCGATCGACAAACTATCTGAAAATGGAGAGCGATTATTTGTAGTTGCTGTAGGAAATGATGGTGACCATCCTTTGGACGAAGAACGTCGAATCCAAGCACCCGCCGATACTATTAATAATTTATCTGTCGGTTCGTTCACTTATGACCCAGCTTCGAAAATAATACGAGCACCATATAGTTCAATTGGTATTGGAAGAGAAGGATGCAAAGTAAAACCCGATGTTGTAGCATTTGGTGGCTGTGATGATAACCTTTTCCATCTGGTGGGTTATGACGGTATTAATAAGTTTTTTGAAAGAGGGACAAGTTTCGCTGCTCCCCTTGTTGCTGCAAAGGCAGCTGAAATTGTAGGAAGATGTAGTGTAGCTAGCCCATTAGTTGCCAGAGCTTTAATTATTAATAGCGCAAATCACCCAAACAAAAAGTATGATAAGTATCTTGGGTATGGAGTTATTCCCGAGACTGTCGAAGAAATAATAGGGTGCGAAAAAAATAAGATAACTGTCCTCTACAAACAAAAAATGCTTCCAAAGCAATACTCTAAACTAGAAATTCCAATTGTAAAAGGCCTTGACTATGATGGAAAGGTTAATATAAGGTGGACTATTGTTATTGCCACAAAGCCAAATGGGATTCACACCGAGGATTATACTACCAATTGCATAGAGGATATTTTCTATCCCAATATTAATACCTATATATTTAAGTCTCCAGAAAAGAAAACAAAAAAATTGAATTATTTGAAAGATAAGGAGCAAATTGAAGAACTAATGAACCTTGGCTGGAAACCTGGAAGATACCCATCTTCAAAATCCGGTAATAAATATGAGAATGAAGAGCAAAGAAAAGCTAATTTTAAATGGGACTCAGTAGTAAAGAGAGATGTTTCATTAAAATATGAAGAACTCGATTCCCCTTACCTTGTTTTGCATGCAATGGATAGAAATGTAGCCATCCCAGGTGATTTCTTCAACTACGCAATTGTAGCTACAATAGATTATGTAGATTACCAGGGGGATGCGTATACAAGAACATTGGATAATTTTAACAAACTAAATGCGATTTCTGTTAAAGCACGAAACGAAGTTCTTGTTAGGTAATCATTTTATTAGTCTGATTGAACAAGCTTATATTCCACTCAATAAAGCGGCACATATTGTCCATGGATAATATGTGCCGCTTTATATTTTTAAAAGGATTTTTAAAGTTGGTCTTGATAATTTTCGCTCCGTCTTTTTCTGTACCGCTGGCAATAAGGCACTCTAGCCAAAATAATCAACAGGGCACTCAGCCTCTACCTGCCGTGTATCAGGGAGCCTGGCAGTTTTCCCTGCTTCACCCTGTATGTCGTTCAGAAGCTGGGAAAGCTCTTCCCGGCGCTTGTCATCTATGCTGAACTCCAGCCCGTATTGCGTCACAAGATCCGATTTTTCTTCTTTCCAGACAATATGCCCATCAAGGCTGAGTGCTTCTCCAAGAATCTTTGTTTGGATCTGGAAGAGAATATCCTGCCTGATCGGCAGTTTGATGTTGGTATATAATCTGGCACCGCCGGGGCCGATATTTTCAATCAGCACTTCTGTTTTGCCCATCTCGACCTTTTTATCTTTCAGCTTGAGGATGGTCAGGTCAGCACTGAGTGGGAGGGGAAGGTCGATCCGGAAGTATTTCCTCTGTTTTTTCAGCTTGTCCAAGCCTTTACCGCCGTCCGGCAGAATATACCCTTCTTTTAGAAAGTCCCTGAACACACTGCCGGAAACAGGCCGGGAAAAAAGGAAGCCCTGGATTTCATCACAGCCCTTCTTTTTGAGAAAATCCAGCTGCTCAAACTCCTCGACGCCTTCAGCGACTACCTTCATATTCAGGCCATGGGCCATGTCGATCAGGCTGGAGGTGATGGTGGCGTCCTCCAGGTTTGAGATGATATTTTTGGTAAAAGATTTGTCTATTTTTAATGTATTGAACTTGAATTTCCTAAGGTGCGTAAGTGATGAGAAGCCTGTTCCAAAGTCATCGAGCGATAATTTTATTTTTAGCTGCCCAAGCTTTTCAAGCTCCTGGAGAACCTGGTCTGAGTAATGGATCAGGCTGGATTCAGTCAGCTCCAGCTCAAGCAGTTTGGGGGAAATGCCATGCTTTTGGCAAAGGTCCCCGATCATTTCGGCCAGATTATTTTTATAAAAGCGCTGTCCTGACACATTGATGGAGATGGGCACAAGGGAGAGGCCGCCTTTCTGCCATTCCTCCATCTTTGCTATCACATTTTCGATCACCCAGTCTCCGATTTCGACGATCAGCCCTGACTCTTCTGCAACAGGGATGAACTCCATCGGGGAGACGATGCCCCAGTCAGGGTGGTTCCAGCGCAGCAGGGCTTCTGCTCCTGCAAGCCTGCCGTCCCTAGGCTGAACCTTTGGCTGGAATTCCACGTAAAATTGATCTTCCTTCAAAGCATTCCGCATATCCCTTTCCAGGCAGTACTTTTTGAACGATTCAATATTCATGGATGCGTTGTAGACCTGATGGCTGCTTTTGCCCATCTGCTTGGCATGGTACAGGGCGGCATCTGCATTGCGCGCCAGTTCCTCCGGCGTGCTGCCATTATGGGGATACAGGCTGATCCCGATGCTTGCCGTAATGAATAATTCGTAGCCTTCAATATCGTATGGCTTCTGGATGGTGCCCGTAATTTCCGCTGCCAGTCTGCTTGCATCCTCAATGCTGTCAGTGTTTGGGGCAATAATGGCAAATTCATCCCCGCCCATCCGGGAGGCAAAATGGTCTTCAGGCATCGATTCTTTTATCCGCTCCGCTACCTCTTTCAGCACCTGGTCGCCGATCGGGTGGCCCAGGGTGTCGTTGATATGCTTGAAGCGGTCAAGATCCAGGTACATGATGGCGAACTTTTCAGGATCCTTCTCCTTGAAGAGGCCATTCAGGGTCTGGTCGAACAGGCGCCTGTTCGGCAGGCCTGTCATATAATCATGGTAGGCGAGGAATTCCATCTGTGCCTCAGCCTGCTTTTGGGCTGTAATGTCCGCCACGATGCCGTCCAGGCGTATAAGTTTCCCTTTTTTATTAAAGATGGGGATGAGGTGGTCGCTGATCCATTTAAGATCGCCGCTCTTCGTGATGATTCTGTATTGCTGCCTTACAATATTCCCCTCTGATATTTTATTCTGATTGTTCATCACTTTCCGCACATCATCCGGATGAATGGATCTATTCCATATGCGCGGATCTCTGTACAGTTCTTTTTTGGTATACCCATAGATAGCAAGGATCGCATCGGAACAGATCAGAACCTTTTTGGCAGCAGGGTCGAGTGACCAAACACCCACATCTGCATTGTTATAAAAGTTTTTGAACTGCTCTGTATTTTCGGCCAGCCTGTACTCTATTTCGCGCTGTTCCGTAACATCGCGGGAAATGCCGACCGCCCGTTCAGGGTTTCCTTCACCATCCAGGATTAAGGTGGACTGATGGTGCAGCCGGCGTACATCTCCGTCCTTCCGGATGATCCGGTATTCCAGATCTGCCGCGGTCTTTTCCTCCAGGGATATGTAATATTTTTTCAGGAACGAAGAAAGGTCTTCCGGATGGATAAAGGTCTTATAATAGTCAAAAGAAGGGACAAAATCTTCTTTTGATACGCCAAACATTTCATACATATGCTCAGACCAGTAGGCGAAGTCTTCCTTAAAATAATAGTCCCAATACCCGAAGTTAGCTGTTTTTTGCGCAAGGTTCAGCCTTTCCTCCGCCTTTTGCAGCTTGCGCTCCTTATCAGCCAGTTCTGTGATGTCCTTGGCAATCCCGAATACGCCGGTTATCTGATTATCTGTAATGATAGGAATATTTGTGATATTCACTTCAAATTTTTTCCCGGATCTGCTGATGCCTGTCATATTATAGTTTTGCGGTTTTCCTTTAGCGGCCAGTTTAAACATGCGCAGCACAAGGACCATAGATTCAGGGGCAACAAATTGCCTGAAAGATATTCCATGCATGTCGGGATCATAATGGAACAAACGGACGAGGGATTCGTTAAAGGCAGTCACATCTCCGTTTAAATCCAGTGAATATACGGCATCCGGATGGTTGTCAAAAAGAGATCTGTACATCTGTTCACTTATGCTGAGCTTTTGCTTTAAGCTTTCCTCGGCTGTAATATCCTTTGATATCCCAATGATCCCGATGGTTTGGTTTTCCTGTATAATCGGGATGGCGACACTGTTTAACAGGATCAGCCCGCCGTCTCTGCGGTTGATCCGGAAAATATGTGTTTGGGTAGAGCCCTGCAATACTGCCTGGAAGCTTGTCTCTGCCTTGGGGAGGTCTTCCTTGCAGACAAAGGGAAAAAATCCCCTCTTTTGAATTTCTTCTGCACTAAATCCTGTGGCCTTAACGGCCGCCTCATTTACTTTAAGGATTTGTCCTTCTTTATCCAGTATGTAAGCCAGGTCTGATGTGTTCAGGAATAAGCTTTCATAGATATGTATATTTTCAACCAGGGGGACACCTGGTTCTTGAATAGTTGTTCTCAATTTGTGATCTTCTATTTTTTTCACTGATGTCTTCACCTTTCTAGTAATCTGGCAAGGTGTCATGCTAAAAAAATAGCAAGCAGCCCGGCTGCCATAGCAATAGCCTTAGGCCCGCAGCTTTGCGTCTTTTACTTTCATAAAATTTGCCACTTATATAGTAACATATCCCTAATGTGGAAATCCTGGTAATTATTTTGGTAAAATATAACTACATGCGGGATTGGGCATTTTCAAACCGCTTTTATAACGGTAAAATAACCTTAGGTGATTAATAATGAAGAATAAATATTTGCTCATATACGAAGACCTGGCATCCAAGATCCAGGATGGATATTATCCTGCAAGAAGCATTCTGCCGTCTGAAAATGAATTGACGGAGATGTTTGAGACATCCCGGGAAACAATCCGGAAGGCGCTGAATCTGCTGGCGCAGAACGGGTTCATCCAGAAGATCCGCGGGAAAGGCTCGATTGTGCTTGATTTGAAAAAGCTGCAGTTCCCGATTTCCGGCCTGGTCAGCTTTAAGGAGCTGGCAGGAAAGATGGGCCAGAAGGCGGAAACCGATGTGGCGGAGTTTGCGCTTGCGTTCCCGGATGATGATTTGATGAGGCAGCTGCATATCAAGGAAGAAGAAAAGATATGGAAGGTATGCCGTGTGCGGAAAATCGAGGGCGAGCGGATCATCCTTGATAAAGATTTCCTGGTGGAAAAATTGGTTCCCGGCCTGACAGAGGAAATCTGCCGCAATTCGATATTTGAATATATCGAGAACACATTGAACCAGAAAATCAGTTTTGCGAAAAAGGAATTCACTGTCGAGGAGCCGACAGAGGAAGACCGGAGGATGCTGGACCTTGAGGGGTACCATTCGGTCGTTGTCGTGAAAAATTATATCTATTTTGATGATGCATCACTTTTCCAGTATACCGAGTCGCGCCACCGGCCGGACAAGTTCCGCTTTGTCGATTTTGCGAGGCGGATGGACATGCCTTCAGGCTGACAGGATGTGCGGGGCATGGCTTGAAAATAGAAAAAGCTGGGTAAAAACTAACAGATAAAGTCTGTTAGTTTTTTTGTTGTGAAAAATCCTTGAAAAGGGGTATTAGCATGAACATATATAATCTGATTGGCATTGGCATCGGTCCCTATAATCTAAGCCTGGCGGTTATGCTGCAGAAGGTCCCGGAACTGAAGGGGCTCTTTTTTGACAAGACGCCGGAATTTTCCTGGCACCCAGGCATGCTGATCGAAGGCTCGGAGATGCAGGTGCCGTTTCTGGATGATCTGGTCACCCTGGCTGATCCGACAAGCCCATACACGTATTTAAATTATCTGCACGAGCATGACCGGCTGACCCAGTTTTCCTATTTTCACCGGCTGGAGATTCCGAGGAAGGAATATAACCATTACTGCCAATGGGCAGCTTCAAACCTGGACAATTGCAGATTCGGCATGGAAGTGGCCGATGTGCGGGACAGAGAGGAGAATGGAGAGCGCTTTTTTGAGGTGACAGTGCTGAATATGGAAAATGGGCAGGAAGAGACCTATTTTGCCTATAATCTGATTCTGGGTACAGGGAATGAACCATTGGTGCCGGACAAGATGAAGGATTTCCTGGGAGAAGATTGCATCCACTCCAGCCGCTATCTGCATTACAAGGACAAGCTTGTTGAGGGCGGATCCATCAGTGTGATCGGTTCAGGGCAGAGTGCCGCGGAAATCTTTTATGATCTTCTGCAATGCCAGAAAAATCATGATTTTCAGCTTAACTGGCTGGCCCGCTCTGCCGGGTTCCTGCAGCTGGAAAGCACAAAGCTCGGCCAGGAGTTTTTTTCGCCGGAATATGTGAATTATTTTCACAGCCTTCCATACGAGGAACGGATCCAGTCACTGGATACATTGAACGGCCTCCGCAATGGCATTGAGCCAGGGCTGCTGGACCTTATCTACAAAGAGCTTTATCACCAGACAATCGGCGGCGAGTCGAGCAAGGCGAGGATCCAGCCGCATGCCGAGCTTCAAGGGATGGAGCGCACATCATCCGGTTTCGGTCTGCAGCTCCAGCAGAAGCAGTCGGAAACAGGTTTCAAGCTGCATACGGACAAGGTTGTCCTCGCCACAGGTTACCGGCCGCACCTGCCGGAATGGCTGCTCAGCCGTTATGGAGACGAAATCAGTTGGGAAGGAGAGCGCGAATTCAAGGTGTCTCTCTCATATGAAATCCTTTTTAAAAAGAAGCGCACAAACAGGATCTTCACCCTGACAAATATTGAGCATTCCCACGGGGCCGCTGCCACCCATCTCGGCTTGTCAGTCGACCGCAACAGGCGGATCATCAATACGCTTGCTGAAAAAGAGATCTATAAAAGCAACAAGAAAAACGTCTTTCACCGCTTTGTCCCGAGGGAAGAAGAAGTTGTACTGTAAAACAAGGTTTTATCACTGCCCTGGGAGGGAAATCTCATAAATGTGATCAAATTTAAAGGAGATGACACAATTGACTAAAATTGCATGCTTAATTACCGAAATGTTTGAAGACGTAGAGTACACGGATCCTGCGAAAGCTTTCAAGGAAGCGGGACATGAGATTACAACAATCGAGAAGGAAGCAGGCAAATCTGTCAAAGGCAAGCAGGGAAATGCTACGGTTGAGATCGATAAAAGTATCGACAATGTAAATCCTTCCGACTTTGATGCACTATTCCTGCCGGGCGGATTTTCTCCTGACCAGCTTCGTGCAGATGACCGTTTTGTCCAGTTTGCAAAATCCTTCATGGACGACATGAAGCCTGTATTGGCAATCTGCCACGGACCGCAGTTGCTCATCACGGCAAAAACGCTTGATGGAAGAGATGCGACAGGGTTCAAATCCATCCGCGTCGACATGGAAAACGCCGGCGTCAACTTCACGGATCAGGAAGTTGTCGTATGCCAGAACCAGCTGGTCACAAGCCGCAACCCGGATGATATCCCGGCGTTCATTAAAGAGTCATTGAATGTACTTTCAAAATAAATAAGAGCAGGAGCGGGGGCGCTTGGTTGAGCGTGGCCCGCTCTTTTTTTGTGGTGTGTGGTTTTGGGTTTTTTTAAGAAGGAAAAATTATCGGTGTTTTTGGGTTGAATCCTGCTTAAAGTGGGGTGAAAAAACCACAATCCGGGGTGAAAAAATTAGATTTTGGGAGTAAGGAATAATTTAAAATGTAGAGAGAATGGCTTTTTTCCCAGTTGGAAATACCGATAAAACACACTCAAAATAGAAGGGGGCGGGGCGGTTACATTAGTGGTGACCGTTCTTTTTTTGATGGTAAATGGGTATTTTTGTAAAGTGGAAAAATTATTGCTGTTTTTGGGGTGAATCCTGCTTAAAGTGGGGTGAAAAAACCGCAATCCGGGGAGAAAAAATCAAATTCTAGGCAGAATAATCCTAAATCCAGGGAGAATGGCCATTTCCTGTTTTGTGGCACACCCAACCCTCCAAACATATAGTGGTAAAAGGCATCAGGCGCCATTCCTTTGAAATTCTTCCTTTGTCGCGATAAGATAGAGAAAGCTATCTGAACCATATACAGTTTTACATAAATGAGCGGGGAAGGCAGGTAAAGTGATGATTGTATTGAAATCAGCGCGTGAGATAGAAGCGATGAAAAAAGCGGGCGAAATTCTCGCCCAATGCCATAAAGAGATTGCCAAAAGGATCAAGCCGGGCGTGACGACCTGGGAAATCGATGAGTTTGTGGAGGGATTCCTCAAGGAGCATGGTGCAACTCCGGAGCAGAAAGGCTATAAAGGCTATAAATATGCGACCTGCGCCAGCATCAATGATGAAATCTGCCACGGTTTTCCGCGCAGGGAAGAATTGAAGGACGGCGATATTGTCACGATTGATATGGTTGTGAGGTATAACGGGGCGCTGGCGGATTCTGCCTGGACGTATGCGGTCGGCAATCTTTCCGAGAAGCACCGCAAGCTGCTGGAGGTCACAAAGGAAGCCCTCTATAAAGGGATCGAACAGGCTGTGCCAGGCAAGCGGATCGGGGATATCGGCCACGCCATCCAGACGTATGTCGAGGGTGAGGGCTTCTCTGTTGTCCGCAACTTCATCGGCCACGGAATTGGCAATGTGATCCATGAAAAACCGGATGTGCCGCATTTCGGCCTTGCCGGCAAAGGGCCGCGCATCAAGGAAGGCATGGTCTTCACCATCGAGCCGATGGTCAATGTCGGCGTGTATGACACAAAGATGGACAATAACGGCTGGACCGCGAGGACGGCAGACGGCAAATTCTCGGCGCAGTATGAGCATACGATTGCCGTTACGAAGGAAGGCACATTGATTTTGACAGATCAGGAATAGGAGGAAGGCAGGTCTTCGGATCTGTCTTTTTTTCTGAAAAGGAAGGCCCCGTGAATGCTCACAGGGCCTTTTTCCTTCCGATATACAGGGTATCGCCTGCCGACAATCCATATCTCTTTGCTTCCTCAAGGCCGTGATGCTCCGAAAAATCATACAGCTCCACTATAAAGCCTGCAGCTTCAAGCCTGCCCGTAAAATCTTCCTGGCTGTAGAGCCTGACATGGTCATCCTGGCCAAAATATATCAGCCTGTCTTCGGGAGAAGTGATGGCAGGATTCTGGAGGCTCTTCTTCAGATTCAGGCTGATCGGTACCTGCAGAATGCTCCAGCCGCCGGGCTTCAGCACCCGGTAAAGCTCGTTCATGGCTGCCTGGTCTTCCAGTATATGCTCCAGCACATGGCTGCACATAATCACATCGAAGCTGCCCTCAGGATAAGGGATGGCCCGGATGTCCATCTGTATGGTTTCCGCATCCGCAGGCATAAGGTCCCCCGCCAGATAGTCGACTGTAGATTCATTGCTGATCCATTGCCGCAGATTCATTTCAGGGGCGATATGAAGTAACTTCTGCTTTCTTTTCAGGAGATCTGTTTCCCTTTCGATGTAAAGCCTATAGAGCCTTTCCCGGTCAAGAGATTCGCAAAAAGGGCAAATGGCGGTTTCTTTGTTCCACATTTGATAGATATGGCTGGGAAAGTCGTATATATCCGGCCACGGGAAAAATGAGTCAAAGCTTTGATTGCAAAAAGGACAATGATAGGATGTTTGAGTGTATGTCATTATGCATCCTTTCCATACTTTTTTATCCAGATTAGTTCTGTATATAAATATGGAAAAGCGAATGGAAGGTTACTATTATGAGGCTTATCCCCATAAAAGAGTCAAACTATCCACAAAAGTGTATATCTTTCTGAAAAATCACGCTTATCCACAGGGTGATTTTTATCGGAAAATGGCTTATCCACAGAAAAAGCCCGGCATATGCCGGGCAGTCAGTTTCCGAATTCTTTTTTCATCAGTTCAATATTGCCTTCATGGAAGTCCTTCATGATGCGATGATACTTATAATCCTCAAACAGTATATAGCTTTCAGCTGCTTTACCTTCAGCTACAAATGCCTTCAGCTTTGCAAGATAACCGGCAGAGGAGTGGATGCGGGACGAAATTTCCTCATTGCTGTAGGCGGGCAGTCCGTGCCCGGTCATCATGACCCGGAAGCTGTGGTCTGCGAGGCTGTCCGCGAATTTTTCCAAAGTGAGCAGATAATCGGTGCTGGAAAAATAAACATAAGGAAATTCTGTATCACATAGATAGTCTCCTGCAATCAGCAGGTCCAGCGGCGGGATGATGCAGGCAATCCCGCAGTCAGTATGGCCGGGCGTCAGGAAAAATGTCAGCTCTGTCCCTCCGACAGCCAGGGTCTGCCCGTCCTGTGAAATGACGATGTCAGCGGCCGGATAAGAAGGTGTATAGTCCCGGTCGATATAATAAGAATCATCAAATGAGAGGATCTGCTCGATTATTTTTGCCTTCTCCTGGCCATCTTTTTCATTGAGTGCTTTGCTGCCGATGATGGTTGCATCAGGGAAAGCACCGTGGCCGATAATATGGTCATAGTCTGAATGGGTGTACAGGACAAAAATCGGCCGGCTTCCGGCTGCACGGTAAGCATAGGAGCGGATTTCGTCAATCTCATGGGGAAGCCAGCATGGGTCGATGACGAGAACCAGATCCTCTGTTTGAATCACAGCAGAGTTGGTCTTAAACAGGCTGCTTTGAAAGATGGCTGTGTTTTGGTCTTTATGGATGAGCATGGGAATCCTCCTTTAGTGGTGTCAGGCACCACTTTTATAAAAACAAAAGCAGACCCCATAGGCCTGCTGCTTTTCTTACATTTTCCTCAAGTTGCCGAGCTCTTCTACGAGCGCCTGCATTTCATTGGGGCTGAAAGAATCTTTTTTCATGACAAGATCGTAGATTTCCTTCAGCTCTGTGTACATTTCCTCGTCAAAATGGGACGGCTTAATGGCACCGAGGTTCAGGACCTTCAGCTTTTCTTTGATCTGTTCAATCATATATTCAACATTTGCAGTTGATTTTTCCGATAAGTTCATGGGGGTGTCATCCTCTCATCACGATATCGACAGGGAGTGCCTGTCCTTTACTCTTCATCTTTCCATGATAAGAGCGGAATGTCAATGAAATTATGGAGCGGCCTTCCTGCTTATAGTTGCATGAAAGCAGTGAAATAGAAGAAAATGTAACTAAGGGGGAATGTAATTGTGATTCGCGTTTTGTTTGTGTGCCTCGGCAATATCTGCCGCTCGCCGATGGCAGAAGCCCTGTTCAGGGACCAGGTCAAAAAGGAAGGGCTTGAGCATGCTATTGAGGCTGATTCTGCGGGGACCGGCGACTGGCATATCGGCAAGCCGCCCCATGAAGGCACCAGGAAAATCCTTGAGAAATACAAGGTGGATGCTGCGGGATTGGCCGCACGTCAGATTAAAGCAGCTGACCTGGATGAATTCCAGTGGATCGTGGCGATGGACAGCCAAAACCAGGCAGATATTCTGAGCCTTAAAAAAGGCAATCCTGATGCCAAGGTAGTCAGGCTCCTCGACTACAGCGACCGCAGGGATAAAGACGTGCCGGACCCGTATTATACCGGCAACTTCGAGGAAGTCTACAGCCTAGTGAAGGAGAGCTGCGAAATGCTCCTGAAAGAAGTAAGAATAAATCATCATTTATAAAGTAAAAATGGAAAGAGGGATAAGCATGGGGAAAACGAAATTATTGCAGGGAATGCTGCTTGGTGCGATTGCAGGCGGCGCATTGTCACTTTTTGATAGGGAAACACGCCGGGCCGTACTGGAAACAAGCCGCAAAACAGCGGGAAGTGCAGCCTATTACATAAAAAATCCTTCAAAAGCGGCCGAGTCGGTCAAACAGACGGCCAGCTCGATCCGCACGACCATTGAACAGGTAACGGAAGATGTTGCTTTTATCACGGAAAAAGTCGAGGAGCTGAGGGAAGTGACTCCCCAGGTGGTGGATATTGTCCAGGAGACACGCTCCGCTTTTTCAAAAGAAAGCAAGAAAGCTGCTTTGGCCGAGGATGAGCCATTAAAGAAGACTTCAGGGATCAGTACAGAAGAAGAATGAGCAGAGGAGGGGCTGGAATGAGGCCGGGAATCCCGTATTTATGGAAAAAAATCCACGAAGACGATATCTTTGGCCTCGCAGCCCAGCTGGCCTATTTTTTTCTGCTCTCCCTGTTTCCGCTCCTCATCTTCCTCGTCACCCTCATCACCTATTTGCCCGTCAGCCAGGTGGATATCCTTGGCTTCATCAGGGATTATGCGCCCGGCGATACGATGGCGCTGATTGAGTCGAACCTCAACCAGATCGCAGACCGGAGCGGGACGCTTCTTTCTGTCGGGATCATCGGGACCATCTGGTCGGCTTCCAATGGGATTCATGCGATAGTTAAAGCCTTCAATCTGGCTTATGAGGTCAAAGAAAGCCGTCCGCTGATCGTGGCGCGCGGTATGGCGATCCTGCTGACGTTCGCCATGATTTTTGTATTTGTCGTAGCCCTTCTGCTGCCGGTATTCGGGAAGCAGATCGGCGTTTTCCTGTTTTCCGCTTTTGATTTGTCATCACAATTTCTCTCAGCCTGGAATGCCCTGCGCTGGCTTGTCAGTATCGTCATCCTGTTCATTGTCTTTCTTGTGCTGTACTGGATTGCCCCCAATATAAAAATGAAATGCATCAGCGCGATGCCTGGCGCCATTTTTGCCACAGCGGGGTGGATCCTGGCGTCACTCGCCTTCTCCTATTATGTCAGCAATTTTGCCAATTACACCGCTGCCTACGGAAGCATCGGCGCCATCATCGTCCTCATGGTCTGGTTCTACCTGACCGGTGTCATCATCATCCTCGGCGGCGAGGTCAACGCCTATGTCAGCAAGCGGAAGAATGGGGATTGCTAGGGAGCCGCACCTGATATTGCCTTCTTAGAAAGCTATGGTGATGTTCACACTATTAAAGGGGAACACACCATTTTTTCAGGAGGGGAAACACATGGGAAAAGGCAAAACCAAGCAAAAAGGCAAAGACAGCCCGAAGCATAAAACATCGGGATCAGCTAATAAATCGAATGGATATCATTAGAGTGGAGGGCGCCCTGTTGGGGGGCGTTCTTTTTTTTGGGTTTTTTGGAGGGGGGATTTAGTGATTCTGCTGGGAAATGGAGTGATTCTGCAGAAGTCTGAGGGGATTCTAATAAAAAATGAATGATTCTACATAATATTGAGTGGATTCTACATAAAATACGGGTTTTCTACATAAAATTTGAGTGATTCTACATATTTAACATTTTTTACAATTCGTGTGGTCTGAGACGGCGGTCGAGTGGTAGTCGCAAATAAAATGGGGAAGTCGCAAATATAAATGAAAAGTCGCAAATAAAAATCAGAAGTCGCAAATATATCTCAAATCTCGCAAATATATCCAAAAACCCGCAAATAACCTACCATCCACACCCCAAAAATCCCCCSCCAACCCCCATCCCCCGGTTAATTCCCCCCAAAATAGCCAAAACTAAGTCCCGGAGGTGTTCTACATGCAGCAGGAAAGACTGAATTCATCTGAAATATCAAATATATGGACTCATTATATCCGCGAAACGATGGCGGTCTGCATTACGAAATATATGATGAAGCACGTAAGAGATAAGGAAATCCATGAATTCCTTCAATATGCGCTCGATCTGTCATTTCAGCATATCAACACGCTCACTGAGCTTTTCAAAAAGGAGAAGTTTCCGATACCAAAGGGGTTTTCAAAGGAAGATGTGAATATGGATGCACCGCCGCTGTTCACGGATGCGTACTGCCTCTTATACATGCACACAATGACGATGCATGGGATGCAGGCGTATGGCCTGGCTTCAAGCGTGTCTATCCGGAAGGACGTCCGCGATTTTTACGGCCGGTGCAATCAGGATACGCACAATCTCTACAACAAAGCGATCGACCTTCTGTCCGAAAAAAATCTGCTCGAAAAACCGCCGCTTTACGCAACGCCCGAAAAGCCGGTGTTTGTCCCGGATTTTAAATATGTCACCGATGTGTTCGGGAAAAAGCGGAAAATCAATACCATCGAGGCGGGCAATATTTTTTTCAACCTGCAGAAAAGCTATATCGCGAAAAGCAGCTTTATTGCGTTCAAGCAGGTTTCACGTGACAGTGATGTGCAAAGGTTCCTGGATAAATGCATCAATAATAAAAACAAGCATATCTCAAGCTTTGCTTCTATGCTTTTAAAAGAAGGGCTTCATTCGCCAAGGCCATTCGAGTCGGAGATTACGAATTCGACGACTGCTCCTTTTTCGGAAAAGCTGATGCTGTTTCATTCCGGCTTTTTCTTTGCGGCGGCGATTTCGTATTACGGCGCAGCTGCGGTTGCCTGTATGAGGGCCGATATCGCCGTGCTTGCCGAGAAAGCGATATTGGATGATCTGCTTGTGTATGGAAGCTTCGGCAAGCTGATGATCGAGAAGAACTGGATCGAGCAGCCCCCTGACGCAGACGACCGGAAAGTGCTGGAGCAGTAGAAAAACGCCCGGGCACCATACCCGAGCGTTTTTTCCTATGATTTCAACAATCTCAAGCTGTTCAGAATCACCAGAATGGTGCTGCCTTCATGCCCGATGACGCCGAACGGCAAATCAAGGATCTGCAGGAAGTTCGAAGCGATCAGAAGCATGATGACCGTGATGGAAAAAATGACATTCTGCTTGATGATTCTGTTCATCCGCTGAGAGAGGTTAATGGCTTCGGCAATCTTCGGAAGCTCATTTTTCATCAGAACTACATCTGCTGTTTCCAGCGCCACGTCTGTCCCTTCGCCCATGGCAATGCCGACATTGGCTGCAGCGAGCGCAGGGGCGTCATTGATGCCGTCGCCGACCATGGCGACATTTTCATAGCGCTTCTTCAAGTCCTTCAGGTGCTCAACTTTATTGGCCGGGAGGCACTCGGCGATATACTCATCAACTGTGCTTTCAGCGGCAATCGCCTGGGCGGTCTTTTCGCTGTCGCCGGTCAGCATCACCGTGTAGATGCCCTGAGCGTTCAGGGTGCTGATCGCTGCCTTCGTTTCCTCGCGGACAACATCCTTAAGCGCAAGCAGTCCGGCGATCCGGTGGCCTTTTTTAATAAAAACGATCGTCTTGCCTTCTCCGGCCAACGACTGTGCGGCTCCATCAGCAAATCTTTCCGCATCTTCACGGCCGATGAAATCAGCTTTGCCGATCTTCCATTCTTCATCCTGCAGCATTGCCTTTACGCCGAAACCGGAGATATCTTCAATGCTTTCCGGGCTCACCAGCGGCTGCTTCAGCTCATTCTTCGCGTATTTGACAATGGCGCCTGCGAGCGGGTGATTGGAGTGGCTTTCAATGGACGCTGCCGCCAAAAGAATATCTTCTTGCTCCATATCCTCGCAGACCAGATAATCAGTGACCTCGGGACGGCCCTTTGTCAGGGTGCCGGTTTTATCAAAAGCAATCGCCTTCAGGTGGCCGAGGTTCTCCAGATGGACACCGCCTTTGAACAGAATCCCTCGGCGCGCGCCGTTGGAGATGGCGGATAATGTGGCCGGCATGATGCTTGCGACAAGGGCGCATGGACTGGCGACCACGAGCAGGATCATCGCCCGGTAAAAGGTTTCCGTCCAGCTCCAGCCCAGCAGATAATGGGGCAGGACCATCATCGCCGCTACTGCAGCGAGGACGACTTTTACATAAGTACCTTCAAATTTTTCAATAAAAAGCTGTGATGGCGACTTTTCGCTCTGTGCAGTCTGGACAAGCTGGATGATCTTTTGGAACAGGGTGTCGCTGGCAGGCTTTGTGATCTCGACTGTAATCGAGCCGTTCAGATTCACCGTTCCTGCGAAAACTTCATCGGCATTCGACTTGCTGACTGGGATGGATTCACCGGTGATGGCGGCCTCATCCAAAGTTGTCGTGCCCTTCAGGATCTTTCCATCAGACGGGACACGCTCACCCGGCTTCACGAGGATCTGGTCCCCGATACTCAGCTCGGAAACATGCACGCGCTGTTCTCCGCCATCTGTTAAAAGCAGTGCCTCCTCAGGCTGCAGCTCCATCAAGGACGAAATCTCTTTGTTGCTTTTGTTCATCGTGTAGGTTTCCAGGGCGCCGCTGACGGCGAAAATGAAGATCAGGATGGCGCCTTCCGTCCAGTAGCCGATGATGGCCGAGCCGATGGCGGCGAAGATCATCAGCATTTCCACATTCAGTTCTTTGTTTTCAATCGTTTCCTCGATGCCTTCCTTTGCTTTGGCAAAGCCGCCGATCACAAAGGCGAGCAGATAGGCGGTGATGGAGGCGGCATCCATATCATTCCGCGCAAGCAGCCAGCCGGCAAGGATGAGGACCCCGCTCAGGATGGCGGCGATCAGCTCGGCGTGAGGGAGTATTTTTTGGAGCATGCTTTCCTGTTCTTGCTTCAATTCTAATAGTGCTTTGGCTTCTGTCGTCATGTGGCTTCCCTCCTGGGTTATCGGTTTCTCATTGAGAAGAATAATCAACATCAATACCCCTATAAAACGACGAAAGCTGCCCCCGCCGGAGGATGATCCTCTTTTGGGGACAGCATTTTCGCATAGGTTTCTAGATTAGTATCGTTATCATATCATAGTCATTTTTATTTCTAAAGGGGTTTAGGGGGAAAAAATAAAAATGGGCTATATTTCTTTTTTACCCCGCCCGCCGAAAGGCAAACCTCATTGGCTCAGCGAATGCTGCTGGTCAGCAGTTTGCCCTGCTCTGCGGTTTGTCAGGACAGCCAGGAAAATCACGAGCAGCATGATGCTGATAATATTAAAGAAGGAGATATTTTTGAAAAATTGAATGAAGATGCCGCCCAGATAAGGGCCAGCCAGGCTTCCCAGGCTGAAGGCAATACCGCAGAGCAGATTGCCGGTCGGCAGCAGATCCTTTGGCATCAGATCGGTCATATAGCTGATTCCGAGTGAAAAAGTGGAGCCGACCGCCATTCCGGCAAGGAATAGCGTGATAGTCAATGCCCAGACAGCTCCTTCCAGAAAGCTCGCCAGGAAAAAGAAGACGGAGCCGGAAAGAAGGATGATGGTCAATATCCGCTGCCTGCCCAATTTATCGCTCAATATCCCAAGCGGAAGCTGGAAGACAATGCCGCCGATGGCAAAGGCAGTCAATAGGACCGAGACGCTTTTCACTTCAAGCCCGATGCGCAGGCCGTAAACCGGGAAGCTGCCGTTCAGGGACGATTCCAGGAATCCATAGCCGAGCGGCGGCAGGAAGGCGACCCATGCGTACTTGAAGGCAGACGAAAAGCGCTTCAGTGTATTTTTCATCGAATTGACTTCGATTGTCTGTTCCGGGTAGTCATTTTTCAAAAGAAACAGGAATACCCATGCCACGAGGCAGAGTACCGATGACAGGATGAACGGCAGGGTTTCATGCACATCGACGAGCGGCGTCATCAGCGGGCCGACGGCAAAGCCGACACCGAAGAACAGTCCGTACAGGGAGATGTTCCGGCCGCGCTTATGTTCAGGCGAGAAGCTGGTGATCCATGTCTGTGTCCCGAAGTGGAGCGCATGGTCGCCGATCCCGATCAGGAGCCTGAGCATGAACCAGAACCAGAATGATTTCCATAATGGAAACAGTACAAGCGACACGATGACAAGCAGTCCGCCAAAAATGATGACCGGCTTGTAGCCATACTTTCGGAGCGGCTGCTCCATAAAAGGGGAAACGAGCAGGATGCCGACATAAAGGCCGGTCGCATTCAGGCCGTTCAAGCTTGAAGACAGCCCGTCATTTTCAAATATAATCGCAATCAGCGGAAGCAGCATGCCCTGGCTGAATCCTGAGATTGCTACAATGCTGATTAAAATCCAGAAACGCATATTTTCTTTATTCATGATGTTGGCCTCAATTTCTAAAAATTCTTTCCAAATTGATGGTAACGGCTCCCCAGCGGCTTTGCAAGGAATAAAGAGCGTATTGTTCTTAGCTATGGCAGAAATAGTAGTATAATCACTGCATACAACAGAAAAAGAGGGAGTGGAAACGATGGAATTTACAATGAAGGATGTCGGATTTTTCACGGAAACGAACTATGGGAAGCTAGATGTAGCCGGTGATGAAGAGTACGGCTTCAGGCCTTATCAGCTGCTGGTTTCCTCAGTGGCAGTCTGCAGCGGCGGCGTGCTCCGCAAGATTCTGGAGAAGCAGAGGATCGATGTGGAGGATATCAAAATCAGTGCAGAGGCAGAGAGAGTGGAAGAGGAAGCCAATCGGGTATCGAAGATCACAGTCCATTTTACGATTACTGGAAAAGGGCTGAAAGAGGAGAAAATCCAAAAGGCAATGGAGCTTACGCGCAAAAACTGCAGCATGGTCCAGTCTGTGAAAGATAGCATAGAAATTGAAGAAACATTCACATTGGTGGAAGCATAATAAAAGCAGGGGGCGGATCATGTATAATGGTCCGCCCCCTGTTATTTTTATAGAGAAATCTCTTCAGGCTCCGCGCCTGCTTTCTCGAAATAGCGGATCAGCGAAGGCTCCATTTTCAGGAGCAGATAGTCTGGGTCATCTGGACCGGAAATCCAGTCTTTCAGCTTTTCGCTCCAGAACTTCTCCTTCAGCTCCCCGGAATCCTCGAATGAGGCTTTCGCTTCAATTTCACAATAAGGCCCGTCATATCCGCCCTGTTCCACCCCCAGCAGAATATGGACATTGGGATTTTTCTCGATGTCTTCTACTTTATGGGCATCTTTGTCGGTAGCGGCAAATAGAATCAGATCATCATGGAAAAACAGCATAAAACGGCTGTACGGCCTGTCATTACGGATGGATGCCAGTGTGCCGATGCTGTAATTTTCAAACATATCAAGCACCTTCTGCTTTGTGTCTGCCATTGTCATTTCACTCCTTACAATTTTCTTCCCTTTATAATCTGTCATTTTTCCTGTTGTATTATCCGGGCGAAAAAACATCAGGCATGCAATTCGTATAAGCGGGTATATATGTTGAAGGGCCGCGCCGGGATATTTATGCCGGGGCAGGAAAAGCTGTACATAAGGAGTTTTTTTACGCGGCTTCAATAGAATTGAAAGGTGGGGATCGGGAGAATGGTCAATAAAATTTTTATGGTGCTCACCTTTGCAGGTGTTCCCTTGTCTGTTATCGGGACGCTCCTGGGCTGGCCGAGTGTTGCACTTTTTATTATTTATTGCTTAACCATCATTGCCCTTGCAAGCTATATGGGCAGGGCGACAGAAAGCCTGGCGATTGTGGCAGGGCCAAGGATCGGCGGACTATTGAACGCAACCTTCGGGAATGCGGTCGAGCTGATCATTTCGATTTTTGCGCTGAGGGAAGGGCTTGTCGAGGTCGTTCTGGCGTCACTCACGGGGTCAGTGCTTGGGAATCTGCTGCTGGTCGCGGGACTCAGCTTTTTTATCGGCGGGGTCAAATATAAGCGGCAGAAATTCAATGTGTATGATGCCAGGCATAATTCAGGCTTGCTGATGTTTGCCGTTGTCGTTGCGTTCGTCATTCCTGAGGTATTCTCCATGACAATGGGAGAAGGAGAGCGGATGACGTTCAGCATCGGGATTTCTGTAATTCTGATTGCTTTATACCTGGCTGCGCTGCTGTTCAAGCTTGTCACACACCGCGGGGTCTACCAGCCGGCTGGCGAAGAAGGGGCAGCAGCTCAAGCTCATCATGAAGAAGAGCCGGAATGGAGCAAAGGCAAGGCGATTGCGATACTGGCCATTGCGACTGTAGCGGTTGCGTATGTATCGGAGAACCTTGTCCACACCTTTGAAGCGGTCGGCGAGACATTTGGCTGGTCAGAGCTCTTCATCGGGGTTGTGATCGTCGCGATTGTCGGGAATGCGGCCGAGCATGCTTCCGCCATCATCATGGCGTTCAAGAACAAAATGGACATTGCTGTTGAAATTGCGATCGGCTCAACCCTGCAGGTAGCGATGTTCGTCGCACCGGTGCTGGTGATTGCGTCACTGTTTTTCCCGACATCGATGCCGCTCGTCTTTACATTGCCGGAGCTGATCACGATGGTCACCGCCGTGCTGCTCATGGTCGTCATCTCCAATGACGGGGAAACGAACTGGTTTGAAGGGGCGACGCTCCTCGCAGCCTATATCATTGTGGGCATCGGTTTTTATCTTTTATAGCGGAACAAGAACAAGAGAAGGCTCTGCACCTGTGCAGAGCCTTTTTTATGCTTCTATTGGACTTGCTTTTTCTATCATAAGTATCCTTTTGGACGAATATGTTGTAAAAGACTAAATCATCGCTTAACTCTACCTGCATCTATCACCCGCTTTCATGTCTTGTTGGACAAGCTCTTCATGAACAAATGGATAATAATGAGTGTTTAGCCTCCTTTGCTGTGATAGAAGCGATTCCTTCAGCCCTCCTTTGCTGTTGTTAAGGTAATTATAGATTATTTTTATAAAAATGTAAATATTCAGATTTTTACAATTGTGTAACAGTTGGGGGAGTGAATATGAAACTGCTTGTGAGAGTTATTTTTTATGTGGCGGGCCTGGTCATTCTGACATTGGGCATCTGCATTGCCATCCTGTCTAATCTCGGGGCGGGCCCGTGGGATGCGCTGAATGCTGGCCTTGCCAGGACCGCCGGACTCACGATCGGGAGCTGGGTCATCATTATCGGCATCATCCTGATGATGGTCAATGCCTGGCTTTTAAAAGCCAAGCCGGATTATCTGGCCTTATTGACCGTATGCCTGATCGGCTTTATGGTCGACTTTTGGATATTGCGGATCTTTTCCGGTATGTACATACTGAATGTCTATTTTCAAATCGCCGCGCTGATCATGGGGCTTGCACTTATCGGATTGGGTGCAGCTCTTTACCTGCAGGCAGAGTTTCCCCTCAATCCAATCGATCATTTTATGATGGCCATCAAAGAGCGGTTCGGGGTGAGCCTGATGATGGCGAAAACGATCGGGGAAGCGGGGGCGCTGCTTTTGGCCATGCTTTTTCACGGACCAGTCGGTGCAGGAACCATCGTCATCGCTGTCCTGATCGGCCCGTTCATCCAATTATTTTTCCCATTTTGCCGGCAGCTGCTAAAAAGATTTTCCGGCACTTAGGATAAATCAGGTGAACTCCGAAAAAACTAAGAGCAGATACAAGGATTTGAAAGGAGTTCCACATCATGAGAAAGTATGTATCTGTTCTAATTATAACTCTTCTTGCCATGCTTTCTTTTTTGCCCGATGCCGGAGCAGAGAAAAAGCAGGACAAGACCGAGCAAAAGCAGCAGCTGAGCATTCCGATTCCCAGTTCAGTCCTGAATATCACAAAGGAAAATACGTATCCCAACCCGGTGCAGGATCAGCCGACCCTGCAGCCGAGCGAGCTGACACAGTCGCTGCTTGATACGTCCAAAATCAAGATTGAAAACCCGGACCTGATCAGGATGCTGAATGAGTCTTCTGTCAATAGCACGCCGTTTGCATTCGGCTACAGGGCCATCGTCTATCTTGGACAGTGGCCGCTCAATTACGAAAGCACAGAAACGGCGCCAAACTGGGAATACCAGAAAATCAACACGAATTATTTTGATAACAGGGGCGGCAAAGCGCCTTATCAGATCCACTATGTCCAGGAAGCCCAGAAGGTCGTGAGGGGCGCACTGACAGCAAAAATTCCGAAAGCCCAGGATGTCCAGAATATGATGCTCCTGAAGGCAATGGAAAAATCGAAGCTGCCGCTCGCTTTTGAAACCGTGATCGGCGCGGGGACGAAAAAAGATCAGGTCTACAATATCCCGCCAAAACGGCTCGGCTATTTATACGGATATGCACCTGCCGTCAATGAAAAGGGAAAAGTCACTTACGGTGAGGTATACCTGATGCTGAAGGGAAGCAAAAGATTCCTCGTCATCAAGAATGTCACCTCCCAGGGAATCGGCGCCTGGATCCCTGTCCAGGACCATATCTCCTTCGGGTTCATGGCATCAGAACGACCGCGTTAATCTTGCGCCGGCTCATGCAGCCGGTGCTTTTTCTATAGGAAGAGACATTCCTTGCATACAGAGCGGGCAGTGCTTTATAATCAAATTATCTTGAATTCGAGATAAATTGAACCCTCTAACGGGTATAGATAAAAAAGTCTTAATTACGGAGGTCCATGATGAACCATTTAAAAGGCATACACCATGTCACTGCGATCACAAGCAGCGCGGAAAAAAACTATGAGTTTTTTACTTTTGTACTGGGGATGCGCCTGGTCAAGAAAACCGTCAACCAGGATGACATCCAAACGTACCATCTGTTTTTCGCCGACGACAAAGGCAGCCCGGGAACAGATATGACATTTTTTGATTTCCCGGGCATTCCTAAAGGAAGGCACGGCACAAATGAAATTTCCAAAACATCCTTCCGGGTGCCGAACGATGCGGCACTGAGCTACTGGGCTGAGCGCTTTGACCGCCTTGATGTGAAGCACACAGGCATTCAAGAGCAGTTTGGGAAAAAAACACTGTCATTCGCAGACTTTGATGACCAGCAATATCAGCTGATTTCTGACGAAAATAATACCGGTGTCGCTTCCGGCACGCCTTGGCAGAAGGGGCCGATCCCATTGGAGCATGCGATCACAGGTCTCGGGCCGATTTTTGTCCGCATCGCGAACTTTGATTATTTTAAAGAGATGATGGAAAAAGTATTGCTGTTCAAGGAAATCGGACAGGAGGGCGCGTTCCATCTGTTTGAGGTCGGGGAAGGCGGAAACGGCGCCCAGGTCGTTGTTGAGCATAATGCTGTCCTGCCGCAGGCTGTCCAGGGCTTCGGCACCGTCCACCACGCCGCATTCCGCGTCGAGGACCGGGCTGTACTGGATGAATGGACTGAGCGCCTGCCGCAGTTCGGCTTCCAGACGTCCGGCTTTGTGGACCGCTTCTTCTTCCAGTCCCTTTATGCACGGGTGGCACCGCAGATTCTGTTCGAATTTGCCACAGACGGACCAGGCTTCATGGGCGACGAGCCATATGAAACACTGGGCGAAAAGCTGTCATTGCCGCCATTCCTTGAAAACAAGCGCGAGCAGATCGAAAAGCTTGTCCGTCCGATCGACACGGTCAGGAGCACAATTGATTTTACAAAAGAATGATACTTGGAGCCTTCCTTGGCGGGGAGGCTCTTTTCTCTTTTCGTAAATATTTTTATGGTATCGCATCCTCATATGAATGGCCGGCAAGCCTTAAAATAAGCGGAGATATTCCCGTTACGCTGCTGAACATGGCCCGGATGGGTGTAAATAAGCGGAGAATTTCCGGTTAAGAGGAGCGAAACTGCCTATTTTCCTGTTTTTTGAGTTGATAGGCGGAATTTTTCCCTCTATTTGAGCCACTTTCGAGGGTTTTTTCAATTTAGGGGGAATTCTTTCGCTTATTTTTCAGCCTGTCAAGGATTCCCTCATTCAGTTGCTGGAAGCTGTGCTCTTTTATAGCTGGGCAGTGAAGAAGCTGTTTTGTTGTCAGGCACACTTTCCGCAATTTTTTTCCCAACCTTTTCTGTCGAAAAAACACTTTCCTAAAAAAGGAAAATGAGAGATTTTTATAGAAGTAAGTAAGCAAATCAAAGGAGCTGGTGAAAATGGAAATCAGGTTAGCGGAAAGTGCAGATACTGAGGAAGTGTTCTTGGTTTTGAAAGGGGCGGCCCAATGGCTGAATGATCAAAAACTTAGTCAATGGAGCTTCCTGCTCAGCGGCGGCGAGGATGGAGAAATCAAGCAGGCAATCCTTGACCGTGAAACCTATGTGCTGTGCGATAAAGGCAAGGTGAAGGCGACCTTCACCCTTTATGAGGGGCCATCAGGCTGGGACCGGCATATTTGGGACGGAGAAGCTGACGGAGCCATTTATCTGCACAGGCTTGCCGTTCATCCTGACTGCATGGGGAATGGACTTGGGAAAAAAGCAGTCGATTGGATCTGCAGGAAGTACAGCGGCACACCGCTCAGGCTCGACTGTGTGGGTGATAATGAGAAGCTGAACCAATATTATCAGAAAATCGGGTTTGTGCTGAAAGGCGTGACAGACAGCCATTCGCGCTATGAGAAGGCAGGGGCTGGAAAGTGAAGATAGAAGCAGTATTCCTCGACCGGGATGGAACAATCGGCGGTGATGATACCGTTCATTATCCAGGAAAGTTTGAATTATTTCCTTATTCGCGGGAGCTGATTGAGAAATTGAAGGGCAGCGGGATCAAAGTATTTTCCTTCACGAACCAGCCGGGGATTGCCAGGGGGGAAGCGGCAGCTGAGGATTTTTTTGACGAGCTGCAGGATTTCGGCTTTGATGATGTTTATATTTGCCCCCATGCCCATCATGACGGCTGCAGCTGCCGGAAGCCAGCGGCAGGCATGCTCCTTAGCGCGGCAGAGAACCATCAGGTGAGTCTGGAGAATTGCGTGGTCATCGGCGACAGATGGAGCGATATGGCGGCGGCATCCAAGACAAAAAGCATGAAGATCCTTGTGAAAACGGGAGCCGGGATGATCACACTGAACAAGCATAGCGACAAACTGAAAGAAATTGAAATTGAGTATATTGCTGAAGATCTGCGGGATGCGGTTGAGTGGCTGTATCAACAGCAGGGGACTGCTATTTCTACATAGAAGAACCGGGACGGGAGATATTCCCGTCCTTTCGTGCATCAAGCTACAGCTCTTTGACTGGAAGGCATACCTCGCACTGATGATTCAATAGCATGGCACCGGTATACCTTTCAAAAGCCGGCCTGTTATCGAGCTGGAATCCGAGGTTATGGAGGCGTGGAAGGACTTCTGCCCAGAGTTTCTGAATCTCTTCTTCTGTATGCTGCACCTGGAATACAGCATATTCTCCTCCAGGGAACTTACCTTCTTTCAGGGATGCGTCCATTTCAAATTCTTCTGGTATGACAATGCAGGCGTCATACCGGCAGCTTTCAGCAGGCGCTGTCTGCGGATTATCATGGGAAATTCCGAGTATGATGGCGGCTTCGTCCAGCAGGCTTCTTTCTTTTGCCCACAGTTTCAATTCCTCCATCACATGCTGGTTGGCAGGTCCATAAGGGCCGATCTGACGTACATAGGCGATTCGGTATTCAGGCACCATTTCAGTTTTGAACTCCATCTTACATTCTCCTCTCTTTCCTGTACTGTCTTTGATGCTAGCATGATATAAAAAAATATTCACAGCTATTTTTTAAAAAAATAGATCATTGATAGTGGGATGGAGCCCCGGGCGGAAGGACTATTTCTGCCGGAAAGTCCGTATACATTATGGACTAATGAATACGAGGTGGAGATATGAAAGCAATTGTATATAACAAGTACGGCCCTCCAGAGGTCCTTCAGCTGAAAGAAATGGAAAAGCCGGTCCCAAAAGAACATGAGATCCTGGTCAAGATCATGGCCACAACGGTCACCGCAGCGGATATCCGGGCGCGGAGCTTTACAGTGCCCCGCTCTGTGGTGCTGCCCGCGCGCATTGCCCTTGGAATCCGGAAGCCGAAGAAAGCGATATTGGGTGCGGAGCTTGCCGGGGAAGTGGAGGCAGTCGGGAGGAATGTAAAGAAATTCAAGGCAGGAGATTTGGTTTTTGCTGCTTCACTGGAGAATTTCGGCACTTATGCTGAATATATTTGCCTCCGGGAGGACGGGCCTGTGTCAATCAAACCTGCCAGCATCACGTTTGAAGAAGCCGCCGCCATTCCAATCGGCGCACGGACAGCTTTATATTTTCTGCGAAGAGCCAATGTCCGGAAAGGCCAGAAAGTGTTAGTGTACGGGGCTTCCGGCAGTGTCGGCAGCTATGCCGTACAGATTGCCAAACATTTGGGAGCTGAGGTTGATGGTGTCTGCAGCGGTTCGAACCTTGAATGGGTAAAATCTCTTGGGGCCGGCAGGGTCCTGGATTATCGTTCAGGGAACCTCCCAGTGGCGGACGGTGCCTATGATCTGATATTCGAAGCAGTGAACAAATGTTCCTTTAAAGATTGCATGAAGTGGCTGAAAAAGGGCGGCACCTATATAAATGTCACAGAGCCGCTCCCCAGCGCGCAAATGCTGTGGGCTAAATGGAAGGGAAGCACGAAAATACTGCTGAGCCGCAATGCGCCGGAAACGCCTGAAGCCTTAGACTATTTAGGAGAAATGGCGGCGGCGGGAAAGCTTAAGGTGAAAATTGACCGAAGCTATAGGTTAGATGAAATAGTTGATGCCCATCGGTATGTTGATGGCGGGCATAAGAAGGGGAATGTGGCGGTGGTAGTGAGCCGGAATCTAATAGAACCATCCGGCCACAGTGGATGCGTTTAAGCAATTAGAGCCAAAGCTTGATGATACAGAGGAGATCAAGGTTCATTTGGCGGATTTCGAGGAGTTTGGGGAAATGCTGATGAGGCAGGAGCTTCCTGCGCAGCTGTTTACGGCGCATGCTTATTTGCTGGCGAAGAATTATCTTGCCAAAAGTATAGAATTTAATGAACATAAGTTTTAGAGAATGCAGCATTAGACTCTCCCATACTCAGTATGCAGTTTTCTTTTACACTCATCCCAAGCAGGGATATTTTCTGATTCCCAATGGATATATTCCAGCTCATCTGCTAATTTTCGGGATGCTTTCATAGCTTCTAAATGATGGCCGGTACTGCGGTAGTTCCTCATCATATCTTTATTTTCCCAAACCGTCAGGGTACAGAAGGTAGTCCAGCCTTCTTTGTTAAAAGAAGAGAACTTTAACCCTGGAGCTTTTTTTAATTGTAGTGTTGATCTGAGTGTATGCAGGGAAAAACCTGGCAATTTTCTTTTGCCTCTTAGATGGAGCCTTGTCACTGAAATAAAAATTTAATCCACTCCTGACAGCCTCTAAGATAACAGCTCTTACCGACACCCCTCTCGAAAACAGAAGAGGGGTTTTATAAGCAAAACCCAATCCTGATAATAAAATTTTCCAATTGTCAGTCTGTATATTATTTATTACCATGTTTGAAATTAAGCAAATAGAATCCAATGAAAATAAATCTATCCTCTCTCACTTGTAAGGCTAAAAATCATCTGAGCAGCGGTCCATGAAGGTGCCTTTCGGAATGTGCAGCTAAAACTGGCACAGAATGTCTTTGGAAATGCAGCAGCAGAGATCTGCGAGCACACGGGTATGTGTAGGATGTGGGACACTGCTGCAGGCTGAATTGCATGGATACTGTCCCGTTTGGGAACACCATAGTGTCTTTTCTGATTCTGTAACGGCGATTACTGTTTTCAGGTTGAAATCTCTCACTGTATTGACTTAGCCATCGGAGAATTTATATATATTACTAAAAAATTGAACTTCCCGGATAGGGGAAGCTCATATAAAAGAATTAAGTATAGGCAAGTGAATAAGAATGCACATTTTCTTTGAAAAAACAAATATTAATTTACTCTCTAATAAAAGGCATGGTTAAGCATCGAATACTGCCCGCACCGTGCTGTAGTTGAGTTACATCTATGCCTATATATTTTATATGAGGAAAAATATCCTGGTAATAGGGGACCGCTTTATTACTAATCAGCACGGTTTGTTTATCAAGATTAATAAAATTAGTATAATCCAGCAAGCAATTTTTATTTGGTAGCCAATAAACTGAAAATCCATGTCTTTCTATAAAACCTTCAATTGTGCAATATTCATTAGTGTAGAATGTTGTGGAAGATTTATAAATTTCAACAGCCGAGAATTTTAACAAAGGAGCTGCCACGAGATTCTTATCACCAAAGACATTGCAAACAACATCTAGATGCAGTGACTCAATTGTTTGTGGTAAAGAAACGAATCCTATTTCTTCAACACCAATAGAGAATAGAAAGTTAGCAATTCCGTTCCTATTATTGGATCGATGACCAGTATTTATCAACACACACTCAGGCGTAAGTATCAAAAAGTCTCCAAATTCAAGTGAACTAGAAGGAGGAATAAATTTTATAAAGTTTTCATCTATTATATCTCTTAGATAGTTTTGAGAAAAGTGGAAATCAGGCTCTCTTATCCCGTTACCTGAGTTGCCGAGGAGTACATTATGACCCAATACTGCTCCAACATCTCTAATGAACATTCGGTTGACTAAACGATTCCATAGAGGGGAATTTACTTCTTCATTAACATCTCGGACAATACAACCGAAGTTTTCTAATTTGGATTTCATCATAAGATGTTGTTCATAAGCTTCTTCAGCTACAAATTCATCTTTAAAACCAACAGATGAAACTTCCGGACCTGAAACGTTATATTTTGTGGGGGAGCATACAAAAATCTCTTTTAGTGTCCCATTCTCAGAGTAAGAATACGGTTTTAGTTTTTGCTTTAACATTAATAATCCTCTCCTTTACAAACTAAAGTGTAAAAGGCGGGACTAGGCAAAAATAACTTACGTGGGTTAAGGAGCACCATGTGCAAGAATTTCATGTTAGGATTTTTTGTGTTGGAATTTTCAAAAAAATCTTTGCGGGTGTCGATTTAAACGGGAAAGTAGTGTATATTTTGATTCTAGGACTTTTATATAATTTAGTCAATTCGTTTTGCAACATTCTAGTGAAAGGAGTCAAGTATATGGATGTGGTGGCGGTCAGGTTAGATACATCTTTACCAGTTGAGAAGGTGTATACCCTATTGCGCTTTGTGGATCAAAATAAACATGCCCGCATAAAATCATTTATCCATAAGGAGGATAAGGATAGATGCCTTATTGGTGACATCCTGGTGCGATACATGATTGGAGCAGCTTTAAGGATCAGTCCATGTGAAGTGAAATTTACTCATAATGAATATGGCAAACCTTTTATTGAGGGATCCCCGGTTTATTTCAACCTTTCACATTCTGGCTCTTGGGTAGTAGCCGCCGTAGATGATAACGAAAACGGAGTTGATGTTCAAGAAATCGGTGAATGCAATCTAGAAATTGCTCAGCAATTTTATAGGAAAAGCGAATACATGAAAATCTTAGATGTTAATGAACAACACCGAGCTGACTTATTTTATGAGTATTGGACTTTAAAAGAGTGTTATATAAAAACAGCTGGTAAAGGACTTTCAATGGCATTAAACTCTTTTGTTTTACAAAAATTAGAAAAAGACATTTATAAATCATATCTCGAGGATAAGGAAATTTATTTAAAGCTATACCCATTAGATTCTTCATACAAGATGGCTGTCAGTTCTTTATCCTGTCGCTTCTCTAACCTTAGAATACTAACTCCCCAGGAATTATACACCTTATTTATAACTTCATTAAATACTCATTCATCCCATGTTTTCAACATTAGAAGTAAGAACAATATTAATTGGAAGGATGGTCAAGAATTGTGGAAAAAGTAAGGTTACTTTGCTTACCCTATGCTGGAGGTTCCGCTGCTTCAATTTATTTGCCATGGAAAAAAAAGCTAGACCGAAATATCGAAGTAATCCCTCTAGAGTTAGCTGGACGAGGAAAGAGAATTCGTGAATCTTTATTATATTCAGTCGAGGATACAGTTAGTGATCTATTGGAAAAACAGTTAGGGATGTTAGAAGAAGGAATCCCTTATAATATTTTTGGACATAGTATGGGAGGGCTTCTTGCTTTTGAATTATGCCGAAAAATTAACGAAAGGGGACTGCCACTTCCTGAAAACCTATTAATCTCTGCTTTCCAACCACCCGATGTTAAGCTGGAGGGAGACATCCATCTCTTGCCAATGGAGGCGTTTGCTGAAAAAATGAGATTGGCTGGTAATATACCAGAGAGTATATTTATTGATAAGGATTTGTATAAGGTGTTCATGCCAATATTGTATGCAGACTATAAAATGGTGTTTGAATATGTTTATAAACCAATAAAGGATAGAATGAAAGTTGATCTTCATCTCTTTACGGGTACAACCGATTTTAGGGTTTACCAGCTAAGGAAGGATTGGGCACGTCAAACAAAGGGGCTCTTTAAGGATTACATATTCAATGGAGGCCACTTCTTCATTCGGGAAAGTGAAAAGGCTGTCCTGAATCAACTAGAATCAATTTTATTAACGGATAAGCTTATTTTAAATAAAATATAAAAACCCCTCTTAGAGGGGTTTTTGTTTTAGGTACAGAGTCAAGTAGTATACTCAGGGAGTTCTTCTCCCAATAGAGGTTTAGCCTCTGCTGCAACGTAGATAGAATCTCCCGAAACGTGAGCATTAATAAGCAAGACGGAAAATAACATTACTGTAGCAAATATTTTTTTCATTGTCCTTGTTCCTCCTATATCCTTTTTTTTAGAAGTTGCAAACACGATTCAAAATAAAAGCTGCTCTTTTTATATTGATTGAGCTTTTTATACATTCTGCCTAATAAGGCATAATACTCAGAAAGCAAATCCAATTCGTTAGTCTCCTTAAAAACAGGAATAGCTGTGTTTTCTAAATAAGGTATGAGCTCATTATCATTATTTAAAATTTTATATTCCAGTACCTTTAATTGGACTACCTTACTAGAACGAACATTAAGTAATGTGTTCTCACTAAGGGCTTTTCTAATCCAATCCTGGGCTTCCTGAAGTCTATCATATCTTTCTAAGACAATTGAAAGTTCGATTATAACATTCAGGTAAAAATCTGATTGTGAATCTATGTGCTCAAGCGTCCTAAAATAGCAATCGATTGCCTTATTGTATTCTTTAACTTTACTGTACATATAGCCGAGGTTATGAAGAGCCTTAGCATAGATCAGCTCCTCGCCTAAGCCAGGGGCAACATTAAGTATCTGGGTGAGGATTCCAATAGCACTTTGGTATTCATTAAGCCTGCCATAGTTTACCCCCAATAGCAGCTGGCACTCCAGACTCCGCTTGAAAAATAATTTACTGTTGAAAATGGAAAGTGCTTTTTCCACATAAACAACTGCCATTCTAGTGTTGTAGGTTTTTGTGTAGGTTAAAGAAAGGTGATAGAAAAATTCTGGGTCTTCATGTTGAGGGTCGTTAAAGAAATCAGTTGTACTTTCCAGTTTTTCAAGGCCTTTTGGAAAGTCCAGAAGCACTGTACATAAATATAGCCCGTGAAAATATTTAAGATAAGCACTTTGATGTGGGGTTAACTTCTCTTTGCTTTTATTCAGTATTTCCAATACACTCTTTGCCTCATTTTTCATTTGCCTGTGTAAATAGTGCCGCAGCTTCACTAAATGATAGTAAAAAATGAGATCGGTTGAATACACATCTTTAATAATTTCATCGTTAATCTCTTTCTGGTGTTGAATTAATTCAAGTGCATCTCTTTTTATTATAGACATGTACCAATGTTCAAGGTTATGGATAATAGAATGCTGGGTATGATAAATATCTTGTATATTGATATTTAATCTACTAAGCAGCATGGCGAGAGTTTCCTCATTTGGCTCAATCTTAGAATTTTCAATTTTGCTCAAGTATGGGACGGAACAAATCCCTAATGATAATTGTTGTTGCGTGAGCTCTTTCTTAATTCTTGAATAGAACACCAGCTTTCCAAAGTCAATTTCGGATTTCTTGATTTGCATTTTGCCTCCCAACGTATATTTTATAGGATTTTATACCTTTTGAAAGAGGTCCTACTTAATTTCCATATTGAGAAAATTTGAATAAAATATTCCAATTCTCTGTCATTTTAACCTTGAATTTTCTCAATAGTCAACCACTTATATCTCACTTATGATAAATATAGTAAAAGGTACAGGTCTTAGGATAGAGGCAAATAAAGAAGCTCGGGGAGATTTAATAGGCTATTTTGCTTAACTGTGAATCTTGGAAAGCACTTCAAGGTGCTTTTTTTAAGAGCAGTAAAAGTATTTCATGTATGTATGGGAGATTTGATTTATTTTTGAGGGAAAGTGTGTATCTGCAAAGTAAAAAAAGTATTTTTTTTGCGAGTGATTTTTCGATGTCTTCGAGTATTATATACAATTTTATAGCCTTGCTGAGTGGTTTATATGTTAGAGGAGGTTACTATGACACTAACTATTGTAAAAAAGTATTCTTTAGCACCGCATCAGGAAAATCTTTGGCGTTCGCACTTTTTATCTTCCAAACAAAATCATTTGAACATGTTTACTTCATGGCTTCTTCCAGCAACAGCCAATATTAATTCTATAAAGCTATCCTTCCAGCAGATTCATAATAAATATTCATTACTTAAAACTACGTACCATATAGAAGATGGTAAGCCAATGATGTTATTCCATGAAAATCAACCACTTGATTTTCAGGAAATAAACCTTTCTCACTTAGGTCTTGAAGAATTCAACAGCTATCTATGTAAAGAAGCTCATACACCTTTTAATTTAGAGGAAAGTATACTTAAAGTTAGAGTCTTTGAAAATTGCCTAAATCAAAGAATTCTTTTAATTAACATACACCATATCGCTATAGACGGAATCTCCATGATGGTAATTATGAAAGAATTAGGGAGTTTGTATGACCTATACTCAAAAGGTGAATTCCCTGATTTCCCCGTTCTGGACGATAAGTATTTTGAATTCGCAGCTAAGGAAAGGGAGCTATCCCTGGAAAACAAAGAGAGCCGGCATTATTGGAAGAAGAGACTCAAGGAAGGGAACGGGATTCATCCTGTAAATCTATCTTCCAAGGATATCAAACCTCATTCTTTTGAAGGGGAAACTATATATTTTTCTGTTGATAAAGAGCTTACACATACACTAAAGCAAACATCAAAGCAACTCGACACCAATTTATACAACATCCTTCTAGCAGCCTTCCAAATTTTATTACATAAATACTCCCAGCAAAAGCATATTTGGGTGGGTACTCCGTTCTTTAATAGAACTAGAAAAACAATTAAATCAGTGGGGTTTTACGCTAACACCATCTTTATAGACGGAATGTTCACCAATGAGTTATCCATAAGAGACTTAGTAAAACAGCTATCCGAAAAATTCGAAAGTAGTAAAAAACACCTGAATATATCCTACTCCAGCCTTTTAAAAATAATGCAGGAAAATAGAGCGGCTGAAACTCATGGCGGTCCCAATATAATGTTTAATTTCCCTAACTTGAGCAGCTTAACAAAGAATAACCTGGGTTCCGCTTTCCTTGGAGTTCCTGGTGAGAAAGGGAAATTTGGAACACTTGAATTTGAAGTGTATCCCTTAAAAAGAATGTTCACCCAATTTGAAATTGAATTTGATGGCATTGAATCCAAGGAGGGCATTTCTTTCCGCCTTCAATTTGATCCGACTAAATATGACCTGGATTTAATGAAACGATTTTCTGCACACTTTGTTCAAATCCTTAAAGGAATTACGAGCAGCGCAGACTCTAGTGTAGATGAGCTCCCATTGTTAAAAGAAAGCGAAATGGAGTATCAAATTAATAATCTGAATCCCAAGCTCCTTTTCAATAGTACAGACAAGCCAAACTTAATAAGTGTTATAGAAGAGCAAGCGCGATTAAACCCGAATGCTGTTGCAGTAACTGATGGGGAAAGGAACCTTACATTCAGAGAATTGTCAGAAACATCAAGCAGAATTTCAGGTAGCTTAATTGACCGAGGAATCCATCCAGAAGAAAAAATTGGACTCGCCATTAAAAATAGTATAGAGGCTGTATCTGGCATATTAGGGATACTAAAGGCAGGTGCTGTCTATGTACCTCTTGATCCTAATTATCCTAAAGAAAGAATTGAATATATGTTAGATGATGCATGTATCACAAGTATCATTACAGATGGATCTCTGGGTTTAAGTTTGCCAGAAACAAACTATATTTTCTTTAAGGATTTAGTTAATGGCCAAACACAAATCAGTGATATAAATCCTAAACAGCTCGCTTATATTATATATACTTCAGGTTCTACAGGCAGACCCAAGGGAGTTATGGTGACGCATGAAAATATATATTATTCTACTTTATCCAGGAATAATGTTTATTCGTTGAAAGAGAGCTGCCGGTTTCTTCTGCTGTCATCTATTTCTTTTGACAGCTCGATGGTAGGAATTTTTTGGACTTTAAGCATAGGTGGATCTGTGGTTCTTACTGACATGAAAAATCAGCTGGATGTACAGCACTTATTGGGATTAATAGAGAAGGAAAAAGTGACCCATTTGCTAAGTGTGCCTTCATTTATACAGATGCTGCTTAGTCAAGCTACACAAGAGCAACTAAGCAGCCTTGAATGTGCAATTGTAGCAGGTGAACCTTTTCCCAAAAGCTTACATGCCTATCAAAAAGAAAAGTTTCCCAACCTTTTTCTTTTTAATGAATACGGTCCTACTGAAGGAACTGTGTGGTCAAGTTATTATCAAGTTGATGAAAATTTCAACCATTCATCAGTCCCAATCGGCTATCCTTCTCCTCATGCAAATATATTTATACTTGATAAGCATCTTAATTTAATTCCGCAGGGAACTGAAGGCGAAATATATATAAGTGGGCAGGGAGTTACTAGAGGTTATAACAATCATCCTATACAAACAGCAGAAAAGTTCATACCAAGTCCATATGGAAATGGGGAAAGACTATATAAAACTGGTGACCTTGCAAGCTATAACGAGGATGGAAGTATCCATTTTCACGGCAGAGTGGATGGACAGGTTAAAATAAATGGTTTCCGCATTGAAGTTGGAGAAATAGAAGCAACGATTGAAGAAGAACAAGATGTAAAGAAGGCGGTCGTACTCCTGAAGAAAGAAAAGAATCTTCCAGCGAGATTATTCGCTTTCATAGCAGCTCCTAATGATTTCTCAGTAAATGAACTTAAGCGGAAATTAATCTCTCGCCTTCCTCACTATATGGTTCCTTCAAGTTATATCGTATTGCCTGAGCTTCCATTAACACCAAATGGAAAGATTAATACAAAACACTTATTAGAATTGAAGTTAGATTCAAATAAGAAAAAGCATCACATTATCCACCCAGTCACTGCTGAAGAGAAAATGCTCTGTAAAGTACTTGCTGAGATACTGCAGGAAGAAGTGAGTTTAAATGATAGCTTTTTCGAAATAGGTGGAGATTCTATCCTTGCTATACAACTATCATCAAAACTCATGGAAAAAGGTTGGGTATTAAAGCCAAAAGACATATTTGATAAGAAAACAATCCTGAATATTGCCAAGGCAATGAAGGTCAAGGAAAAGGGAAAAATTATAAAAGTCGCAGATGGCAATGAATTTCAGCTAACACCCATACAAAAATGGTTCTTTTCTCAGAATTTTTTATATCAGAACCACTGGAATCAAGCAGTCCGATTAAGAATTAGAAAAGATATTCCATATGTTTGGCTAGAAGAAGCTATTACATATCTTTTGAAGGTTCATCCATCGCTTAGATTGAGATTCTTTCAAAAAAACGGAAGCTGGATGCAAAAAATTGAGGAATCAAATGGATTCTCCTTCAAGCTAATACGAAGAGAAGTAAACTATCCTTCTAATTCAGAGAAGGAAATAAGCAGATTTTCTAATGAACTTCAAGCATCATTAAATATTCAAGATGGCCTGCTTTTTACTGCTGCCTATTTTGACTGTGAAGCTGAATCAGAAAATGAACTTATTATTATTGCACACCATTTGATAGTTGATATGGTTTCTTGGCAGATAATATTACAAGATTTAGACCATCTTATAGGACAAAAAATATCTGGAGAAAAATTTTTTTTACAAGATGAAGAGTTTAACTACTCAGATTGGTTTCATCATCTTATAGAACAGAACGTAGAACCTTACGATCAAGAAAAGGAACATTATGTAACGGCGTTAGATAGCATGAATAAAGGGAGTGAAGGGAGCAAAAAATCGGCGGTAGCAAAGCTTGAGAAAGAAAGTACCAGCACCCTTTTGAAGGATGTTCCAAAGTACTTTGAAACAAAGCCTAATGAAGTTATTCTTGCAGCCATTTGTTTATCCTTAAAAGGTATTAAAGGAATTAGAGACATTAAGATCGACCTGGAGGGGCATGGAAGAGAACCATTTAGTTCAGATATTGATTTATCTAGGACTGTTGGATGGTTTACCAATGTTTGTCCTATTTTGCTAGAGAGCGAATATATAGTAAATCCTGATAATCACTTATTGAAACATATTAAAAATAGACTCAGGGGTGTTCCGAATGGAGGAATAACCCATGCAATCGCTCGATGGTTAAACCAAAACGAAGAGACGCATAGGCATAATAGTCCCTTTAGCTATAACTATCTTGGAAAAATTGATCAAGCATTTTTTCGAGCAAAACATTTTTCCTTCCACAGTTATTTAAGCGACTCAGTTAGGAATCCTGAGGAAAAAAGAAGTTATCTGTTAGAATTCGAGCCTTATATTCTTAATGAACAATTATATATGAAGATAATTTATGGCCCGAGTTTTTCTGAGAATGGAATGACTAGTATGTGTGAAGATATATTAGAAAATATTAGAAAATTAATAATATTCTGTACTGAAACTGAGGAAATCGGCATGGTGGCAAGCGATTTTCCAAATGCAAACTTGGATCAGGGAGCTTTAGATAGATTCTTGCTTTCTTTAAAACAAAGTAACTAATAAGGAGCACCTGTATGGATTTAAAAAATATTGTAAATATCTATGAATGTTCTCCTTTACAAAAAGGAATGTTATTTCATACCGTTCATCAACCTGAATCTGATTTGTATATTGAACAGATTAGATTAACATTCACCGCTGCTCTCGATAAACAATTATTTCAAGAGGCTTGGGAAAGCACAATTGAACGTCACGATGCTCTTAGAACAACTTTTCATTGGAAAGGGACAGACATACCACTACAAGTGGTTCTCAAAAAGATTTCAGTTCCCTGGGTCGAAGAATCCTGGAAACTTCAAAAAGCAGAAGCTAAAGAACAACTGGATCTGACAGCCGGGAATATTCGCAAACAGCCTATTGATATTGAGAAAGGGCCACTCATGAAGTTTACATTAATAGAAATGAGTGATGGTCTAGAATTTATCTGGACTTTTCACCACCTTTTAATGGATGGGTGGTCTATGCCTATTGTTCTCAGAGATGTCCTTTACAATTATCAATCTCTCGTGGATAAGAAACCTGTTAGTGGCAAAACCCCCCCACAATATGGGGAGTATATATCCTGGTTGAAAAATCAAGATCTAAAAGAAGCTCTGAATTTTTTCAAACAAAAATATGAAGGGTTTACCGAACCTAGTTATTTAACAACAAAGGCAGTAAGCAATATACACATCATACAGAATCATTATAAAGATTTCTTTATAGATGAGCAGGAAAGAAAACAACTAGAGTCAATTGCCCGTACCCATAATGTAACTTTATTTTCTGTGTTACAAAGCATATGGGCTTTGTTAATCAATAGCAGGACCAATCAATCAGATGTGGTAATGGGAACAGTCATGTCAGGACGCAGACCAGAGGTCCCAAACTCAAATGAAATTGTGGGACCTTTCATTAACACATTGCCATTAAGAATTAAACTGAAAAGAAATAGCAGCCTGCTGGATATTATCCAACAGGTTCAAAAGGAGCAGACTGAACTGCTCCAATATGAATATACTCCTTTGTTTGAGGTACAAAAGGCGAGTGGTCTTAATGCTGATAAGCCACTATTTGACAATATAATTGTTTTCGAAAACTATCCCTTTGATCCTAAATTATTTCAAGACGGTAACTTATCGATCACAGCATTCCAAGTGGAGGAGAAATCTAACTTTCCAGTAAGCCTGGCAATCATCCCTCTCGAAGGAAAGTTGCTTCTGCGTCTGCATTTTTCTACTGATGCTATAGGGGAAGAAGAAGCAGATGAAATACTAAGCAGTGTTGCTCTATTGACAAAGCAGATGATTGATAATATTAATCGTCCGATTGATAGCTTGCAATTAAGAGCTGATACAGATATAGAAATATCTAAATGGGACTTATCTGATAGCTTTGAATCCTATGAACTCATACAAGCAATGACATTACACGAACAATTTGAAGAACAGGCAATAAAATACGGAGATAGAATTGCAGTGAATAGTGAACTTGATAACTATACATATAAAGAATTGAGTTATCATTCGAATCGATTAGCAGCGTATATACAATCCAAAGGATTTTCCGTTGGACAGCATATTGCGGTAATGATGGAAAAATCTTCTGATCTTATCATTGCAGTTCTAGGTATCTTAAAGGCGGGAGGAGTTTATGTTCCCGTTGATGAACAAATGCCGAAAGAACGAATCAACTATATTTTAAGAGATAGTGATGCAGCCTTTATAATTACTGGCAGAAGAAATACGATCCCTTTCTATGATGGGGTCCCCTGTATTTCTGTCTCAAGCCATGCAGAAGGAACTGAAGGGATAGAAAATCCGAAAGTTAGAGATAATCAAGCTGCTTATTTAATGTATACCTCAGGATCCACAGGGGAGCCCAAAGGTGTGACAGTAACACATAAAGCGGCATCTCTTCATTATCAGGCTTTCAAAAGTACATTTGAAATTAATGAAGCAGATAAGGTTCTTCAATTTGGAACAATTACTTTTGATCCGTCCCTGGAGCAAATCTTTCCTACGCTTTTTAGCGGAGGAGAAGTCTTTATTCGAGGTGAGCATTTATGGGATGCTCAAGAATTGGTAGACAAAGTCAATGAGTACGGCATTACCATCGGGAACCTCCCAACACCTTATTGGAATGAAGTAGTACAGTACTTTGAACTTACTGCTAAAACCATCTTTATGCCGTCTATGAGAATGCTTGCTGTCGGAGGAGACAAACTTTCTAAGATCCATGTTGAAAAGTGGAATATAGTCCATAGAGGTAAAACAGAGCTTTATAACTTCTATGGTCCAACAGAAATCGTGACAACTTGTACGTTCTATAAAGTGACAGAGGACTTGGCAGATACAGCAACTATTAGTATAGGTAAGCCGTTTACAACTAGAAGGGCTTATATCTTGGATAGTATGGATCGTGAAGTGCCAATCGGAAAACCGGGCGAGTTGTACATTGGCGGACCAATATTAGCAAATGGATATCACCTTAAACCTGCGCAAACAGCTGAACGATTTATACCAGACCCTTTCAGCCCTATTCCGGGTTCAAGGATGTATCGTACAGGGGATATAGTCGCTTCATCTCTATCTGGGGATATTCTCTTTCATGGCAGGAATGATGATCAACTAAAAATACGAGGTTATAGAGTCGAACTTGAAGAAATCGAAAGAGCACTGCTCTCCATAGCGGGAGTAAGTCAGGCAGTAGTTAAAGCCGAAAATATTTTGGAAAGAAAAACTCTTATTGCATATATAAGTTCAGAGAATTCTATGAAGCAGCAGCAAGTTAAAAGCATACTTTCAAAGTCACTACCTGAGTATATGATTCCTAAATCAATCGTTATCCTCGATAAATTGCCTATACTCACCAATGGAAAAGTTGATCTTCAGGCTCTTCCATTACCAAAACAGCCTGAAGATAAAAGTACTGCCACTAGTACTATTCCTAAAAATACTCTTCAGGAAAAGATGGTTTTAATCTGGAAGAGAGTTTTAGGGATTGATTATTTAGGTATTCAGGATAACTTTTTTGAACTTGGAGGGGATTCAATTTTAGCCCTCCAAATAACTTCACAAAGTCAGGAAGATAACATTCATCTCACTACAAAGGATATTTTTGAGCATCAAACAATAGAAGAAATATCCTATAATCTTCTTGAAAAAGAAAGAAATGAAGATCTCGATTTATTTCTGTCTAATATAGACGAATCAGATAATCAGCCATTCACACCTGTAATGAATTGGTTTTTTGAAAAGAACCTTTCTAATCCGCATCATTGGAATCAGTCGATTCTTATCAGTTCCAAAGAAGACCTCTCAGTTATTGAATTTAAACAAGCGTTAGAGCACGTAGTGAGAACACACCCTGTCTTTCAGGCAAGATATATTTTTAACAGTGAGAACTGGATGCAATTTTCGGATGATGGCCCGTCCTATAATTTTGAAGTAATTGACTTACAGGGAAATGATAAAAGCGATATAAAAGGTACAAAAATAATAGAAGCCCAATCTACACTAGATATCAGCAAGGGGCCTCTCATGAGGATTCTTTACTTCAGAAATAAGGGAGAAAACAAATTCGAGGTATTCCTAACGATTCATCATCTTATTATGGATGGGGTCTCCTGGAGAATAATATTAGAAGATTTACAAACTGCCTACTTGCAAATCTTAAATAACGAACAAGTAAAATTACAAACGGAGAACTTTTCTTTCAAGGATTGGGGACATTTTCTTAAGCGTTTTGCAAAAAGCGAAAAGCTCCTAGGTGAATATCCTTATTGGAAAAAAGCAGCAGAGGCAAGTATGTGTATACCTAGAGATTTTGAAACAGTAAGTGATGAACAAAATACTGAGCAAACCAAGAGTAAAAAGACATTTATTTTTACCGAACAGGAAACAGAATATCTCTTAACTGGAGTAAATAATCACTTAGGTGCCAAGATACAAGAAACCCTTATAACAAGTTTAATCGTTACTTTAAGAAATTGGACAGGAAATGAAAATGTCAAAATTGACCTGGAGGGGCATGGACGGGAGGAACTAATCAAAGGTATACACCTAAACCGTACTGTGGGCTGGTTTACTTCATTATATCCTTTCTATTTTCAAACAGATAAAAGCAAATCTTTGCTGCAGCTTTTAACTGATACCCTTATTCAAATTCGTGATATCCCGAATAACGGAATTGGATATGGACTATTAAAGTACTTTTCGGGCAGAACACTGCAAGAAGAAACCGCTGAGGTTAGTTTTAATTATTTAGGCCAATTCATGAATTCACATGGAAACGGAATTTTTGAAATAACAGCTAACAATGTTGATACCATTAGGGATCCAGAGTCTAAAAGAGCGTACTTAATTGATATTGAAGGAGCGGTGATTGAAGGGAAACTGTATTTGGACTGGTTATACAGTAACCGTATTCATACAGATCAAACGATTGATTTGCTCATCTCAGATTTCGTTTCAAATGTGAAGAGAATAATATCCTTAGCCAAGCAGTTTGAAAATTCATTAGTAAAGCCAAAAGCTTTTCCTAAAGTTAACCTGAGCGAAGAAGAGTGGGATCTTGTTACAGATTATTCTACTGATCTGGAAGATATTTATCCCTTATCGCCAGTACAAGAGGGCATGCTTTTCCACACGCTTTTGCACCCTGGTTCAGGGGTCTATGTGGAACAAATGGCGTTCCGAATATACGGTGATTTATCAGCAGAGGGGTTTTCGAAAGCGTGGAATCACGTTTTGGAATCCAACAGTATTCTTAGAGCAGACTTTCTTTGGGAAGGGTTTCAAAGGCCAATCCATGTAATTAACCCGATTAGCAAAGTCAAAGTTGAGTTCATGGATTGGACTGGAAGGGCTGCTGTAAATATAGAGGAAGAATTAAGGCTGTTAAGAGACAAGGAAAGATTAGAAGGGTTTAGTCCTGGAAAGGACCCTATGATAAAACTGAAACTAATCCTTCTTGACAATAACCTGCATTATTTTATATGGACCTACCATCACTTACTTCTTGATGGGTGGTCAATGCCAATGGTGATAAATCAGCTATCAGATTCTTATAATGCCTTTAATACCGGAAAAGAACTGAACAAGATTTCTACTCTATCTTTTGGTGATTTTTCTTACTGGCAAAGTAAACAAGACTTTTCAAGCGGCAGGGAATTCTGGCTTGAGAAATTAAATGATTACGAGAATAGGGCTATGCTGAATGGCAGCAGAACATCAGAGGAAAATATGAATAAAGAAATGAAATTTCAGGTCTCTAATATAATCTCCAAAAACCTGAAAGCTTTAGCTGCCAATAAAAAAACCACCCTTAATTCAGTGATTCAGTCTGGCTGGGCTTTGTTGCTGGGTACGCTCGGGAGAAAAGACCAAGTAATATTTGGATCCGTATTGTCCGGTCGCTCAGCTCCGATAGAGGGGATTGAGGGAATGGTTGGGATGTTCATCAATACTTTACCTGTTGGGATCAGGATTGAAAGGGAAAAGTCTGTAAGTGACTTTCTAATAGAAATGCATAATACCCAAAGGACAATAAATCAATTTGAACATACTCCGTTTATCAATGTAAAAGAGGCAATAGGATACAAACAGAAAGAACCTCTGTTTGATACTTGTCTAATCTTTGCAAATTTTCCTAATGTGCTTTCCTCGGAAGGAGAGGCACAACTGCTCGAGGGAGTTTCTATACAAAATGTGGAGATTACTGAACAAACAAATTTCCCTTTAACATTGTCCATTGTTCCAGGAGAAAGAATCTCTCTTGATATTAATTACAGCTGTTCACAATATAACGAAGAGGATATTAATTTATATTTAAAATTACTTGAAAAAATCCTGGTAGATATAGCTGCTAATCCAGACTGTAAATTGGATAAACTGATGGCTTCATTCAGCAGGTTTGCAGATGATTTGACAGAGACTGCCTCCCACCAAAAAAAAGAAACAAACAGAAGCAATTTAAACAATAGGAGAAGAAAGCCGGTAACACTCTAAATTAATCAGGAGGTACATGAATATGGCTAAAACGCTTAAGATGGAGCGAAAACCGAGACAATCCGTACAGGTAGATCAACCGCTGGTTATAAACAGCCTTTTGCAAGAGGGTAATCTTCTGCCATTGAAAATCACACCTGCTTCAGTAGAAGTAGAGCTTCTTAAATGGGCAAAAAATAATAGGGAGGAACTGAATAATTTACTGCTTAAGCATGGAGGGATACTTTTTAGAGGATTTAAGGTAGAAGACACAAAAGATTTTCATGCTTTTGTTCGAGAGGTAGCAGGAGAACTGCTTGAATATAAAGACCATGCGACTCCCAGAAGCCCTGTGAAAAATCAAATTTATACATCAACAGATTTTGCTGCAGACCAGTGGATAGAACTTCACAATGAAATGGCATATAGTCACGAATGGCCTATGAAAATATTTTTCTATTGTAACATTGCCTCTTCTAAAGGTGGAGAGACGCCAATTGCTGATAGCCGAAAGATTTACCAAAGAATTGATAAGGAAATTAAAAATAATTTTATTGAGAAACAGGTCATGTATGTCAGAAATTTAGGCCTTTCATTAGGCATGAAATGGCAAGACGTTTTTCAGACGAATGATAAAGAGGTAGTTGAAAAAGTCTGCAGTCAGAATGAAATTAAATGCATCTGGAAATCAGAAGATCATCTAAGATTAGAACAAATTCGCCCTGCTATAGCGGATCACCCAGTTACTGGAGAACCACTCTGGTTTAATCAAGTCACTGCTTTCAATATTTCCACTCTTAATAGTGAGGTCAGGGAAGAATTACTGAGACAATTCACAATGCAGGATGTGCCGAAAAATTCATTTTATGGTGACGGAACTGAGATTGAGCCTGAAGTGCTGGATCACATTCGTCAGGTTTACGAAGAGGAGACAAGAATGTTCCCTTGGAGGGAAGGCGATATATTGATGCTTGATAACATGCTCACAGCACATGGGCGCTCTCCGTATACAGGAGAGCGAAGAATTCTGGTCGGCATGACTGAATCTGCCAATTGGAAAACAGGAGGTGAATATTCGTGAAAACAATTGAAGGCTATTCATTGTCGAATCATCAAAAAAGAATCTGGAAATTACAAGAATTTAATGAAGATACTTTAATAAATCATTTATCTATACGGATAGAAGGAAGTATATCTATTCCAAAATTTGCTGAAAGCTTGACAAAATGTATAGAGGAACATGAAGCTCTCAGAACTTGTTTACAAGAGATGGAGGCAAGAGAGTATCCTCTTCAAGTAATAAAAGAACAAGGCTTATTTAGTTTCTCTAGTCCTTCTTCGTTGAATGGCGGTTCACTCTCAGATGATTTATCTGAGCACACCGCAATAGACAAATTAAAGTCTAAAAATGGACCAACCGTCCACTTCGAAATTAAAAATATCCAGCAAGAAGTTTATGAACTGGCTGCCTATGGATTGAGTATCTTTATAGACATTCGTTCTCTAGCTTCGATTATACAGCAGGCTTTCAGGCTCTATGAGGATGACAAGTATACTGCAAGTCATGAGAGCATCCAGTACATAGACTATAGTGAATGGCAAAATGAACTATTCCAAGACGAAGAATTTAAAATTGAAATGCCGCCCATCCAATCTGTCCTTCCATACGAAAAGCGAAATGAGCAATCTAATAGGGTGTACTCGGAACAAATCAGACAAAGATTAGAAGAGACTCTAGCATCCCGTATCAAATATCTTGGTAAAAGATACAATTTGAAGCCTTCTTCCTTAATCCTTTCAAGTTGGAAGGTACTTCTATCAAGATTATCTTGTTCCAACTTGCCGATTGGAATTATATCTGATGGAAGAGAGTACGAGGAGCTTAAGCAAAGTATAGGACAGTTTGAAAAGGTTCTACCTTTACAAATTGATTATTCAGGATTTACTTATATTGAGTATGCAGAAGAATGGAAAAAACAGGTAGATAATTACATTGATAAAGCTGAATATGTGAATCCATTAAAGTTTCTGGATACCCCCAAGCAGATGGTTCCATATCAAGTCCGATATGCAGAAATGGAAAGCTGGTCAGATATATTTAATGTATCCCTCATTGATTGGCAGTCTCATTCCGAAAATCACAAACTCCTTCTGACATTAATGCCTGATGATACAAGTTTTAATTTGATCCTTCAGTATAACGGGTTCTGCTATAGCCAGGAAGATGTCAACAAATTAATCAAACAATTTGTCCAATTCCTCGATGTTTGTGTTAGTGCTCCAGAGGAAAAACTTGAACATCTGCCAATCTTTACCCGAGACGATGAAAGGCAGATTCAGGATTGCTTAAATTCATCTTACTTTGAAAACTCTAAAAAGAATAAAGGCACGATCCTTCAAATTCTTGAGGAAAGTGCCAGACATTACTCTAATGAGCCAGCCTTAATAGATAACTCGAAGACACTGACTTATAAGGAACTATTTAGTAAATCAAACCGCCTAGCTCAGAATATTAAGCAATTTATAGATTTGGAAGATAGAGTTGCTGTATGTCTGCCAAGATCTGCCGATGCAGTTATTAGTATCTTAGCTATTCTAAAAGCTGGGGGATGCTTTGTTCCAATTGATGTAAAGTGGCCTATCAATCGTATAAAATATGCTATTAAAAATAGCGGCGCAAAATTAGTAATTACCAATCAAGCTGGATTTTCAGACGAGGATGTCAAAGTGCTTAATACAGAGGAAGAAAATTTTAATATTCAGCAGGATGATGATACTCCTTTGATGTCTCCCGTTCTGCCAGGGCAACTTGCCTATATTCTTTTCACGTCTGGTTCAACTGGTGTGCCGAAAGGCGTTGCTGTGCAGCACGATAGCTTGCTGAATTATCTGTTGTGGATTGACGAGGAATTTTTTGGTGAAGATTTAAAAATGCCTTTTATATCAGAGTTAGGATTTGATGCATTTTTAAAACAAATGTTTTATCCGCTGATGAGAGGTAAATGTGTGACCCTTTATTCAGAAGAAGAGGTATTAGAACCAACAAGTTTTCTTTCTAAGTTTATAGATTATGATTTAAATACTTTAAATATAGTGCCGTCTCTTTGGAATACACTAATTGAGGAATTACAAAAGAACGATCAAATTGCAGACACACTAAGAAAGCGGCTAACGCACCTGATGGTTGGGGGAGAAAAAATAAGCAATGCGCTGCTGAAAGCCACCTGGGAATCATTCCCGAATTTAAAAGTTATTAATCTGTACGGACCTACAGAAACAACTTCTAATGCGACATATTCTTATATTAAAAATGAACTGTTCGTGCCAATCGGTAAGCCTGTAAAAAATACAAAAGTTCTTGTCCTTAATCAAAATATGGAAAGAACGGCAATTGGTGAATCAGGTGAATTATATGTTGGAGGCGCGGGACTTGCCCGTGAGTATTTTAAAAATAAAAGGCTAACAGCAGAACAATTTGTGCCAGATCCATTCGAATCAGGACAAAGACTTTATAAAACTGGGGATACAGTCCGCCTGATGGCGAATGGAGAACTTGAATACATCAGAAGAAACGACGAACAGATAAAGATCAATGGTAAACGTATCGAACTGAACGAAGTGGAAGAAGTTTTACTTAGTCATCCTGGCGTAAAGGAGGCTGTTGTTATACCTCATATTATCGAAGATAAAACCCTTCTTGCTTTCTATACTGGGGGTGTAGGGGAAGGAGAGATACGAGAATTTTTACGTAAGTGGCTTCCAATCTATATGGTGCCTTCAAAGATAATTCTATTAAGTGAAATGCCACTGAATAGTAACGGAAAAACCGACAGAAAATTACTGCAGGCTTTTTATGAAAAAGCTGAAAACGCAAGATATGCTGCACCCCGAACTGAAATAGAGAAGGTTATATCTGGAATATGGGAAAGCGTTTTAAAAAGAAATCAGGTAGGAATAAATGATAATTTCTTTGAACTAGGCGGACATTCACTGAACGCTACTCAAATCATTTCCCGTCTTCGCAAAATATACGAACTCGAAATACCTGTTAGTATACTTTTTGAAACAGAGACTGTTGAAAAGCTATCTATAGGCATTAATAATATGTACCCTAATGAAGCCGCATATATAAGAGCTGTTTCTGCAGCTTATCTTAAAGCTAAACTAATGGCTATAGAAGAGGAAGAAAAGAATTGAAAGGAGGGCTAAATCTTGAATCTGGGAAAAGAACTTGAAATATTAAAAAGATTGAAGAGGGAGATGGGGTTAAAAGCTGAAAACAATATCCCGAAACGTGAGAATACAAGTGAATACCCTTTATCTTATGCCCAGGAAAGAATGTGGTTTGCTGAAGAGATGAATGCTTCAAGCGCGACTTATAATGTTCCACTAGCCATGAGAATATTAGGACCTATAAATATATTGAAATTAGAAGAAGCGTTAAACAGTATCGTTCAAAAGCATGAAGTCCTAAGGGCACATTATAAAAACGAACATGGAATGCCTCTTCAATCTATCACCCCTTATAGGGAAGTGAAAATTCCTGTGAATAACATAGAAGGGGCAACAGGGCAAGAAAAGGAAAGAAGAGCGAAGAAAGTGATTAACAAAGAAGCAGCAACTCCCTTTAACCTTGCTGAAGGACCGTTATTTAGAATAAAGCTTTACAAGATTTCTGAAGAAAATCATATTCTTCTTTTAGTTTTTCATCACATTGTATTTGATGGATGGTCTACAGGAATCCTTATGGAGGAATTTGTAACCTTTTATACTGAAGCGGAATGGTCTGAGAAGTTAGATATACAATATGCAGACTACGCACAGTGGCAACGTGATAGATTTGATAACGGGGAACTAGAAACTCAGTCAGCATATTGGAGAGAGCAGCTGGGAGATACTGTTACTACACTAATGCTCCCGACAGATAATATTGTCGATAAATTTAAAAGAGCACAGGGAAATATAAAAAGGTTTGAAATAGAAAAATCAATAATTACCGCTATTAAGGAGATATCAAAAAAGTACAAGGTTTCTTCCTTTACGATTTTTATAGCTGCCTACTATGTGTTTCTATATAAATACACGAACCAGAAGGAGCTAATTCTGGGAGTTCCCGTAGCTAATCGCCAGCATATGGATATTGAAAAACTAATCGGGTGTATAACAAATACAATTCCGCTGAAAGCTCTTATAGATACTCAGCAGGAGTCTATAGAATTTATCCAGGAAATCTCAGAAACAATTCGATTAGGACAGAATCATGAAGAATTTCCGTTTGATAAGCTAGTAGACCTGTTAAGTGCCGCTAGGGACCTGAATAGCAATCCGATTTTTCAGACAATGTTTGTTTACCAGCAAAAAGAAAAAGTATCGTTTCATTTGGATGGTTGTGATTTTCTTCCTTATGAAGTCGAAACACATACAAGCAAGTTTGATCTTTCCCTCTCAATACTCGATACACCTGATAGAATAGATGCTTTCTTCGAATACAGTACAGCTTTTGATGATTCAACTATTGATCGAATGATTACTAGTTATATTCTGATACTGTCGGAAATGGTTCAGAGCCCCAACAGGCACTTGGCTGAAATAAGTGCTGCTGCTGATTTGAATAAGAGTTCATTGGTTGAGAAACAAACCTTCTTTTCTAAGACAGGGAATATTCAAGGGAAATTTATTGAACAAGCAATGAAGTACCCCCACCAGACAGCTGTGATTTGCGGAGATGAGAGAATCACTTATGCTCAACTCGAACAACAAAGCAATAAATTAGCTAATTACCTTATAAAAAATGGAGTTCAAAATGAAGCAAAGGTTGCTTTGCATTTGGATCGGTCCATTCCTTACATAGTCAGTATACTGGCTGTTTTAAAAGCCGGGGGTATCTACATACCATTAGATCCGGAACAACCCGAAAGCAGACTACGATATATCATAAATGATTCAAAGTGTGACATTCTTCTCACCCAAACTAAATACAAAGGCAATTTGGATATTGGAGAAAAATGTAGATCGATTATTTGGGAAGAAGATCCTTGGAATATGGAAGGGAGTGCAGGATCACTCCTAGAAGTCCATCCAGACCAGGTAGCTTATATTATATACACGTCAGGATCAACGGGAAAACCTAAAGGTGTTTTAAATACCCATCATAATGTCAGGAGACTTTTCCATAGTGCTGAAGAGCATTTTACGTTTTTGGAGAGTGATGTATGGACACTCTTTCATTCGCTCGCATTTGATTTTACAGTTTGGGAAATCTGGGGAGCATTATTCTATGGAGGAAAACTAATAATAGTCCCTTCCAATGTGAGAAGAAACCCTAGTGAATTCAAAGAGTTGTTGATTCAACAAGACGTAACAGTTTTGAATCAAACTCCTTCGGCTTTTAAGGAGTTATTAAATGAATTTAAAAATACCCCAATTAAAACCAACTTAAAATACATCATATTTGGTGGTGAGGCATTAAGCTTTGATGATTTAACGAGCTGGTTTGAGATGTTTGGCGATAAGACACAGATTATTAATATGTATGGTATTACAGAGACTACTGTACATGTTACCTGGAGAGAGGTTAGTGCAAATGATACACGAAATGTTTCTAAGAGTTTAATAGGCACACCTTTAAATGATCTTAATATCAACATTTTAAATGAAGAATTTGAGCCCGTTCCTATTGGAGTAAAAGGGGAAATATATGTTAGCGGTGATGGCCTCGCGCACGGATATCACGAAAGGTATGCCTTAACTGCTGAACGCTTTGTCCCGAATCCTTTTACTGCAGATGGTGGCCGTCTATACCGTACCGGTGATGTTGGCAGATTTCTCCCAGGTGGAGATATTGAATATAGTGGCAGGATAGACGATCAGGTAAAGATAAAAGGGCACCGCATTGAACTCGGAGAAATTAAAAGCTTTATATCAAGTGTTCCTTCTGTAAGGGATTGCGAGTTAGCAGTCAAAATAAATAAAAATAATGAAAAGGAGCTTGCAGCTTTTATTGTCTTTAATGAGGGCAATGACCAAAAGGATCTTAAAGAATTAAGAAAGAGCTTGCTGCAAGGCCTTCCAAGATACATGTTTCCTGCACATTTACATTCAGTGGAGTCAATTCCGGTAACTGCGAACGGAAAAGCAGATAAAACTTCGCTGCTGAAGATTTGTGAAGAGAATGAAGCAGAAAGAGGTAAACAGCCAGTAACAAAAACAGAAAAGACACTCGCTGAAATTTGGCAGCAAGTATTGAACAAAGACCAGGTATACCTCCAAGATAACTTTTTTTCACTTGGCGGCGATAGTATTCGCTGTTTAAAAGTGATATCAAAGGCAGAGGAGTTAGGATACCTGCTTACATTGGAAGACCTATTTCAGAACCAAACCATTGAAGACCTTGTTAGTTTATTGTCAGAGCCAGGGCGAAATATAAACAGCCATTCTGCTTTAGAACCTTTTGCCCTTATTCCCATAAATCAACGAACTCACATACCTAAGGGAATAGAAGATGCTTATCCATTAGCAAAAGTTCAAGAGGGTATGTTCTTTCACATGGAGCAGTATCCAGACCAGCCTCTTTATCATAATATTGACAGCATCCTGCTTAAAGGAAAGTTTAATTACGCCTTGTTTATGGAAGCTGTGAGCATAATAACCAAAAATAACATTATGCTTCGCACATCCTTCGACTTAAGGAACTTTCTTGTCCCTGTACAACTGGTCCACTCTGAAGCCGAGCTTCCTGTCAAGTACATGGATATAAGGAATCTTAGTTATCAGGAACAAGAAGCAATTATTGACCAGTATGTGCAGCAGGAAAAAATGAATAGATTCGATTTGAGTAAACCTGGCTTGCTCCGCTTCTTTGTCCATCAGCGAACGGACGATACATTTCAGTTTAGCTTAACGGAGTGTCACCTTATCTTTGACGGGTGGAGTCTTACTTCAACATTGGCTGATATCTTCGAGACATATTTTCAATTACTTGAAGGAACGCATTTACAAAATGCGAGTAAGTTAGAAATTGATTATAAAGATTTTATTTTTCTTGAACGGAAAGCCATGGAGAGTGAAGAGCATATTCAATTCTGGAAGGGTTTCCTGGAAGAGTGCCAAGTACTAAACCTTCCTATCTTTGAAGAAAAAAGGAGACAAAAAACCCCTTTTAAGGTTCGTAGAAGAATTATAGAACTTTCACACTCTACCTCAAGAAACCTAAAAAAGATTTCTGAGGAATACAAGATGCCTGTCAAAAGCATTTTACTGGCATCACACATAAAAGCACTTCAATCCATAACAGGACAAAGTGATGTGCTAACAGGGATGGTCTCTAATGGGAGAATGGAGAAAAAAGACGGAGAAAAAGTGAAAGGCCTTTTTATTAATACACTGCCATTTAGACAACAAGTATCACCAGGGAGCTGGTTGGATCATATATCGGCAACTTTCGGGATAGAACAGAGGATTATGCCCTATAGAAGGTTGCCATTACCGGAAATCCAGCGACATATCAATCAAACTGCCCTTTTTGATACAGCCTTTAACTATGTGTACTTCCATTCGATGGAGCCGTTAATGACTTCAGATAAGATACAAGTCTTAGATTATAACAGTCATTCAGCAAATGATACCCACTTCAAGCTGATGGTCACTTTTTCGAATCACCCGCCAGATTATGAAATTCGTTTGACGCTTGCATATGATGAAAGTACTTTTACTGAGATGCAAATGGATATGATTGAAAGGATTTATCGCAATATTCTGGAGGCAATAGCGGAAAATCCAATTGTACAGCATACTGAACACTCTTACCTGCCAGAACAGATATATGAAAAAGTTATATCTGATTGGAACTCCAACCATGAGAAGTACGAGGATGAAGAACTGGGCCTTCATGAACTGATCCAAAATCAGGATGGCAGCAGATTGGCTTTAATAGAAGGTACAGAAGAATATAGTTATGAATGGTTAAACCAAGCTAGTGATAAAGTCGCTGCTTTCCTTCAGAGTAAAGACATTAGAAATAATTTAGTGGGAATCTATATGGACCGTTCAGCAGAAATGATAGCTGCGCTGGTTGGTATATTAAAGTCAGGTTGTGCTTATGTTCCATTAGATACGTCTTATCCTGAAGAAAGAATCAGGTATATGCTTACAGACTCAACAGTGGCAGCTACTCTTACCACACGAAAACGTTTGAAGGATCTGGAAGAGATGACTGACAATTGTATCAATGTTGAAGACGTCCTGAATGACTCTATATCACCTGTTAATCCGGAAAGGTCTGTCCCGGCCATCGCATACATGATATATACATCAGGATCGACCGGAAGACCAAAAGGAACGATAGTGGAACATCGCGGAGTTGTAAATCGGATACTATGGATGCAAAAACATTATGGGATTACCAAGGATGAAGTAGGGCTGCACAAAACTCCACTTAGCTTTGACTATTCTGTATTTGAAATATTCAGCACACTTTGCACTGGCGGAGCCTTAGTACTTGCCGGGCCAGAGGGCCATAAAGATAGCCGGTATCTTGCTGAACTAATTCAAACACACAAAGTTACTACTCTGTTCTTTGTGCCAACTATGCTGCAAGAATTTCTAAAGACACCTGAAGTGTCCGCAATAACTTCAATTAACAGAGTAATGTGCAGCGGGGAACCTTTAACTCCACAAGTAAAAAATGCATTTTATCAAATGTTTGATGCTAAGCTTTTCAACCAATACGGACCAACAGAAGCTTCAGTGGAGGTTACTTCTTTTTCCTGTACTAAAGAACAAGACATAATTCGAATTGGCAAGCCTATGGCCAATACAAAAATATACATCTTAGATCAAAACATGCAACCGGTTGGAATTGGCGCAGCAGCTGAAATCTATATCGGAGGAATTGGTTTAGCAGCTGCTTACCATGGAAAACGTGCATTGACAGCTGATAGTTTTATTCCTGATCCATATTCAATTAAAGGAGAGCGTTTATACAAAACTGGTGACATAGCCCGGTATACTCCTGATGGAGAAATTGAATATATAAGCCGGAAAGATAACCAAGTAAAAATGAGAGGTTTAAGAATAGAGCTAAGTGAAATCGAGTCGATCATAAGAGAGCAGAATGAATTTGAGGATGGGATCGTAACCTATCAGAAAGACGATCATTCTCCTGATGGAGTCTTGATAGCCTATATAATTCCTAAGAATAAAGATCAAATTACTGAAAATAATGCAAAAAAGATTATGAGAAAAGCACTGCCGCGGTATATGGTGCCTGAAAGAATTGTATTAATGGAAGAGCTGCCGGTTAATCCAAATGGAAAGCTTGATCGTAAAAAGCTTCCTATTCCGCTCTTGGAAAGAGAAGAACGAGACATTAAACCACCCTCAACTATCCTGGAAAGAAAGTTGGCTGCCATCTATCAACAGGTTCTCGGACTGGATCAAGTCGGCATCAATGAGGATTTCTTTGAGCTTGGCGGAAATTCTTTAAATGTTGTACACCTAATGGGCCAAGCGGAAAAGGTTCTGGGGCAAAAAATTCCAATTGATCTCATTTATGAAAAACCAACTATTCATGAGATTCTGGAAGAGATAGTAATGCAATCCACCATTATAGGTAAGGTTCATGCATTGGCAAAAGGGGAGCTCCATAGCATGCAAGGTGAATGGCTCACAGAATTAACAGAAAGAGGGGATACGATTTTCATTATTCCAGAAATGGAAGCAGTATATGCTACTTATCCAATTCCTCAAGCTTTAGATATTATAGAGGAAGTTGCATCAGAATATCGATTTATAGCTATTCAACCACCATCAATAGTAAGTGGTGCAGAAGAAAATATAGACAGAATGAACGAGCTTTCGAATGAGCATTGGTTACAACAGTTTGATCTGGAAAACTTGAAAATAACGGGCAAACTTTTCACTGAAGAGCTTAAAAAGCATCAGCCAAGAGGACCTTACAGAATATGCGCTCATTCAACAGGTCTACTGCTTGCCCTGGAGATTGCAAAACATCTTGAGGAAAGTGGAGAAGAACTCGATATCCTAGTATTCCCTAATATGGATACCGTTTCAGATACAGATTGTCCTAACAATGAAAAAGAGAAATTCATTGAAAGTTTATTGTCTTTCTCTAAAAATACACGAAATTTGTACGAACTGCCAGAAGGGGATATTTGGGAAATATTATGGGAGATTCTCTTACTGGAAAAGGTTATAAGTACAGAGGTTAGCCCTGAAGATCTATATAATATGTTCCTGCTCGAGAAGGCTAATATCAATCTTAAACAGCAATTCTGGAAGAGATGTTTTGATTATAAGGTCAAAGCGAATTTGCACGTGATATCTCCTGTTACCGTGGAACCTAGCTTATGGACAAGGATGACAGAGGGCGAGGTTGTAATTAACACCGCAGCAGAAAATGATACTGATCTATCAACTCCTCATATAAAGGCTTTTCTAAGCAGATTGAAAACATCCAATATAGAACTGATGAGGTGAGTTGAAGAAAATGAAAATATTTAAATTTTTGTTCAGTGTCTCAAAAACAAATGTGATACTTGCCATTGCTGCCGGGATTATCTCTGGTGTTAGTGGAACTCTGGTAATTGCTTTGGTTAATAATATCCTTATGATGGATAATCCAGGAACACTCCAAGTCGTTTTAGGGTTTTCAGGTCTGTGTATAACGATGCTGCTGAGCAGTCTAGTGTCAGGCTATCTATTAATACGCCTGGCACAGGGTTCTATCATTGAATTAAGACTTGATCTAAGTAAAAGGATTCTTTCAACTCCTTTGAGAGGGCTTGAAGAGAAAGGCTCCCATAGATTACTGGCCACTCTTACAGATGACGTTGCTGCCATCATGAATGCGGTTAGTGTCAGCCCTATGCTTATAACCAACTTGGTAATCGTCATAGGATGTCTTGGTTATATGGGCTATCTTTCTTTACCGGTTTTGGGAATAGGTTTTGGATTTATGCTGGCAGCTTTCTTAAGTTACCAGCTAATGATGAAGTTCGCTAATAAATATTTGATCCAAGCTAGAGAGAAGCAAGACGAGCTTTTCAATCACTTTAATGCTCTGACACAAGGTACAAAAGAGCTTAAGACTAATAAGAAAAGAAGAATCAGTTTTTTTCAAAATGAATTGACACCTACAGTACATGGGGTTTATCAAAGTACGGTTAGAGGGATGACGCTCTATACATTTGCAGGTAATTGGGGACAGCTGCTATTTCTCTTCTTTATAGGGTTTGTTCTTTTTCTGGGTCCAGCCTTCAGCCCAGCCAGTTCTGATGTCCTGGTGGGTTATACATTGGCGATTCTGTATATGATGACGCCGCTCATTACTATCCTTAACATAATGCCAAACTTCGGAAGAGCAAATATTTCACTAAAGAAAATAGACAGCCTCAGCCTGGCTTCTGAAGATTCTGTACTAACTGAAGAAAACCTGGAAAGAACAAGCTATGAGAAGCTGGCGCTTATCGGGCTCACCCACCAATATTACAGGGAAAAAGAAGATCTGAATTTTACACTTAAGATAGAGAGTCTAACCTTTACACCAGGAGAATTGGTCTTTCTAGTTGGCGGAAATGGGAGCGGTAAAACAACACTTGCCAAAATGATTACCGGTTTGTATCAACCGGAATCCGGTTCAATCTTCCTTGATAATAAAGAAATAAGAAATCAGGACTTAGATTATTACAGGCAGCTCTTCTCCGTCGTCTTCAGCGATTTTTACCTTTTTGATAATTTATTGGGGGTAGACTTAGAAAAACAAGAAGAGACAGCACAATATTACTTAAAGCTCTTGCAGCTGGATCATAAAGTGAAAATTGAGGATGGCAAGTTATCCACAACAAAACTTTCACAAGGACAAAGGAAAAGGCTTGCCCTGTTGACCGCTTATCTAGAAGATAGACCCTTTTATGTATTTGATGAGTGGGCCGCCGATCAAGACCCTATCTTTAAGCAAGTGTTCTATACACAACTTCTTCAGGATCTCAAGGAACGCGGAAAGACCATCCTAGTCATTTCTCATGATGACCAGTATTTCCATCTGGCTGAAAGAATGATTATTGTAGACTACGGACAGATTGTGAGTGATGAACGTCAAGAGTCTAACCACTCTAAACATCTGGTGGCTGAATACTAAATTTCTTTGAAGGAGGTGAAAAAGATGAAACAAGAATCGATTTTATACAAAGTTGTTTTTAACCATGAAGAACAGTACTCTATCTGGCCGGCACACAAAAAAACGCCAGCTGGCTGGACAGAAGAAGGTACGGTAGGAGAAAAAGAGGCATGTCTTCAGCAAATTGAAAAAGTGTGGACAGATATGAGGCCTCTTAGTCTGCGTAAAGCAATGTCATCCCAAAAATAACAACCTTGAGTTCAGATTAAAGAGTGCGAAGCTTATTCCTAAGATTTTTATAGCTTCTAAAATTTGAGTTGAAAACAGCGACTCCAGCATAGTGAATATTGGATTGGCTGAAAAACAGTATATAAGGAGCGATATAATGGCTTTTGCAAAAATCAAAACAGATCTTCCGGGACCTAAATCGCTAAAAATTTTGGAAAAACAAGGATCGGTGGCCCGTGCATTTGGGACCTTTGTTCCCTCGATTGTAGATTATGCAAAAGGAGCACGTGTATGGGATATGGACGGAAATGTCTTTTTGGATATGGCAGGAGGGGTGGGCTGCCTAAATGTTGGGCACAGTCATCCGAAAGTTATTCAGACTATTCAGAAAGAGGTAGAGCGATTTACCCATACCGACTTTACGGTTATACCTTATGAATCATATATAGAGCTTGCAGATCGTCTATGCAAGATGATGCCTGGAAAAGAGCGTAAGAGAGCTGCCTTTTTCAACTCGGGGACTGAAGCTGTGGAAAATGCGATAAAGATTGCCAGAAAATCAACTGGGAAAAGGGGAATTATATGCTTTGACGGGGCATTTCATGGGAGGACAATGTTATCCCTTTCACTGACAAGTAAGGTTAAGCCTTATAAGGAGAACATGGGCCCATTTTTTAACGATATTTATAGAATCCCTTTTCCTAATCCCTATCGCTGGAATGGAGCAAACGATGAGGAAGAGGTTTCAAAACAGGCCATTGAATCACTGATGAACTTGTTTATTACTCAAATTCCTCCAAGTGAGGTGGCTGCCCTCATCATTGAACCTATCCAAGGGGAGGCAGGATTTATTACTCCACCAGCAGGCTATTTGAAAGCTGTTCAAAAAATCTGTAATGAAACGGGAATCATTTTTATTGCTGATGAAGTACAGACAGGCTATGGCCGTACTGGAGAGTTCTTAGGATCGGATTATTTTGGCATTGAACCCGATATTATCACTCTTGGCAAATCCATTGCTGGGGGACTTCCTTTATCAGCTGTTATTGGTAAAAAAAGCGTTATGGACTCAGCCGGAGATGGAGCTGTTGGAGGAACATTTGTTGGGAATCCAATTTCTTGTGCTGCTGGATTGGCAGTCCTGGATATTTACGAAGAAGAAAGGCTTGGAGAGAAAGCTCAGATAATCGGGAGACAGTTACTCGAAAAGGTTACTAGATTGAAAGAGCAATCGATCCTCATTGGAGATATTCGCGGTGCAGGAGCAATGCTGGCGTTTGAGCTAGTAAGAGATCACGAAACACTGGAGCCGGCAGACTCTGAAACCATGGAGATTATTCAGAAATGCCTGCATAAAGGAGTCATTCTTTTTAAAGCGGGCCTTTATAATAACGTCATCCGTTTTCTAGTGCCTTTGGTCATTTCAAAAGAGGAGCTGGCTGAGGCTTTAGATATCATTGAAGAGTCAGTGTTAGAAGTAACTGAGAATTTCTATTCGAAAAAAATGGCCATGTCAGGTGTATAGGGATGATGAATTGTAAGAATTATATCAACGGACAATGGAAACAAGGAACAAGTGGCCGCACCATAGTTAACTACAATCCTGCAACATTAGAGCAAATCTCCTATGGGGAGATGTCTTCGCAAGAGAATATATTAGAGGCAATTGAGCATGCACAAAGTGCTTTTTACAGGTGGAAAGAGGTTCCTGCTCCCAAAAGGGGAGAATTGCTCTATAAAATTGGGGATTTAATAAATGCTAGAAAAAAAGAACTGGCTAAAATCATAACAGAGGAGATTGGCAAAACAAGAATCGAAGCTGAAGGAGAAGTGCAAGAAGCTATTGATATGGCATATTACATGGCCGGGGAAGGGCGCAGAATGTTTGGGCAGACTATACCATCTGAACTCCCGCATAAATGGGCCATGTCTGTCCGCGAACCTGTGGGAGTAATTGGTGCAATTAGTGCATTCAATTTTCCTATTGCTGTTCCGTCATGGAAAATATTCCCTTCTTTAATTCTTGGAAATACAGTTGTGTGGAAACCGTCTCCAGAAACAAGTGGGATTGCCACTGAATTTATCCGGTGCTTTGAAGATGCAGGTCTTCCACCAGGAGTAGTGAATCTTCTTCTTGGAGGAAAAGAGGTTGGAGAAGTCCTTGTGGAAGATTCAAGAGTAGCTCACATTTCTTTTACAGGCTCAACTGAAACAGGAAGAAAAGTCTACGAGCGGGCCGCCAGACATTTAAAAAGAGTATCTCTGGAACTGGGAGGAAAAAATGCTGTTATAGTTTTGAATGATGCCAACTTGGATTTGGCTGCAGACGGAGTAGTTTGGGCTGCTTTTGGCACAAGCGGGCAGCGTTGTACATCAGCTAGTCGAGTTATAGTCGAGCGAGAAGTTTACGGTGTTTTTTTAGAGAAACTTCTCCTTAGAACCAAACAGCTAAATGTAGGGGATGGAAGACAAGCGGGTGTCAATGTAGGCCCTCTAATCAATGAAGAAACAGTTGAAAAAATGGAGTCCTATGTTAAGTTAGCAAACGAAGAAGGGATTCCTGTTCTATGTGGTGGTGAGAGGTTTAAAGAAAAAATAGGACACTTTTTTAAACCTACAATCATAGGACCAGTCAATGCTGATCATCAGCTCGCAAGAGAAGAAATATTTGGGCCCATTCTCTGTCTGATCAAAGCGGACAACTTTGATCATGCCCTACATATAAACAATAGCAGCTCCTTTGGTCTTTCTACGGCACTATTTACCGGAAATGTAAACAAGTCCTTTAAAGGAATCCGCGGAATTGATACTGGCATTGTTTACATTAATCATGGCACTACTGGAGCAGAGATACAGTTGCCTTTTGGTGGTACAAAGAATACCGGGAACGGGTTAAGAGAAGCCGGGCAGGCAGCATTAGATGCCTTCAGTGAGTGGAAAAGCATCTATGTGGATTACAGTAATACCCTGCAGCGGGCCCAAATCGATACAGAGAGTTTGTTAAGCAGCATGATAAAAAATTAGAAGGGTGAAAGAGGGTGCAAAACGCACCCTTTTCCCCTAACTTCATGATAATCTATAACGTTTACTCAGAAGCTTCAGGGTTAACCCGCTTAACAGCAAAGCGATTAATACATTGATTCCATTAACTAAGAGGTTCCACCACAGAAATCCAGATACCTTAAACAAGTGAAATTCAATACCAATTCCGGGTGCCAGCACAGGAGTAAATATTAGGACTGTTAGAAATTGAAGCACCAAATAATACATACCTGCCAGAAGAATGAAAGCAACCGGCTGCTTAAAGGAAACAGGCCTTCTGGTTTGTTCATTTTTTTGATATTTGGGCTGTTCTTCGGTTACTGCATTATCAATAAAATGAGCAGCAAATTCCTCAGGAGAGCCTAAATCCTGCCAAAAATCTTCATTATGCAACCGTGCTTCATGCAAATGTTCGATTAACTGAATTTTAGCGTCGTTACGATAAGATGGACTGACTCCGTTATTTTTAAGAATATCCAGGATTTGATCGACATATTGCTGCTCCTGGTCGGTTAAGCCAGATTTCATGGTACTAGAATTCCTCCTTTAAGTTACCTGCATTTTTGGCAAGTAAGGATTGTATGTCATGTTGGATGGTAAACCATTCGTTAAGTTCTTGCTTTAAAAACTGAACTCCTGTTTCGTTGAGTTCATAGTAAATCCTTGGCCTTTCATCATCTCCATATTCTTTTGATACATTTACAAGCTTTTTCTCTTTGATCCTGGTTAGTATAGGATAAATACTTCCTACTCCTTTCAGTTTAATGTTAAAACGCTCTAATTCTTTCATAATTTCATAACCATAGCTCCTTTTTTTATACAGAATACTTAAGACACAAATTTCCAGGCTGCCTTTAACAATCGTTATTCTATCCATGATTTCATTATACTCAATGCATATACTTCAGTCAAATATATATTTATTTGAAAAATATATTTGTTTTGAGTATGTTTTGTTGTAAACTATTTACATAACTTAAAATTTTTTCTAGAAGGAAGGGACACTATGGGCTGGTTAAAGTTATTGTTAGAAAGGAAACTGATTGTTGGTTTTTCTCTCCTGCTCCTTATTGTTATAAGTGTTGTTTTTATTGAGAAGCTGGAGAATCAATTTTATCCGGAAATCAACTATGATACGGCTACCATATCTGCCTATGCAGAAAATATTCCGGCGCTTGATGTAGAAGAGAAGATTACGTTTCCAATTGAAGAGAAGATTGGCGGGATCGAAGGAATCAATTCCTTTGAGTCCACTTCTTCAGAAGGGCTAAGTACAATAAAAGTAACTTTTCAAGAAGATCATGGGGATGAGGCATTCAATCATTTAAAGGAAGCGATGAGTGAAATTCAAAGCGAACTGCCCATGGTAAATGAATTGGAAACACTCAGAAGTACTACATCCCAATTTTATGAGATGTTCATGGATCTGCATGATGGTGATATCAGTACAATGACAGCATTTGCAGAAAGTACTCTCAAACCGAGACTGGAAGCACTGCCTGAAGTTCTGAAGGTGCGCGTTGTCGGACAAAATGAAAAAAGCGTTGAAATAAAGCTAAATCAGGAACAAATGAAACGCTACAATTTAGAATATAACGATATAGAAACTATCCTAAAGCAACATAATTCCAATGTTTCTTTTGGGAAAAATATAGAGGATGTGGATCAAACTGCATTAAGATGGGATACAAGCCTGCAGACGGTGGAGCAAATTAAAGATATCATCATACCTGCTGGCCAAGGTGTTGTTTTTTTGAATAATATTGCAGAGATAACGGTTGAAGAAACACGGAATAATCAAGAATTGTGGAGAGACGGAAGTGCTGATTACGTTTGGGTTTCAATTGGCCGTACAAATGGTGTGACTCAGGCAGAGATGACGGACGCTGTTCGCAGTGAACTGAAGAAGATCAAGCAAGAAGGACATGTCGAGGGCTTTTCATTGGAAGAAACCATTGTACAATCCGACTTTGTCAAAGACTCTATCGGCAGCCTCCAGATGAACGTGATTTACGGTGGCATTCTAGTGGTTATTGTCCTGCTGCTGGTTCTCCGTAACTTTGGGGCAACAGCCATTATCGGCATGAGCATACCTGTCACTGTTCTTTTAACATTCCTTCTAATGGCCTTATTTGACCTCAGTGTTAACTTGATCAGTATTCTGGGTCTAGGGATTGCCCTTGGAATGATTGTGGACTCGTCCATTGTTATTATGGAATCTATCTATAAGAAGAAAGAGCAGGGATTGGATGACAGGACAGCCACACTCCTAGGAACAAAGGAAGTATTTACACCCGTCTTAGCTTCTACTTTGACTACAATGACTGTATTTCTTCCAATCGGACTAATAAGTGGAGAAATCGGAGAGTTCGCAAAAATCCTTTCCATTGTCATTGTTCTGAGTCAGATCACTTCTGCTATTATTTCCTTTACCTTGATACCAGTGCTGTCTGAAAAATTCTTAAAGGTAAAGAAAAAAGAAGGGGTGAAAAAAGAAAATCAGCTTCTTTCCAGATACAATCGATATATTGACTGGATGAGTAAAAATACAAAAAGAAAACTTGGTGTAATGTTCTTATTTCTTCTTGTAACAGCGAGCTCGCTATTGCTAACTCTTGCTGTCCCAGTTACGCTTGTTCCGGATTTCTATAACCGCCAGGCAGAATTTTATGTCGGCCTTGAACAAAATACTACCCCAGAAGACCGTGAAAGAGTTGCACAGGGGATATCTGAATTTCTTTCAGAGACACCAGATATAGCAGGCTATAATGTGCGAAAACTGGATCGGAACCGCATGTACATTTATGTGAAAATGACCCCCGAAGATAAAGCCACCAAGACGCAAGACGAAATCAACAAAAGCATACATGAAAACTTAAGAAAAATGTCCCAAGACTATCCTGTAACTGCCTCCGGATCTGTTACCTATCCCATTCAGATCAGTGTGAAAGGCACAGAGTATGATCAAATTCAGGCTGTTACAGAAGGCCTGATTGCCGAACTATCTAAAATTGATGGTGTCCAGGGATTAACAAGTACATTGGAGAATAGCCAAGCAGAAAAAATGGTTCGAATAAACAGAACCAATCTATTGGAGGACCGGCTATCGCCGTCAGACATAAAAGAAGAACTTGATCTTCTATCCAGCAGTGAGTCGTTAGGCAGTGTTCCCTATGAAGGCACAAAGGTACCTGTAAACTTGTCATTTGATGCAAACCTGCATGAACAAGGTACACTTGAGGATATTACGATCAGTACTATTAATGGGGATGAACCCTTAAGTAAATATATTACTTATGAAGATGTTTCTTCTCCATACGAAATTAAACACCAAAATGGAGAACGAACGATCCAGGTGGTTGGAGACATCGCAGGAAGAGATATGGGGGCAGTCAGCAGCGATATAGAAAAAACAGTAAACCAGTATAAACTAGATCCTGGATACTCGATTGACATTGGCGGCGGGATACAGCAGCAGCAGGAAAATTCAAAAGAAATGTATCTCGTTCTTGTACTTGCACTCCTGCTGGTCTTCGCCATCATGTCCATTCAGTTTAACAGTCTCATTCACCCAATTGTTGTTATGTTTGTCATTCCACTTACTTTGACAGGCGTCTTAATTGGCCTATTCATTACCCAGACGGAGTTAAATCTTCTGTCTGCCATGGGCATGCTAATTTTGATTGGCATTGTAGTAAATAACGGAATCTTGTTGATAGATCGAATTAAACAGCTTAGACTAGAAAAAATGCCTCGTTACGAAAGCATTAAGGCTGCTTGTAAAGAAAGGATCAGGCCAATCTTTATTACCTTCATAACAACGGTTTTTGGGGCAATCCCACTTGCTATCACAACCGGGCATGCAGGACAGTATCAAAAGCCAATGGCGATTGCTCTGATCTTTGGATTATCGTTCTCAGTATTAGTGACTCTGTTGTTTGTGCCAGTCGTCTATGTACTGTTTGAGGATAGCATAAGTAAGATTAAGAGGATTTTTATTAAGAAAAAAGAACCGATTCCTAAAGATAAAAGTAACCATTCGATATGATAAAAGCCAGGAACCCCGTATAGAAGTATGGGGTTCTATTTTTGAGGAATTACTTTCAAATTTATTCGGCCGTACACAAGTTCAACCAATAACTTTTAAACAACTTATTGAAAAAGTACAGCTTGAAAAGTACTAATATCATCTGCTTTATTACATCTATTTTTCAATACCGGCGTCCATAAATCTAGACTAAAATTATAATTGATAAAAGTATCGTTTTTATCAATTATATTATTTGGAGGAATGAACTGTATGAAAAAAAGTAGAAAAGCAGGTTTAAGTATTGCAATCGCTTTAGGACTTTCACTCTCATTCTCACCTTCCAGCTTTGCAAAACCCTCAGAGACAAACACATACCTCAATGAAATTGTCGAACTCCAGCCTGGAACCACAAAAGAAGAAATTCTAAGCTCCATCCAAGACTATGCAAAATCTCAAGGTCTATCCAAGGACGAGGTTATTAAGATGGTACACTCTGAATTGATTCGTGATAAAGAAGAAGGCGACAAAATAGCGAAGGAAAATGATAACGAAAAGAAAGATATTGTTGTTTTCGGAGGTTCCGCTGGTTCCTATACTCTTCCAATGAGCAGTAAAGGAAACATTTATTATACTGACTCTTACACAGCCTACTATAACCATGGACATGTAGGGATGTACTCAGCTTCTGATAAATTAATTGAAGCTGTTCCAGGTGATGGAGTCCGCCAGATTAAATATAATGGGCGGAATGTTGAGAAAAACAGCATCATACAAAAAGTGAATGTTACCTCTACTCAAAAAAGTAATGCTGCCGACTGGGCAGTGAGTCAAGTAGGTTCGTCTTATTCATTTAATTTTGCGACCAATAGACTGACAGGGCATGATGGAGACAAAAATTGCTCGAAGCTGTTATGGTCTGCATTTACCCTGAAAGCCAATATTGATATTGATAATAATGGTGGAATGGGTGTCTATCCACGTGATATTACAGCATCATCTTACACTAGTACAATTGCTACTATCAATTAATAGAAAGGAATACACTTATGGCTTATTGCTCATAAGTGTATTTTCTTGTTAACACCAAATAAGAAAGGGGTTCCGTATGAAGAAAAAATTGACTTTGATGGTTGGTATATTCGCTGGATTACTTCTACTTACAGGTTTGTATTTTCTATTTATAAATGACTCTGGCAAGGCAAGTGAAAATGACCTGGACAAGGTTGACTTTTTGAAGGACAAAAAGGCTGCAGTGTATTTATCAACCACAGCGGATCAAGATACATATGGCGGCGGAAAAAGCATAGCGGTTTTCATCAATAAAAAGGGTGCTCCTGTTTCATTTGAAATGGAGGGGCTGGAGCTGGGCAGCATCGGCATAAAAGAAAATGAAGTTCTTTTAGAAGATAAGAAGAACTTTTATAAAATTGCAGAAGGATTTGAAAAGATACAGAGAGAGGACTACCAGCACACTGGCGATCATATTGGCATTCTGGAAAATAGAAATAGCTTTTACGCACTTTTTAATTCGGGTTATGACAAAGAGGCTGGAGGTTATCGTTCTGATTATTATTGGGAGGAAAACGGTGAATTCGAAAAAGGGACAATTCCATTTTTTATAGAAGCATCTGTTATATATAGAGATAGTCTATACACCCTATCCTCTAGTGAAAATGATGAAAGTTATGTGCTCAGCGAAGTTAAGCTTAAGAAGGACACGCCGATGAAAACGATTGTGGAGATTGGAAAGAAGGAGAACAGCACAACGTTTGGGCAACTGCAGGCGGATGAGAAGAGTATATACTTTATTAGGCAAACAAGGAATATAACAGAAATGGTCACCGTAGACAAAAAGTCAGGCGAGCATTTTTCTGCTGAAGTTGCAACATATTCCAATGATGATGAAACTCTCTATCAGCAAACTCCATTTAGTTTTAAACGATGTTTTTTTCTATATAATGAGCATTTATATTTTGCAGATGGCTTTGGTGATGTATATCGTATACCAAAAGAGGGAGGTGAAGGTACAAAAGTATTTTCTTTACCGGCAAAGAGCCTGGAAGGCAGTTTAGAAGTGTTTCAACAAAATGGCCACCTTTATCTCTTTACTTTAAATCATAAAAACAATTCTGCAAAAATTGAACAATACACACTCTCGAATGGGAAAAAAAGTGGGGAGCTAAAGATAAATGATTTTCCAAATATGAATAATATTAATACTAAAATGTATTTGTATGATTTTGTAATGCTTGAAGACCTGGAGTAATATTCAGGTCTTCTATGGTTCCTGGAAATACATAACATGAAAAAGGCATAGAAGCAGTTACTCGAAATACTCTCTGGTTAAGGACGTTTCGGGATAACGAGCAAAGTTAGTCAATTTTTTAACTCTACTTTACTTTCATTATATAAGTTTGCAAATACACCTTGAGACTCTTTATCAATTATTTGATAAGCAGAATATACATATAAAATTCTTCTTACTTCCTCAGGGGAATATTGATCCTTAATATCCTCTATTAATTTTCTCCATTCTTCCAAATTATATACACCACTTTCAGTTTAGTAATCTACCCTAAATGATAATAGAAAATTCTTACAATATCAACATGATCATTACCAGTCTATGGGAATGTTCATAAAGAAATAATATCAACATTTCATTTAGGAGCATTACACATCTTTGGATCGCCCGGGGATTACAGCAGAAAGAATCACCAGGACATAATAGTGTAAGAACTCATATTAGAACCCGCAAAGAGACCTGACGAAAGAGGCTGCATCAAGTAAAATAAACCCAAAGAGCTGCAGCGGCTGCTGCAAAAAAGAAAGGCAGGCAACCCGGTGCTAAAATGGCTGAGTAAATACATCAAATTCGAAACAACAAAAAAATGGGGCTACACCTACAAAAAGTCCGGCAATGGTGTGAGTGTGTCCTACAAAACCTTTACCGGTACAGATTTTTATAATTTCACATTCAAAAAGGGAGCCGAGGTTACGATTTCCTGCGAGGCAGTGGTTGAAGAGGGAGAACTGACGATTGAATGGAATGATGGAAGAGAGATGATATGGAGGAAGACTTTTAAAGAAAGCGGGAAGGAAACTTTTACAGCGGCGGCCTCAAGCCGGCTTCATGGCGTTAACCTGATAGGTGCTGATACTAGAGGCAGCTGTAGGGTTGAGTTTACCGATACGAAGGTTTAATATCTCCACAAAAAAAGCCCAGAACACAGCGCTCTGAGCTTTTTTCAATCCTTCTCATCTGTATAAATACGTAATGCCCCAATGACAAACACAACCGGAAGAATCACCACACCCAATCGGAAAGGGCCGATGTCCAGTGTCATGAGCAATATAAAAACGGGCAGTGCAATCATCATAAACACTGAAGCAAATTTAGTATAGCGGATTGCAGCTTCGGAAACTTCAGGTTCTTCACTATACATCCATCGCTTCCCCCAGAGCATACTTTCCTCAGCGTTAAAATAAGTCCACAGCAGTAAGGCATAGACAGGGATCATGAAGACAATAAGCAGATATGCTTCAACTATATGATCAACCATAAGCGGCCTCCCAAGTTTGTCTTACTATTCATACGGGGTGCCTCCTGGAAAAGTTCCACATTATATCCGCGAACTGTTCTTCTGAAAATCAACATCCTGATAATAACTGTTCTTCACCAATACATTCGGGCCAAGGCATTTGACGGCCGGACAGTGGCAGTTGAGTTCAGCTGCGAGCTTTGTTTCCTGCCAGCTGTTAAAGATGTCAGGCAGGGCATCCCTCTGGATATTGCCAAGCGCAGGGGTGTCGCCGAAGTCGGTTACGATGACATCGCCTGTGAAGATATTGACGTTGAGCCGGGATCGGCCGTCCGGGTCATTGCGGACGGTGATATTTTTGCTGCTGTACAAGCGCTTCAGGAGCTCCAGGTCCTCGTCGCTCGTGCTGCACGGATAAAACGGCAGGGTGCCGAACAGCATCCAGGTGTTTTCGTCCCTCACATCAAGGAGGTGGTGAATTGCCTTCCTGATTTCATCAAGATTCAAAGTTTCCAGTGATGAAGCAAAATCTGATGGGTACATAGGGTGAATCTCATGCCTCTGGCATTTCATTTCCTCAGTAATCTGTTTATGTATGCTTTCCAGATAGGGGAGGGTACGCTTGTTGAGCATGGTTTCCGCAGACACCATGACACCGGCATCGACCAGGGCGCGGCTGTTTTCGATCATCCGGTGGAACAGCCTGACGCGCTGCTCTCTTGTCGGCTTCCGCTCCATCATCGCGAAGCCGCCTTCAATGAAGTCCTCTTCTGTTCCCCAGTTATGGGAAATATGCAGCACATCCAGGTAAGGGGCGATCAGCTCGTATCTGTCCATATCCAGTGTCAGATTGCTGTTCATCTGGGTGCGGACACCGCGCTCGGATGCATATTTGAGAAGTGGCAGCACATAATTCTCCACCGATTTTTTTGAAAGCATCGGTTCTCCGCCTGTGATGCTGATTGAGCGGAGGGCAGGGATTTCCTCAAGGCGCTTCAGCAGCAGGGGGAGGGGCAGGGCATTCGGGTCCTTTGGCTGCAGTGTATAGCCGACGGCGCAATGCTCGCATCTCATGTTGCAGAGAACTGTAGTTGTAAATTCAATATTGGTTAATGTCAGCTTGTTATATTGTTCCATATCCATATAAGCTTCCCATGGATCATGGCTCGGTGTAATGCTTGTTTTTTCAATAATCATGCGGTATCTCCTTCTAAAAATGTCCTTAATCATTACTATGCCGTGAAGCCTATGTCAATGATTTTTTGCGTCCCTCTGAAAAATCATAGTTTATGAATCTCTCAAAATGGGAAATAACCTAGTAATGATAGCATAAATCAAGAGGAGGAATGCAAGATGGCACAGCAATTTGGCAGTACGAATACGAATTCTGAAAATACTGGAACGAGCGCGGGTGTATCTGTACCAGGAACTGGAACAAGCGCGGAATCAAGAACAGGTACAAGCTCAAACACAGGCATGTCAACAAGCGTGAACCCTGACACTTCGAGCACCAATTCAGGTACAGGCTCAAACTTTAGTACAGGTACAAGCTCAAGTTCAAGCTTCAGCTCAGGCTCAAATTCAAGCAACCACTACGGCTCAACGAATGACAACAGCAAGCTCCTGAAAGGGATTGTGCTTGGCGGGATTGTCGGCGGAGCCCTTGCCCTGCTCGATACTTCAACACGCAACAAGGTAATGGGCACTGCGACTGACCTGAAGGATTCTTCTATGAAAATGTTCAATGAAGTAAAGGAAAATCCTGGCGAAGCCAAGGATAATATGATCAGCCAATTCAAGTCTGCATCTTCGACTTTGAAAGAAGCGATCAGCGATGCCCAGAAGCTGTACGAGCGCGTTAATAATGACGTATTCGGAAAAGTGAATGAGTTTAAGGGCATGTCAGGTGATGCGAAGTCTAACTTCCAAGACGCGAAAAGCGGTCTCATGGACGCAAAGGACGATTTGATGGATATCGGCAGCAAGGTAAAAGATGCCGGCTCTGAACTGGTTGAAAGCCCAGTGGGCGGTTCAGGCTCATCTGACAGCACAAGCTCGTCAAACAGCTCTGACAGCTCATCCTCAACTTCAAACAGCAGCAAGTCAAACACTTCAAGCTCAACTGGCTCAAATGGAACAACTGCGTTCTCAAGTGATTCCAGCAAGAGCACAGCGACTGCAACTCCATCTACTCAAAAGAACAGCAAAAACCTTTAATAGATCATATCATCCAGGGGCGGCATCAATCAGATGCCGCCTTTTTGTGCGTGAATTACATTATCTGGCCATGCTGGAAACTTCTTAACTGCCGCTCTTCGTTTCTCTTTTGAAGAGAAGGGGTATTGATTGATACAAGAGTAAAGCCAATTGTACTGGAGGAATATAGATGATGTTTCGCAAAGGCAAGAACATGACAGCGGAGGATGAAAAAACTTCACACGAAAGGGAGAGTGCAGAAGGAACGAAAGCGATGGTGGCGGCGCCGCACCATGTCGCAGCCGATATCGGCGAGAAGATTTTAAAACAAGGCGGAAACGCGGTCGACGCGGTCATCGCCATTCAATTTGCCCTTAATGTCGTTGAGCCGATGATGACAGGCATCGGCGGCAGCGGCTTCATGATGGTCTATGACAACGAGAAGAAGGATACCAAAATCTACGACGGCCACACAAGAGCGCCTAAAGCGGCACATCCGAAAATGTTCCTCGATGAAAATGACGAGGTCATCCCGTTCCGTGAACGGAGCACACATGCCACAGCAGTCGGGGTTCCCGGCATCCTGAAGGCGATGGACGAGGCCCTTAAAGCGCACGGAACCATGAAGCTGGCCGACCTCATCCAGCCGGCCATCGATATTGCGGAAGAAGGAATTGAAGTTAACTGGGTGCTCGCTGAAGCGCTCGAGAATTTCCACTACCGCCTCGGCCAGCATGCGAAGGATTTCTTTATGCCCGAAGGAAAAGCCCTGAAGGAAGGCGACATTCTGGTAAAAAAGAAGCTGGCCAACACATTCAGGACCCTGCAGGAAAAAGGGGTTGAGGCTTTTTATGAAGGAGAAATTGCCGAAGCTATCATAGGGGCATTGAATGATCTCGACGGCTTTATGACACTGGATGATCTGAAAAACTACCGCGTAACGGTTGATGAGCCGATTTGGGGCGAATACCGCGGCTATAAGATTGCTTCTTCTGCGCCTCCAAGCGCCGGCGGACTGACAGTGATCCAGATTCTCAAGCTTCTTGAAAAATTTGACCTCAAGCAATATGGTCCGAAATCATGGGAAAAGTACTATCTGTTCACAGAGGCCATGAGGATTGCGTTTTCCGATAAAATCGCCTTCAACACGGATCCGGAGTTCGAGGATATGCCGATCAAGGGCCTTCTTCACGATGACTATATAAAAGAGCGCCAGAAGCTGATCAATTTTGAAAGAAGAAATGACGCAGTTGATTTCGGCAATCCGTGGAAATATGAAGACGGCGAGCCGAAAAAGGTAATCCGCCAGCCGGATGATCTGGAAAAGAGCGAAACGACGCACTTTACCGTCCGCGACCAGTGGGGCAATATTGCCGCTGTCACTTCGACGGTTGAACATCCATTTGGTTCAGGGATCTTCGTGCCGGACCATGGCTTTATGCTGAATAATGAGCTGACAGACTTTGATGCCAATCCTGGCGGCATCAACGAGGTAGAGCCTGAAAAGCGTCCGGTCAGCTGTAAAAGTCCTACAATTCTTTTCAAGGACGGTGAACCGGTCCTTACCCTCGGATCACCGGGCGGACCGACGATCATCGCATCTGTCTTCCAGACGATCGTCAATGTCATCGACTTTGGGATGGATCTGAAGGATGCTGTTGAAGAGCCGCGCATTTTCGCAGCCACCGGCCCGCTCGTTGAATGGGAGCCGGGAATCAGTATGGAAGCAAAGGGTGAATTGGAGTCCCGCGGATATGAATTCGGGGACAACCCGAGCCGGATCGGAAACGTCCAGGCTATTAAAATTGATAAAGAAGCAGGCAAGCTTTACGGTGCGGCTGATTCAAGCCGAGAAGGAAAAGCAGTCGGGCTGGAATAATAAAAAACAGGCTGCCTTTCCCGGCAGCCTGTTTTTCTGTTATTTTTTGCTGATATTCTGCAGGGTGGAGGATTCCTCTTTATCCGACTTCTTAAGGACCGAAAAAGATCCGTCGGACTCGAGCACAACCGCTTCTGCTTGTTCAAGCGAGGAGAGGCCCTGGCTTCTTGCCGCCTGGAGGATTTCCACTTCAAGCACACGCTCTTTCTTCATTTCATCGTGAAGATAGCTGCCTTTATAGTATAAAAGCGTCGGATTCGATTTGATCAGCTTGCTTACGGTCTTGCTATGGACAGAGGTCCAGGCCACCAGGTATTGAAGCCCGATGAGGACGCAAAAAGCGGTGAATCCTTCGACCAATGCCACTTTTTTATTCAATAGAATCGTGGCGAGCGTCGAACCGAGTGCCACCGTCACAATCAGATCAAAGGCATTCATCTTGGACAGGGTCCGCTTTCCTGAAATACGGAGCACCAGAATAAGAAGAAGATAGCTGCATATCCCGACGATCACCGTTCTGTATATATTATCCCAGCTGTTAAAAAACATCATATACCTCCCAGGAGTCTTTACTTAGCCTTTTTCCTCCCAGATTGCCGCTGAAACATCCGAAAGGTTTGGGATATACTAAAAACCGTCAGCATTTGCGAAAAATCGACTTTTCCGGTAAAGTAAAAAGAGCATTTCGGGTGCCTGCGACAGGCACCGGTATGAAAGGAGAGATTGCTTTGGGCAGTCCAATACAAGATAAAAATCAGCAGGTTACATTCCTGAAGCACCGCTTAAATATGTTCATGGATGTCCTGGATGCGATAGATCCAGAGGACACGGAGCTTGAAGACATAGACCGTCTGATCGAGATGATCGACGAACTGGAATCTAAGTGTAAAGAATTTAATAACCGCGAAGAGTAGGAGGGAGCCCTGGTTTGAGGGCTCTTTTTATTTTAGGCTGTGCGGCTGTCAGGTGGCTGGTCGCAAAAAAAAGGTTGAAGGCCGCGATATACTTGAAGTCGCAAATAAAAACCGAAACTCGCAAATATATCCGGAAACTCGCAAATAAAACGAAAATCCCGCAAATATCCCAAAAAACTCGCAAATATCCCCAGCAACCACACCCCGCCGCCCACCGAAATCCCACCTGTAACCGATTTCACCTCCCCCTTTAAATCACCAAAGGATAGGAGTATAATAAAATCGTGAAAATTCGTACAAAAAACAGAAGATTTTTGAGGGGAACGAAAGGGAAGGGGATCTTGCTGTGAATTTCGAGACATTACAGGAAAGCATGTACCAGTTGATTGTGGAGACTTCTACGAACCTGCCGAAGGATGTGCGCCGCGCGATCAAGAGTGCGAAGGAGCGCGAGAGTGCCGGCACGCGTTCGGCGATGAGCCTTGGGACGATTACGAATAATATTAAGATGGCGGACGATAATGTATCGCCGATCTGCCAGGATACAGGATTGCCGACTTTTAAAATCAAGACGCCGGTCGGTGTGAACCAGCTCGAAATCAAGGAAGCAATCAAGAACGCGATCGCCCTTGCAACGAAAAACGGGAAGCTGCGCCCGAACTCTGTGGATTCGCTGACAGGGGACAACAGCGGCGACAATCTTGGCGCCGGCACGCCGGTCATCAAGTTTGAGCAATGGGAAAAAGATTATATCGACGCGCGCCTGATTCTAAAGGGCGGCGGCTGTGAAAATAAAAATATCCAGTACAGCCTTCCATGCGAGCTGGACGGACTGGGCCGTGCGGGCCGCGATTTGGACGGGATCCGCAAGTGCATCCTGCATTCTGTGTACCAGGCACAGGGACAGGGCTGCAGCGCCGGCTTCATCGGCGTCGGCATCGGCGGCGACCGCTCTTCCGGCTATGACCTGGCCAAAGAGCAGCTGTTCCGTTCAGTGGATGATGTGAACCCGCATCCAGACCTGCAGAAGGTTGAGGAATATGTCCTCGAAAATGCCAACAAGCTTGGCATCGGCACCATGGGCTTCGGCGGCGAAACGACGCTGCTCGGCTGCAAAATTGGCGTCATGAACCGCATCCCGGCCAGCTTCTTCGTCTCGGTAGCCTACAACTGCTGGGCATTCCGCCGTCTCGGCATCAGCATTTCTCCTGCAACAGGCGAGATCAATGAGTGGATGTACCAGGAAGGCGAGAAGATCGATTTCGCACCAACAGAAGCCGAGCTTGAAACAGCGGCTGCTGTAGAAGAAACAGCCCAGAATGTGGTCACGCTGCAGGCGCCGATCACGGAGGAGCAGATCCGCGCTCTGAATGTCGGCGATGTCGTACAGATCAACGGCATGATGTACACTGGCCGTGACGCAATCCATCACCATCTGATGGACCATGATGCACCGATCGACCTCAATGGCCAGGTCATCTACCACTGCGGTCCGGTCATGATGAAGGACGAGGCAGGCGAATGGCATGTCAAAGCGGCAGGGCCGACGACCAGCATCCGTGAGGAGCCTTACCAGGGCGATATCATGAAAAAATTTGGCATCCGCGCCGTGATCGGTAAAGGCGGAATGGGGCCGAAAACACTGGCAGCTCTCCAGGAGCATGGCGGCGTTTACCTGAATGCCATCGGCGGCGCAGCCCAGTATTATGCAGACTGCATCAAAAAAGTCGAAGGCGTCGACCTGATGGAATTCGGCATTCCGGAAGCGATGTGGCATCTAAAGGTTGAAGGCTTCACAGCTGTCGTAACGATGGATTCACACGGCAACAGCCTCCACCAGGATGTGGATAAGTCTTCACTAGAGAAACTGTCCCAATTCAAAGAACGGGTTTACTAATAAGATACAAAAGCGGGGAGCCAGGTGCTTCCCGCTTTTTCTAATGTTTGACAGAATGCTCCCGCCCATTTTCACAAACACTAAACCTAAAAGGTTTGAAGGAGGAAATGGGATGAGATACTGGAAGCAGCTGATGCTGGCCCTTGTGCTGTTTTTTGCCGGGAGTGCTTCTGCCCACGCAGGGACCGCCAATTCGCCGATCCATTGGGGCTTCAAGAAGGCAAAGGATGAAGTGCCGGCAGAGGCAGGTAAGCCACTCGATGATCTGCTGGAAAGGTACGGGTCTTATTATAAAGGCGATACAAGCAAGAAGGATATTTATCTGACATTCGATAACGGCTATGAAAATGGCTATACGGAGAAGGTCCTTGATGTTTTGAAAAAAGAACAGGTGCCGGCCGCCTTTTTCGTGACAGGCCATTATTTGAACAGCGCCCCGGACCTTGTCAAGCGGATGGCGAAGGAAGGCCATATTGTCGGCAACCACTCCTGGCACCACCCGGATATGACGCGGATCAGCGATGAGAAGCTGGCGAAGGAGCTGGAGATGGTCCGTGCCAAGACGGAGGAGCTGACAGGCGTCAAGCAGATGGCCTACCTGAGGCCGCCGCGCGGGATTTTCAGCGAGCGCACACTTGACCTTGCGAAAAAGCAGGGCTATACCCATGTATTCTGGTCACTTGCCTTCGTTGACTGGCACAGGGACGCACAGAAGGGCTGGGAATATTCCTATAACAATATCATGAAGCAGATCCACCCCGGCTGCATCCTCCTGTTGCATACCGTCTCAAAGGACAATGCCGATGCACTGGAAAAAGCGATCCAGGATCTGAAGAAAAGGGGCTATACGTTTAAAAGCCTTGATCAATTGGAGATGAATAAAGCGTTCGAACATGATATGCTGTACTAGACACCTGCCCAAATCATCAAGGATTTGGGCTTGTTTCTTGGGAGCAGCATAATCCCAAGTGTTATAATAAGGTAAAAAACACAAGGGATGGATGCTAGTTGGCTATTTTTCAAATGAAAGGACCTTATAACTTTGATCTTGTATTGGACAGGCTTTCGCTTGATCCGCTTCATGCTGTTGACAAGGAAAAGCGGAGTGTGAAGGTTCCTTTGATGATTGAAAATGAACCGATCGCTGCCGAGGTGACAGCGACGGGAACCACTGAGCATCCTGAATTCATTATAAACGGCACAGAGGGAAAGCATAAAGAAAAAGCGGAAGAGCGCCTGGCGCAGATCTTTCAATGGCATATCCCGCTTGAGGATATCCATACCCATTTCCAGGGGACAGAGCTGAAGGCGATTTTTGACGAGCATTACGGCACACCGGTTGTGCTGGATTTCGATCCGTACGGCTGCCTGCTGAAATGCATCATCCACCAGCAGCTCAACCTGTCATTTGCCTTCACACTGACGAAGCGGTTTGTCGAGACATTCGGTTTTCAAAAAGACGGCGTCTGGTTCTATCCGCGTCCGGAAACAGTGGCCGCCCTGACAGTGGAACAGCTCCGCGAGCTCCAGTTCAGCGGCAGGAAAGCCGAGTACGCCATCGGCCTCTCACAGGAAATCACCGAGGGAAGATTGAATCTTGAGGAGCTGGCAGAAGAGCCGGATGAAAACATCATGAAAAAGCTCATCAAAATCCGCGGCATCGGCCCATGGACGGTCCAGAACTTCCTGATGTTCGGACTCGGCCGCCAGAACCTTTTCCCGAAGGCAGATATCGGGCTGCAAAATGCCCTGAAGAAATTATATAAGCTTGAAGCAAAACCGACCCACGAGCAGATGGACGAATATATGCTAGGGTGGGATCCTTATCTAACCTATGCTTCCCTGTATCTATGGCGAAGCATTGAATAAATGGAGTGAAGCAGCACGATGAAAAACGAACAAACCGTAAAAATACAAGAAAAGCAGACCTTCCCGCTCACAATCAAGCGGCTCGGCATCAATGGTGAGGGCGTCGGCTATTTTAAAAGACAGGTCGTCTTTGTACCAGGTGCACTGCCTGGAGAAGAGGTCGTCGTCGAAGCCACAAAGGTGAGCCCGAAGTTCGCCGAAGCCAAAATCAAAACGATCCGCAAAGAGTCCGAGTACCGCGTCCAGGCGCCATGCCCGGTCTATGAACTGTGCGGCGGCTGCCAGCTGCAGCATCTCCGCTATGACCGGCAGCTGCAGGAAAAGCGCGACATCGTCATCCAGGCGCTCGAACGCCATACAAAGCTTCCGGTTACAGGGCTCGACATCCGCGACACGATCGGCATGGAGGATCCGTGGAACTATCGCAACAAAGCGGCCTTCCAGGTCGGCCAGGAGGATGGAAAAATCATCGCCGGCCTCTATGGGCTCAACTCCCATAACCTGATCAACATCCCGCAATGCGTCGTGCAGCATCCGCACACCAACAAAGCGATCGGTGTTGTCAAGAAGGTCATGAACAAAATTGGCATCTCTGTCTACAACGAAAAGACGAAAAAAGGAACCGTCCGCACCATCATGGCCCGGACCGGCATCCAGAGCGGCGAGCTCCAAATCGTCATCATCACATCAACCAAGGACCTGCCGAAAAAAGAGCAGCTCATCACAGAAATCACCAAAAGGCTGCCGCAGGTCAAATCAATCATGCAAAACATCAACGGCGAAAAAACATCCCTGATCTTCGGAAAAGAAACGCGCCATATGCACGGGGAAGAATACATCCAGGAAACACTCGGGGACCTCTCCTTCGAGCTCTCCGCCCGCACCTTTTTCCAGCTCAACCCAGAGCAGACCGTCAAGCTCTATAACGAAGTCAAAAAAGCCGCCAGCCTCACAGGCAAAGAAAAGGTCGCAGACGCCTACTGCGGCGTAGGCACCATCGGCCTCTGGCTCGCAGACCAGGCAGGCGAAATCCGCGGCATGGACATCATCCCGGAATCCATCCAGGACGCCAAGAAAAACGCCGCCAGAAATAACATCAAGCACGCTAAATACGAAACCGGGAAAGCTGAAGTTCTTCTGCCGAAATGGATGAAAGAAGGCTGGAGGCCGGACGTCATCGTGGTTGATCCGCCAAGGACTGGCCTTGACCAGGCGCTGCTGAAAACGATTTTGAAGGTGAAGCCTAAGAAGGTTGTGTATGTGTCCTGTAATCCGTCGACATTGGCGAAGGATATTGCGGTGCTGGATCCGGAGTATAAAGTGGAGTATATGCAGCCGGTGGATATGTTTCCGCAGACGGCGCACGTTGAAGTGGTAAGTGAATTAGTATTGAGGAGTGGAGCAGGTTCCTGAGGAGGGGGCCTGTTTTTTTTATAAGTATACATCTCCATTTTTGAGCCGTTCAATTGGAGATAAGAAAAAATGGTAATGCATTGAAGCATAATTTGTGTAGTGTCTTGCCCAGTCTTTTTGACAGAAAGTTGCATTATTTAGATGCTGCTGGGGAATAAGGGTTTCTAGAAATATTCATAGTCTTTACTCCAAACCATTTTTTATATAAGTAAAAATGGCTTTACTAATCACCCTAAAATTAAAAAGATGATTTCTTAAATATTTATTTTAGATCTATTTTTTAATTTTATTTGACAAGATCCAATTTAAAAGTTAATATTTTATTAGATTAACATAGATCTAATTTTATTAGAAAAGAGTGAGCGTTGTGATTAAGATCCCTTTGCAGAAAGTTGTTCAAAAAGGTAAAACCTTTTATGTTATGGTAGCAGATCCAAGGACAATAGTTGGACTTTTACCAAAAGTGGAAGCGGGTTCCTCTCAAGAAACACAAAGACCGTGGTTAAAAAAGAAAGTAATTGAAATTAGTTCTTACGTAGCTGGTAAGTTGAAAATTGATGCAAATTATCGTGCATTGGGGTTAATCCCGAATAACCCTATATTAGTAATTAACCATCCTTTGGAAATTAAAAAGGAAACTGTAGAAGTGAAAAATGGCGATATAACAGAAGAAAAGGATATGTACTATATTATGATCCCTACAGAGTTGGAGGATGGGAGTATCTATGAGGGTTCCATTGATGCCCTGGACGGTCAACATCGGTTAAGGTCCTTTGATCCAGAGTTTCGAGATCCTAAGTTTTCAGATCATACCCCCTATCAAATGATTTTTTCGGTGTTTGATGACCTTAGTAAGAATGAAAGAAAAGAAATATTTATGATTACAAATGAGAAGCAAGATAAGGTATCAACTAACCTTATCCGTCTTCTTAAAAAAGCACTTGGTTTGTTGAATGAAGAAGAAGAAAAAGTTTTTGACATAACTGAAGGCATAAATGTGGAGCCGTTTTCAGTTTTAAAAGGTCGAATTATGTTTGGCTCTGATAAAGTGCTAAAGGGGTATAAAGATACCCAATTGTCCAAAATTCTTTCAAGGTCAGGGACTATTGACAGTTTTGAAACCTATGGTATTGATAATACAGAAAAGAAGGTAAAGGTAATTTCAAATTACTTAAAGGCCTGGGAAGAAATCTTTGATGTTAGCTATCAAGATCCAGGAAAAGACACACTTACAAAGATAAGTGGGGTACGTTATGTCCTTTATCTATTCCCTAGCATTTTTGAAATCCTGATGAAGAATCAGAAACCTGCAACTAAAGACAATTTTAAAGAGATTATCCTTAAATTGCCTCAAGCTACTGGTATAGATAACGTTTTTGAAAATCCAAATACTTCCTTAGCTTTTCGAGGCGAAGGAGCTACTGTCAAGTTATCCAAGGATCATGGTAAGGACTTACTTACTCATATTAATAGTGAGAATACAAACTTTGATCCCACGGATGGGATTTAATCATGGTGGCTAAAAAACTTAATGAGTTATTATTTCGTAATGACATATGCATGGATGACTTACTAGGGAAAATATACCAAAATATGCTATTAAGCGTTTTTGAAACAATTTGCCTGGAAATGAAAGATATAAAAGTTCGAAAAGATGTGCTTGCGAACCTCCGAAAATCTATCCACCCTGAATTGTATATTCGGCGCCTTGCCCTTAAAATGAGTGGTTGTGATTTATCTATTGAGGAATGTAATGAACTGTATAATTGGCTAGTGGCATATTTTAGAAAAATTAATACTCGAAAAAAGTTCCCAGTTAGCCTCAGAAACGAATTACTCAATGAGCAACAATATCTTTGCAACATTTGTTACAAAGACATTAACGCTTCTAATTCTGAAATTGACCATATCATTCCATGGGATTATGTTGGAGATGAGTTAGACAATAACCTTCAACTCTTATGTTGTAAATGTAATGAAAGGAAAGGGAGAAGCATTTATTTCCAGTTGAATATGCATCTTATCAATCTTAAAGAGGCTCAGTAATCTATATGTATATATAAATTGCTAGATCAGGTTGCTAAAAGAAATGTTAGTCATTCTTTTAAAAATCTTGTGCCTAAAAAATAGGTGTCTGACCCCATGTTAGCTAAAGTTTTAAGGCGTATGGGGTCAGGCACCTTCTTTTATTGGAAGAGAAGGTGCCATATGGATCGCAGACTATGCAGGCGAAGTCCGCGGCATGGACATCCCAGAATCCATCCAGGACGGCAGGAAAAGCAAAAACATCAAACACGCTAAATACGAAACAGGTAAAGCCGAAGTCTTGTCGCAGAAATGGGTGAAAGAAGGGTGGAGACCTGGCGTCATCGTGGTTGATCCGCCTAGGACAGATCTTGACCAAGCGCTGTTGAAAACGATTTTGAAGGTGAAGCCTAAGAAGGTTGCTTATGTGTCCTGTAATCTGTCGACATTGGCAAAGGATATTGCGGTGCTGGATCCGAAGTATAAAGTGGAGTATATGCAGCCGGTGGATATGTTTCCGCAGACCAGCCATGTAGAAGTGGTAAGTGAATTGGTATTGAGGAGTAGAGCAGGTTCCAGAGGAGGGGCCTATTTTTGGTCAAGCCAAAAAAAATATTTAAGTTAGTGCTAGTTAGTTATTGATTTTCCAATTCAAGGATACGAACTATTTAATTGTGGGGTTACACCCAGCCATTGAGGGTAAGAGGAGATTTTTAAGGAGTTTTATTTACATTTGCTAATGATTCAACTAAAAAAGAAACGAGGATTCTAAGGGGAAAAATCCTGCGTCTCATTTGTGCAGTGAAACTTAGTCCTTAAATTAATTTTGGTTTGTCAGCTATTGCTAGGAGAAGGAGGCTTTTGGGCTGGTGGAGCCGGTGGGCGTGGAGAAGATGGCTTTGGATTTAATCCCCCTTTTTTTGTTGATCCCTCACTAAGTTTTTTACCATTTGTCAATTTAGTTCCCCCCTTTATTTTACCTATTCGCTATCACAGGAAACTCTATAATAATATTGTTCAAATTACAAGATATATATACTCCTTCCATAAAGTATAACTCTTGTGCTGTAGAATTTGTATAGACATTTACATCTCGCAATAATAATTCATTTCCCTCATGCGTATCTGAAAAAGCTTCAACCCAACCTTGATACATTAAATCTTTCTCCAAATCTCTTATAATTACCCATCCAATGTCCGGTGAATCAAATGTATATGACCATACATCCAATTGACCGAATTTCTTTGTTACTTTAGCCATTTTTGCTAGGCGGTGAAGTAATTTATGGTTTATAAACGCTGAGAATAGTATTGATAAAAAAATTGAGATTACAGTTGCGATTAAAACTTCTGTAATATTTATAGAGGCATCCTCTTTAATTAATGAATCAAGGAAGTTGACCCTCCATGTAGGAGTCAAATCTCTTAAAGAAACAATCCAATTATTTATAGCAACTACAATAAACAACATGAAATATGAAGATAATCCAAGCATGAAAGAGTGTAATAAGAATACCTTAAACTCACGGCCTCTATGAATGGTTAAATTATCAATAATAAGGCTAGAGATTATACCAGGAAAAAAGATTAAAAGTAACCTAACAGTAAGCTCCGAAAATTGCATTCCATACCTCCAATATTTGAAATGTTATCTAGTCTCAAAAAAATTCCCAGTAAGCATTTGGTAATTTAACCTTTATTTGCTATAATTATACATACTTAGACAAATTCCCACAATGAAATTAAGGGGTGTTGATTAATTTGGCGAAGAAAAGAATTTTTATTAGCTTTGCAATTGAAGATAAAACATTAAGAGACTTTTTGGTGGGGCAAGCTAAGAATGCAAATTCTCCATTTGAGTTTGTTGATATGTCTGTAAAAAAACCATGGGATTCATCATGGAAAACAAATTGTCGAACTAGAATAAAAGGCTGCGACGGGGTATTAGTAATTGTAACAAAAAACACAAAAAATGCTGATGGTCAACTCTGGGAAGTTAAGTGCGCCAAAGAAGAGGAAATTCCCCTAAGAGGAGTCTGGGGGAGTCAAGATAATCGTCCCGCAACATTACCTAAAGAGTTAGAGGGAGTTCGTGTTGTAAACTGGTCTTGGGAGAATATAAAAAATTGGATAAATTCATTATAATAACAAGGGGAGTATAGTATGAGAAAAGCTTTAATAGTTGGTATAAATGACTATCCATCGTCCCCTCTTCAAGGTTGTATTAATGATGCAGTTGCTTTTGCTAGTGTTATAGAATCGAATGGGGATGGCTCTCCTAATTTTGATGTAAAAGTAGAGTCGAATATAAACAGTAAGGCTGAACTTAAAGGACTAATAATAGACCTGTTTGATGGAGATTGTGATACTTCTTTGTTTTATTTTTCTGGACACGGATTTTTAGATGATACAGGCGGATATATCGTTACACCTGATTATAAAGCTAATGACGTTGGGGTATCGATGGATGAAATTTTAGGTATTGCAAACAACTCGAAGGCAAAAAATCGAATAATCATATTAGACTGCTGTCATTCAGGTGCATTTGGATCTCCAAGATTAAATGGCGGATCATCAACACAAATAGTAGAAGGGGTTTCCATTTTAACTGCAAGTAAAGATTCACAATCTTCCTTAGAAGTAAATGGACACGGGGTATTTACAAACCTTTTACTAGAAGCTTTAAAAGGAGGAGCCGCTGATTTAAGAGGGCATATTACCCCTGGTAGTGTTTATGCATACATAGATCAGGCACTTGGGCCTTGGGATCAGCGCCCAGTTTTTAAGACGAACATCTCTCGGTTTACTTCTTTAAGAACTGCGATTACACAAGTACCAACTGATGTTATCAGAAAACTAACAGAATATTTTCCTGAACCTGAGCATCAATTCAAATTAAATCCTTCCTTTGAAGATACAAATAAGTTAGATGTAGAACATAAAGTTACTGAGCCTTATGCAGACCCTGAGAACGTTGCGAAATTTAAGGTACTTCAAAAATTAGAGAGTATTGGTTTAGTTGTACCTATCGACGAAGAACATATGTACTTTGCAGCTATGAATTCAAAATCATGTAAATTAACAGCTTTAGGATATCACTATTGGAGATTAGTTAAGGATAGAAGAATTTAGAAATAGGTGCCTGACCCCACATTAATTAATGCTATAAAGCGTGTGGGGTCAGGCACTTTTTTTCAGACTGGATATAGAATAGCTTCCTTTAACAAAGAAAAATGGAGTTCTGTCATAAAACCACACAAATTTGCCGAAAAGCTTACTAAGGTTAATAGTTAAAATGGCAATAGGGTAGTACCACTTATTAAACTGTTTAAGAATATTAATTCTACACTGCCAACTTCTAAACAATTATCTGGTTATCATGTCGAGTCACTTGCCATTGATGCATTTAAAAACCCTGCAAACACGCCAAGAACATTTAAAGGGATGGTCGAGCATTTTGTTAGGCATTCAAGTCATGCCGTACTTAATCCAATTAAAGATAGCACAGGCCAGTCAGTACATGTAGATAGTTACCTGGGTAATAGTAATAGTTTGGAGAGGAGACAAATTAGTCAAAACTTAAAAATGTTACAAAAGAGGATTAATGCTGCAAATGCTACTTCTACATCGGATAAATGGAGAACTATTTTAGGAGATGTGGAGTAAAACAGACTCAGTGGATATTGAAATGTAAGTTATAGGTGCCAGACCCCACATTAGTAATGATTTAAAACATGTGGGATCAGGTACCTTCTTTGGAAGTAGAGATTCTATATTTGGGAGAAATATATATAAATAAGGGGCAATGAAAAGAAATTCGATTTAGAGTCTGGAATTAATTACTGTTTAAGTAATTTTAAATTTTTTTGTAGGGAGACATTCATAATGAACCAAGAGATGAAACGGTATCTACCAGAAAAAGTACCAGACCATCTATTCACTCAAAACAAGTTAAATAGAATGGGTTTAACAACTACTTCAGAACACGTTGCTTATGTATCATATCCTGAACAAAAGCGTGAATATAAATTATTTGATATTAACAATACGAGGAAACGTAAGCAGCAAAAAGGCTTTTCTTTAGGAGAGAAAGACTTAACCGTTGAAAAAATTCTAGAGGAACGTAAACGTGAACTTGACGTAAGGAGAAGTCAATTGGGCTAATTATTGAGGAATAGGTGCCTGACCCCACATTAGCTAATGCTTTAAAGTGTATGGGGCCAGGCACTTTTTTTCGGACCGGCATCCAGGCCGGCGAGCTTGATATCGTCATCATATCAACAAAAGACCTGCCGGAAAAAGAGCAGCTCATCACAGAATCACCAAAAGGCTGCCGCAGGTCTTCAATCATGCAAAACATCAACGGAGAAAAAAACTCCAGAAAATCGGGGGCCTGCCCCCACATTCTGTGCTGGATTAAAGTGCTGGTAAGAGGTCGCCTATAATATTTCCTTCTCGCTGAAAATAAGTGCCAGACCCCACATTAGCTAATGCTTTAAAGTGTATGGGGTCAGGCACTTTCTTTTTCGCCCGGACCGTCTTCCAGCTCACCTTCTAGCAGACCGTCAAGCTCTATAACGAAGTCAAAAGAGCGGCAGCCCTTACAGGCAAAGAAAAATTCGCACACGCATACTGCGGCGTAGGCACCTTCTTTCATAATAATTTACAAAATTGAAAAAACATATTGCGTACATTTAATTTTGATGATAATATTCAGCACAGGTAATTAAAATTAATAGCAAGCTTTCAACTCTTATCGAGAGCAGGCGGAGGGATTTGGCCCGATGAAGCCCAGCAACCGACCGTAATTCCGTTGTGAAACGGGGCGCTAGCAAGATTTGCGCCGGTATGTAAATACCTTTAAGGCACGGTGCTAATTCCAACAGAGGAGATTTTTCTTTTCTGGGAGATAAGAGGTGTGGAGATTCGATACATAATCTTCAGCCTCTTTCTCTACGGAGAAAGAGGCCTTTTTATATCATAAAAGGAGTGATAAACAGGTCATCATCAAAGGGTTCAAAGCAAAAGCATAAAAAAACAATAATGGAGAGAGAAAATGAAGAATAAAAAATGGAGCTTTTTATTAAGTATTTTTGTCGTTATCCTGCTTACAGCAGGGTGCCAGCCAAAGACAGGCGTCAGCACCGAGGGAGAGGCGGCGGCCGATAAAACCAATGGTGATAACCAGCTTGCCGATAAAAAGATCGCATTAATTATGCAGCAAAATCTTGGTACGTTTTCTGCTCAATATATTGACGGTGTGAAGGAGCAGGTTACGAAATTCGGCGGAACTACCACAGTTTTTACTTCTGATGGTGACCTGGCGAAAATGTCTTCAAACCTGGACGCAGCGATCAACCAGGGATTTGATGCTATTTTAATAGACCATGGCACGAAAGAAGCATTGGCGGCGGGAGTCCAAAAGGCAATCGAGAAAGAAATCCCGGTCGTTGCCTTTGACGCCGAGGTTAGTGAACCGGGTGTGACCGTGCTTGAGCAGGGTGATCAGCAGATGGCAAAAAGCACTCTTGAGAGACTGGCTGAGGACTCAGATGGAAACGCAAATATCGTTAAAATATGGGTAGCCGGCTTTGCGCCGATGGAGCGAAGACAAGTCGCCTATAAGGAATTCCTTGAACAGAATACGGGGATTAAAGAGGTCGCCGCATTTGGAGCAGCGACGCAGAATACAGCATTGGATACTCAGTCACAAATGGAAGCCATTTTAAAGCAGTATCCGGAGAAAGGGCAGATTACAGCGGTTTGGGCAGCATGGGATGAATTTGCCAAAGGAGCCGTCCGTGCTATCCAGCAGGCCGGCCGGACAGATATCAAAGTGTACGGAATCGATATGAGTGATGAAGACCTGCAAATGATTCAGGACAAGAATTCTCCTTGGGTGGCATCTGCAGCTGTTGATCCAAAAGATATTGGCAGAATACAGGTCCGCTATGCCTATCAAAAATTATCCGGAGAAGAGACTCCTGACAATGTTAAATTAACACCGGTGTTCGTATCAAAAGATGACCTCCCGGAAGAGCAAATCACAACCACGGAGCTGAATGAATACGTGGAAGGATGGGGCAACAGCGACCAGGGATATACCGAAACCCTGAAGGAATTGGAAGAAGGGAAATAACAGAGGGACATTAGGCAGCCTTAGGTTAAAGGCCGCCTGATGTTTTCCTTTTTAAAGGAGGCAGCATGGTGGGTGCATCACTACTTGAAATGAGAAATATAACCAAGAGCTTTGGTGCAGCAAAGGCTTTGAAGGGAGCTGGACTGCATTTGGCTTCTGGAGAAGTACATGCTTTATTGGGGGCCAATGGTGCGGGTAAAAGTACGCTTATCAAAATTTTGGCGGGTGCTTACAGCCATGATGAAGGCGATATTTATCTTAACGGGAAGCCAGTCACGATCCATTCACCAAAAGAGGCGAAGGATCTGGGCATCCACTGTGTTTACCAGGAGGTGGATACGGCATTGGTGCCGCAGCTGACAGTGGCGGAGAATATTCTGCTTGATTCCTTTGCCGGAGGAAACCGTTTTTTCGTCTCAAAAAAGGAGCTGAAGCGAAAAGCAGAAGAAATTCTTGCTCTCCTGAATGAAGAGCAAATAGCTGTAGACCAATATGTCTCTGAGTTGACCCTCGCTCAAAAGCAAATGGTACTGATCGCCAGAGGCCTGGTCAAAGAGGCGGGCATCATCATTTTGGATGAACCGACTGCCCCGCTGTCTATCGAGGAAACAAAGTATCTTTTTAACATTGTGAGAAAGCTGAAGGCGCAGGGGATGGGCATCATCTTCATTTCCCACCGGCTGCCGGAAGTATTTGAAATAAGTGACCGGATTACCGTCATGAGAGACGGTGAAACCATTCAGACCGTTAAAACAACTCAAGCTACCCATCAGGAAATTGTCGAGGCGATGCTTGGCAAAGACATTCAAATTACAGAAAAACAAAAAACGGTACCTGGGAAGAAACTGTTAGAAGTCGATGGGATAAGTGATGGCGGGTTAGTGAAAAATGCCAGTCTTTCGGTTTCAAGAGGAGAGATAGTAGGAGTCGCAGGGCTGGTTGGAGCAGGAAAAACAGAGCTGGCACGAATTTTGTTCGGCCTTACAAAAACAGAATCAGGTGAAATAACGATGAATGGGGAAATAGGTCCCTTTAAAAGTCCGGCAGATGCGATACGTGCCGGTGTGGTTTTAATCCCGGAAGAAAGAAGGAAAGAGGGATTGTTTATCAATGAGTCGATTGAACATAATCTTTCTTTCCCTCATCTAAAATCGTTTTCCTCTTTTCTTTTCATGAATAAAAAATCGGAAAAAAGCCACGCGGAAGAAATTATTAAAAACCTGGGTGTTAAATCAGGCGGGACAACAGATCCGGTTCTCCATTTAAGCGGAGGAAACCAGCAGAAGGTGGCGATCGGAAAATGGACAGGAGCAGACAGTGACCTCTATATCTTCGATGAACCGACCAAAGGCGTGGACATTGGTGCAAAGAAGGAAATCTTCGACCTTATCCAAGGCCTTGCCGACCAGGGGAAGGGTATTCTCTATCTTACTAGTGAAATTTCAGAAATCCTGACTGTCTCGGACCGAATCTTAGTGATGTATGACGGGATGATTGTAAAAGAATTATCAAGGGAAGAGGCCTCACAGGAAAAAATTCTGCTATATGCGAGCGGGGGAAAGGAGGAAAGTGATGAGCAGCAAAGTGTTTCAGTTTGTATATAAATATGGTGCCATCCTATTGATGGCTCTGATTTTGGTTTATTTCACCATCGTAAACCCGGCATTTTTTTCTTACGGTAATATATCCGATATTCTGCGTTCCATCTCCATTGTCACCCTGCTGGCTTTAGGAGTGACATTTACCCTGATTGTGGATGGATTTGATTTGTCGGTAGGATCCACGATGTCCCTTGCGACGGTCTTAACAGCTTCTTTGATGGTATGGTTTGAGCTCCCGCTTTGGGCAGTCCTGATCCTTCCGATTTTGGCAGGCGCCGCGGTGGGGCTGTTTAACTCCCTTCTTATTGTAAAAATTAAAATACCCGATCTGCTGGCAACCTTAGGGGTCATGTATATCATTTCAGGTATGCACCGCACATATACTGAGGGATATTCTATCTACAGCCACATGGAATTGACAACTGGAGGAAAGGCACCTGGAGAGTTCTATCCAAATTTCCTTTGGATTGGGCAGGGTAGACTATGGGGAATTCCTGTTCCAGTGATCTTAATGCTGATACTGGTGGCTGCTGTTTACGTGGTATTGAATAAAACCCGGTGGGGAAGAATCCTGTATATGACCGGGGGGAATGCAGAGGCTGCCCGGTTGTCAGGAACCAATGTGAACAAGGTGAAAACACTTGCTTACGTAGTATCCGGGATCTTTGCATCGCTGGCAGGGATTCTCTTTGCGTCCAGGGTTGGATCTGGACAAATAGATTCCGGGGCTTCCTTGCTGATGGAGGCTGTAGCCGCTGTCTTCGTCGGATTCTCTGTTCTTGGAGCAGGAAAACCAAATGCGTTGGGCACGTTTTTTGGAGCAGCTTTAATAGGAGTGCTCCTCAACGGGCTGACGATGCTGAATTTACCATATTACGCATTTGAAATTGTAAAAGGCACAGTCCTCGTCCTTGCACTCACGGTCACCTATTTCCGACTCAGTGCTAAAAAATCAGCGCGTTCAAAAATACAAATGAAGAGTGCCAGTTAGAGAAATAGGTGCCTGACCCCACACTAGCTAATGCTTTAAAGCGTGTGGGGTCAGGCACTTTCTTTACGTCGACATTGGCGAAGGATATTGCTGTGCTGGATCCGGAGTATAAGGTGGAGTATATGCAGCCGGTGGATATGTTTCCGCAGACGGCGCATGTTGAGGTGGTAAGTGAATTGGTATTGAGGAGTGGAGCAGGTTCCTGAGGAGGGAGCCTGTTTTTTTGTTTATATGAGAATGATTGACATAAGCTTAAAGGGCTTGAATTAGAGGAGAAATATAAGCTTTACCTATTAACGCGAAAATTTGTTAAAGGGGAACTATTTTATATATAGAATAACTTATAACAATAAATATTTGAAAATTTCGATTAGGAGGTTCCCGATGGATAAAAAGCTGTACAAAAGGTTCGACTTTCCGGATACAGGAATTAGTTTATATGAAAGCAAGCACCTAAAAGGCAAGTTTGTCTCTGAGCATTATCATGACTATTTTCAAATTCTATATGCTCTTGAAGGTGAAGGTGAGATCACACTGGACAGCAGGGCCTATAACTTTTCAAAAGACAAAGTGGTGCTGATTACGCCCAATTGTGTTCACTCCATAAAGGCTGCTACCAAAATGACTGTATTGGTTCTGGCATTTTCATTGCCTTCTATGGAAATCACCCTGCAGAAAGAACTGCTTTCTTTAATGCAAAAAGAATCGCGGCATTTTGAACTTGATTTATATACAGCAAGTGAAATCAGGCCATTAATTAGAAAAATGCTATATGAACAGAAAAATGGTGATCTTTTTGGAAAGCTGTCCATGCCCGTGTATCTTATAGAAATCATGATTCATTTGCTGCGTCAGCAGAATTATACATCTGTCCAGGATGCCAATGATATTCGCTCGATACAAATGAAGGAATACATAGAAAGGCATTACTTTACTAATATTACCGCTGAAAGCCTCTCGGCAGTCTATGGAATTTCAACCAGATATATGAATGATATCTTTAAAAGAAAATTTAATGATACTCCTCTGCAATATCTTCAAAAAGTAAGAATTAACCATGCGAAGGAATTGCTTCTGGAATCTGATCTGGATATCGTGTCCATTTGTTTTGAAGTGGGATATGAAACACTTTCGACTTTTTACCGTACTTTCAGAAATTTAGTGGGAATATCACCAAACAAATTTCGATTATCTTCTCAGTCGGCTTCAGATGTTTCAGATACAGTATCCTGATTCCCTATCTCCAAAATTAAGAATTTTTCTCCCAATCTCATAAGACTTTAATTTAAAGAAAATTCAAAATAGTAATCAAAGAGAAAATAAATCTTAGGAGGTCAAAGGGACATGAAAAGAAGATGGGGATTATTTTCAATTTGCATTCTAATGTTTGCTGTATTTGCTGCCGGCTGTGGAAAAAATGGAGCAACAGAGCAGAGCGGGAACGCTGCGGAAAAAGAAGAATATGTTATTAAGTTTGCACATGTTGTAAGCGCTTCAACGGCAAAAGGGAAAGCTGCAGAAAAGTTCAAAGAGCTATTGGAGAAACGTACGGACGGAAAAATCAAAGTGGAAGTATTCCCTGATTCCCAATTAGGAGCAGACAGGGAAATCACTGAACAAATGCAGTCTGGAACGATTCAGATGAATGCTCCCTTTACTGGTGTCCTGCCAGCCTTTGTTAAGCAATTTGAAGTATTCGATCTCCCGTATTTATTTAAAGACCGTGACCATGTAAAAAGCGCTGTAAATGGAAAAGTGGGCGAAGTGTTCAACCAGTATCTGGAGAAGCAGGGGCTTCGTGCATTGGGATATTGGGACGGCGGATTCAAACACCTGACAAACTCTAAACAAAAAATTCAAAAGCCGGATGATCTTGATGGCCTGAAAATGCGTGTCTCACAGAGTCCGCTGCTGATCTCCCAGTTCCAGGCAATGGGCGCGGGAGGGGTTTCCATTGACTTTGCGGAGTTATATACAGCCCTCCAGACGAAAACAGTTGATGGACAGGAAAATCCTTTAAGCAATATTGTCAGCAAGAAATTTTATGAAGTCCAGGATTATTTGACTTTAAGCGGTCATGGATATATGGCCTACCCATTATTGATCAGTGAGCAGTACTATCAGAAGCTTCCTGCTGACCTTCAGAAGGCTGTTGATGAGGTGGCTGCTGAGGTTACGGATTGGCAATGGGAGCAATCAGCTGCTGATGAAGAAGCCTATATGAAAACATTAAAAGAATCAGGAATTGAAATTACTGAACTGACAGAATCTGATAAAGAAGCATTTATTGAAGCGACAAGCGGAGTTTATGAAGACTTTAAGAAAGTAGAAGGCGGTCAGGAGCTCCTCGACGCCATAAAAGAGGCAGAATAATTTCTTGAAATTACAATTAAGGGCGGCTGATAGCCGTCCCTTTTTCTAAGGGAGGGAGTTACATTGCAGAAAATCAACCACTTTCTAAACTACTTAGAAGAATATGTGGGAGTGGCTTCACTAATCTTTACATCTTTGCTTGTTTTTGTCCAAGTGGTGCTCAGGTATGTATTTAATTATTCCTTATCCTGGTCAGAGGAGATAGCCAGGTACTTAATTGTCTGGTTTGTATTTATAGGGAGCAGTATTGCTGTCAGGGAAAAAGCACATGCCACAATGGATGCTCTTGTCACGTACTTGCCGATAAAAGGGAAAAAGATTTTCTCCATTATTGCCAATCTGATTTCTATTGTTTTATGTGTATTTTTAATTTGGTCAGGCAGTGGAATCGTGACAAGTGTGATTGAATTCGGCAGCGTGACACCGTCCACCGGATTGCCGATGTTTATCCCATATCTGGCTATTCCTGTAGGTGCAAGCCTGATGGCAATCCGCTTTTTGCAGCTTTTAGTTCAGGATATCAAAAGCTTTCGTTCAGAATACACAATGATTCCCCCTTCTAAAGAGGAGGCTCCCAAACTATGATGCTCTTATTAATCTTTGCAGTTCTTCTATTATTGGGTGTTCCAATTGCCATATCCATCGCGTTAAGCACCATTATAGTCATCTTTCAAAGTGATGTTCCTATGGACACCTTGGCGAGGACGATGTTTTCAGGGGTCGACTCGTTTTCGCTTATGGCCATTCCTTTCTTTGTATTTGCAGGAGACCTGATGCTGGCAGGAGGGACATCCAAGAGGCTAATTGACTTTACAAAGAAATGGGTCGGCTGGACAACCGGTGGACTGCCGATTGCAGGGGTGCTATCCTCTATGTTCTTTGCTGCCCTTTCAGGTTCAAGTCCGGCAACAGTGGCAGCGATTGGGGGCATCATGATTCCATCGTTAAAGGAGGCCCGTTTTTCTGAGAAGTTCTCAGTTGGACTAATGTGTGCATCCGGGTCTCTCGGAATCATCATCCCTCCCAGTATTACGTTTTTAGTCTATGGCTCTGTAGCGGAGGTTTCGATTGGCAAATTGTTTATAGCCGGAATCGTTCCGGGAATCTTTATAGGCCTGATCCTTATGACTGTCGGTTATATTATTGCAAAGAAACAAGGGCATAAACCAGATCCGCGGCCAACCGGCAAGGAATTATGGAAATCCACGGTTTCTGCCATCTGGGGAATTTTGATGCCGGTTATTGTTCTTGGCGGCATTTACTTTGGTGTATTCACTCCGACAGAGGCTGCAGCGGTCGCGATTGTTTACAGTATGATCGTCGGCTTTTTCATCTACAGGGAACTGACTTTCAAGGAATTATTTGCAGTGACAAAAAGATCCATTGTGACTTCTGCCATGATTATGCTTGTCATCTCTGCTTCAAAGGTATTCAGCTGGTATTTGACATACGAACAAATTCCGTCAACCGTTGCAGGAACGCTAATTGAATATGCATCCAATCCTTTTGTTTTCTTAATTTTGGTGAACATTATTTTGCTGATCGTGGGTATGTTTATGGATTCAAGTGCAGCAGTGCTGATTCTCGTTCCGCTGTTTTTGCCAGTGGTTCTGGAAATGGGAATTGATCCTATCCATTTCGGTGTCATCATGATAATCAACCTGGCGATCGGAATGCTGACACCGCCATTTGGATTGAATCTTTTTGTAGCATCAGGTGTCAGCAAAATGTCGCTCGCTGGTGTAACCCGGGGAACAATGCCTTTTATTTTCGTGCTGATTGCTGCATTAATGGTTATCACTTATGTGCCGCAGCTTTCTCTTTATTTATCAAACTTTGTTTACCAATAATCTTTCATTCCGCCTCTTCTGCAAGGAAGGGGCGTCTTTTTTTTCGTAAAATAATATTTTCCCTCTAATCTCCGATATTGCAAAAAGCCTTCCGATTTGAATGAGAAAATCCTGTCAGAAATTTTTAGAATAAGATTAAGCTCAACAATAATTACTTGGCTATAAGGTCAAAAAGGAGGAAATAATTATGGCAGTTAAAAATATCGGGATTATTATGAACGGTGTGACAGGAAGGATGGGAACCAATCAGCATTTAGTCAGATCGATTGTGGCCATCCGCGAGCAAGGAGGAGTGGAGCTGGCGAATGGTGATATCATCATGCCGGACCCGATCCTTGTTGGTAGAAACAAAGATAAATTGCAAGCGCTTGCTGAAAAGCACAATATTCGCCGGTGGAGCACGGACCTTGATGAGTGCCTGGCAGACCCACATAACATTATTTACTTTGATTCCCAAACGACCGTCAGAAGAGCAGCTGCGATTCGAAAAGCAATCAATGCGGGCAAACACATCTATTGTGAAAAACCTACTGCCACAAGCCTGGAGGAGTCGGTTGAACTTGCAAAGCTGGCCAATGAAGCGGGCGTGAAAAATGGAGTTGTACAGGATAAATTATTCCTGCCTGGATTATTAAAATTAAAAAGACTGATAGACTCAGGCTTTTTCGGCAAAATTCTTTCCGTGCAAATGGAATTCGGCTACTGGGTATTTGAAGGCGACTGGCAGGCTGGACAGCGTCCTTCGTGGAATTACCGGAAGGAAGACGGCGGCGGAATCATTGTTGATATGTTTGCTCATTGGCGATATGTCCTTGATAACTTATTTGGCAATGTAGAATCTGTTTCCTGCCTGGGCAAAACTCATATTCCCAAAAGGGTCGATGAAAAGGGAAATGCGTATGTGTGCACAGCTGATGATGCAGCCTATGCGACATTTGAGCTCGAAGGCGGCATTGTTGCACAGGTGAATTCTTCGTGGACGGTCCGAGTAAATCGTGAGGATCTATTAACGATTCAGGTAGATGGCACACACGGAAGCGCAGTAGCCGGTTTAAGAGATTGCAAGATTCAGCATCGCATCAATACACCGAAGCCTGTTTGGAATCCCGACATAGAAAATCCGTTCAACTTTACAGAACAATGGCAGGAAGTACCCGATAACCAGAGTTTTGATAATGGATTCAAGGTTCAGTGGGAGCTGTTTTTAAAGCATATTGCAGCCGATGAACCATTTCCTTGGGATTTGCTGGAGGGTGCCAAGGGAACACAGCTTGCAGAATTAGGGCTTAAATCATGGGAAGAGCGGCGCTGGGTTGATGTACCGGAATTAAGCCTGGAGGTGAGAAAGAATGACGAAGCGGTTAACTCTGCCAGATAAAAACGGAAACACATATCAATATCAGATAGAAAATCATAAAGCTTTCATCAAACCCGAAGGCAATTTCAAAAGCAGGGTCGCCTTTTCAGCAGCGCATGTGGTTGCTGATCCTCTTGCAGATTCTGATCCCATTTTACACCCGCAGATTGACTGGGAAAATACACTAGCCTATAGGAGGCATCTATGGTCTCTTGGCCTCTCGGTGGCAGAGGCGATGGATACGGCACAGCGCGGTATGGGACTTAATTGGAATATGGCAAAGGAGCTTATTCGCAGATCTGCAGCAGAAGCAAAAGCAGTGGGCGGCAGAATCGCCTGCGGTGCCGGAACAGATCAGCTGCTTCCTGCACCTTCAGTCACATTGGCGGATGTTCAAGCTGCCTATGAAGAGCAGTGCGAATGGGTGGAGCAGCATAACTCGCAAATCATCCTGATGGCAAGCAGGGCACTGGCAGATTGTGCTCAGGGACCTGAGGATTATGAGAGAACCTATGCCAATATTCTGCGGCAGGTTTCCAGGCCGGTTATTCTCCACTGGCTTGGCGACATGTTCTATCCTTCCTTGAAAGGCTACTGGGGCTATAAAAATCTTGATGATGCCATGGAAGTCTGCCTGAATGTTATTTGGGATAACAAAGACAAAGTGGACGGAATTAAAATTTCTCTCCTTGATGCTTCACGGGAAGTCGAGATGCGCAGACTTCTTCCTCCAGAGGTGAAAATGTATACCGGCGATGACTTTAATTATCCTGAATTAATTAAAGGGGATGAACAAGGCTACAGCCACGCATTGCTTGGGATTTTTGACGCAATCGCACCAGCTGCAGCAGCGGCTCTGCATGCGTTGGACGAAGGTGATGAAGATTCTTATCATGCGATATTGGATAAGACAGTTCCACTGTCACGCCATATCTTTCAAGCCCCTACTTATTCATATAAAACCGGTATCGTCTTTATGGCCTACTTGAATGGGCACCAATCTCATTTTCGGATGATCAACGGAGCTGAGAGTGCAAGGTCCATCGTGCATCTTTCGGAACTGTTCGTATTAGCAGATCAGGCCGGCCTGCTATCAGATCCGGAGCTTGCTGCGGAAAGAATGAAGCTGGTTTTAAACATAGCCGGGATCCGTCAGGAGGAATATTCTAGTGGAAAATTATGAGCGGCTTAGCCTAAATCAAATTACAACAGAACAATGGAATCTAAAAGAAGCCATCGAGGGATGCGCCCGGGCAGAAGTTCCCTGGATTGCCCCATGGAGGCATAAGGTAGAGGAATTGGGCTTAAGTAGAAGCAAGAAACTGATTAAGGATGCTGGCTTAAAGGTTTCCAGTTTGTGCCGAGGCGGCATGTTCCCGGCCGGAACTGCTTCCGAACGAGAAAAAAGAATTGATGATAATAAAAGAGCGGTTGAAGAAGCAGCTGAGCTTGGTACAGATGTACTCGTTCTGGTTTGCGGGCCTTCCCCTGACCGGGATATCGTATCTGCCCGGCAAATGGTTCAAGAAGGAATCGCCCAGCTGGTTCCCTTTGCTGAATCGTATGGGGTGAAATTAGGAATCGAGCCGCTGCATCCTATGTATGCGGCGGAAAGGTCGGTAGTCGTTTCAATGGACTTGGCCAACACTTTGGCGGAAGAATATCGGCCAGAACAGGTAGGAGTTGTGGTTGATGTCTTTCATGTATGGTGGGACCCCGATTTATATAATCAGATCGACCGTGCCAAAGAACGAATCTTAGGATTCCATGTTTCCGATTGGCTGGTTCCTACCCCTGATATGCTAAAGGGACGAGGCATGATGGGCGATGGTGTCATTCAAATCAGACGGATTCGCAAGGCTGTTGAGAAGACAGGGTACAGTGGACCAATTGAAGTAGAGATATTTAATGATCAGATTTGGAGCCAGGCTGGGGATGATACATTGGTTCAGATGAAAGAAAGGTATTTGGAGCATGTGTAGGAAAGTGAGTAAAGACATGTATATGCTGGCAAGCATGTTATAAAAAACAAAATTAATGAAAGAGGTAACTGCTCCCAAGCTTGTGGGGGAAGGTACCTCTTTTTTCTAATTCGTCATCATGACATCAACCAAAGACCTGTCGAAAAAAGAGCAGCTTATCGAGGAAATCACCAAAAGGCGGCCGCAGGTTAAATCAATCCTGCAAAACATCAAAGGCAAAAAACATTGCGGCGTAGGCACCATCGGCCTCTGGCTCGCAGACCAGGCAGGAGAAGTCCGCGGCATGGAAACATCATCCCAGAATCCATTCAGGACGCCAAGAAAAAAGTCGCCCGCAACAAGATCAAACACGCCAAATACGAAACAGGCAAGGCCATGTTGCTATATTTATATCTCTGTAGTCTTTGGATTATAAGAGTCATTATTATTCTCAAGACGGCCGAAATAATGGAGATTTCAGTTCTGAGGAAATAAAGTGTGTGGGATCAGGCACTCTAGCCTCCAATAAGAGAAATATTTTCGTCAGATAAATTTATCCCCAAAAACTATTACCCCCCTTTAAGTTTTAATCAAGAAATAAAATTTGACTCTATTTTATGAAAAATATATTTTGGTTAATTTGACTAATGTCTTGGTCATTTAAAACTAGTAAGTAAATTTCGTCCGCTAAAAAATCTATCTTTCTTACTTCCTGTTTTAATCTCTCAATAAAAGAAGTTGAACTATTATAAAATGCTTCGAAATAATCAGTTGTATCAACCACAAAAAGCATGGTAGTCCCTGTGTAATTCTTTTTACTTTTCTTTTTAATATTAACTATTATTTTTTCTAAATATTCAAGAGCTCTACTTTCTAAATCATTAGTATCCCCAAAACGGATTTCTCCATATCCCCTTTGATTTATTCGTTGTGCATCTTTAAATTGCCAGGCACCGTCTATATAGGAGGAAATTTCAATTCTTTTTTCTTTCCCATCGGGTTGTATTAATGAGCCATCGAATTCTTGATTACCAATTATGATGGATAATTGAGAGTTACCGTCACAAAATCTAGATTGACTGAAACAATAAAGAGGATAAAATTCTTCTAGAAATTCTTTAAATCTCCCTTTTTTTAGTCTGGCCAAATGAATAAATTCCTCATCAGAATTTATAATATGTTTTTTCATCTCGAAGTATTGTTTCATTTCATAAGGAGTTCTATATTTTTCTAAATCCTTAAAAAAGGTATCTGCACTTTTCAATTAGAAACCTCCTCCAGTAAATATTATTAATAATTATGCTATAAATCTCTAAATTTGGAAATTGGAATAATGTTTTGATTATGAATTCCAGTAGTAATTTTAAAATTTTTACTTTCGGTAGTGTAATATAGTATTAAAAGTACCTTCTTATAAAAGTGGGTTTTAAGAATAAAACCTGATAGTGGTTTTATTAAGACGGAGGGAATTATTATGGGATATAGCTCGGTGAAATTAGAATATAATATCAACGGTATAGGAATAATTACTCCTATTATATATAAGTTTCCAACGGGCCTTTATCAAAATAAAAGCCTTAATCTAGAAAGGAAATTAAGAGATACTAACCAATTAGGAGCAATAAGATATATTCATAATGGAGCACATTATACAAGATATGAATATGTATTATTACAATATATGCTAATAAATTTTGTTCAGAAAAACAGTGAGATAGGATTAGGTTCAAAATTTAATTTTAAATCTTGGGGTTTAAATAAAGAATTAAAATATGAAGAGAAAATAACAGCTGCTGAAGTTATCGAACTAATCGTTTTATTTGCTAATATGGGCCATTTTAAGGATACATTTTCGAGTAATAAAGTATGGTTCCATTATATTTTAGAAAATCATTATGGATTAAAAAATGGGTTAAAAAAAGGATTAAGTAGTGAGGGGAAAAAGCTGTTAGATAAGCTAATGGAAGATACTGATTATCAAAAAATACAATGGTTAAATGCTTTGTATATGTTAAGCAGGACAAGTGAGTTACAAGACTATAGAGTTATATGCGAAAAGATTGTTAAAAACATTTTGTACAACGAAAATGATAAATGGATGGATCTTTACAACAAAATTAGAAAAGTTTCATATATAGTTCTTGATAGTCATTTCTCATATATACCAATTGACATTAGTTTGCAAAATGTTTTATTTAATCATAGTTTGTTCATAGACGAAATCCTAAAAAATAATTCAAATCTATTTGGCACTTTAGAGCGTATAAACGAATTATTAGAAGATACTTTATATCTAGAAAATAACGCTTTACTAGTAGGAACATATAGAAGTATAGATATTCATAAAAAGTTGAATGACTTCCTAAATAGTAATGAGGATTTAAAAGAAGTAGCTAAAATTAACAAATTAATATTAGATATTAAAGAATCGCCTTTATATGAGGAATCACATATTATTGAAGATGAAATACCTTGGAATAAAGAAAAAAATCTAAGCCTAACATTTAGAATTAAAGAACGAAGAGGTTTCCCGGTAGATGTCTTTAAAAGGGAAATGGAGATACTAAAAAAGTTGGGAACCGATATCTATATAGGTTTTAACTTTTCTCCAAGCTTCGAGAAATACAGAACTGTTTATTCATTAAGCAAAAAATTGAGTGGAAAAAAACTATTAAATAAATGCCTCAGCATACTATCTCAAGGGGTAGATGATTATTTAGAGTATAAACATTTTTCTTTAAAAGAAGTTAATAATGGACCATTGATAGATGTAGTTACTAAAAAGATAATTACATATTTATTTAGAAATATATTAAGGAATGATTATTTCTGCGAGTATAATTACTCAAATAAATTATGTCCATTTATCTTGGAAATAGGAAGCAAGAAGGCTTTAAGTAAATTAGATTTATATATTGGAGATTTCAAAAAAGTCTATGCTGATGATAAGGATGGCTTACATGAGTTGTCTGCTCTAAGGAATAGAGTGAGTAACATTAACTATAAAGGGCTAACGATCGTTTATGCAGGATCATTAAGATTTATAGATAGCAATAAGAAGGCTGTCTGTGAATTAGATGGATTAATTTTAACTCCAAAAAACAAAAAGAAGTATTTAGAGGTAATTGAAGCTAAAAATCTCAGTACTAAAAGTCAAAGGAAAACTGTTGCGATGAAACAATTAAGAGAAAAATTTCTAACTATAGTTGCTGATAGTATGGTTGAAGATACCGAGGTTAAAGAAATAGATAACTTTGGAGCCTATGTTAATTTTATGAGGAAATAGCTTGTAGGTTTCGTATTTTATATTTGTTGAGAATAATGATTTAAATTGAATATAGACTAACAAAAAGAACAATAATATTTGATGACTGAAAAGTCCATTGGTTTGTCACCGATGAACAGAAGCCACCCTAAATTGCTACCAGGCAAGGGTGGCTTTTTATATTTTAAAAAACCTTTTTTAGGAAGTTTCTTGGCAAATATCTTTTTAATCGCAAGTCATTCAAATTTTTAGTTATTTAAATAGGTGCCTATCCCCACAATAGGTAAAACTTTAAAGCGTGCGGGGTCAGGTACTTTCTTTCCTGTTTTTACATAAAAAAGAGATTTATCTCAATGGTGTATGTGCTGATGATATTTTATGTTACCTTTTATAATAGAATTGAGTGATAATATATGGTATTATTATACAGTGTTACCATAGTGTATTGAGGCCTGGGTCGAAAGCTCGATCCTTCGGCACCTTCATATTTGCATTTATTACAATCTCTGTCTTACGTTATATCAGTTTATTACCTGAAAATGTACCATTTATGGAGGCGATGCAAATGCATTTATCAGCGAAAATGCTCATTTCTATCATGACTGAGTCACTCTGGGCTTTTGGAATTAGTGTATTTGCAGGTATAAGTATAGGTGGGTCTGGTGTACATCCAGGGGCTTCGGCCTGAATACATTAGAATACATAAAAAAAGAGTGTAGTTTTTCACTCATTTTTCTTTATGTATAGTTGATTGATGTTTACAATTACAGTCCACACATGTGGAGGTTGTTTCAAAATTAATATTGAAGTAAATAAAGCCCATTCAAACAATTAGTTTGGATGGGCTTTTTATCAAAAAAATAAAAGAGATTAAAAATGCTGTTAAGCAAAAAAGAGGGTACCTAAGTTAATATTAATTCATTAGATACCCAAAAATAATCAAAACACCTTCGTAGTCCAATCCTCACAATTCCATATATCGGTCGCAATTTCACGATAGAAGTCAGGTTCGTGGGATACCATCAATATACTTCCGCGATAGGCTTTTAGAGCACGCTTTAGTTCTTCTTTTGCGTCGACATCCAGGTGGTTGGTAGGCTCATCTAGGATGAGTAAGTTCGTTTCTGTGTTTAAAATTTTACACAGGCGGACTTTGGCTTTTTCGCCGCCGGACAGGACTTCGACTTTACTTTCGATATGCTTGGTTGTTAATCCGCATTTTGCAAGCGCAGCGCGGACTTCGGCCTGGTTCAGGCTTGGGAATTCGCTCCAGATTTCTTCAATGCAAGTGTTATAGTTGGCCTCTTTAACCTCTTGCTCGAAATAACCGAGGTGTTGATATTCACCGCGTTCGACTTTACCTGAAATCGGATTAACCAGCCCGAGAATACTTTTTAAAAGTGTAGACTTACCAATACCGTTAGCACCCACGAAGGCAATTTTTTGTCCGCGTTCCATTTTTAAATTCAGTGGGCGGGACAGGGGTTCATCGTATCCAATAACAAGATCTTCAGCTGTGAAAATCCAGCGGCTGGCTGCACGGGCTTCTTTGAAATGAAATTCCGGCTTCGGCTTTTCTCTCCCCAACTCAATTACTTCCATTTTGTCGAGCTTCTTCTGGCGGGACATCGCCATATTACGAGTCGCGACATTTGCTTTGTTACGGGCAACAAAGTCCTTTAAGCCGGCAATTTCCTGCTGCTGGCGCTTGTAAGCAGACTCCAGCTGCTGCTTCTTCATTTCATGTATATTTAAGAAGTTATCATAGTCACCAACATAGCGATTCAGTTCCTGGTTTTCCATATGATAGATCAAGTTAACAACACTGTTCAGGAATGGAATATCATGTGAAATCAGGATAAATGCATTTTCATATTCCTGTAAATAACGCTTCAGCCATTCGATATGCTGTTCATCCAAATAGTTCGTAGGCTCGTCCAGCAAGAGGATTTCAGGCTTTTCCAGCAAAAGCTTTGCCAGCAGAACTTTCGTACGCTGCCCGCCGCTGAGATCATCTACATCCCGATCCAGCCCGACGTCGTCTAATCCCAGACCACGCGCAACTTCCTCAACCTTTGAGTTGATTTGATAAAAGTCATTACTATCTAATGTTTCCTGCAGCTCTCCAACTTCAGCAAGCAGTGCTTCGATATCAGCACCTTCATCACCCATTTTTCCATATAGTTCATTAATCTCTGCTTCAGCATCAAACAGATATTGAAAGGCAGTACTCAAAGCCTCTCGCATCGTCGTCCCTTTTTGAAGTACAGAGTTCTGATCTAAATAACCAACGCGAACTTTTCGTGACCACTCCACTTTGCCCTCGTCAGGCTGCAGCTTGCCAGTTACAATATTCATGAAAGTAGACTTACCCTCACCATTTGCCCCAACAAGTCCAACATGTTCACCTTTTAAAAGACGAAAAGACACATCATTAAAAATCGCACGATCACCAAAGCCGTGGCTTAAATCTTTTACATATAATACGCTCATTTTTTTACCCCCATGTATAAATGCCTCTAGTGGATATTTTACTTGATTTAGACTGAATTTTATAGTTGAAGTTATTTCATGTGCAAAATGCTTCTTCCAAATAAGTAAAGGTAAGAACAGGGCAATACTGTATACGAAGAATTTCAAAAGGCCTTTTTATTTTCCCAACCGATCTCCTGGTTTAATAATTAGAAAATTTAAAATTATATATAGATTTCCGGTAGTGATATGGTAAAATTTATCAGGTGAAAAGATTGGGGGATGAATATGGAGAAAGTGATTGAAGTTGAGAGTCTATCAAGGCTGTATAAAATGAAAGAAGGTAATAAAAAGGCAGTTGATGATATTTCTTTTGAGGTCTACAAGGGAGAGGTTTTTGGTCTTCTTGGCCCGAATGGAGCAGGCAAGACTACGACGATTAAGATTTTGACGACACTGCTGCTGCCATCTGCCGGCAGTGCAAAGGTATTCGGCTTTGATGTGGTTTCTGAAAGCCAGAAAATCCGGGACAGAATCAATTTTGTCTATGGCGGGGAAAGAGGGGTATACGGTAGGCTGACTGCCAAAGAGTATCTCCATTATTTCTGTACGCTTTATAAAATCAAGAATAAGCTGCAGCCAGGACTGATTAAAGAGCTGCTTCAACTGGTCCAGCTGGAGCAGGCTGAAAACCAAAAGATACATACCTATTCGAAAGGGATGGTGCAGCGTCTTCATATTGCACGCTGTCTGATCAATGAACCCGAAATCCTATTTCTCGATGAGCCGACGATCGGGCTTGATCCGGTCGGAGCCAAGCTGCTTCGGGAGCTGGTGAAAGATCTGTCCGCCCGCGGAATCACCATTATCCTTACGACCCATTATATGCAGGAGGCGGATGAACTTTGTGACCGGATTGCTTTTATAAAGGAAGGCAGATTAAGCCTGATCGGCGAACCGGAGTTCATTAAAAAGAGCTGCAATCATCTCAATTTATATGAAGCAGCAATGAGTGTCCATGATATAGGAAAATTGAAGGAAGACAGCCTGCTTGCAAATCTTGAAATTGAAGTCATAAGAGAGCCTTTTTATCAATTGAATTTTGAGGCAAATGAGATGGAGCTTGAGGAAGCCAAAGCATACTTAGGCCGTTATGGGGAGATTTTGAAAATCAGGAAAAAAGATATTTCTCTTGAAGATGCCTATATCTATCATATGAAAGATGCAGGGTGACGAAATGAATATTATTTTTCTGCTTGGAAGGGAAATCCGCTATTTCACCAATTTTAATAATAAAATGTATCAATTTCTGCTTTTCTTTCAGCCGCTAATGTTTTTGACCATCATCCATTTCCTGAATCAGGTGAGAGGGGATGCTGCTTCTGGAAAAACAGTTGTGGCTGCGGCGCTGATCAGTATGTGGAGTTATGTGCTATATTCATCTGGTTCAGCACTCATGTCCCAAAAATGGAATGATACTTTGAAGCTTTTGATGGCAGCACCAACGTCTCTGTTTTCGGTGATTCTTACAAAGGCTTTAAGCAATTCCTTCATTGCGCTGATCAGTATGCTCCTTAGCTTTGTCTATGCCAAATTCATTTTCGGGTTCAATTTGGATATCCGCGACTACGGTTTGTTTTTTATGTCTGTGCTTGTCCTGATCCTTTCACTGAGTGTGGCAGGACTGATTCTGGCAGTCGTATTCGTCGCTTCCCAAAATGTATATGACTTTCAGAACCTCATTTTGACGCCTATGATCCTCCTTTGCGGGGTGTTCATTCCGGTCGAAAGCTTTCCTTTCATTCTAAAGTGGGTGGCCTATCTTGTTCCGATGACATGGGGGATCAAAACCGTCCACGAAGCTCTGGATCTCTCGCCGTCTTTGCTTGAAACCATGATGGTATCCATCCTGATCAGCCTGGTATATCTGGCTCTCGCTTATTTTATTGTAAAAAAAATAGAAAGCATCCTCCGCCGGAGCGGCAGTCTGGGGGCAATCTGATGATCTTCTTTAATAAGTTCGGATTCACCTATTTGTCTTATAAATCACTTTATTCCTTTCAGACTTTGAAGCTATTTATCCTTTTCCGGCTTGTTGATCCTTTGATGCATTATCTCTTTTTTGCAGCTTTAGCCAGCTCGGTTGTAGGTACAGACTATTTAAAGTATGTGGTTGTCGGCAACATCGCCTATTATACCAGCCAGACAATCATGATTAATTTCATGAATATGTTCCGGCTTGAAAGAAGGTATGGAACCCTGGAGCTGAACATAGCTTCCCCGGAGCCAACCATCCTAATCATCTTCCGCAAAGCCATCGTACCGCTTTTGGATGGTCTATTTGTTTTTGCAGCAGGACTCCTGATTGGCAGCCTGATATTTGGGATCGATCTTCCGCTGGACCAAACAGCGAACCTTCTTCTTATATTTATAGCCATTCTATTCTCGGTACTGTCTTTTTCGCTGCTTTTCGCGTCGATAAGCCTTTTATTTTCGAATGTGAACCTTTTCCTGAATTTATCGCTCGCTTTCTTTCAGATATTCTGTGGGGTCAACTTTTCGGCAGCATTGCTGCCGGCTCCGCTTGAAGCCTTTGCCCGCCTGCTGCCGCTTACCCATGGAATTGAAGCACTGCGGGCCATATACGGATTGGAAGCCCAACCTGTTTATCATCTTCTTGCAAGAGAGGTGTTTATCGGGATAGGCTATTTATTCATTGGGATATTGATGGTTTTTGCGATGGAGAAGATTGCAAGGCGGAATGGTGCTTTGTTTAGGAATATCTAGGAAAAAAGGCTGGGAAGCTTACCAGCCTTTTTCATTCGGTCCCGCGGACTGGAGAGCCTGAAAGAAAGTTGCTTAAGGTGCCTGACCCCACATTTGCTTAAAGTATGTAGGGGCAGGCACCTTTTTTTGATAAATCCTAAATACCATTAATAAACACTTAGTGAATAAAGGTATGGAGAAAGTAAGCTACCAAGTAGTGAGAACACAAACTGAGTCAAATGGGGCTAAGTTTAACTTTCCCCCCTCCTTCTAGAAAAAAAGCTTATATGCTGGAAATAATGAGGGGAGATTTGTTCACATGGAACATCCCTAAACGAATTTTGAGCGTGAATCTAAATTGGTAAAATTCTTAAAAACTATAGGATGATAAATACAATATAAATCTCTATAACTGTATACAACTTTATATACGAAGAAATTTTATTTGAAGTATACGAAAAATCATTTGAAGATACGGAAAAAGTTGCATAAGAAATATTTGCTGACTTGAGATAATCGAATTGCAAATAAAGATAATATTTAGCCCCTGATTAGTCATTTAATATATAGTTAAGTGCCTCTTATTTTTTGGTCTTTTTTAGGAGCTATTAGGTGAATCAAAGAATATTATCTATAAAAATTCATTAATACTTAGACTGTCAAACTTTATATATTCTTATGAAGCGTTTGTGCGTCATGTAATTCACTGATATTATTTTGTTCTATATATTTTTTTGCTTCTTCTAAAGAATAGAAATGTTTAGTTGACTGGAAAATATTCTTACCTTCTAAAGGTTGTATTATTAAATTTGCGTCATTATCACTTATTATTTCAACATCTTTTACAATAAAATCAAAAAAGGCAACTACACTGTAAAGTTCAAATTCAGCACCTAATAATTTTACATTTGAGGTTCGGATAAATTGAAAACTAAGGTCATACTTATTTATTAAATCATTAATAGTGTCGCCTTGGTACCCATTTAAAGTTAAGTTATTAATGTTAACATCCTCTTTAAAAGGTAACTTCCCATAAAGAGATCTATATAATTCTTCAATTAATTTTACATCTTCAAATTCAGTTTGTGGCTCAGGCAAAAATTCAACGTCTAATAAATTATTCAGAACCTGAACTTTTTCCCAGAAATTAATTGTTTCTATTATAGATTCATCTTCTAACTCTACTTCATTAGGTCGAGGCAATTCTATATTATTAATAATAATAGTTCCTTTAATAAACGAGTTATAAAGGTTTAATGAATCAATTACTTCTTGAATAGTTTTCGCTTTTTCTATATTTGTCTTAAAATTAAAATTTATCTTTTCTTCTTCTTCATAAACTATATAGGAAAGTTCAAATGATGAATTATCTATACTTTTAAATAAACTTTTATGCATGTCTGGGTAGGGCTGCCGTTGAATAGTAAGGGTTTTAATTACATCATTTCCCTTTATGAGAATAGTGAAGGGTGGTTGAAAAGGTTGTGGGACCATAAATAAATCAGCGCCCTTATATTTACTATCTGAAAATGGAAAATCAATTACTTCATCCACCTCGAACCGATTACCGTTTATTTTTATACAATTATCTTCATCTAAAATAAGTTTTACTTTTCTTTGAGTTCTGTATATGAATTCTGAAAGCTCATTCCATGAAGAGGGTTTAAATTGTTCTGGTAAGCCTTCCGGAAGTTGAACTGAAAAACCTTGAATACTTATTGGTGAATTTAAGGGAGTAATACCAACTGCATTGTCACTGATACTTGTATAAACATATCCTTCTGGCAATTTTTCACTTAAGGATTTTAAAACTTCTTCGGGAATTTTCTTACCACTTTCTTTCTTAGGAAAAAATGCTTTTTCAAAATTAGCAAACATATATTACCAATCCTCTCCAATTTCATTAAAAACTAATATTTTTGAGAAAAGTAAATACCGTTCGTAGTCATTTTCTCCAATCTTATTTTCTATGATGAAATCAATTAGCTCTTTTCTATCACTTTGATTGTTAACAATTATATGTTTTATTGCGTTAATATCAAATTTTAACCATAAATCTGGTTTCGATTTAATACCAAGTGAATAAGTATCGTAACTTTTAGGATTCATTTGTTCTTGTTCTATAACCATTGGTAACTCTGTGTCTACTCCACTAAAATCGGGAATAAATCTCCACTCTTTTTCATCATGGAAATTACGCGAATCATATTTGTTCCTTGAAAAAATCATCTTTCCTTGAATGGGTTTCATATAAAATAAATTATGGAGGATCAAATTGTTATAAATCTCGAATTCTTCTCTATCTTTTTTTGATAGAGATTGTAGGGAAGTGGATAATGCAAAACTAAAATCACTTTTTAATTTGGAATTAAAGTTAATATAATGTATTGGCTGAATTCCCTCTTGAATTCCCCATCCTTTACTTAATCCAATGCCATAGTCACCATAATTCTTCATATGGGGTTTTAGTTTGTTTAAATGTATGTCGCAAAAACAACTCATTGGGAATGCAATTTTATCTATTCCGTCAATTTCTAAATAATCTATCTTTTCTTCATAATATCTAGGTATTATTGCCATATTTAATAGAGTTTCTTTTAAATATTTTAGTTTACCCATAAATTTAAACAATACATTTGCACTTTGTTTTGATGGAATATAGCTATATCGTTCGTTAATAATAGGGTTTTCTTCAAGATTAATTACTTCAACATCCTGAGATTGTTCAACCATTGCTTTACCCTCACAGTTTTAGAAATTTATTATAATTATTCTATCAAAATACCCAATAAATTACTTTTTAAATTTGGTCTATTTACAATAAAAAGAATAAAATATCATATTTAGAGTCTATAAAGAAGTACTGTTAAAATTGATACTTTTGGTAAATTAAACAGATAAATGGCTAAGATAGAGAAGAGAAATAGGTGCCTGACCTCACATTAGCTAATCCTTTAGAGCGTGGGGTCAGGCACCTTCTTTCTGCTCTCGCCACTTATTTGAGGGAAAGATATGAACATAGCAATACTGTATATGAAGAAAACGAGTTCTTTAAACCTGAGCTGAGAGTATCAGAAGATAAAGAAGAATATAAGTAAGGAGAACAAATGGATAATCTAATCAAAGAAGTATTAAAGTTCAGAGACGAACGAGGCTGGAAGCATTACCACAAAGAAAAGGACCTTGCGATATCTATTGTCCTTGAAGCTAGTGAACTACTGGAGAATTTTCAGTGGAAAACAAGTGAAGAGGCAGCGGCTGATACCAGGCAAAACATCAAGGAAGAGATGGCAGATGTGCTGATTTACTTAGTGCAGCTGGCAGATCGGATGGATGTGGATTTGGAGGAAGAGGTTTATAAGAAGCTTGAGAAGAATGGGGTTAAGTATCCTGTAAAAAGATGATGTGATTAGTGCCTGATATTTTGCCTTTAGTGGCATGTTCAGGCACTTTTTTTATCCATAAAAAAATCTCAGACCGGCAAATAGTCTGAGATTTTTAGTCATGGCTTTTTGTAACAGCTTTTAATTACTTTGCGGACTGTGATCCAAGGAAACAGTCTCCTTGGTTTTTCGCCTTCTCAATATGCTTAGAATCAGTCCTGCGGATATCATCTCCAGCAATAAATGTGAACCTCCAAAACTCATGAATGGTACGGGGACACCAGTCAGTGGAGATAAACCGAGATTCGTCAGCAGGCTTAGTATAAACTGAGCTGAAAAGACTGCTGCCAATCCTGTAATGAGCAATTTTCCATAAGGGGGATTCACACTTTTGGCTGTATTCGATATTCTGTAAATAAAAAATAAAACCAGAGCTAAAGCCATGATAGCGGCTAGCCACCCAAACGAATAGATGATGTACGCCAAGATATAATCTGTATGGACCTCAGCAATGAAACTTGGGGTGACTTGAAGGGCACTTCCTATAAAATATGCCTCACCTATTTTAAGATCTGTATAGGAGCTTGCCATGGAGTAACTCTGAGAAAGGGACAGCATATTCCAGATGGGCAATATAGAAGCAGCAAAGGCGAATGTGATAGTTTGCTTAAGGCTGGACCTTGACGTATGCATGATTGCAGCGCATACAATGATGCTAATAATAGTAGCTGTGAAGGCTCCTGTAGTGGCCATTAATAAAATGGGCAGTAACATCATACCTATAGCTAACCAAGATTTTCGATTATCATTCCAGTCCCAGGAATGAAACATTCCAGCAAACGCAATGACTAAAAGGAATGGAGTGATTTCGGTGAAATTAATAGTGGCAAAACCTACATTTAAAAATGGCACATCATCGACTCTGACGCCAATGAGAACGGTCAATAAAAGTATGAGGATTGTTGCCGCATAAAGGTGCCTGGAGTATTTCATCAATCTTCTGTAATCAAATATAAATAGGCTTAGCATAAGCACGGCACCCAACGAGTAGAAGCTGAGACTTTTATTGAAAACTTTCAGTTCCTGAAGCTCTGTAAAAGCCGAATGGAATTGCAAATAATACATAACCAGCAGTCCAAATAGAGAAGCTGTCAGCACTGGAAGCAAGGTTTTCACATCCATAGGGGCTTTATGTGTTTTGTTAAGCTGCTTTCCCAGAACCCCTGCATCTCCCATACGTGCCAATGCTTGATCTATAGCCTCTTCTTCAGAAAGTCCTGTACTCATGGCCTCCTCTTTGAGCGTATGAAGATGATCGTTAATCTCCAGTTTTATATGGGCATGTACATCCTTATTTTTTATCTTTTTACACAAATCTCTAATATATATTTCAAACTTATTATCTATTCCCATACGATTTTCTCCCCGCTTAAAACTTCGTCAACAGCATTCTTGAAAACGGACCATTCTTCTTTTTTTTCTTGAATAAACTCTTTGCCCTGGTCATTAATCTTGTAATATTTCCTCTTTCTCTTTCCGTTCCCTTCGCCCCAGTAAGATACAATTAATTCTTTTTCCTCAAGGCTGTGAAGGATGGGATAGATTGTGCCTTCCTTAAAACTAAAAATTCCATTAGACTTCGATTCCAGCTCTTTGATAATTTCATAGCCGTACATTGGTTTAGAATGAAGCAGACTCAAAATAAGAGTAGTGGTACTACCCTTTAGCAATTCTTTGCTAATCTTCATAAACAGTCCACCTTCCTAATGCATAGTAAATCTATGCATAGAGATTATATGCATAATTTATAATATAAATTAATTTGTGTCAATATGTCTGAAAAGAAAAACAGAAATAGGTGCCTGACCCCACATTAGCTAATTCTCTAAAGCTTGTGGGGTCAGGCACCTTTTTTTTTAAAATGTATAAAAGAGATAATTGGTGGGTAAGATTATTTTTACAAAGTGTAAAGATTAATTTTACACCTTTCTTTAGCGCTAGTGTATAATTAAATTAGAAAACATGGAGGTGAAAATAATGAAATTATATGCTCTGCAGCGAAATATTGGAGAGAATTTACTTACTTTTCTTAGGCTAAATGGTTATACCAAGTCTTCGTTATCAAAATTAACTGGAATTTCCCGGCCAACAATTAATCAAATTTTAGAAGGACAAAGCCCTAATCCTAGGATATATGAAGAGCAATTAAAAAAAATCACTGGAGCACTAAAATTACCTTTAGATTATCTCATAAATCCCCCTTCTAATAAGCCGGAGAAATGGCAATTACCTTCAACCCAATATTCTGATAGATCAACTACAGCCAAGAGAAGTTATATAGCACAGGATCTATTAGATGATTTAGACGAGTTATTAACTGTTGCTGCTTTTTATATAAAGGGGTGAAAACTTGAGGATCACTAGTACGAATTTGGATGAAACGATAAAGTTAAATCAACAAATAGAGAGTGAAATTCAACGTCATATCAAATTTATGCATCGGCACTTTGCTAAATATGATATACAATCTCCGGAAAAACAAGCATTGCAAATTTTGAAGGATCATTATTTAATTCAAATACCTATTCCGGATTCTGATTGGGGCGGGGCCATTAGAGAACTGCCGAACGGACAAAAAGTTCCAGTCATTAATACGTCGCAGCCACGTTTGTATCAATATTTTATTTATTGGCATGAAATATTTCATTTAATCGAAGAACCTTTTTCCTCTGTTCCCCATGATATCTTAACCGAATTTGACTTAACAGAACGTAAGGCTGATTACTTTGCTAGTCAAATGTTAATAGGTAAAGATCTATACTTTTACTTTCTGGATTCAATAGAAGAGAAGTTCATTGAACGTGCAGCTAAATGTATGGATACATTCAAAGCTCCTTACAAAGCAATCCTCATACAGTTGTATGAATCTGCCATTGAATACCAAAATGAAACGTTACAAGAGGAAATAAGAGAAAACTTTGATATTGCATTAAGTAGAGAAGAATGGATAGAACTGTTTAAAACCTTATCATTAGATGAAAATTTAGTGAAACCTTCACACACAGTAGATTTTGGCCTTTTAAAACATCTTGCAGAAAAAGAACAAATTAAAAATCCAGAGGACCGGGTATTCCATGAGACTAGGAATTTTATTTTTGAGTTAGAAAGAAAATACCTGGACGTGAAAGGGAAACTGGAAAGTGGGGAATTATAGAGATTTAGATGAAGTAATAAATAACTCAAGTAATATCAGGATTCTTATTATAGACAATAATAATTTGGAATTCTGCAGTCAACATGAGGATCAATTTCCTGGAGATAAAATATTTAAAAACTATGAGGTAATCCTGGTTCCTGATTGGGTACATGCCGAAATATCCCATAGTGAAAAAAGATTAAATTATTTAGCCGGCATCAATGTTCCATATTTTGTTATGAGTGAAGAGGAAGACTATACAGAATTAGTGGAATACCAAGAATTAAGGCTTATGAAGCTATTTGAACATGCTTCCTCTTCTATTTCTAAAGCCAGGAAATATTTTTCGGGTTTAAAGAAATACTACAGCCAGAATGATGATTTACCTGAAGGTTGGATATCTCAATTCTATGATTTAGGATTTGAAATTAAAACTACAAAAGCGAAGTTAGAGGGAGAAGCTGAAACAACAGAGCTAAGAAAAAATGCTGGTGAAACTTCAATCCTCGTTTTAACCTACTTACTACTTCACCACTATCATACAAAGATTAAGCAGATCACCATTTTCTCCAGTGACAAAGGAACTCTTACTATTATACAAAACATTATGCAGCATCTCCACAAAATTGAATTGATACATAATCCTTTAACTTCTATCAGTTTTAAAAGTACAGATATTCTGCTAATAGAAGCCTATAAAGATGGAAGAATTACATTAGAAGATGTAAAAAGGATTCGTACGAATAAAAAGAGTGTAATTTATACTTATCAGTTGTATGACTCCAGCAGTTCCAGGCATGAACATGTTTTGGATACCGATGAGTTTATTAGAATATTGGGAGATATAGAGAATTACCATTTTGAATTTTAAAAGTACCTTACAGTGTTTCACGCCAGTGCGACAATAAATTGTATTCTCTTGAAAAAGGGAAGGGAGGGGTAATAGAAGTTAGCTTAGGAAGAGCTTATTCAATACCCGTCTGGAGAACAATAGCGAAGAGGAGCTTTCATAAGCGTCCAGGTACAGCTCCCGAAGTGCCTTCCTCAAAGCACCACTCTCATTGTCATCGTCCACTCCAATCCCTATACAGTCCTTGTATGGCGAAGAATCCTGGCAAATGGTTGCTGTTACTTTGTAATAAGAAGGGAATTGCAGAAGCTCAACTTCTACCTCATCCCCGTGCTCGTTCTTTATTCTTATAACTCGAGAATTTCGATATTCAGTTATCAATGGTTTGTCCCCTTTCAAGATTAACTCCTCGATCACTCTACTTTGCCGCATTTGTTATTTCTCTTCCAGGTCACTATTTTCCTCAGCTATCTTTACTAATTCCCATGTCTTTATCCCAAGTGCCTTGGCGATTGATGCGGTGCCAGCGCCAAGGCTGGGGTCAATATGGTTTTGTTCCACCTTACTTATGTACTCGCGTGAATAGCCGGTTAATCCTGCTAGGTCCTCCTGGCTGATTTTCTGCTCGGCTCTTAGTCGTTTGATTGTGCTCCCGATGTAAAGGATCTGCTCTTTGTCCAAAGGAAATTTCTCCTTTTTACAGTAATTACATAACTGAGCAGGCGGAAACACTATGAACTATAGTTCACAAAAGATGTGAAATTTTATAAAGTGGAGGTTTTAGCACGAGAAGGTCTGTCTTAACCGGATATCGAAGTCGTAACCTAGGATTGGGATGCTAGTTTTGAATCAATTTTGGTTATTAGGTTAAGAGTAGAGGTCGGTCTTTTACCAGGAGTTCAGGAAAGGCAAATAGTTTAAACTTCATTATTGCACAATAAAAAGGGTGCGATCTCCTTATTGAAGAACCGCACCTGTTAGTGAAAAATATTATACTTACTTTCTTTTATTTGCTTCAAAGTCCCAGGGGATTACTCACCAACCATACCGTCACCATCACGATCGTCCATATATGGGTACAACCAATGATCACTCGTTATCGGCATGCTAAAACCTGCTGCTTTTGCTTCTTTTATGGTCACCTGTCCATTACCGTTTGTATCGACACTAGAAATATCACCGCTTGTGTTTGTACTGGTTGTTTCAGTTGGCTCGCTGCTTGTTAAACCGAGTGATTCGTTTACTTCATCAGGGTTCACATTGTCAAATTTATCAACGATCTCATTACCCATTAAAGTATAGGTATACTGATAACTTGAAGGAATCTGCGTTTCCGTATTCGGATATGTGATAATTGCTTCAAAATTAGCAGCTCCACCTGCCTTACGAATCGCATCTTCCATATAAGCTTGATCGCCATGCCGGTTGAGCGTACTATCTTGTGGAGTAATATTATAAGCATTAGATACCCCGCCAAGAGAATCAGCAATGATATGCCCTTCATCTAAAACGTCACTTTCCACACCAGGAACCTTTGCCTCATCAGAATAATACCTTCCAGTCGACAATACAGGTTCGGTACTGTCATCTTGCAGAATGATTTCCTCAGCAATGACACGTACTAGCTGGCCGTATTCATTCGTAAATGCCCAATATTCCCGATCCCCATAACCAATGTCAACTACGACTTTGGATTCACGATAACCAGATACATCACCGCCATCAACCTCAATAAGTTTGTATCCTGAGAAAAGTTCATTATTTGATTGGGTTGAAGTTTCCTCGGCAGCTGGAACACTTGCCGTTTTCTCTGCTTCTGGTTTAACAGTAACTGTAGTTTCTTCTTGTGGAACCTTATCTGCATTTGTATTGGATGCATCTTCAGCGTTGGTACAGCCGGCTATAAGGGTGATTGTTAAAAGTGAGATTAGGTAGTTCATTTTCTTTTTCATTTGTGTACTCTCCTATAGAAGTTTAAGTATTAATCCTTAAAGTTTATGAATTTTAACGTAGATTAGTATTGTTAACCTATTCATATTACCACTAAGTTCCATTCTTTTTTGAGTGGTGTATATTTCCTGCTATTTTATGCAAGAAACTTTATGAGGGTTTTTAGAATATACTGCCCAATGCTTTAATACATTCCTAAGAATAAAAAGGTGTCTGTCCCAACACTAGCTAAAGCTTTAGTGGTGGGGCAGGCACCTTCTTTTATGAATGGGACTTGGATTGACTATTTCTCCTCTAAATTCATTGATACTATTAGTGTCACTCGTCTATTCTGAGGCAATTAGTACCCAGTTTTTATCCCACTGTAAAATTAAGTAAATGCTGATCTCTACCTATTTATATATTAAATTTTTGTTATAATTGTTACAAATCCAGTAATGAAACGGAGTTTATCATATGGAGACAGTTTTAACGAGACCTTCCGCAGCGCCTGTTATTCAAGCGCTTCGTTCGATTGGATATAATGCAAGTACTGCAATTGCTGATTTAGTTGACAATAGCTTGGATGCCAAAGCAGATACAATACATATTAATTTTGCTTATGGCGAGAGTGATGGCAGGATTACAATTTGTGATAATGGGTTTGGCATGAATGATGAAATGCTTCAGAAGGCCATGAATATAGGATCTAAGGATCCGAGAGTAAAAAGAGGCGCTAATGAATTGGGCCGATTTGGTATGGGGTTAAAGACTGCATCCTTTTCACTCGGTAAAAGATTAAGTGTTCTTTCTAAGAAAGATGGAGTATATAACGAAAGATGCTGGGACCTTGACCATGTGTCAGAATGCAACGAGTGGCAGCTTTTCACTAAAATACCTGATGAGGTAAAAGAAAAAATGGGAGACATAGATTCGGAAAGCGGAACAATTGTCTGCATAGACAAGCTTGACCGCTTTATGGGGTATGGAGGGAAGCGTAAGCTGAAAGAAACTAGCTTCTACAATAAAGTCGCCAGGATTAATAGGCATCTCGAATTCGTATTTCATTCAATTCTTGAAAAGAGCGGAGTACAGATGTTCATTAATGACAAGGAAGTTGTACCATGGGATCCTTTCATGCGTTATCACCCAAATACCATGGAAGGCGAAATGCAGATGCTGAGGATTAATGAGAACCGCATAAAAGTACAGTACTTTATTTTGCCGCATGCTTCTCATTTAACAGAGCCGGAATATAAAAAGGCTGGCGGCTATAAAGGCTGGCGTGATCACCAGGGATTATATATTTACCGTGAAAATCGCCTTCTATACTTCGGTGATTGGATGGGTCTCTTTCCGAAAGATGCAGCATCACAGCTTGCTAGGGTGCGCATAGATCTTCCAAATGCAGCTGACTCAGACTGGCAGGTTGATATTAAAAAGTCTGGGATTAACCTGCCGGAAGATGCAAAAAGAAGATTGGAGGCCATTTCCTCCATTGCGCGCAAAGTATCCAGAGATATATTCTATTTCCGCACCCAGCCAGGTCCGAGGAATCCTTCCGTAAAAGGGAGCCTGAATACATGGGAACAGTCCGGAAGCGAGGATGGCCCGCAATTTATTTTAAACCGAAATCATCCTATTCTATCCGAACTTCTGAAAAATCTGGATGATGAAAATGCAAAGCTATTAAACTTGTATCTAAAGTTTGTTCAGCTTGGGTCCCCAAGCAATATTATAGATTCTCCAAAGGTCCCGGAAGAAGAAGTGCAGGATGTGCCGGAAAGCCAGAAAGAGCTGGTTATCCAATTTGCCTCTTCCATGCTGAAGCTGAATGTGGCTGAAAATGAAGAGCAGCTGTTTAACATTCTCTTAACGCAGCCTGCCTTTGACGGCTTGAACCGGACAACCTTAAAAGCAATCACAACGGAGGCGAATTTGATTGTCGGCAATTGATAATAAGAACGTTTTTGAGCAGGCCTTTACGAATAATTACTATATGTTAAAAACGATATCTGAAAACCAAGAGGAGGCTGCAGAAAAGGCACTCGAACTAGCGAGAGTTCTCGCATCTGGATATGGGAAGATTGATGATGCTCATTTTCAGAAGTGGTCACTTGAAATGTTTAGGAAATATAAAATCGGCCAAGAAGTTCGTAAGGTTCATGTAATGATAAACTCGAAAGAAAAAAGCTGGTTTGAGCCTAAATTGGCTGCGAGTGGTTTTTTCTGGACGAGATACCGCCGTTATTTGACTGAGATGAAAAATTGGCCGCTCGAAGCTGTGACTGCTATTGATGACACAACTAATCAGATTTTAGCCTCTATCGGTAATCCTAAGTCTATGGAGCCATTTGATAAGCGCGGCCTTGTATTAGGATATGTTCAATCAGGTAAAACAGCCAACTTCACAGGCTTAATCAATAAAGCTTATGATGTCGGCTATAAGCTGGTTATTGTTCTGTCAGGAATTCATAATGACTTAAGAGCGCAGACTCAGATTCGCTTGAATGAAGAGGTCATTGGCAACCGGACGGACAAGGATGGAAACCCTATCGGAGTTGCTCAAATATACGCGAATACAGCCGAGCACATCATATCATCCTGGACAACAGAAGAAAATGATATCAAGTCCAGTCGAAGAGGAACAAGCAACCTAAACTCGCCAACTTTAATGGTTGTAAAGAAAAACAAAACCGTATTGGAATCACTCCGGGATCAGTTAATTACACACCGTAATTTATATAATCTGGATATCCCCGTCTTAATTGTCGATGACGAGGCAGATCAGGCATCAGTTGATACTTCCAATCCAGATAAAAACGAAGATCCGAAAACAATCAATCGTCTGATCAGGCAAATACTTGAGGTTTTTAAGCGAAAGGCTTTTGTTGGGTATACAGCAACACCATTTGCGAACCTGCTTATCAGTAAAGAAGGAAGGACAGACGAGGAGGGGGAGGATTTATACCCGAAGGATTTCCTTGTCGGCCTGCCAAAGCCTAAGGAATATTGCGGGCCAGAAGAATATTTCAATGTGCAAGAAGATGCAGAAGATTCTCGCCCTAGTCTGATCCGCCATCTGCGGCAGGAAGATCTTGAAGTATTTACTACTATTAAAAAGAAATCCGATGCAGATAAATTTGATGAAGTGCCTCCGCAAATGCGTGAAGCCATGCTTGAATTCCTTCTTGTTATTGCGATCCGCAATTTGAGGGGCCAAAGTAAGAAGCATAATTCGATGCTCATTCATACATCACGCTTTAAGGATGTCCAGTCGAGTGTGAAAGATGAAGTTGCACGCACTTTCGATGCCATCTCAAAGCAACTGCAATATAATCCTGACAGCAGTGTGATAGCAGAACTAAGGGAGCTTTATGAAAATGATATCCTTCCGGTAAGCAGGGATTGGCCTAACGAAAAGCACAAGGAATACGGCTGGAATGAAGTATACGAAGAGCTGAGAAAATGCTGTGAGACGATTCAGGTATTTGAAATAAACGGAAACAGCCGGGATGCTCTGGATTACCATCAATATAAAGAAGATGGTTTGAATGTTATCGCCGTGGGCGGAGACAAATTATCCCGCGGACTTACACTTGAAGGGCTTAGCATTACGTATTACTTCCGGAACACCCTTATGTATGACACACTTATGCAGATGGGGCGCTGGTTTGGCTACAGAAAGGGATATATGGATCTGTGCCGCATCTATACTTCAGATGAAATTGCTTCGAATTTTGAACATCTGGCTATCGCCATGATTCAGCTGCGCCAGGAATTTGACAGGCTTGCTGCCTTGAAAAAAACTCCTTCTGAATATGCTGTGAAGATGCTGAGCCATCCAACGATGATGCTGACCAGTCCGCTGAAAATGAGGAATGCAGTAACTTCTAATGTGATTTATGCAGGCACACTTCAGCAGACGAGGTTATTTGATCCAAGTGAAGAAGTATTAAAAGGGAATATGAATGCAGCAGTAAATCTGGCAAATAAGCTTCCGCTGGAAAAGACTGCATACAGAAAAACAAACTTTTATGCTGCTTCTGGTGTGGATTCCGGCATAATTAAAGAATTTTTGTCTGAATATCACACTGCCGACAGCAATATTGTAAATTCAGCATTGATTGCTGATTATATTGATCGCGCTAATCATGAGGGTGAGCTTATCGATTGGACAGTGGCAGTAGTAGAAGGGGATCCTTCAGCTTCCTCTGGTCTATCTGATTATCCTGTTGATTTAGGAAAGATCCATTTGAAATCGGCAGCCGCTCTTGGTAAGAAAGTGAAAGCGCCTGAAAGCAAAAATCAGATTAGGGACATTGGGGCAATCGTTTCCCCAAACCATGAATATATGGACCTTGACTATGAAGAAATTAAAGAAATCAAAGACCGTACAGAGAAACGAAGGATGCGTGACAAAGAAAAAGGTTTAATGCTGATTTATCCCCTTCATCCAGAAGTTCCAATCTTCAGCAGTCTGGGTGTTGAGTTCTCGTCAAAACTAGTGCCAGTTGGAATAGCATTCTCTTTTCCGGGTACCGAAATTGACGACACTAGTGTCTATCAGACTAATAAAACGGTTTGAATAACTTTATTTAAGGAGAGTAGCTGTGTTGAACCTAAAAATAGAGTTTGAACAAATGATTCAAGAACTTAAAAACCAGGACGATAGTGAGGTATATAAGCTGAATGTCCTGACATACGAGAGCCCTGTTATGTTCGCAGGAATAGATCCTGCGAATCATCATCGCCAGCTGTACATTGATCTCGGGACGGAAGCATGGGACGACAGCCAGGAAAGAGCCCTGCCAAAATGGCGGGGAATGTCAGTCAAAGTGGAATACTTTGAAAAGCTTTTCCTCTTAAAAGAGCATTACTTCCTTGTAATTCGCCAAGAAGATGAGCAAAGCCCGGAAATTTTCGATGTTGTCCTCCAGAATCTCGCTGAACATTTAATTGCCGAAAAGGAAGAATCTTTATTTTCTACTGTATATAAGGTGCTTGACCGATGGAGGACTTTCTTTCTGCGGGGCGGTTTTAAGCGGCTTTCTGATGAACAGCAGCGCGGTCTGTTTGGGGAATTATGGTTTATCAATGAATGGCTGGACAAGCACCCAGGCCAGCCACCTTTAATAATTGAACAATGGGAAGGTCCTACCAAGGGCCGTATTGACTTCAAAGGATCCAGATGCGGGCTTGAAATTAAAACGGTTATTGATAAATTATCAAAAACCATTAAAATATCAAATGAGAATCAGCTTAAACTTAACGATGCAGTTTCTTCAATCTATTTATATGTCTGTTTTCTTGAACAGAGCCGCACACATGGCATCAGCCTTCAGGATCTGGCCCGGGATGTGCGTGCTAAGCTGGCAAAAAGATCCGAAAGAATTGCCCTTATTTACAGTGATTTAATGACTGATCTGGGTTTTAGAGAAGAAGAATATGGGGATACGCTGTTTTTCGTTGAGAAAACAGAAGTATATCAAGCTGGAGAAGATTTTCCGCGGCTATTAAAAGAGCATCTGCCGAAGGGGATATCCCATGTGAGCTATAATATTGATCTGACTCATTGTTCTGAATATGAGAAAGATCCTGATGACATATATCAAATGTTTAGAGTGGAAGGATAAGAGATGATAGAAACTAGACAAAGAAAAGAATTTCTCCTTGACTTCATGGAGGAGCTGGAAGAAAAAGCAATTAAAACGGGGAGCTATCAGATTCCATTCCTTGAAAAGATGATTTCATTCATGGACAGGCCTGACGATCCGGAAATCCTGATTCCTCCTTATAAAGATACGGCAAAAAAAATTGCAGTGAATGCATATTCTTTTGATGATGAAAACCAAGTGTTAGACCTGTATGTGGCTGATTACAGCTTTGAACAAAATGAAGAAGATCTGCTCACGGTCAACATGACGGCTGTAACTGAAATAGCGAATCAGGCAAAGCGTTTTGTCAGCAATGCTAAGTCTCTTCTTCAGACAATTGATCATTCATTGGAAGTCTATGATCTTGCTAAAGCTATTGATGAAAATATAGATAATATAAGCGAAGTGAATATATTTGTAGTGACTAACCTGTACTATGCTTCAAATAAGCAGGTTGAGATAACTATTCCAGGCATTGAAACTGTGAATGTCCAAGTTTGGGATATCGACCGCGTTCAGCAGCTGATTACTTCTGAACAGGCTATAGAGACCGATTACATCGATTTCGAAAGGGACTATGGGGAAACTTTCGAAATGATGTTCGTTCCAGATCCCTCAAGCGGAGTGAAGGAATTTGACTGTTACGTAGGATATATCTCAGCAGAGCTCCTTGCTAAAGCATATGATGAATGGGGCCAAAAGCTTGTTGAACGAAACGTGCGTTCATTCCTTCAGGCAAGGGGAGGAACCAACAAGGGCATTCGCGATACGCTAAAAGATCCATTCCAGCGCAAGATGTTTGTGGCCTATAACAACGGCATCTCAACTGTGGCGCGTACCGGTGAATTTGAGCCTGTGAAAGATGGCGTAAATCAATATAAAATTAAAGGTCTTAGCGGCTGGCAGATTGTCAATGGCGGTCAGACAACGGCTTCAATCCACAAAGCTTACAAGGATGGAATTAGTTTAAAGGATGTTTATGTCCAGGCAAAACTGACCATTCTTCAGGTTAATGAATTTGTTTCTAAAGATCAGCATCTTCTCGAAGATGAAATGATCTCCCGAATTTCACAATATGCCAATACACAAAATAAGATCAATAAATCTGATCTATTAGCCAATACTCGCTTTATGTCCGATTTGGAGAAATTCTCGCGCAATATCTGGATTCCGGCAAGAGATGGAAGAAAACCGGAAAGCAAATGGTATTTCGAACGTGCCAGAGGCCAGTATATGGTGGACATCAACCGCCGGAAGCGGGGCAAGGAGCAAACTGATTTTAAAAAGCAGTATCCGAAAGATAAGGTCCTTACAAAAGTCGACTTGGCTAAATACTTTATGTCGTGGGAGGGCTATCCTCACGTTTCCAGTAAGGGCGGAGAGGAAGCATTCAAGAAGTTCATGGATCTGAACAAGACTTTCTGGAGCGGCAGCACACAGGATAAGATTACTTTATCCGTTTATCAGAAATTGATTGGCAGGGCCATCATTTATCAGCGCGTCAAAGAAATCGTTGATGAAATGAAGCTGAGAGGCTACAAGGCAAATGTGATCTACTATACAGTGGCGATGATTCACCATTTATATGGCGGCCAAATTGATTTGGTTGGAGTATGGGAAGAACAGTCACTATCTGATAGATGGGATGATATTGTACGTACGATTGCAGATAAGACTTTGTTCTATCTGAAAGAATCTGCCGGGGAGCGGAACGTTACCCAGTGGGCGAAACAAGAAGCGTGCTGGATTCAGTTTAAAGAAACCTGTTCCCAGGAACTGAAAAACTTAATTTAACAGAAAAGCACCCTAATCTTATGATAAAGATTCAGGGTGTTTTTCCTTTAAGGTTGTATTGTCCTTTATAAATACAGCAATTGAATCAACTGCAGCATCAAAATCCTGTTTGAATTCATGCTCCCATATGCGCAAAACTTTCCAGCCGCGGTCTAAGTAATACTGATTTACTTCCTGATCCCGGCTGACATTCCGAGTTAATTTTTTTGTCCAATATTCTTGATTTGATTTTGGCATATTGCCATGAATGGGACAGCAATGCCAGAAGCAAGAGTCTATAAAGATGGCGATTTTATATTTCTTTATTGAAATATCCGGTTTGCCGAACAATTTTGCATTTTTTCTAAACCGAAAGCCTTGCTTCCAAAGGGCTTTTGAAATGTCATTTTCAAGCTTTGACTGGGACTTGATCGCCCTCATGTTATTGGAGCGCTGTTCTTTTGTTATTCTTTCTGGCATGGAATCACTTCCGATTAAGGGTATATTGAAATCTTACCCAGGGCAGCTGAACATTACACCAATTGCCATCATTCGTGCAAAAATATTTATGATATAATTGAAAAGTTGATTAAAAAGAATTTGCGAACGTGCGTTCGTTTATTATAAAATATAGAGAGAAAGACTACTTCTTCCAGAAGTGAGGTTTTAGGATGGAGAAATTAAAAGTAATGGACCTTTTTGCAGGGGCAGGCGGCCTCAGCAGCGGCTTTGAACAGACCGGAAAATTCAAAGCAAAAGTCGCTGTCGAAATCAATGAGAACGCAAGAAAAACCTACGAAAAAAACCATGAAGACGTAATATTGTACAAAGATATTACAGAGCTTAAGTATGTGAACGAACAGGGAGAAAAGATTGATGAATTTCGTGATATCGATGTAATAATTGGAGGTCCGCCTTGTCAAGGATTTTCCAATGCTAACCGTCAGCAGAATACGCTTATATCTTCTAATAATCAGCTTGTAAAAGAGTATTTGCGTGCTATTGAAGAAATTAAGCCGAAAGCTTTTGTGATGGAAAATGTCAGGACTATGGAATCAGCAAAGCATAAGTTCTTTTTGACTGAGAGTGACGAATCTGAGCTTATTAAACTGGAAATAGAGCCTGCAGAAGAACATATAAAAATCGGAAGCATCACTTCCTACTCGGAGAAATTAAGAGACTTCCTTAAAAATGCTTCCGAACATCGCACTGACTTAACACCATTTATGGTAAGTAAGGACATAATGTCCAAGTTAAATTCACTCCTAAGGCATGCCAAGAAACAATCCAGCAATGATTTGCAGAAATTCATACAGAAAGACACAAATCAAAAGTTCTTTAATAAGCTGTTAAGTGATCAATGGCTGAATCAGCATAAGGAGTACTGGGATAACCACTATCAATTGGATTGGTCAGATCTCGGGGAGATGCTTAAACGTTTAATGGACGGCAGTGCTAAAGATAACAACTCATGTGTAAATACACTAGAGAATATCATTGAAGCTCAAAAAGTCATTTATAAAATTTCAGAAGTTATTGATAATGACATTAGGCTGTTTGATATTCAAATTAAACAAAATGACTTTGAGATTACTATTAAATCATTTAATGTGTTTAATTATATAAAAAGAAAATTGTCCAACTTAGGCTATGCTTTTAATGAAGATAAATATATTTTCAATGCTGCTCAATATGGTGTTGCACAGGAAAGAAGAAGACTAATTCTAATGGGCATCAGAAAAGACTGCTTAGAAACCGAAGCTGTCGTAATCCCGGAGGAAATATTACCCGAACGAGAGAATTTTAATAAAATTTATGACGCTATTGGTGATTTAGAATCCATATCTCCAGAAGTAGATGTAAAAAAGGATGAAATGGACAAGATTTCGCATTGTCCTTTGGCTGGCAGTCCATTAAATGCTTATCTTAACAATTGCGATAAGATTTATAATCATGTTAGAACTGAAACTCGTGAAGTAGCTTTAAAAAGATTTAAGTCTTTAAAAGAAGGACAAAACTTTCACGATCTTGATGAATCACTAAAAACAACCTACACAGATCACACTAGAACACAGAATACTGTATACAGAAGGCTGGCTTATAATGAACCTTCAGATACTGTTCTAAATGCTCGGAAATCAATGTGGGTGCATCCGATTAAAAACCGTGCTATAAGCATAAGGGAGGCTGCCAGGCTGCAGTCGTTTCAGGATTCTTATAAGTTCTGTGGACCAAAGGACTCACAATATCAGCAAATAGGAAATGCTGTACCTCCTATTCTGGCAAGAGCCATTGCAGAGGGGTTGCTAGAATCCTTAGGCATTGAATTTGAGGACAAATTGAAGGACGTTTTATTGTTTGGAGAAAGAGCAGTAAACAACATTAAAGTAACGAGCGGAAGTTAAATAATTTTGAATTAGGTGCCTGATCCCACATTAGCTAGAGCTTTACAATGTGTGTGATCAGGCACCTTTTTTCTGGCTTGTGCAAAATGATAAAAAGAGTTGAGTATATTTTTTTGAGACCTTTAATCTCTTCAGGGTTAGAATTATAATGTTCCTACCAGCCAGTATTATAATTAAATATATAAAGATAAATTATTCTATAATCCCTTAATCGTATGCCGCCTAAATCCTCCGATTGTCCTCTAATAATAATTTTTCCACAAACTAATATTCTAGAAGTTATCTTGAAAAATAATGGCCTGATTCCACATTGTTAAAACTTAAAGTGTGTGGGTTCAGGCCCTTAATTTGTCTAGGCAGGATGCGAAGTTAATTTTTTAATGGGCATCCAAAGTATTGAAAAAGGATCAACGGACTCAATTACCTGTCCTGGTTCCCTGAGAGTATCCATAAGTTGGATTTTTTTTTATTTTATAAACGGTTTCCGAGTGTTATGACGAAGGAGCATTACCCCAATTTTTAGTTTGGAATCTAGCCAATGAACTTATTTCCTTGGGTTCCAGACTAACAACAGGCCAAAGTGGATGGCTGATTAATAATGAACATATCTTAAATTTAAAAGGGAAAGTTACTCCTCATTTGTTTTTAATATCTTGCCTTTATGAGTTGTTTCTTCAGTGTAATTACTATTTCAAATCGTTAATCTATACCTTTGTGGGATACACTTCTTTGGATAAATGGATAATCGATAATCAGGTAATTGATAGTAAGATAATTGAACTAATAATTATGATAAAAATGGATAAAACATGGAAAATATTTAATAGATTATAGTTAGGTATATGCTAAAATTACTATATTAGTTAAATATTTTGAAAGAAGTGAAAAAAATGTCCATTAAGAATTTGAAAGTTCTTAATAAGATCGGCTCAAAAAGTTTACCTACCTGGATTAATTTTGCTTTTGAATTAGGAAATTATATAAATGATCATGGGCTTAAATATAAGAAACCAATAAATATTGTTCTTTCACTTCCAAGTGAACAATATTTTTCCTTATTTATTGCAATGGGAATAGCAGATAAAACGTTTTCTGTTAATAAACAGATGCGGTCTATTAGAAAAACTATATTAAATTTAGAAAAAGGCAGCCGAATAATCTATAAGGATGACCAATCATCGAGAAAGGCATCCGTTATTTCTGTAGAACCGAGTCCTGTTTTTGAAAATGAAATGATGTTAAAAATAAAAGATGGAAAATTTGATAGAGGGATACCTGAAAGACAGTGGATTGAAAAAGTAATTTTACTAGATGAAGAGTTTGATGAAATAAAAAGATCAAGAAAGGTGAGTAATAAACAGCAGATAGGACTAGAGAGAAGTCCCTTGCTCAGTGAATTATATTCACCTAGTCAACTAAATAAAGTAGCATTTTATCCCGGTGATTCATATTATTTAGTTGGTAATACTACACAAATTACAAATTCTATGAGCGAAGAAATGTTTGTTTGTAGAGGTGTAAAAGGTTCTATAGGGGATTTTCTTTATTTGGATAACTTAAATAGTTATACGAACGGGAAACTATTTTCATCGCAAATGAAAAAAAATGAAGTGAAAATTAGTGAAGAGGTTCCTGTTATTTTTTCAGATATAAACAGTTATATGAAACAAGTAAAGTATTTCAATAATAACCCTAAAATTACTATATTAAGCAGAACAGACCACGAAAACCGAATACATGAAATTAAAGAAGAGTTAAAAAGAGAATTATTGCAAGGTGATTATAGAATGGTAACTGATGAAATTGTAAAATTTCTTGAATCAAGGGATGCTCAAATACCTATGGGCATTGAGATCCTTGCTTGGAGGTAAATGTTATATGAGTTTTAGTAATTTATTGAGTTTTTATGATCAAGAGGAAAAAAACGTTTTATTTAAACAGGTTGAAAATGAAAAGTTACTGACCCTTGCAGATAGTATTGAAAAGTTTAGGTTAGAGATTCAAAATAGATATGAAAATGATGGCCATTTACTTGAGGCTTTAAATGTATTTAAAAAAATGTTTTTTAGGTTAGTAAGCAGTCTATTTCCCTATAATAAAACCATAAATCCAGACTCTGAAAAAGAAATTCTCAGCAATTTTTATCAGATTAAAAACAGTTATCCTGAACTATTTTCTAATATTGTAATTGATATTGCAAAAGCATTTAGAGAAGTGACAGAAATAACTTCGAATAATTTAAGAGACTTTTTACATGAATATATTAATAATAGAGCAGAAGCAGGATTAAGAATAGCAATAGTTACAAAAAGGGCAATTTCAATTGATGAGAGATACTTATTCCAAAGTGAATTAAAACCTTTTTTAAAGATAAGTTACTATACAGAAAATAGTTTTAGAAAAGACTTAGAATTCTTTGATGAGGTCATTTACATAGGAACCCCTAGTTATTTTGGTGAATATGTTAAAAATACTTTTAAAGGAAAAACTAATACGTTCATTTCCTATGATCTTTTTCCAAATTATATATCTCCAAAACACTTATTTGAAGATATAAGTAATAAGGATATATATAGCACTGTTTATGAAAAAGTTACCTTTGGCAAGACGATGGGAAAGAAAAGTAAGCTTAATTTGGAAGAAAAAGATTCTTTAGATAGGACAGTAAGCAGATACCTTGAGGAACAAAAAAATGGCGAAGAAAATCCTCAAGATATGATTGAGGCATCAATTGTATATCTTGAAAATGATCGGTTTTTATTTGCGCCAAGAGATTCAAAAATCCGTACCTTCTCTCTTCATGACAAAAGCAATTATATTAAACAAATAAATTTTAATGATGTGGAAGAGGATGACTTTATAGTAATTAGAAATGATAGAGACACCAAGTTAATAGCAGAGGTAGCCGATCAAGACATCTTAAAATCAAAAGCAAGTATCTATAGAATAATTCAAAATGAGTGGAAGAATAAATTACGAATTAAAGTTGAGGAAAAAGGATTAAAACGTGTAAGTAGAATATTAACGGAGAAGTATCACTTAATAACATCTTCCATTGCTTCAGTGAGGTCTTGGTGTAATGAAGAATCTATATGTCCTAATGAACTACCCAAAATATTAAAAGCATTAAAGTATGAGGAAACTAAAATAAAAGAAATATACAGTTGTATGAGAGAAATACAACTGGCTCATAGAAAGGCAGGAAGAATTATTTCAAAAAAATTAATGAATGAACTCTCGAATGATATGAATATATTCAAAGAATTGCAAGAGAAGGGATATTATACATTTATGTCAAGCGAGTTCCAAGGTGCTTCATTTAATATTGAAAGAATTATTTCTATAAACAGAAAAAAATGTCTAGTAGCCCCTCACAACCTAATGAAACCAATGAATGTAGATTAATCGGAGAGAGGAATAAATTATGGGAATAACTATAGATAAATCATTAAGAAACCGCCAAAAAGTTTTAGACAATGTTAAAGAGGAGATAATCGGACCAGGTCAGATTAGAGAACATTATTTAAAATTTAACCCTGTTGGTACTACACTATTTGAAACAAGAGAAGAATTGTACAAACCATATTATTGGGAAGTAGGAGGAATAAAAGAAGAGATACTTCAAAGAGAAACCCCAACTCAGCGATATGTTAGTGGGCATTTATTTCCCCTAGGTACAATTGAAAGTGAGGAAACTTCTCTTGAAACTCCCATTGATAAAGAATTAAATGATAACCAAGATAATGATGATGTAGATAAGTTATTTGAGCGTGAGGAAGGTATAGAGACAACTGAAGATGAAGGAGAGGTAGAGTTATTTCCACAAAAGAATGATTTTATGCCCTCAACTATGGGGTTAACGTTTTGTATAAATAAAGACCTACCAGAATTAAAAGTTTCTATCGAGGGGGGAACTTATACTCCACATAATGTAAAAGTTAAAGGTGAGAGCAATAGTATTAAATGGTGGTTACGAGAGTCTATTGAAGGTTTATGGAATCTAGAAATAAAAAAACTAATAAGTCAAAGACAGATAGAAGAAACGGTTGAAATGAAGAATAAAAAGGGGGAAAAGATAAGTCAGTACAACATTCATTTTCAGGCACGCCTTCGTGAAGTGAACGGGAAGTATGTTATTACAATAAGTACTACTAATCGTTCTGCATTATCTAAAATTAATAGTCAGCAATTAATACTGTTTCAATCTGTTATGAAAATAAGTACAGCTGATAACTTCTCGTTTTCTGTTTATCCAAAACAATATCAAATGAAAAGGATAATGAGTGACGAAGAGGCTTCGACTGAACTTCTTTACCGCAATGAGGGAGTGTATGCGTTTGGTCACGGATGTGCCGCTCATTGGGAACAAAACAGTCCTAAAATTCAACAGATATCTACAACGTTTATGCCGGAGTATGAAACACTTAGTATGACTCCAAACGTTTTTGTGAAAAAAGATGGCAAGGAAGTAGAACTTGAAATTAGAATGAGTGATTTAGCAGGACTATCTTCTGACGCCCATCCAAAAGATATTTTACAGCCATTAATAAATGGGTATAAAAATTGGATTTTAACAAAACGTCAAGAGATTGGAGATCTTCCCAAAACATTACAAAAAGCTGCCGAAAAGCACATGGACCTATGTCAAGAAAGTTTAGATAGAATGATAAGGGGTCTAGAGTTGCTTAAAGATAACCAAATATTAGATGCCTTCCGTTTAGCCAACACTGCTATTCTTTTACAACAAGAAAATGGGAAAGTAAAACGTTATGGAAATATCCAAAACAAACAACTTATTTTTAATAAAACTTTTAAAGATAGTGTTTTCGATGAAAATAAACTTAAAAATGCAAATAATACATGGAGAGCCTTCCAGATTGCTTTTATATTAATGTCTATCGAATCGTTAGTGGATGAAACAAGTCAATCAAGGGATATAGTTGATTTAATATGGTTCCCTACTGGTGGGGGTAAAACAGAGGCTTATTTAGGTGTTGCTGCCTTTCAAATGATACTAAGGCGTCTTAATGATCCGGTGGACGCTGGTGTAGATATCATGATGAGATATACTTTACGTCTTTTAACTGCTGACCAGTTTCAAAGATCTTCCCGGTTAATTTGTTCTTTAGAATATCTTCGGGAAAAAAACCGCAATAAACTTGGTGATGTTCCATTCTCAATTGGTATTTGGGTAGGTTCCAAGACTACACCAAATAATAATAAAGCAGCCAAAACGGCTCTCAATAAACTTCAAAAAAATGAAAAGAATGTACCTCAATTTATTGTAAACAACTGTCCATGGTGTGGTGCTAATCTAGGATATTATGAGGAGAAAGGTAATAAGAAGAAACACTACCTTGGCTACAAAATTTCAGACAATGAGAGACTCGTAGTACATTGTCCAGATAAGAACTGTCATTTTTACGATGAACTGCCAATTCATATCGTTGATGAAACCATCTACCAAAAGAGACCAACTTTCTTAATAGGAACAGTTGATAAGTTTGTTCAATTAGTTTGGCAGCCAAGAGCAAGAGCATTGTTTGGCTTAGATAAAGAAGGAGAAAGGGTTATTAGCCCACCTTCATTAATTGTGCAAGATGAATTACATCTGATTTCGGGTCCATTGGGAACACTTACTGGATTGTTTGAAACTTTGATAGAAGAACTATGCATAAAAAAAGTAAATGGTACTATTATTAAACCTAAGATAATCGCAGCAACCGCTACTATAAAACAATTTGAGGAGCAAGCACTTGCTTTGTTCGGCAGAGAAGATGCCCGTCTATTTCCAAGTCCGGGGTTAGAAAGCACCGATTCATTTTTTGCAACTCCAGCAATGGATAAGGAAAACGGAAAACCAAAGCCCGGTAGAAAATATGTTGGTGTTTATACTACCACAGTTCGTATCATGATGTCACAAGTAATGACATTCTCATCAATCTTACAATCTTCTGCTGAAATAATTGAAGATGAGCGGGACCCATATTGGACACTTCTTTCTTTTTATAATACTCTTCGTGAATTGGGTGGAGGTCTGACTTTGTCACAAACTGACATACCACAATATTCTGGTGCTATGTCAATGAGAAAAGGGTTGATGAAAGATATAAGATATACAAATAGTGTATTGCAATTGTCATCTGGAAAACAAAGTCATGAAATTACTAAGACTATAGATGATTTAAAAATAAGTTATAATCCAAACAAAGAAAAAGGAAGAGATTCAACAATTGATCTATGTTTAGCATCAAATATTATTGAAGTTGGAGTTGATATTGATCGATTGTCTGTTATGGCAATTGTGGGTCAACCAAAGATGACTGCCCAGTATATTCAGGTAAGTGGGCGTGTTGGCAGGCGCTGGTGGGAAAGACCAGGATTAATATTCACTTTATACTCAAATACTAAGTCCAGAGATAAATCTCACTTTGAACATTTTAGAGAATATCATCAAAAGTTGTATGCCCAAGTTGAATCTACGAGTGTAACTCCATTCTCTGATTCTTGTTTAGATAGAGGGCTGCATGCAGTAGTTATTGGTTTTTTAAGACAAGCATTAAATGACGATGTAGCAAGAACTCCTGACTGGAATGAAATCAAAAAGCATTTGAATAATAAAATCTTGCCTTTTTATAATAGATTAATTGAAAGAGCGACACTTGTTGATCCCGAACAAGTAGATGAACTTAAGAGCAGGTTTCTTACAATTTTGAAACGGTTAGAGCGTGGCGGTTATACTGCTTGGAAGGTTGATTCAAAAGTTAATGGTTATATGTATTCAGCAGGAACTACTATTCCGCAAACCTTAAAAAGTAAAGCAGAACCAATGATAAATACGATGAGAAATGTAGATTCAGAATGCAGAGGTCTAATTGCATCAATATATCAAGATTTTGATAGTAATAGCAACGAGAGTGAGAGTGGTTGGGAGGCTTTGTTCTCATGAGAGACTTACCATTAAGAAGAGGGCAACTTGTTACTACATTTGGACCTGGTGCCTTAGTCATTAGTCCAGAAGGAGAATCAGCAATGATTGGTTCTCTTGATAAATGGTTTTATGATAAAAACGAAAACCGAATTAAATCTTTTGAGGAATTTGAAATCCAAGAACCTAGACTAAGATCTTTACTAAGGGTAAAGAAACTATTATTACCTCCTGATTTTAGACCGGGTTATCAGTATAAAGGTGGAGGTAATGCTATAACCCAGACCAATACGGATTTATATATTCCATTATTGCGGTTTCCTACATGGCACTATTGTCCAGTATGTAAAACGTTACATCAAACTTCTATGGCCTCTAGAACTAGTTGGCTGGATTGTAAGGAATGCAAAAAACAAAGGAAAATGATACAGGTACCTTTTGTGATTGTCTGTGAACATGGTCATATTTCAGACTTTCCTTGGAGAGAGTGGGTTCATGGTGATGAAAAAACAAATTGTGAAGGGTTAATGAAACTTGTTTCAACTGGTGGTGCAACATTAGATTCTTTAAAGGTTAAATGTAGTTGCGGTAAAGATACCGAAAGATCTTTAAAAGGGATTATGTCACGAAAAACTACAGAAGATATGGATGATAGTGGTATCAGTGAATTAAGTAAAATATTGAACAGAAAAACAAATGAATTGTATAGGTGTCCGGGTAAAAAGCCATGGTATGGATCTGAAAAAGATATTGAAGATTGCTCTGGCTTTCCTATTGCTGCATTAAAAAATTCTATAAATGTTTACTTTCCAAATACGATAAGTGCAATTCATCTGCCGGGGGAACATAATATAGAAGTTGAAAATTTAATAGATATGTTTGAAAAGTATGGAATAACTTCTTTGTGGCTGAATGACTTTGAAAAACTCGAAGAAAAGATGAAAATCGCCAAAAAATTATGTCCACCTGAGATAAGTGAATATAGTGATTCTGATATTGAACTTGCAATACTTTATATTGAAGGTGCAATAGAAGAGGATGAAGTATTACCAGAACAAGTTAATACTAGAAAAGCAGAAATCGAATTAAGAAAAAAAGAATTTGAAACACTAATAAAGGATGTTGATACAAAAAATTTAAAGGTTAGAAAAGAATGGAACCCTTCAGATGGATCAGATTATGAAGTATCTATAAATTTTAACTTAATCAATAGGGTAACAAAGTTAAAAGAAACTATTGCTTTAATTGGTTTTGACCGATTAAGTACTCACGAAGATGAGGGCAAAAATCAAATAGTAAAGGGTAAAAGGTTATTATTTAAAGATCCGGATCTACTAGAAAATAATTGGCTACCTGCATACAAAGTATATGGCGAAGGAATATTTTTTACTTTAAGCTTAGAAAAATTAATCTCTTGGGAAGAGAGAAGTGATGTTTCCCGCTACTTTAACAAATTAATAACTCGAATAGAAAAAAAAGGAGCAAATGTTGATGATACTTTACTAAAACCTAGGAATATACTTTTACACACTTTGTCGCATATTATCATTGATGAACTTGCTTTAACTTGTGGTTATAACTCAGCTTCACTTCGTGAGCGCATGTATTTTAATGACAATCAATGCGGTGTATTAATTTATACTTCTTCAGGTGATGTTGACGGCACCTTTGGGGGACTAGTTAGAATGGGTAAGAAAGAAAGATTTTTTCCTGTCGTGGAAAAGGCTATCGATAAGGCTAGATGGTGTAGTTCCGACCCAGTGTGTTCTGAAATTGGTAAAACTTCTGGTCAAGGTGTCAATAACTTTAATGGTGCAGCGTGTCATAGTTGTTCCTATCTCCCAGAAACATCATGTGAATTAGGAAATTTATTTTTAGACAGAACTTTATTGATTGATCCAAAGATAGGTTTTTTTAATATTGATTAATCTATTTCTTGAGTCCAGTACTAAAGGAGCCAAGGGGACAGGTCCCTTGGCTCCTTTTGAGTCGGTGCAAAGGGCATATTCCACTGGCTCAGCTAGGTTTTTAGTTTATGGGTTTTGATAAGGAAGCATTACTCAAGATAGAATATATACTGTGATTTTAAATAATAGGAGAAGATTTCTTATGGAAGAGTTAATTCAAGCATTTAAAGATAAAAGTTTTTCATTGAAGCAAGAGACAATCAAAGCAATTGAATTTGAAAATGTACATACAGAAGAAGTAGCTTATTTATTGCCCTATAAGGAAATTACAGTAGCTTTAAACCCCGTCACTGTAGAAAATTATTTTTTGCTGAAAAACGCAGCCAAGGGATTAACCCATAGCACAGCGTTGAAGAGATTTCCTAAGAGAATCAATACGGGCGAAACTCCTATAACATATGGGTATTCTTTTAAATTCCAATCAGTTGAAGAACTTTCTTCTTTTTTGAGAGAGTTTAACTTACTGACTGCTGAATTACAGGATGTAATTTAAGTGGCTGATCCCAAATTTGATATAGCTTTAAAGTTTTGGGGGCAAGCGCCTTCTGCTATTGAATATTAATATCTCTTAAGTTTGTTGTGTTGGAAAGGAGCAGAAGTATGGGCAGGGAAGATACAATTTTAATCAAAATTGGAATGTCATATAAAGATGGTATGACACCTGAAGAGTTGTACCATGCAACCAGCGTTAGCTGGGTAATTAGTGAGAGTAGACTTCGTACTGGCGATTTGAAATTTTATTGTGCGGTTTATAATAATGAAATAAAAGAAGTGTATAGCCTTGATAGCTATGAGATGGACAAACATCCAGATAACAAAGGGCGTTTTATTCTGGTTGGGAAAATTGCTGAGGAGCCTATGCGTTCAAAACTTCTAAATGTTAATGTGCATGATATACATAGAGGTTCAGGCAATCCAATAAAATATGTCAAAATGGAAGAATTATTATCAAAAGCTGCAAACGAAAATTCTGATGAAAATGCAGATGCACCAGGTAACCTGATAAAACTTCTATTTTGGGGTTTAGCCAAAAATAAACCGCAAGTCAGAACCTTAAGTACAAATAAGCCGAATCGGATAACTAATATAAATGATGATGGAATTTTTGTTGAGACTGAAAGTTCGAGACAAAAGTACGCAGAAGGAAAGAAGCCAAAACCATATTCTTTCATTAAGTTTGATTTTCTTGTAAGGGCATGGGAAGAGTTATTAAAAGTTAGAATAGCCACAGCAGATGATTTTATTGAGACAAAGGGCAGATCGCGTTTCATCATGGCATTTTTTCATGAATTACCTTTTGTTGAAAATCTTATAAGTAACGGTATACCTAAAATCAATTTAAAAGAATTTACTACAGACCAGTTGCCTGAAGCTAGCTTGGAGCAGACATTACAGCTTTTAAACGACATTGTAAACCAGGAAATAGACCCTAAAGAGATATCTCAGACATACAAAGAAGACTCAATAAAACGGCTAAAGCTTCGTGCTCGTCAAGGGCTAAGGTTATTAGGCTTCTTAAATGGAGATTATCAAATTCAGCAAAGTATATTGGAAGAATATAAATCTGCATTAAATAAAGCCGAATTTCTATCAAAGCGAATCTTGCAGCATCCATATTTTTTAGTGGTTTATCAGATTCTTTCCCTTATAAAAGGCATAGATAAATCTGATAAGCTTTCATTGCTCTCGGAAATTGGAATGACTATTGTTAGAAACTCTAAGGGCAATAATTTAATGGAACCATCTGTTTCCCAATATAGGACAAGAAATATTCTTAATTGGCTGAGAGAAGCAGGTTTGGTAAATGAGGAGTGGGATGTATTAGATGATAGGTTAAATTCAGAATACACCTCAGCTTCAGCTCATTCCATGGTGCGAGAAAACGATTTTCCTGTATTATCTTTACAAGAAGTAATTGACCATATCAATCTATACATAGCCAGTAAGGGTTTTTATTACCCAAAGGAAGAAGTCATTAACTTATTCCTATCCCTAAAAACCAAACCTTTTGTGATCCTATCAGGCATCTCCGGAACAGGTAAAACCAAAATGGTTCAATGGTTTGCCGAAAGCTTAGGTGCGAATGAGAAAAATGGGCAGTTTACGTTGATTCCTGTTCGTCCTGATTGGAGTGACGGTTCTGACTTATTAGGATATGTGGATATCAAAGGCGATTTTAAAGAAGGGCCATTAACCAAAGCGATTAAAGCAGCGCAAAAGCAGCCTGATTTGCCTTACTTTGTTCTATTGGATGAGATGAATTTGGCACGGGTGGAGTACTATTTCAGTGATATTCTTAGTGTGATGGAGAGCAGAAGGTGGGAGAATGGGAAGGTTGTTTCGTCTGTTTTATTATCGGAGGAGACCGCAAAAGTAGAAGTCACACTCCCTAATAATCTTTATGTGATTGGGACCGTTAATATGGATGAAACGACGCACCCTTTTAGTAAAAAGGTTTTGGACCGTGCCAATACCATCGAGTTTAATAGGGTTGAATTAGACAATTTATCTTTTCTCCATGACCTTAATGAAGTTGATCCATTATTAATTGGACAAACTCAGCTGGCATCAAAGTACTTGCACTTAAAGGACCTGTACAAGGAAGATACAGAGATTATTGAGAAGGCTACAAGTGAGCTGGTTAGGATAAATAAGAGTCTTCAGCTGATTAATGCCCATATTGGGTACCGGGTTAGGGATGAGATCTGCTTCTATCTGGCCTATAACAAGGACGGTGATCTGATGACTTTTGAGGAAGCCTTTGATCATTGCATCCTCCAGAAGATCCTGCCGCGTCTGTCTGGGAGTGACCAAAGAATTGATAGGCTGCTAAGGGAGTTATATCTCATTTTCACTAACACGGAGTATCAGGAGGATGAGGTAACCCAGTTTTATGAAGAAAGTGCTATTTATCCTAAGAGCGCTCGGAAAGTGATTGAGATGATTAGGAGGTTAAAGGACGATGGTTTTACATCCTTCTGGACCTCGTGATGATGTTGAATTGGTTAAGATTGAAACCGAAGATTTTTCTCTTGGGTGAAAGGAAAGCCTTATCATGAGAGGTATGAAGGGTTAAAACAGTATCGTGCCATGGATAGGCATGATGTGATGCAGTTTTCTGTTCATGGGGATATGGTAAATCAGGTATTAGTCTATGATATTGAAGCGCAGGTACTTCAGGAATCTACTCAATTAAGGCCCATTTTTTTCGAGAATGGAGTCTATCAGGTTATTGTCATACCTAAAACAAGCAGAGACTTATCTTTTTATCATGAACATCCAGGTTTGAGGCAATCCGTTGCCAGAGTGGAGATCGCCCATACTTATATGTTGATGGGGAATTTACAGTTCCAGAATGAAGTGGGATTGACGACCTTTGAAATTAGAGATGGCAATAAAAAGCTGTTAGAAGTAACATTAGAGATTTTCCCGGCAAAGCTTGATTACAAAAATGATTATAAAAAGCTGCTGGAAGAAGTGAACGATGAAATATATAATCTTGCCTTTCATTTTATCCGGAAAACCTATTTAGGGGCTAAAGTGAAGTTAGATGGCAAGCCATCACGAAGTGAATTTTACCGTTTGATCAGTAAGCATTTTGATCAGCTGCTTCAGGCTGTAAACCGCATTGAGCGGCAGCCTCATCATCTTCTCCAGAAAACGTATGAAAAGGTGAGGGGAGACCAGTTAAATAAGCTAGACTCCAGAAGCAGGAGCTATCTGCAAAAAAGGCCTCACCTATTCACAGAGGTTCCAAATGGCATCCATATCAATCACAAAACACTCATGCCAGCACAAGGTCTCCGCGTAAAGAAGGAGCTTACCTATGATACATTAGAAAACCGGTATGTAAAATGGATGATGCAGCGGGTCACTCACAAGCTTTATGATTTGCTGGATACTTTGAGGAATAGAAACTCAAGATGGGAAACAGAACCAGACACTGATCTTTTAGATAAACTGATCGAGATGATTAAGCAGCTGGAGGGGAAGCAGAAAAGCCCATTTTGGAAGGGAATAAGGAAGCTTGATCGTTCTGTTCACAGTTTGGTGCTTCAAATGGCACCAGGCTACCGCGATGCTTTTCAAATCTATCTGACGGTTTCCAAAGGGTTAATGCTTCAGGGAAAGCTTTATCAGATGTCTGTAAAAGATGTAGCCACTCTGTATGAATACTGGACATTCTTGAAGCTCGGGCAAATTCTTGATAAAAAATATCAGCTGATGAGCCAGGACATTATTCAGGTAAACCGTGAAGGCTTGTTTGTAAATCTTCAAACCAACCGTTCAGCGACAAGAAAATATAAACATCCTTATACCAAAGAAGAAATTATACTGACATACCAGAAGTATGAAAGTGGTCTGCCAACCATTCCTCAAAAGCCCGATACGATGCTCAGCATAGCGAAAAAGGGGAAAGGCTTTACTTACAATTATGTATTTGATACCAAGTATCGTATTGATTACGCCCAAGAAGGAAGCTATTATCAAAACCGATACAAGCAGCCAGGACCACTTGAGGACGACATTAACACCATGCACCGTTACCGGGATTCTATTGTTGCCCATAATGATGGGCCATACGAAAGAACCGCTTTTGGAGCGTATGTCCTTTTTCCATGGTTTAACGAAGAACTTTACCAGGAACATCACTTCTATAAAAGCATCGACAAAGTAAACATTGGCGGGCTGCCATTTCTCCCGAATGCAACTGACCTGGTCGAGAGATTTGTGGAAAGGCTGATTGAAAAAAGCCCTGAAGAAATCCAGGAAGAAGGAATCCTGCCAAGAGGTACATTAGAAGAGTGGAACTCCAGCCTGGAAGAGAAGGTTCTCATCGGGCTGGTTAGAGACCGTGAAGAGTATGTGAGCTATAGACAGACTGGCTGCTACCGTATTCCTGTAGATAAATTGAGGGCGGGATGGCAGGAGACTAAGTATATCGCTCTTTATGTGAAGAGCGGTGTACTAGAGCATAATGGAGTTATTTGCTATGGCAGGGTTAAGGATATTAAGCCATTGAGATCAGGATTAGAGGAATATATGCAATTCGAAGTGGAGCATTGGATTAATTGTAATCCGATCATTAAGCCTGTAGGATATGGGATTGCTGAGTATATGTTTACCACATTGAGCAATCTGAAGGATGCTGCAGAGCTGCCTGAACTGTTCATGAAGTCTGCGGAGGAAAAGACTTTATGGAGAATGCTCAGGAGGGTTTCGGACAGGATATCTATTGGGCTTGACGCTGTTGATCTTGATGCTGCTACTAGGGTTGAGGAGTATGGGATTAGGGATGTTTTGGTGAGGATTGATAGGGATAAGAGGGAAGTTTATTTGATTGGTGCAAGTGGTCATAAGACGGTTTACTTTGAGGTGTTGCAGAGGAATCCGGCTGGGGTTTTTAGGAGTTTGGTTGAGATGTTGGGTTGAGTCAGGGGGGCGGTTCCTTGGCATTTTGTGGTTAGGTGAATGGCTATAACTAGACAACTATGATTAATAAAATAATTTTATACTTTAATATTTGAAGAAGAGAAATCGTTTGATGATTTCTCTTCTCCTTTTCTATATCCTGTCATAACGCATGAGAACGTCAAATTTATAATTTAAATCCAAGTTCATTGAACTATTCCTTAATGCTCCATTTTTCTGATAGGACTTATGTAATAATTTTATTAATAACTCTAATCCTTCTTTTTGGTAACTATGTAGAGAGTCAAAGACGTACTTTATCTCTGAATTATTTATTGGTTTTATAAATTCAAATAGCTTTCCGAGTAATCCAACAATTACATCAGACAATTGAATGTAAATGTCCTCATGAGACTTTTTAAACTTATAATTGTTCAATAACTTTTTATTTAAATAAATTGGGTTCATTTGTTTTTGAACTTCAGTTTCTTCATCAAAGTAATGTTTTGATTGATTAAACATATATATATTTCTCTCATATAATAGTTTGTATTCATTAATAAATAAAAGGTCCGTATTATTTAATAATAAGGTTGGCTCTTTCATTTTATTTTTATTAATTAGGTAAATAAGGGCATTTTTTTCTATTAGTGATTCTGGAGAATTATAATTAGTATCTTTGATGCATTGAATTATATCCTCATAAAAAGATACACTAGAGCTTTTACTGATATTTGGGTACTTGTGCTTTTCAAATATCTTTATAAAGGAATTAGTATTAGAGTAAACGAATCGGTATAACAATGTTTTATAGTAATTGGTTTCTTCCAAAATATTAAACGTAACTAATGAGTCAATAATATCTACTAAAGAATAATACAGATTGTCTAGCATTTGAAAATGTATATAGATATCCTTTTCTAACAACCAAGATAAGAAATATCTAATTTTCTTACTTGAAATGCACTTTAAAAAGTCACTTCCTCTACCACAAACATATATAAACTTTACTTCATCCAAGGTTGGTTGTATTAATATCCTTTTTAATTCAATAAAGTCTTCATAAATGTTTGGAAAGTTCTCTTCAATGGCTATTCCCCCTAAAACGAAATCTTTGTTTTTATCAAAGTTTAGTTTTCCGTCTTTAATTCGAAATACCCTGTAGTTATTTGTTTCATCATAATAAAAAGAATACTTTACATCAAAATTTAAAGTAGTATCAATATTCTTATATAGGTTTACTGCTTGTTCTCTAATTACTCCATATTCCATTAAAATTCCTCACCTTCAAATAAATTAAGTTTGTAGTTCTAAGAATCACGAAGCCAAGGGGACGGGTCCCTCTGTGGATGCGTGGGAATTATATCCTTGTTTATGGGTTTATTTGGTATAATTATAATAACATAGATATAGCCGGGAATCGTGCTTGCGTATAGAGGAGGATCCTATGCTTAAGAAATCCCTAGAACTCTCAAAAATTGAAACAACAATCACCCGAAGGCAGAAAGAACTGTTGGAGTTGGAACAAAAGATAGAGGAAAAGAAAACGCTGCTTAAGCAGTTAAGTCGGAAAGTCCGAAAGCATGAAGAAAACAATGCTGCTGAAAAAGAGGTGGCAGTAGCGGAAGCAGTAGAAACCGCGCCTGCTTTCGAAAGAAAGATAGGGGTTATCGCCCAAACAGACTTGAAAAACCTTTTGGAAAGTGGCCGTGTTCCACTATCTGTGATAGAGAATTTGAAGGACAAAAGGTATTCTAAAAATACTTTTGACCTGAATTTTCCTTTGCTTAGGGAAGTAACGGACATGGGTAAGATTGATGAACTTAAGATGGATCATACTGGGCGGAGCCGGTATTATGCTAAGCCTATTAGCGTTTTCGGGAAGAAGTATCTGTTGTGTTCGCAGTGGTATGATTCGAGTAAAACGAGGTTGGTTCGGTGGATAGGAAATTATAAATAATTTTGTAGATAGGGGTTGAGTTAAATGACACAATGGTGGATGATTCGTGCAGGAGATGACAATGAACTTATACCGGTATGGAAAGAGAATGGGATAGCTTCAATTGGCTGGCCACAAATAGGCAATCCAAAGGAATTTCATACCAAAGATCAAATGAATGCCAAAGCAGATATAGTCTTTATTGATGAAAAGCCCAAGTCCAGAAACAGCTGGGTAAATCAAGTTTGGAGATTCAGTAGAGAAATACGCAAAGGAGATCGGGTTATTACCTACTCTAAGGAAAAAAGAGAGTACATAATCGGGACAGTTACTGAGCCGCACTTTTATGACCTGAGCATTGGAAATCCAGATTATCCTAATACTATAAGAGTTAATTGGGAGCTACCTACTGTTGAAAGAGACTTACTTACTCAGGCTGCAAAGAATAGCTTAGGCTCTGTATTAACAGTCTTCCGAGTTGATCAATGGGGAGATGAAATCGAGCGACTATTAGAAAATCCATTTATAGATCCTACAGAAGGGGATTCCGACGAAGAAGAAGATGAGATTATTGAGGATTTGGTTAGTAAAGCTTTAGTTATGATTGAAGATAAAGTGGATAAGCTCGATCCCTGGCAAATGCAAGACTTAGTTGGCGGTCTACTACAGGCTATGGAATATAATGTGCAGATAAGTCCCAAAGGACCTGACGGCGGAGTAGATGTACTTGCCTTCAAAGATGCATTTGGTTTCGAGAAACCTATTATTAAAGTCCAGGTTAAACACCGTAAAAGTTCAGCATCAGCTCCTGAGGTGCAGCAGTTATTAGGTGCAAATCCAATCGATGCAAACTGTTTGTTTGTTTCTACAGGTGGATTTACTTCGCATGCTGAAGCTGTGGCTAAACATAATTCTGTCCGATTAGTCGATCTAGAGGAACTTGTTAGTCTCGTTGTGAAGTGGTACGAGAATATACCGAATGATAAAAGAGCTTTGTTACCTTTGCGAAAGTTTTATGTTCCAGAGTAATTGATGTTAACTTAGATGGGAATATATAATCTCTTAAAAAATAAATAATACGTGCTTAATTCATGTAGTTAATGAGGAATTGAATATGCAAAAAATAAATCATACAGTAATGAGTCTTTTGGTATTAATAGCATCGCTCTTAGAAGTCAATTTCACAAAAATAAGCATAGCATCAGTTACACAATATCTATTCACATTAGTATTAGCTCTTTTAATCGCCAATTTTTTCACATGGCTTATCCATATTGTTGTTGAGAAAGGTTTGAATTGGTATGAAAAGCGAAAACAAAGAAGTTATTCATTGCTTACATGGTTAGGGGATACAAATATCGTACTTGATTTGTATAGCGAACTGCAGGATGTTAAAACATTTAATCCCACTAATTTTCACGATAATTATGAATTAACAAAGCAGAAAATAAAACAGTATTATACATCAGATATAGAACTAAAAGGTTTCAAATATTATCTGGAAACACAAACCACCAGTCAAAAATATACTTCAATACTTAATACAACACAGACAATTTTATTAGGTATAATTGTTCCTACTGTTCTAACCATTTTTAACTTAAAAAATTTTACTACCACCGGAGTATCTTTAAATGCTTTGTTGTTTCTAGTATTATGGTTGATCTTATTAAATGGGATTGTCTTTATGTCAAATCAGATAGATAAAATGAAAGTATTATTGCGGCTTGTTAATGAGTGTATTGAAGAAACACCGCAGGAATCTAATCAACAATTATAAAGCCAAGGGGACAGACCCCCTTGGCTCTTTACTATTGATAATTAACAAATCCCAGAGCAGGATCCAATTCCAAAACATCCTTAGGTCATAAACGGCACATCCTTTTTATAAAACACTTTGAACCCGCCGTACTGGATAGGCTGCTCCTGCACAAATTCATTGTATCCGACACTTTTGATTGCATCCAATCTATAGCCGTCGAAGTTGATGACGACTTCTGTGTTGTCTGTGGGATGGGTGGAGTCATTATTGAAGAGGACATTTTCTGCGAATTGATGGACGATGACCATTTTGTCAGGCAGTCTATTCTCGGCTGTTAGGTTTGATACATATTCAATTGCCTCTTGAACTTCTTTCCCATTGTCTGTGCCTAAGTCCACTCCGGGAATTTGTCCTTCTTTGACATGGAATTCGGTATCGATGGCTAAGTGGAGCCAGGGGACCTGACCCCATGGCCCAAAAAATTAGCCAAGGGACCAGGCCCCATGAAACAACCTCAAAAAAAAGTTCCGCACACCATGTCCATTTCCCGTTCACATCTATATATAAGAGGTGAACAAACAAAAAGGAGTGATTGGGGAATGCAGATGCAGATGAATGGATGGACGCAGTTTGAGAGGCAGGTTCGGTGGAGTGAGGTATTTCATCATGTGGAGGATCTGCGGTTGTATTTGCTGCTGAAGAGTGATGCGATGGTGAAGGATGAGGTGCCGTGCGGTGAGTTAGTGCTGAATGCGGGGCAGTATGTTCGTTCGATCACTCTGCTGCGGGAGGATCTGTGGTTTTATAATGTGAAGAAGAAGGATTTTTACAGTCATTCGCGGATTCAGCGTTCGATTAAGCGGCTGGAGAAGCTCGGTCTGATTACGGCGGAGCGGTTTCCGCATGGGTTTTTGTTTACGGTGCTTGGAGTGGAGGAACCTGCGGATGGCCGAGAACTGGCTGAAATGGATGTGGAGGAACCAGCAGATGGCCGTGAACTGGCTGAAGTGGAAGCGAAAAATACGGCAGAAGTACAGGCTGAAAACGGACAGGATCCTTTTTTGCCGCCTGCACGTGAATCGGACGTGGAGGACTCGCGAATCGAACCTGAAGACACAATAGAGAAAAGAAATAAAAGAGAGAAAAGAAAGAATAAAAACAACAACAACAACAGCATCTCCGAAGATGTCCGGAGAGCAAAAATCGCTGCTGTTGCTGAACATTTCATGGTGAGGAGAGGCAAAGGATTTTTCCTGACAGCAATGGATTTGACAGCGATTGAAAGAATCTGTGAGTCTCCGCTATCGACTGAGCAGCTGACGGCGTTTATGGACGAGCAGTTTGACAAGGTGGAGCAGGGCAGTGTGCATGATACGATCAACAGCCCGAAATATTTGGAGAAGATCCTGGAATCGTATGAGCCGCCTGAGGTGCTGGAGCTGAGGCTGGAAGAGGCGCTTGCTGCCTTGGGTGAGAGAGTGGAGAATGCATGACACTGGAGGAGTTCAACAGGGTGATCAAGGAAATCCATCTTGCTTTTCCCGGAAAGCGGATGGACCTTGATACCCTGGAGATCTGGCATCGCCATTTATCGGAATGCAGGTATCCGGCCGTGAAGCAGCGGCTGGATGCTTATATCAGGCAAAATTCATACCGGCCGGCACTGGCTCATCTTTATGTGAGGGATGAGACGGAGACAACGGTGCTGGACATGATGAAAGAATGGGAACGGGAAGGGGAGAAGAAGATTGGGGACGGAAGGTATAGGGATAAACTACGACCGCCTTGGGAGGAGTGACCATCCGAGGGAGAAGCTGCTGGAGGCAGAAAGCATGATTCTTGGGGCAGTCCTGCTTGAGCCTCAAGTGATTGAGCAGCTGACTTTGGGACCGGAGCATTTCACACAGGCGGAGAACAGGCAGATTTTTTCCGCGATGAGGGCTTTGGAGAGTAAGAAACTGAAGATTGACATGGTCATGCTGGTGGAAGAGCTGGGCGACCTGATTGAGAATGCCGGTGGCGTGAGTTATTTGGTGGAAGTCGCCAATAGCTGTCCGACGGCGGCCAATCTTGATCAGTATGAACAGATTGTCCTTAAGTACTACCAGCTGGGCCTGATTCGCAAATCCGCCCACTAGTTCCTTGGCGATTTTACCCCTGAATCTGCGGCAGAGCTTTATAAGACGCTCATCCAATATCACACCACTCATAACAAAGACAAAATGACGAAAGATGATCTTTTACTGCAGCTGTATGAATCGCTATATGAACAGAAGACAGGACTCCCGGGCGTGAACACTGGATTTGAAACACTAAATGGGCTGACAGGAGGCTGGAAGGAAGGAGAACTCATCATCCTCGCCGCAAGGCCCTCGATGGGAAAGACGGCTCTCGCCATCCAGCTCGCCTGGGAGTGTGCAAGCAGGAACGGGATATCGCTTGTCTTCTCACTGGAAATGAGCGCCAAGCAAATCTTCCAGCGGCTGCTCTGCAGCCTGTCCGGAATCAACATGATGAAATGGCATAACCCTCATAAATACCTGTCGATGGAAGAGATGGGGAAGATGCAGGAAGCCATGAACAACGTGTATAAAGCCAAACTGACCGTGGAGGAAAACGGTCTCGTCACCCTCATGGAAATCCGCCAGCATATCATGAACCTGAAGCGTGAGCATCCCACCGAGCCATTCCTTGTCGTCATTGACTACCTGCAGCTCATCACCGTCAAAGAGCGCTTCGACCGACACGACCTTACCATCGGGTACATCACCAAGCAGCTGAAGAGTATGGCAAAGGAATTCAAGATTCCGATCATCCTCCTGTCGCAGCTGTCCAGGGGGGTGGAGTCAAGGGCGGATAAACGTCCCCGGCTTTCGGATTTGCGCGACTCAGGGAATATTGAGCAGGATGCGGATTTGGTGCTGTTTTTGTATAGGGAGGCTTATTATGACAGTAAGAGTGAGGTGGGGAATGAAGTGGAGGTGAATATTGCGAAGAATCGGAATGGGCCGGTTGGGATGGTGAGGTTGGGGTTTGAGAAGGAGGTTGGGCGGTTTTGGGGGTGAGCCGGGGGGACAGACCCCTTGGCTCATTCTGATGGTGGGCCAAGGGACCTGTCCACCCGGCTCCTATAAAAAATTATGCTACATATTGTTTTTCTTTTATGAGTATGCTGAACACCCAAAAGAACCGGGACTATTTCATATTTGAAAATCCAAGGGTAAGAGACGAGTTTAAATCCCAATGCCAAAATAGAATAAGAGATAATTATTATTGGAGGAAGCATTATTTAGAAGAAAGAGTAAGGATTAATCCCAAGTATTCAACAGTGTAAGTAGAGAGTTGAAGCGATACCAGGATATTAGAGAATAAATATGGGTCATGGTGATATGGTGTTTGATTTAGCAGTGATGGATTGCAGAGGAATCCGGCAGGTGTTTTTAGGAGTTTGATTGAAATGTTGGGGGGAGCCAAGGGGCTAGTTCCTTGGCTTATTTTTTGTTCCTTTTACACAGAAATTTACTGCACCTTTAACTTATATACGTTTAGTAAATTAAATAATCATATAATAAATACCCAAGCAAACCAATAAAGAGAATACTAATCAAAAAAGAGATAAATTTATTGGGCTTGTTCCACTTTTTTAATAACTTTTTTTCTAACTGTGTTCCAAAAAATAGAAATAGAAGAGAAATCAAAATAAGACTGATGTTACTTAAAAAACCTGTTAATAATAAAGTTAAGGTAATTATACAAACTAGCAATAAGGTCCACATAAATAGAATAAGTTCTCCTTTATTCTTTGAGAGCCAAGGGGACCTGTCCCTTGGCTCTTATTGAAACTGGGCCAAGGGACCTGTCCCCTTGGCTCAGCCCTGTCTCTTAACTATTGATAGTTAACAAAAGCCGGAGCAGGGTCCAACTCCAAAACATCCTTAGGGGTCATCAACGGCTTATCCTTCTTATAAAACACTTTAAAACCGCCGTACTGAATGGGCTCCTTTTGCACAAATTCATTGTATCCGGCTCTTTTGATTGCATCTAACCCATGGCCGTCGAAGTTGATGACGACTTCTGTGTTGTCTGTGGGATGGATGGAGTCCTTGTTGATGAGGACATTTCCTGCGAATTGATGGACGATGACCATTTTGTCAGGCAGTCCATTTTCGGCTGTTAGGTTTGATACATATTCAATTGCTTCTTGAACTTCCTTCCCATCGACTGTGCCTAGATCGACTCCGGGAATTTGTCCTTCTTTGACATGGAATTCGGTATCGATGGCTAGGTGGACGAAAGGCAGTTTCAGGTATTTTTCCACCGATTTCACCTGGTTCATGACGGTATCACGGGCAAGCTGGATATCCAGGATCAGCAGGGCGTTGTTTTCTTCGGCCAATTTCGCATATGTTTCAATATCTTCGCTGGCTGTCGGGTGTATGTAATCACCATCATCTCCCGGGCTCCGCTGGGCGACGGTCGAAATCAATTCAATCGCCGGGATGGCTGGCCGTTCGGGATCCAATTCGGAATACTCCTTCGTTTGGGCCAGTAATTTTTCCATAAAGACTTCAGGACTGTATTCTCCCAGGATGCCCATGTTTTTCGAATTAGGATGCCCATAATAGGAAACAATTCGATGTTCCTTCAGCGGTCCGTCTGTTTGATCTTCGGCACCAGCTGCCAGGGTCTGTCCTAAAGGAACACTTCTTTTCGAGCTGCCTCCATGTGCCTGCGTCTTCGGCATTTCCTCAAGCTGCTGGCTTGTGTAATTGGTTTTCAGCGGCTGTGCCCCTTCAGAAGGCTCGATTGCCTGATATGACGCTTCACGTGCAAATCTGGGTGACTTTGCAGCCTCCTCAAGCGTATATTGCATCTCACTAAGAGGCAGCTTCGACTCTTCAAGCATCTTTGATCCTTCTTCTGACGACGATACCGATTGCGAGCAGCCTGCTAACATCAAATAGGGGATGGCTGCCAGACAAGCCCCTGTTCTCAATCTCTTATTCACATTATCCCACCTAATAAAAATTTATAAGAGGCCCCTTGGCTCCTTGTGGCAGGGCTGGGGACCTGTCTCTGTTAATCTCTTTACCCTCTGGGAGGGGAATCTATTACTCTATGGTAACATTCATTGAGATGGATTGCCTTTGACATGATATTTCCCACTTTACTGAGCAGTAAAGACTTCTTTTATGTTTAGCGAATTTGTGAAGGAATGTACTCAAAGTATAGGGGGGAGAAGGATTTTTTCTATACTTTCGAGAAAGGTCTAAAAATCAAAAATAAAGCTTTTTCCGGAGGAAGATATGAAAGAGTTTAAAGTGAAGCAATTAATAAGTTTGTCTTACAAGGATTTAACCCCTTTAGTTAAGGAAAGCAAAGAAGAGGGTTTTCGGTTTCTTGAAAGGTTAGTTAAGGATTATGAGAATGCTACTAATAACTTTAATAAAACTGGGGAATTTTTATATGGTTTGTTTAACAAAGAAGGTGCACTAATAGCCATTGGAGGGCTTAATATAGATCCATTTTCAAATAATGAAGAAGTTGGACGGGTGAGAAGGTTTTATGTTTCTAGGGATTATAGAAGGATTGGCCTTGGTAGACTTTTGTTGACTCAAATTATTAAAGATGCAAAACCTTTTTATAAGATTTTAGTACTTCATACAGATACAGAACAAGGAGATAAGTTTTATACTTCCCTTGGATTTTCAAAGGAAAATATTTATCCGAATTCAACTCATTATTTAAGCTTACTTAATATTTGAAGTGTTATTAAGCTAAACTGGTGCATTATATGGTCCAGTTGCCAAACCAGGTGGCTTTGTCTTCCTGAGCAAAAGAGGCAGTTTAGGTAATAGAAGTTATGTTATAATCCCTATAAAAAGAAAGTAATGAGTGAGGATAAATGAATGAATTCACTGGAAAAATTTGCTGAATATTTAATCCAAAATGCCGAGTCAATAAGCAGAGAAATCGTAAATTACAGTTTGAAAAATGTAAAAATTGAGCTGCCAGCAGAACTGATCGAGAGCTCCATAAGCACCAATAGAGATTTCCTGGAATTTGCAGGGAAAACATTGAATTTAACGGACGAGATAGTGAAACAGGATTTTATTCAATGGTTTAAACAAAAGCAGGAAGAATCGCAAGTTCAAATGCAGTCTCATCCTTCTGTTTTCGAGAAATTATCCAGTATTATAGAGCCTTATGCGGAAAATCGCCGCCGATTGATAAGAATGCTAGGTAATATCTCAATGGAACAAGGTCTTACCGTAGAGGAAATCATTTTTGTAACTGAACGTATCAATTATTTGCTCGACTTAAGCATGACTCATACTTTTATTGAACGGGAACAATTAGCAATTGAAACGAATAAAAAAAATCAGAGAGTCATAATGGAGCTCTCTTCACCGGTTGTGCCTTTGCAAGATGGTATAGCTGTTCTCCCATTAGTCGGAGAAATTGGTTTGGATAGAAGTGATTATATCTTAAACAATGTTATACCTAAAATCAGTCAACTGAACATTGAGTGCCTTATTATTGATTTTTCAGCATTAGTTAAAATTGATACTGAAATTGCCGATCGGATTTTTAATATTTATCATGTTCTTGCATTGCTGGGAATAAACACCATATTCACAGGGATTCGACCTGACTTAGCGACCACAGTTGTAAATGCTAAAATTAACTTCCCTTCTTTGAAAACATTCGCTACCGTAAAGCAAGCACTGCTTAATAACATTTAAGAGCCAAGGGGACAGACCCCTTGGCTCTTTTCTGATAGTGGGCCAGGGGACCTGACCCCGTGGCTCTTTTAGGGATAAGCCAGAGAAAATAAGGAAATAGTTGGATACTAAAGTCGGCTTTGCATAAGTCATTGGCAACGTGGGTAAAGAAATAACAAAATCAAAGTTCAGATTAAAAAAGGGTGGAGGGTTGTGAATAAAGAGCTATTTGAGTTATTGACAAATATACTGAGAGACGTTGAACGGGTTAAATCATATCTAATACAAACGATAACAATACGTAATGATGGAATCGACATGCAGGCAGCAGAGAGAATTATTAAAAGGTTAAAACGCATTGCACAAGACGCAGATGAGGAATTAATTGATACGCTAGTAAGAATTGAGCAGAATTTCGAATTAGAACAATCTAAGTATAGAGTAACTAAGGAAGAATCTTCAGTCAGGAATCAACCAAAGGATTAAAAGCCAAGGGGACAGATCCCTTGGCTCTTTTTGTTTGGGCATTAAATTTACTTATAGAGGTTATTGGTTTTCTTTGTACATATTGTTACCATTAAGAGAACAGAGTGAGTTCCGGGAGGGTTTATAATCACAAAACTGTTACCCGAAATACAGTTAGATAAGGAGATCTTTAAATAAAAGGTGGGATTTTTTGTTTTGGTTTATACTGGGCTTTATATTTGCGGTATACGTAATATTTAGTCTTTCAACAATTAAATATCAGTTAAGAATGATTGTTAGACACCTTAATATTAATGGTGAACTCCCTAGAGTTTCTAATGAAGAAATTGAAAGGGAACTGGAAGAAAGCAAACAGGATTAATAAGGATCAGCTGCCAAACCAGGCAGCTTTTCTTATATGGCAAGCGGGGAAGCATTCCTGTATTAAATCTAAATATGCGAAAGGTGTAATTAAACTATAGGTGCTCTTTGCATAACGGTAATTAATTGAAATGGGCTTCTTAAGTAATAAATCGATCCAAATACCAATAATTACTTAGTATCAATGGATTAAAGCAACTTTCACAATGTTAAATACGTTTATTATGATAATTAAAATAATAGATATGCTGAATATTCTTTCAACTTGTGAATCGGATAATTTTATCACAATTTCGGACCCAATGATCCCTCCTGCTATGCCTCCGGGTATCATTAAGTAGAGCATATTCAGGTTATACCCCTCAAAACCCGAAGAAAATGCAATCAGTAGAAGTGCAGATAATTGCGAAAAGAATATAATAAAGATTGAATTGATTCCGGCATTTTTAGCTGACATAGAGAATAGCAGGCACAATACTGCTACATTCAAAGGTCCGCCGCCAATTCCCAGGAAAGCAGATAAAAAACCCAGTAAAAAGCCAACGCTAATAATGCCTAGCTTGTTTTTAAGTATATAAGATCTTATTTGATGCTTCCTTTTAAAATAGATAAAGATTAAAGATAATAAAACTGCCAGAATAGAGGATTGAATGATGGCGGTTATTGCAGGAATTTCTAATGAGATTGCAATCAGGTTAAAAATGGATTTGCCTGTTATTCCCCCTAAGATTGATCCTCCCGCTATGAATGAACTTGCAGTTTTATCAATTTCCAATTCTTTTTTTCTCATCTTGATCAGGGATGCGGCAGCCATAGCCAGCACTGTTGCAGCAGATAATACGCCTATCGTAGGCAAGTCAAAGTGGCCAAACAGGTCTAAGACAGGTTTGATAATCACTCCTCCGCCCAGACCGGCAATGGCACCAAGAGTGGAAGCAATAAGGCCGATAGATAAATATAAAATATAAATAAAATCATCCCCGATGTGTTTCATTTTCTGATTATTTTTCTCCTAAAGTATGGTATCAAATATGCGGGCAATGAAATAATGCTAATATTGAATAGGGTATAACGAAAAGTTATCGATCCTGCCAACTTGATAGCGGAACAACCCTGCCGCTGCTTTATAAAAGATAGCAGAAGCGGTATATTGTATGTATGTCTATAGAAGTTAGAGGGGGTATTCTTTTGCCGCAAAATCCCAAAAGAATGGCTAAATATAAAAAAATTGAAGAATATATATTAGAAAAAATAAAAAGCGGAGAATATACAAAGGGACAATCAATTGAAACTGAGCAAGAGCTTGCAGAGAAGTTCAGTGTCAGTCGTGTAACCGTCAGACAAGCGACTAATAACCTCGTAGCCAAAGGTTACTTATCCCGAAGCCAGGGCAGCGGGACATACGTTTCCAGCCAGAAAATAGTAGGCAGATCTACTGCTGCAAAAAGTTTCACGGAAGAAATGAAGGAAATGGGAAAGGAAGCAAGCACTGATATTATTGAGTTTAAAATTATTCCTGCCCACAATGAAATAGCCGCTAAACTTCAAATCGAGAACGAGAGCCCAATTTACTTTATAAAAAGACTCCGTAAAGCAGATAATGTTCCCATGATGTTTGAGACAAGTTATATGAGTGTAACAGCTTACCCGGACTTATCATATGAAGACATCTCTAACTCAAAATATAAATATATTGAGGAAGTAAAAAATCAAACGATTGCTCACTCGCATCATGTAGTTGTTCCGGTCATGCCGACCGAAGAAGTGATGAAGTGTTTCAATTGTGATCCTGATCAGCCCCTTTTGAAAATTCTAAATACCACGTATCTGACGTCTGGTAAAGTCCTGGATTATTCAGATATGATTTTGAACTCTAATCATTATCAATATCAGTCTATACGTGAAAAATAAATTTGTATTAACAAATATTATTGGTTTTTTTTAAAAGCGTAATTAATTTTATTTATGCTAAATAGAGTTTTAAGAAGTGTTGGACTATGCCTTTGAAGGCGTATGCTAACACTTTTTTTAGTGATATCAAATAGTTTAAAATGATAATACATTTTAATTATTTGTATTGACGTATTTAAATAATTTGTCTATATTGTTTATGTAAACAAGTTAGCAAATGTCATTATCAAGCATATTTTTTTATATTGGTTTGGAAGCGGTTTCGTTTTTTGGGTTGCTAACTAGTGAAAATTTGATAAAGGGGAAGGGGTACAAACATGAAAGATGCAATAATGGATTTTGGGCAAAAACTCGGTAAAGCCATTTTACTGCCAGTAGCAATACTGCCGGTAGCCGGATTGTTACTTGGAGTATCAGCAGCACTATCCGGTCAAGCGGTTATTGAGGCATATCCAATTTTAGGGAATGAAATTTTGCAAGCCATTTTAACAATTATGAATGCGGCTGGCAGTGGAGTGTTTAATGCCTTGCCTCTTATCTTTGCAGTAGGGATAGCAACAGGGCTGGCAAAGAGAGAGAAGGGGCCGGCAGGTTTAGCGGCCGTAGTAGGTTATTTTGTATTAATTATTACAATTAATGCCCTTTTAAAAGTTACAGGTGATTTAGCTCCGCCAGAGGTGGATCCACGATCACTTGGGCAGGGCCTTCAATTTGGGGTATTGACTCTTCAGATGGGTGTGTTTGGCGGTATCTTAACAGGTATAGTAACCGGAGTCGTTCACAACCGTTATTATAATATAAAATTGCCTGAAATCTTGGCTTTCTTCGGTGGTTCAAGGTTTGTACCGATTGTGAATACTTTTGTTTTCCTGGTTGTTGGCGCCATTATGTACTTAGTATGGCCGCTGATCGGTAATGGAATTGCGGCTTTTGGAGAATTTGCAACAGGGCTTGGAACATTAGGTGCTTTCTTATATGGTTTAATGCTGCGTACACTCTATTTGTTTGGGTTGCACCATGTTTTCTATTTGCCTTTCTGGACAACCGCAGCAGGTGGAACGATGGAGGTGAATGGCCAAGTATATGAAGGGTTTCAAACCATCTTCCTGGCGCAATTATCTGATCCGAATACAACAAAGTTCTTTGGCAACTTAGCATTATTCAATAGCGGACGTTATTTGCATATGATGTTTGGCATGATAGGAATTGTTCTTGCTATGTATAAAACAATTCCCGCCGGACCAAGACGTAAAGCAACAGCAGGTTTCCTTTTTTCCATCGGACTTACGGCATTCATTACAGGGGTAACTGAACCTATTTCATTTGCGTTGTTATTCGCATCACCAATCCTTTTTGCCGCAGAAGCCATTTTATTCGCATTGAGCTTTGTAGTAGCAAGTTTAGCTGATATTACCATTGGTTCAACATTCTCAGCCGGAGCCATTGAGTTCTTCCTTTTTGGAGTATTCCAGGGGAATGATAAAACGAATTACTTATGGGCACTGGTTCTTGCGATTCCAATCATCTTTGTTTACTACTTTGTATTCAAAACTTTAATTCTTAAATTGGATGCAAAAACCCCGGGCCGGGATGAAGAAGCGGTTACGGAAAATGAACAAAATCATGAAGCCTCTATTAAAGATGGACAGGCTAAAAATATCATTGAAGGTTTAGGAGGATTTGATAACATCACCGAAATTGACAATTGTGCAACAAGATTAAGGGTAAGCATTGTAAAGCCGGATAAAATTAATGCTGACCTCCTAAAGCAGACCGGTGCATTAAATACGGTGGTAAGAGGAAAGTCAGTTCAAGTCATCTATGGTCCAAAGGTTAATATTATTCGGACAGAAGTAGATGAGTATGCTGAAAACAATAATATTAAACACTTGTAAGGTCTTATAGAAGGAGCTCTATCATATCCCGGCAGAGCCCTTTCCTAATAAAGCATTTGCAGTTTTTTTAAAGGAGCTTCGAAATGAAAAAGAATGTCATTTATATACACACACATGATAGCGGGAGAGTTTTAAGTCCATATGGATATGATGTCCCAACACCATCTCTTCAAAAGTTTGCAGAGGATGCAACAATATTCAGGCAGGCTTACTGTGTAGGGCCGACATGTTCCCCAAGCCGGGCAGGCTTGTTAACGGGGATGTATCCGCATAGTAATGGTATGCTGGGTTTGTCCCAAAGGGGCTTTAAACTCCATGATTATAATCAGCACTTAGTGAATTTCTTGAAGAAACAGGACTATCATGCGGTATTGTGCGGTATTCAGCATGAGGCAGGAAGCTATATTGATCATGATATGGGTGCTAAGGTCATTGGGTATGATCAAGATATCAGTGCAGATAATTCCGGCTTATCTGAACAAGAACTTGTAAATTGGGATTATAAGAATGCACAAAATGTACGCAGCTGGCTGCAGCACGCAGACAAAGACAAGCCTTTTTTCTTATCCTTTGGAATGTTTGCCACACATCGGAAGTTTCCAGAAGAGTCTTATGAAAATGAAGCTGCAGCTGATTCCAAGTATGTGATGCCTCCATATCCAATGGCGGATAGTAAGGAAGTAAGAGAGGATTATGCTGGGTATTTGAATTCAGCTACTTGGGCAAACGCTTCTTTTGAGCTTGTCATTCAGGCTCTTAAAGATGAGGGCTTCTACGAAAACTCCATTATCATTTTTACAACAGATCATGGTCTGGCCTTTCCATTTGGAAAATGCACTCTTTACGATTCGGGAATCGGTGTTTCCTTGATCATGCGTGTCCCTGGGAGTACTATGATTGGTGAAGTAGTGGATGGGCTGGTTTCCCAAGTAGATATTTTCCCTACTCTCTGTGACTTGCTGGAAGTTGAAGCTCCTTCCTATTTACAGGGTGTATCTTTTGCTGAGATGTTTAAAGTGAAGGACATGGAAGTAAGGGAAGAAGTATTTGCAGAAATCAATTATCATACTGCATATGAACCGGCAAGAAGCATCAGGACGAAAAGGTATAAATATATCAAATTCTATGATGAGAATTACTTGAAAATAAATCGAACCAATATTGACAACTCCCCAACCAAAACACTGTATCAGGAAAATGGTCTGGAGGAGGTAATAAAGCCGGGAGAAGGATTGTATGATCTGTTTTATGATCCAGGTGAAAGAAGCAATCTTGCAGGCGATGAACGCTACGAGGATATCCTAATTGAAATGAGACAAAAATTACACGACTTTCAGACAAAGACTAATGACCCTATTTTAACTGGTCATTTTAAAGTAGAGCCAGGCTGGAAGGTTAATAGGGCGGAGACTTATAATCCGAGCTCAAAAGACCCTGACGATTATTTAAAGGTTGGTGAATAAAAAGTGCTAGGTAAATTATTTAAAAAAAAGGATTTCGTCAGCCCGGCAACAGGCATCATAAAACCCATTGACCAAGTAAATGATGAAACATTTTCTTCAAAGTTAATGGGGGATGGGTTTGCGATTGAACCAAAGGGGCCCGAAGTATATGCTCCAGCCGATGCTAAAGTGGATTTTGTTTTTCAGACAAATCACGCAGTAGGCTTGAAGACAGATGATGGAAAAGAAATTCTGATTCATGTTGGTGTGGACACAGTGAATTTGGAGGGCAAAGGGTTTAGTTCTCATATCAAAGAGGGACAAAAGGTCAAGCAAGGCGATCTCTTGCTAACGGTGGATTTTGAGTCAATTAAAGAATTAGTGCCTTCAACAGATATCATTGTAATCTTTACAAGTGGCGAGGCATGTACAGTTATTAATCCTAATAGCAGCATTCAAAAAAAAGATACAAATATCATTGAGATTTCCAAGTAATGCATTTGTGTATCTCGCTCCCTTTCCAATTTTATGATGATAGGGGGCGGGATTTTTTGGCATTGAAGATAGATCTGGAAAGTAAAGGACTAATATTAATGGAAGTAAAGATCATTGTTCTGGATAAGGCTATTTTAGATGGACATTCATTGAAGCAGCAGTGCATTTATGAGCACGCATCTTGCAGCCTTTAGGAAAAGAATAAATAATCATGTAGCATGGAGTTTCGTAAACGCGGCCAAATTTAAACTCATCAACTTAGAGGTGATCTTGTGAAACAGAATAAGAGCTGCTGCTCAGCATCGAGAGCTATACCTGCAGGCAAAAATAAAACTCACATTGACCTGGTTCATGTCCCTGTTAAGGAAAAACACCGTGAAGAAATGGTTTTGCTTGGGGGAGGAAGCTTTTTAATGGGTACAGACGATCCCGAGGCCAATCCTTTTGATCAAGAAAGACCAGTCCGGGAAGTGGAAGTGAATAGTTTTTATATAGATAAATATGCAGTGTCAAATAAGCAATTTAAAGAATTCATTGAGGATACGAACTATCAGACAGATGCTGAAAAGTACGGGTGGTCCTTTGTCTTCCATTTACTATTATCGGAAGAAACGGCTGCAAAAGTAACTCAGGCACCAGCAGCAACGCCATGGTGGCGAGTGGTGCAGGGAGCAAGCTGGGAATATCCTGAAGGACCTGACTCTTCTATTGAAGAGAGAATGGATCATCCCGTTGTCCATGTCTCGCACAATGATGCCTTGGCCTATTGCACCTGGTCAGGGAAGCGGCTTTTAACAGAAGAGGAGTGGGAGTTTGCCGCTAGAGGAGGGCTGTCTCAGCAGAATTACCCGTGGGGGAATGAGCTTTATCCTAATGGAGAGTATTATTGCAATATATGGCAAGGAGAGTTCCCTGTTACCAATACAGAAGAGGATGGATATTTAGGCACAGCGCCTGTCCATGCTTTTCCACCAAATGGTTATGGTTTGCACAATATGTCCGGAAATGTATGGGAGTGGTGCTCGAACTGGTTTGATAATCAGAAAGCAGGCAATAGTTCCGTTCCTGGATTCATGCCCGAACGCCCAAAGGCAATGCGAGGCGGTTCTTACTTATGCCATAAGTCATACTGTAACCGGTACAGAGTCGCAGCTAGAAGTTCAAACACACCGGATAGCTCTTCCGGAAACATTGGTTTCCGCTGTGCGTTAGATGTAACTGATATTGAGTAGAGGATTTAAGCGGGCAAAATGGAAAAAGGAGACGATGCCATGAATATAGACAGCTTGCGTATGTTCTGCCGTGTCGCGGAAGAAGGAAGTGTAAGTCAGGCAGCCCGTCTCGGTTTTATTTCTCAGCCAGCAGTGACAAAACAAATCCGCCAATTGGAAAACAGGTATGGAACCAGTTTATTTGACCGGATGGATGGCAAGTTAACGTTATCTGAAGCTGGGAAGGTCCTATATCCTTATGCAAAGGAAATGGTGGAATTAGATAATAACTCCTTTCAAGCGATTCAAGAAGTTTCAGGCTATACTGACCAAACGCTGAAAGTGGGAGCCAGCCAGACCATTGGAGAATACTTACTGCCAGGTTTACTTGGGAATTACCAGAAGAGACATGAGGGTATTAAGTTCAGCCTGTTAATTGGAAATACCCCCTATATATTATCAAAATTAGATAATAATGAAATTGATATTGCACTTGTAGAGGGAGAAGCAGATCAAACCAAATATACAGTTCAAAAATTTGCTGATGATGAGTTGATACTAATTACCTCTTATAATCATCGTTGGAAAGACAAAGGATCTATAGAAGTACATGAATTATCAGAGGAAAAGATGATATGGAGAGAAAAGGATTCGGGAACAAGGCTGATTGTTGAGAATGCATTAAGTGAGCTTGGTATTCTGGAATATATAGAGAATGCAATGGAGCTTGGAAGTATGCAATCAATAAAAAGCGCAGTGGAAGCAAATCTGGGAATCGGTATCATGCCGAAATTAACGGTTACAAAAGAACTGCAATTTAAAGTTCTGAGAGAAATTCCAATAAAGAACCTCAGTATTATGAGAGATCTATGGATTGTACAAAAAGATAAACGATTTAAAAAAAGTGCCCAAATAGGTTTTCAGGAATTTTTACTTAGATAATTGAGCAATAAGCCAAGGGGACAGACCCCTTGGCTCTTTTTGATGCTGGGCCGAGGGGTCTGTCCCTGTGGCTTACCTGTGGCTTAACTTCTTAGCCTGAGGGCAAAAAGCGACAAAGCATCTTCATCCTTTCAGCCTTCGACCAGCTTGACATTCCCCGCCATTCAATAAATGATAAGGTTAATAAATATGAGGATGATTACAATGAATGATATGGTACATATTTTAATTATCGAAGACGATGAGGACATTAATCGCCTGCTGTGCAATATTGTGAGTAAAAGCGGCTATTCGCCGAAGCCGGCTTATTCGGGGACGGAAGCATTGATATACCTGGATTCCGGGAAGTGGGATATGATTCTGATTGATCTGATGCTCCCCGGTTTATCCGGTGAAGAGCTCTTGAAAAAGGTGACGAATGAGAGCAAGATCCCTGTGATCATCATTTCGGCGAAGCTTGAGACTCAGTCAAAGATTAAGGCGTTAAGAGCCGGGGCTGATGACTACATAACCAAGCCTTTTGATATTGAAGAGGTATCTGCCAGGATTGATTCATGTCTGAGAAGATATCGGGACCTGTCGGGTACGCCGGTAACAAATCAATTGACCCATAAGGATATTATTGTGGATGTGGACGCTAAGACTGTGAGCGTGAATGGGGTTCAACTTAGATTGACGGCCAGGGAATATGAAATATTGCTTCTGATGGTGGCGTCCCCTCATAAGGTTTTTTCCAAGGCGAACTTGTTCGAGAGCGTATGGAATGAAAAATACCACGGAGATGAAAATACGATCAATGTCCATTTGAGCAATATCAGGAGCAAGCTGGCGAAAGCAAATAGTGACGAAGAGTATATTGAAACGGTCTGGGGAATGGGCTATAAGCTCAAACCTTAAGGTTTTCTTAAGGATTCACTTAAGGGTTTCTTATGTTTTCCTTCTTATAGTATAAGAGTGTTCAAAGTTGAATAATGACGTAAGGAGGAAACTCTTCATGAATGACGATGTATTGACGACCAGCCAGTTGTCGAAGAAATATCAAAAGAATATGGCGCTCGATAAAGTGAGCGTGAAGATAAAGAAAGGCTCCATTTATGGTTTCATCGGACAAAATGGTGCCGGGAAATCCACGCTGATCCGGGTGATAACAGGACTTGCGTATCCAACCTCGGGAACATTTGAGTTATTTGGAAAAAGCAATGAACGGGATATCATCGAGGCCAGAAAGAGAATCGGAACCATTATTGAAGGGCCGGCCTTATATCCTCAGATGACGGCGAAGGAAAACCTGGAAGCACACCGTCTTTTGAAAGGCATACCAGGCAAAGAGTGCATCGGCAAAACGCTTAAGCTCGTTGGCTTGCAGGATACAGGAAAAAAGAAAGCGAAGAATTTTTCTTTAGGAATGAAGCAGCGCCTCGGACTGGCGATTGCCTTACTGGGAGATCCTGAGTTCTTGATTTTGGATGAACCTATTAATGGGCTGGATCCTATGGGGGTTGTGGAAATCCGCGAACTGCTGAAAAAGCTGAACAGGGAATATGGAATCACGATTTTGATCTCAAGCCATATTTTAAGCGAGCTGCATCTATTGGCCACCCATTATGGCATCATCCATAAAGGAGAGCTGCTGGAACAGTTATCTGCGAAGGAGCTTCAAGAAAAATGCCAGCAGTACTTGCATATCAAAGTAGATGATCCAGGCAAGGCGGCAACGATCATAGAAAGCCGGTTATCTGCGCCTGATTTTGAAGTGATGCCTGAAGGAACAATTAAACTGTTCGCCTCTGTTGATCTGCCAGGAAAAGTTTCCAAAATGTTAACCGATGAAGGCTTGATCATCGAAGAATTCATGCCGATGGGAGAAGATTTGGAAACGTATTTCACCAATCGCATCGGGGGTGTCAAGCATGGGTAACTTAGTGAGAACAGAGTGGTATAAATTAAAGAAAGATCGCTCATTCCGATTCCTGAGCTGGATGCTGCTTGCTGCAGCAGTGCTGTTTCCTCTTATAGAACTCGACAATGGTGCATCAGGTTTGCCGGCAGTAAGTGATTATTACAAGGAGAGCATTCTTAGACCCCATGCGAATATTGTGAAGCTGATCCCCAGTATTCTCGCCGGTTTCTTTATTACGAGTGAATACTCCATAGGGACGATGAAAAGCATCGTATCTTCAGGAAAAAGCAGGCTGAGTATCTACTCTGCGAAGTTAATCGTGTTTTCTATTGGAGCGGTCATCATATCTTTGATTTTACCTATCGTGATGACCGGGACGAGTGCAGTCTATTTCGGATTTGACGGTATGCCTGACATCTCCTATTACCTTCAAACCATCGGGCTGATTGTTTTATATGGAGCTGCTTTTGCCTCCATCATGGCGATTTTTTCAATCCTGTTCACGGACAGTGGAAAAACGATAGGATTTCTATTGATGTTCTTTATATTTGCTGACTGGCCGCTGCAAATGCTGGCAGCCAAAGTGCCGTTTTTTGAACCGATACTCAATCATTCTGTTTTTAAGCTGATCTATGACATCAGCATCGTAAACAGCTTGAACAGCAGTGACATGGTTTTCATGGTGGTGATTCCGATTCTGACGTTCCTGCTGTTTTGGGGGATAGGCGTCTTTATTTTTAACAGAAAAGAAATCAAGTAACCAGAAAGCGGGTGAGGTCCAATGCTCTATCTATTCATCATCGTCCTGATCGCATTCGCCATTGTCCTCACCCGTTTCTATCTGCTGAAAAAAGAAATCAAACGGACAGCCCGGCAGCTTTATCAAGTCAATCAGAATCAAACAAACAAGAAGGTTGATATCAGCTATCATGACCGCCATTTTGAGGAGCTTGCAAAGGAAATCAATAACCAGATTGACCTGACGAAACAAGCAGAGGCAGTCAAGCGCTCAACGGAAAATGAGCTGAAGCAGGCCATCTCTCATATCTCACATGATATCCGCACGCCGATGACCTCGATTCTGGGATATATTCAGTTTTTGGAATCCGATGAACTAAGCCCCGAGTTGAAAAAAGAATACATCGCAACGATAAAAAACAGTGCAGGAAGATTAAAAATCCTCCTTGAAGATTTTTTCGAGCTGTCTATCATCGAACAAACCGATTACCCGATGAAGCTGGAGAGGGTCAGAGGCAATGACTTGATCGCAGACGCTCTATTAGGATTTTATGAGGAATTCAAAAAGAGAAATATAGAGCCGGATATCCATATTCCAGATCATGAAATCATGATTGATGCCGATGCATCTGCTGTTAAAAGAGTCGTGGAAAACTTAGTAGTCAACGCGATTCGGTACTCAACAGGGAATGTGTCCATCAGGCTTGAAGAAAGTGATGCAGCGGTCATATTGAAGATTTCCAACACCGTCGACAAACTAAGTGAACAGGATGTACACCACATGTTCGACCGCTTCTATAAAGTCGACCAGACCCGGACAGGCAAAGGAACCGGGCTCGGTCTGCCCATTGCCAAAAGCCTGATGGAAAAAATGAACGGCAACATCTCAGCTGAGCTAAAAGGGAACCAATTGACCATGGTTTGTGAATGGAAATAAGCCAAGGGGACAGGTCCCTTGGCTCTTTTTGTGGTTGGGATGGGGATCTGTTTCTGTTATCTCTATAACTTGGTATGGTTAAAACTATTCCCTAAATGATTTACATAAGTTGCCTCCTGTTACAAATACTATTCTAAGGATAAGGAGGTCACATTTATGGTACATAATCCAGATTTGACATCAAGTGAATTAGCTGCTGTCTGGAGTTCTTATATGGGGGATAGCCTCAACATATGTGTAATGAAACATTTTGCAGCAACAGTTGTGGACCCGGAAGTGAAAGAAATCGTCGAATTCTCTAAAGACCTTTCTGAAGGACATCTAAATACTTTAAAGATGATTTTTCAAAAAGAAAATCTGCTTACTCCGCAGGGTTACACTGATGCTGATGTTAACGATAAAGCACCAAAATTATATTCGGATACTTTTTATTTAAGATTTATACAAATGATGGCCAGGTATGGGTGTTTCTTAAACGGAAATGTTTTAGGAACCACATATAGAGAGGATATAAGGGCCTATTATACTGCTGCTACGGAAGAAAGCAGTGAGTTGTATAATAGGGTTGTCAAGCTTATGGAATCAAAAGGCATACTTATTCGCTCGCCTTATATTGCCTATCCAAAGAAAATTGAATTTGTAGATGATACCAGTTTCTTCGCCGGACATTTGACGTTAAATAAAAGACCTTTGCTCGCAATTGAAATTACCCATCTTGCTAATAATATTGAGATGAATTATGTAGGAAGAACAATGGTTGATGGTCTTGCACAAATTACAAAGTCTAAAGAAGTTAGAAAACATATGCAAGCAGGGTATGATCTTGCAACCGAAATAATAAATACTCTGGAAAAGACACTTAAAGACGAGCATCTCAGTACACCAACATCCCCTGACTCAACCATGACGAATAGCACGGAATCCCCTTTTACAGAAAAATTGCTGATAGGTCTTAACTCAACTTTATCTGTCATTTCAATTGGCAGTTTGGGACTGGGGCTTGGAGCTAGTATGAGAAGTGATCTGGTAGCAGAATACGCTCAATTAATTACACGAGTTGGAAAGTTTGGGGTTGCAACAGGAACCATTGCAGTTCATAACAAATGGATGGAAAAACCGCCGCAAACAGTAGATAGAAAAAAACTTCAAAAAAAAATATATGAAGACTAGTACTTCAAGTAATCGCATGCTTGTGTTTAACATAAAACAAATGGCTGCACCGTATAGATATACTGTGCAGCCAGCTGATATCTGGTTTTGCTGGTTTTTGCAATGAAAAGTAAAAGGTGCTTATATCCAAGAAGCCAAGGGAACAGACCCCTTGGCTCTTTTTGCGATTGGGTTGGGGACATGTTCACTCAGTGTGGGGGAGCTGTGCCAATAAAAAGAAGAGCCAGGGGGTCTCTCCTGAGCCTGGGGGATAGGCCCCCTGGCTCTTTTGAAATTGGGCCAAGGGGTCTGTCCCCATGGCTCACGGAACAGGATCGCTTAATAAGAAGGTAAATATTGTATTTTTGTCGAAATGAGTAAATAAAACGAGTGGAGGTAGTCTAATGAACCTAACAATAATCAAAAGTGTCAGAACCAATAATTTTAAAGATGAGGCTATTATGCAAAAGATTTCAGAAATGTGGAAAGAGGCATCTGGTATTTTGGGTAACCAGGATGAGGTTAAATATGGATTGTATTATGATTACGAGAGTGATTATAAAGGAGATTATACCTTAAGTGTCGCCATAGAAAGTGGTAATAATGATTCGACGGTTAAGATCCCGAACACAGCTAAATATGAGATTTTTGAAGTGGATACATTAGACGAGCTTGGGATACTTAATGCCTGGAGGGAGATATGGGAGCGTGAAGAGAAGGGCGAGTTGGAAAGAGCTTATTCATTTGACTTTGAAAGATATGATCCGAATGGGGAAATTGAAATTCATATAGCTGTTAAATAGGCTGGATCAGTTCAGCATAACAATATGGAAAAGAAGAAAGATAAATGGGAGAAGAGTATGTCTATACAACTAATTTTAGGTATTTATTTTATCGCTATAGGTATTGGAGAACATTACTCAACTAAGCCCGGCTTTTTTCTTTCAAAAGATACTGTACAATGTATTGCTAAGGATGACTTACCGATCTACCTGCGTAAAATTGGAAAGATACATATAGTTCTTGGCCTACTTTTTGTTACAATGGGACAAATAGAACATAGATATAATCCTGACCTGTTGGTTTTTATTATGACGTATATTGTTTTGGGATTATCCTGTTTTTTCTTGATAATTTATTTGAATAAGAAATACTCAGGAAAATATATATTAAGAAAATAATTTTCTGGCCGGGTCCTTATGTTCCAAATCAGCTGCCAAACCAGGCCAAGGGGACAGACCCCTTGGCTCATTTTGCTGCGGGGCCGAGGGGTCTGTCCCCCTGGCTTCCTTTTTAATAGTGAGATAGCCTCTCCTGTTCAAAGGTGTTGATTAAATTTTATATAAAAAATGAACACTAAATGTGCAAAAGTAAAACAATATCATCAAAATGATTTGAAAAAAAACAGTGGTTATCGGAGGTAAATCATGACAAATGAAAAATGCGACTTGATAAACACGAACAGTGTTAAGGAAAAGAAACTTGAAGTAATTAATGGATACACGATAAAGTACCATGCAAACGGAAAAACTATATGGTCAAAGGGTAAAATAATTGAAGATAAGCCAGAGGGCTATTGGGAATGGTATCGTTCCGATGGCACAATAAAACGTTCAGGATATTTTGAAATGGGTGAACCTGTTGGAGAATGGGTGACCTATGATAGCAAAGGAGAAAAATACAAAACCACCAATCGAAATAAATAGGGACAGGTCCCTTGGCTTTTTTTGAAATTGAGCCAAGGGGTCTGTCCCCCTGGCTTCTTCAAGGCAATGGATGTGTCAAATATGTTTGACACATCCATTGCCTTATTTTATGATAAAGGTGTAAAAGGTTTTTTACACCCCGGAAATGTGGAGGCAGATGCAATGGAAAATAGAATCAAGGAATACAGAGAAAAAAACAGTCTTTCACAAGGGAAGTTAGCAGATTTATGTAATGTAAGCAGGCAAACTATTAACGCCATCGAAAACAACAAATATGACCCAAGTTTGCAGTTAGCCTTTGATATCGCCAGGACGTTGAAAGTTGCTTTGGAAGAATTATTTATCGCAGAGTATGGAGGGAAAGGTCATGAATAAAACCAAAAGCATGATTGCTATTCTAAGCTTTATTGTTTTTCTGACAATTGCAGGATTTACTGTATACCGTGGGGTTAGATTCAACACTATAGACGCTGCTGGAATATTCTTCAGTTTCCTAGCTTTAAGCTATTTTTTTAATTGGCTGAACTGGGGTGATCATGAAGGTGGTGGAGAGAAGGATGAATTAGATAGACATATTAAAACTCAAAGTGCCAAAATAGGTTATTATGTTCTGATGATTTTATCTGGTTTAATATTATTTATTTCTGAAGGAACAGGCAGTTTTAATGAAATTGACAATTATCCGCTAGTTATAGTAGTAGGACTTACTTTTGTTACAATCCCCATTACAGAATTTATATATTCTAAGAAGTTTAAATAAGCCAAGGGGTCTGTCCCCCTGGCTTCTTTGGCCTGGATAATGTTTTATATAAAGCCAATCAAGGAATTTTATGTTAAAATATCCCAAATGTGTTTAGGGGGGAATTGTATTTGAAGAGGCTCTTTGCGTTCCTTTTTATAACCATAATCCTTCTTACTGCTTGCCAATCTAAAACATTGTATTTTGACGGCGTAAGCCAAAACTGGTATGGAAAAATCAGAGTGATTCAGACAGAAGATACACAAGAACAAAACTTCACATTAAAGTACGAAGGGAATAATCTTAAGAGTATTGCAGGTAAAGAAATTAAATATCGGATTGAAGCAGATTCCGGCTTTACCGAGGGACAGGGAACTTTGTCTAATGGCGGGGTTCTGCAAAGTCATGATTTTGGAGATATGTGCAGTGGGTGTGCGTTTATCCAAGAAGATACAGTGATTACAATGACTGTTGAATGGGATGAAGAAACCGAAAGTATTGAATTAAAGAAGGAATGACCGCCTTATAACGTTTAATACTGTTCGATTAGCTGCCGTTGCAAGGCGGCTTTTCTTATAAATAGCCGTGTGAGTCCACCACGAAAAAGCATGCAAATAGATTATAATTAGAAGAAGAGTCAGTGTTCTTTACCCTGATCATTTATGGAAGAAAAGGTGGAAATAGCTTGCAAGAAAAAAATGTAACAAACCGTTCAATATCACTTCCCAGATTAGCAAAATTTTATAGTGCCGGAATGCTGGTTGCATTTATAAGCTTTTTATTGAACGAATCCGGCATAGTGGCTCATTTGACCTTCTCAATAAACACCTTCATCGTTCTATTTCTTATTTTACCCTGTTTCTATACCTACATTATGGCATTCAGTGATTTTAATGCAGCAGCCTCCCGGGAAAAATTGATGCTTGGCATAGTAACAATGATCGGAGTGGTAATGGGCCTGTTTGTTTGTGGTTTTCTTTTTGGGATGGAATCTGAATGGTTCTGATAAGATGATTAACCGCAAGCTCAATAGTGATTGGAGGATTAATGGAAAACTTAAAAGATTTACAACTAAGTTATAAACAAAACCAATTTTCACTTGAATTTTTTTAATCCGGCGGATGACTATGTTTCAAAGCAGTTGCCAAATAAGATAGACTTTCTTATTCCAAAAAAGGGGCAGAATAGTTAACATTAAAAGAGGTGATTTATTGAAAAAAATATATATTTTTTGTTTCATAAGTATTCTTCTTTCATTTCTTGGTTTCTATCTCATAGAAAATGTGTTTACAATTAGCCCTGATGTTTGGTCAGGTAATGGAAATCCTGGTATTTTAATTATAATGCTATTCTCACCTGTTTTTGTATTAAGTTATTTTTTTATATGTAAATTGACAAGAGAAATATTAGCTAACACCATAGTAAAGAAAAAAATAGTTATATTAATTTTCACCGTTATATCGTGTGCGTTATTGATTTTGCCAATCATCAATTATATAGATGAATTAGTAATTGCCTTGGATGGAACACCTGCTGATCCTGAATCTAAAATATATCGCTTTTGCTGGTTTAATCAGTACACAAATGGTATCTATTTTAATGTTTATACCTTTCTCCTAAGTCACCTTTTAGCTGTCATCATTGGTATCCTATCCACTATAAGAATAAAACCATATTTGTACTAACGGGTGCTTATGTTTCGAATCAGCTGCCATACCAGGCAGCTTTTCTTATACCGTAAAAGGGGCAGGATAGTTGAAGAGAGGTTTTAACTTGTATTCAACAATCGGGCCATCTAGTTGAAGAGGAAAAGTGAGGGAGAACTTGTATGATCTATGTAAATGTTAGAGCAATAATTGAAAGAAATGGACCAAATGGAACTGAAATCGTTATACAAAAAAGGGTTAAATCTAATGAGAATAAAACACCTTATGAGCTACCTGGAGGAAGATTAGAGGAATTCGAGTCATTTTTGGAAGGACTTAAAAGAGAAGTGCACGAAGAAACAGGACTTCATATAACAAAGATCTTTGGGGAAGATACTAGAATTGAAACTAATGATGTGGACTCAAATGTTGAAGCTATGAAGCCTTTTGCTGTTTATCAAACGACAAATGGTCCAGTAGATTCATTAGGCGCTTATTTTCGATGTCAAGCCTCTGGTAATTTAGTTAAAGAAGGCGACGGTACTATGGATATAAAGTGGATTCCAGTAGATGAGCTACACCATTCACTAGAGAAGGAACTAATAGATTTTAGCTGGGTCGATAAGTCTGGAATAATATATTATTTAAAATGGTATTACGCAGAAAAACAACAAATTGATTAGTATGATGCTATTTTATTCTGGAAAAGCGTTCATTAAATTTTCGATAATAACTTTACGAGACCTTTGTATAATATTGGAGTATTTATATTGAAAAGATTGTTTTTCAAATGGATTGTGAAAGAAAGTACTTAAACAAACAGGTGCTTATGTTATAGATCAGCTGCCAAACCAGGCAGCTTTTCTTATATAACAAACGGGGCAGGTTAGTTTAACAACGAATAGGGGATCCTATCCTACATCTAAAGTTGTAGGGGAATTCAAGCTAAGGCTGGAGGTAACAATTTCATAGGAAAGTAAAATTTAATTTAAGGAGGTTATATAAGTGATCAGAGAATTATATGAAGCACATTTGCCAGTAAGTAATTTAAAAAAGTCAATTGAGTTTTAATAAGAGGTGTATTTATGCTATTTCATTATCATTTTTGGACTCCAAATGTAGAAGAAACGGAAAATTTTTATGTAGATAATGGTTTTCGTATATCTCAACGTATAGGTAGATACCAGGGAGAATTTCAAGAGTTTAACCCTCCCTTAAAATGGGATGACTTTCGGGAGAAAAATATCCTTTTTCGTATTATCGAGGCAAGGAGAGGAACCATAAATATTACTTTTGGATACGGAATAAAGATAATGTTTGACCATATTGGTTTCTTTGTTTCTGAAAAAGAACAAGTGAATATATGTGAAAATGCTACTAAACTCAATTGGAAAGTTGATAAAGGGGAACGAAGAACCTTTATTGCAACACCATATAATTTTAGAATTGAGCTTCAATCTAATGAAGACGCAGTAGACTCCTTGAATGACCAGATAAAAATCCAAGAATTAAAATTGGCAACAAAAAAGGCTGGCATAGAAAGTGACCTTTTTACTTTGTTCGGAAATACCTCATATAATATTAGCTCAGAAGTTGAAGAAGTAGTTACAATCAAACAAGCAGTAGTAAAAAGTCTCGTTTCATCACCTATTGTCGACCCTAATGGCGTTGAAATTACAAGCGACCAAGGCTTTTAAAACTGAAAGTAACAGGTGCTTATGTTCCAGCTCTGCTGCCAAAACAGGTAGCTTCTCTTATTTCATAAAAGGGGCAGGTTAGTGTTAGAGGATAAGCCGATATAGAAACAATGAAACTTTTGTTTTATATAAGCGTATTAGTGTGTAAGAGGAACACATTAGGTTTTGTCATTGGCATTATCGAAGGAAATTGAGAAATAAGGGGATATTATATGTCACCATTTTCGTTAGGATTAATACTAGGTGCCTTTTTAGTTATAGGGGTACAACAAATTATTTACACTTTAATATGGGTATATACAGGGGAAAATATGGGGATGTTCCGAAACATTAGAACAGCTATAAAGATTCTAAAGAATAAGGAAAAAGAGAAAAGTGGAGAAAATTATTAAGAAATTGTTGAATGACAACAAAGTCGGGAACCGACTTGAATTTGTCAATCAACCACTGTGTAAACAAACGTTCAATAAAGACTCGTTACAAATTTAGGATTGAGTCTTTATTTAATGAGAATTTGGAACAAAAATTGCAGATATTGTTTTATTAAAATGCAATAGGTATTTATGTTAAGATAAACAATTGTGAAAAAATGCACTTAAACTAACGGGTGCTTTACTTTAAGATCCAGCTGCCATTTCAGGCGGCTGGATCTTATTTAACAAATGGGACAGATTTTTGGAACAATGATTCGGCAATCTTGTTTACGGAGTAGACGATTACTGCGCAATAAACAATAAGCCGTAACTAGATCATTTAGCAGAGGATAGCAGTTTGATGAAATAATCGATTTTTGATAAAAAAGGACAAAAATAAATTCTGTTTCTTTGTTATAGTTACAGTCAAGGAGTCATTCTTACATAATCTTCCTGGATTGAAAGGTGGTGAATAATGAATTACTTAGTGAGTGTTCAAGCAGCAATAGATTTTATAGAAGGAAATATCGAAGAGAAAATAGAGTTAGAAGAAGTTGCGAAAATAGCCTCCATGTCACTCCCGCATCTTTACCGTATGTTTTACTCTCTTACTGGCTATCCAGTAAAAGACTATATGCGTAAAAGAAGAATCAGCATCGCGTCAGATCACCTAAAATACTCTCATCGTACGATCATTGATATTGCAATCCAGGTTGGTTTTGAATCACAGGCCTCTTTTACAAAGACATTTAAGAAAATAGTAGGCATTACTCCGAAAGTATATAAAGAATCAGAGATGTTCTTTTGCTTTGAGCGGATTGATTTATACGAAAAGATTAATTACCTGGAGAGCCGTGAACTATTTGATAGGTATCCAGACATAAAGGTTATTCAGCTGAAAGACATGGCGGTATTAAGTTATATACATAGATCAGGCCGTTTAGAAGGAATAGAAAAGGATGCACTTGCGGCCGTTCAAAAGATGGCTCAAGCATCTGATATAAAACAGAAAAAAATGAGGGTTTTTGGACGAAATATAGACTACGATGAAGCTTTGGATAAGATATCCCAACCATATGCATATGAGATCATGATATCTATTGAAGATCCGCTTATTTATTCCATAGCCGGAATGTCTTTTAAAACGATACAGGGTGGAATGTATGCAGTAGGGGTAACAGCATCAACTAATGACTCCAGTATTCTTTCGTTATGGAATCAAATGTATTCAGAGTGGCTGCCTAAAAGTTCGTTTAGTGAAGGTTCACATGCGTATTTGGAAGAGTACATGACTTTTAATGAAAAACTTGTTCGAATGAAACTATACTTGCCAATAGAACGCCAGTTAAAGCCTGAGATGATTACAGTAGAGGAAACAGAATCTTTTTGCGTGGGGTATTGCAGGATTTATGGACAAGGCTGTCAGGAGAAGGCGGATAAGACTTTATCTGAATGGTTAAAATCAAATCCGCCAATAGACTATTCAAGCGCTAAGCTTTATTTGTCGTACAACTATGATTCTGAAAATGACTTGGAGCATTGGAGTGAATATGGTATTACCAATTTTTCAAGTCATGAAGATACTAACACTCAGCGTATTGCTCAAAAGATATTGGGCGGCGGGTTATTTGCTGTTATGGAAACCAGGGCATATGGAACACTTGCGGGTATTTTAGAAATTATTCACCGGTGGATCGTATGTGGAGAAACGTTTATACTCGATGATTCCAGGCAGTGGTTTGCTCAGTATCAGTCCTCTGAAGCAAGTCCATCTAACGCTCGCATGAGTGTGCAAATCTATATTCCTATTATGGAAAGGAGCAAATTGTATGGGTGACAGAGCGGTAAAAAACCATTTTCCTATAGAAGATTTTCATCCTCAACGAACTCCTCAATCGTTGCAAGTTCTCTTAGGCCAGCGAGAGAAGCATCAGAAAAGCAGAACACTGCAAGTTAATACAGTTATCATTGAAGAGTTTAAAATGCTGGCTATAAAAGTAAACGGTCATATGGGAAACTTTGAAGCAGGGAAGGAAGTCCGTAAGGCATGGAAAAAACTCAACCATATGATATCTTCCAATGATTCTATGATAGTGGAGAAAAATGCAGGAATTGTCTTTTATGATCAAGGAAATATGGTGAAATCAGACGGAACAATTGACCTCTGGGTAGGAGTTAAAGTGCGTAATATTACTCATATACCTCAAGACTTTAGATGCTTCACCATACCAAAAAGAAAGTATGCGAAAATTGATTGCTGTTGTTTTAGCAGAGCAGAGATGGATCGCAGATATCATTATTTAAGTGGATGGATTAAAGAAGAAGGATATCAGATTGATCATGATGCCGATGCTTTTTCTCTTGAACCCAATCGCCTTGATGCATTTAATCCGTTTGACGTACCAGCTCATGAAATTCAGGCATTTGATTTTGATATTTTATACCCTATTAAAAAAGGGAGGGGTAAAGATGAGTAAATCTTTCATTGAACAAGTACATTATATTAGAATCCCAGTTAGAGATTTAGAGCAGTCTGCACAATGGTATAGGGATGTATTAGGGCTTCAATTATTAACCATTACATATGATCCATTTGCCATTTTTAAAATTAACGAAGGACCTTTTTTAATTATTCTAGTTCCTGCTGAAGAAGAAACCTTTGCCCATTTTACACTCAATAAAGAAGCTGCCTTTAGCGTTGCCTTTACAAGTCCAGAACTGACTCACTTTCACCAGCACTTAAAGGATCATGGTGTTAAGGTGGATGAAATACAAGAAGATAATGGACATGCTTTTTTCACCTTTTATGATATAAATGGCAATAAGCTGCAGACACATTGGTAAAGAGCCAGGGGGACGGGTCCCTTGGCTCTTTTTTGATGAATGGGACATGGGACCGGTCCCTCTAGTCAAGTTGTACTTATGGAAACGGGTTTATTGAAGAAGCCAAGCCAGCTGCCAAACCAAGCAGCTTTTTAAGGGGCAGTATCTAATTCGGGGGGACAACACCCTATTATGAGAGTATCATTGCGTTTCTTTTTGAGGGTCGACATCATTATGGCTCTATTCGTCTTTAAATGAAACGTGCAAGAAAAGTTGGACACGTACAATAAGCCGCTAACAATGTAAAATCAGTGTTAGCGGCTTTCATAAAAGTAAATCCTTTTCCTTGTGCTCCTATAGGTGCAGTTTTAGTGAAAATGTAGAAAGTACGAATCAAAGAAAGGTCCCATCTTTATTAAAGGATATTCAAGAAATTGAGAGAATATATACAGTAAAATTTTACAATGAATGCAAGGAGTTTTATGGAAACTTTATTGTTAACTCGCACGGAAGTTCATACCTTACTGGATCCACTTGAGCTTTATCCAGAAGTGAAAGCAGCTTTTGCTTCATATTCTTTGTCTAGACAAATCCCTGCTCAAAGAGCACATTCAGTGCTTCCCCATTCAGATGCTAGCGTTATGGTCTTGTTCCCTGGACTGATGTTCCATATTCCAGCTTATACCGTAAAAGACCATGCTAAATTTCCAACTCAATCTCCTTCTATTAAAGGAGTAATAAACCTTCATGATCTTGATACCGGACAACTATTGGCAATTATGGATTCTACCTATATAACTGCTGTTCGAACAGGTTTGTCCGGTGCCCTGGGTACACATTTGTTAGCGAGAAAAGATGCCAAAAGTGTAGCGATTATAGGTGCAGGTGTGCAGGGTAAGCTTCAACTGCGGTCTCTTACCTATTTGAGGACAATTTCTAGAGTATTTGTCTATGATACCTCAAAAGAAAGAGGAAAATCATTTGCCAGTCTAATGACGGAGGAACTGAAAATTCCCATAACGGTATGTAAGAGTCTGGATGAAGCTTTATATGATGCAGATATTGTTGTTTCTGCTACCTGGGCCAAAGACCCCTTCATCTTCTTGAATAATGTAAAAAAAGGTGTTCATATTACGACGCTCGGACCTGATGAACCAGGAAAATGCGAAGTCAGTGCAGAGTTAATTGAGAAATCTTTATTTGTATGTGATGATCGGAATCTTGCGGTTCAAATGGGGGCTATTGGCGGTGCAGGATTAACAATAAGCAACATACATGCCGAAATTGGGGAGATTATCATAAATAAAGATTTAGGGAGATTAAATGATGAACAAATAACGATTTATGGTTCCGTAGGGTTAGCTTTTCAGGATTTAGTAGCCGCATGGCACGTGTACCAAAAAGCAAGAGAACAAAACGTAGGTAAGTATATAGATTTTTTAGGGTAGAGAACTTTTTCTTTCTAGGTATTCAATTAAATGGGTGCTTATATCTATGTAGCAGTTGCAAACTAACGCTTTTTCTTATTATGCAAAAGGTACACGTTTGCTGAAGAAGGAGACAACAAAAATATAGTCCAATAATGGAGGTATTATAAAAAGTTACTTTGGAAATCAAATATGTATTAAAGAGTGAACCACTCAGCACCATATCTTCTTATTCCATAAAATGGGTAAATTGTTTTATATGCAGTTAGAAGAGGAGGTAATTATGAATAATTTTATGATTACATCAGGTGGAGTCATTATTAATGAGCAGAATAAAATTTTGTTGAAAAAGGAGCCAACTAGAGGTTGGGAATTACCTGGTGGTATTGTAGAAGAAGGGGAGACGATTAAAGAAGCAGTTATTAGAGAAGTTAAGGAAGAAACCGGACTGGACATTGATATTATTAATTTTTGTGGTGTATCACAAGAAATCTCTAAAAACGTTTGTAACTTTTGGTGGTTAGGTAAACCGCTTGAAGGAAAATTGAAAACCAGTGCTGAAAGTTTGGAGGTTGGGTTCTTTAGTTTGGAAGAGGCATTAAAAATGATAACAAATAAAGATTTTAAAGAAGAGTTAATAAAAGTAATGGATGTTGAAAATTATCCATTCTTTATAACATTTTGTTAGTACCTCCGAAGCATGAACAGTATTAGCTGAAAGTAGGAATTTTAGTGGAGTTAATTTTTATCAGACACGGAGAAGGGGAGCACACCCTAAATATACCAAAAAGTTTACATATATCTGACCCTGCACTTACAGATGAAGGAATTAATCAAGCTAAATTGCTTAGAACACAGTTACCTTTGTCAAAAGATGATATTTTGGTTATTAGTCCTTTGAGAAGGACCTTGCAAACAGCTCATTATTGGACTGAGGGAATAATGTGCAGAAAACTTGTAAATCCATTAGTATCTCCTAGAATATTCCCTCAATTTCCTGAAGCAAGAACCTTACCTTGTGATGAATTATTAGATAGACAAAAAATATCCGATGAGTTTCCAAATATACAAATTGAGGAAGATTTGCATGAAGAACTATGGGCTAAGGGAATAAACCTTTTGCCTCAACCAGAATTTAATCACTTGGCGAAAGAATTTCTTGATTGGTGCAGACAGCAAGAATCTCAAAATCTCTATATTATATCACACGATGGAACAATTACGTCTTATAGACAGTTTATTACAGGAGATAAACTAACAAGAGAAGATTTTCCGAAAGAAACTGGATGGTTCAATATCAAGTTCTAATTATAGAAGTAGAAAATAAGGCGAGATTGAGCTCTTATTCATCTTAAGGGAGTGTATGTTCCAAGTCTGCTGCCAAACCAGGCAGCTTTTCTTATATGACTAAGGGGCGATTTATGAAAGAAGGATTTAACCTCCCTCATCTCGAAATATAAATTAGAAATCGATTGTTAAGGAGCTATTTCAATGGGTTACATTATGGATTTAAGGAAGATTGTCGGCAGCCGCCCTCTTATCATGGCAGGGGCGAGTGTTATTATTCTGGACCAGAACAATAAGCTGTTATTGCAATTAAGAACAGATAATCACTGTTGGGGCTTGACTGGGGGATCTCTGGAACCAGGAGAGTCGTTAGAAGAAGCAGCAAAGAGGGAGATGTACGAAGAAACAGGGTTGGCAGCGAAAAATTTAAAATTGTTTAATGTTTTTTCTGGAGAAGAATTTTATTACAAATTACCACACGGTGATGAGGTATACAATGTGACCGCCACCTATATTTGCAATGATTTTGATGGAGAACTGAGGATTGATCATGAAGAAGTGGTGAATTTAGCCTTCTTTGATGTTGATCAACTCCCTTCGAATATAAGTCCTCCTGACCGGCCAGTGATAAGGGAATTTATTAATGCCTCATTGTTGAAGTAACGGGGGTTTATGTATAAGATAGCTGCCAATTTGGGCGGCTGTTCTTATTCCATAAAAGGGGCGGTTTTTCTAATAGTAAAACGCGCAATAGTTAGACTACCGAATAAACTATTAAGTTATGCTACATTCATAATACTTATACAGGTGACATAAGTTAGAACTTGTGTTGGTGTCCTTAATGGTTAAAAACAGTCATGTTGCATAGTGCCTCCATTTATATTGGGGGCATTTTTTGATTTTTAAAGGAGAGTGGAAAGACTGATACTAACAAGCGATTACACAAACTTGTTTGAAGATGTACACAATCATGTAAAAAGAAGTGCTGAAAAGTTAGGTTCTACAGGTGCTGCTCTATTTATTATTCACAATGACAAGGTTGTAACAGAGTCTTATTTTGGTAAACAGTCGAGTGCTAAGGATGCTAGCGATGTTAAAGAAGATACTCAATTCCATATTGCATCTGTTAGAAAGGCTTATATCGGTTTTGCTGCTGCTTACTCTATATACAATGGCCACTTTTCCATTGATGATCCGATTCGACGGTTTGCTGAAGAGCCTCATTTATCCGCATATGAAGGTATAAAGATTCGTCATTTATTAACCCATACGCATGGACTTAAAATAATTGGCGGTAAACCAGTAAGTGAATTTAGACCTGGTGAATCGTGGGCCTATAGAGATTTCAGTGTGGAGTTGTTAACAAGAATCATTAAAAAAACAACGGGAAAATCTGTTGCAGATATCGTAAAAGAGGAAGTTATTTTGCCTGTCGGTCTTCAATCAACAGAATGGATTAAGATGAGTCAGCCTCATTCAAAGATTGCAGACACTATTCGAGATGCAGATAACCCCTTTTGGACTGAGACGGATATAGTAGATGGTTCAGGAATGAACATGTATGTATCTGCAAAAGAACTTGCCTTATGGGGCTACCTTCACTTAAAAGAAGGGAGGTGGGGTGAAAAACAACTTATCCCAAAAGAGATCATACAAATGGCTACCTCCATCCAGACTCCTAACCCAATGATTCCTATTCAAAAGAATGGCTTTTTATGGTTTGTTAAAGACACGAATCATACCTTTAGCCAAATAGGCGATTCAGTCCCAAAAGGATCCTATCAATTACTCGGATACACTAATGTAGCTCTGCTAGTTATACCAGATGAAAACGTAGTAGCAGTAAGGATGTTTAACAGGTATGGTTCATCTGAGGGGTACGATTATCTCAGCGACATACGCTCTTTTGGAGACACCGTTTATAACTGTTCCATAAAGACAAGGACAACGCACTAATGAAAGGGGCTTATGTAAGACAACAGCCCTAAGATGGTAAGAAATATTAGTACCTGTATAGGATCCCTTTTGTGGGATTCTTTTACTAGCGGGACAGGATAGCCCAATAGGTATAGGATAAATAATGGAGGACAAATAGATGTTTTTTGTTCAAATGTCCGGCTTCCCTGGTTCTGGAAAGTCCACGCTTTCTCGACAAATTGCTAAGAGGACAGGAGCAGTTGTCATAGACCATGACATTGTAAAATCTGCTTTATTACATTCCATAAAGGGTACGCCGATTGATGGAAAAATCGCTGGTAACATTTCGTATAATATTGACTGGTCTTTAATTGACTTTAACTTATCACAAGGACATCATGTGATATTTGATAGTCCCTGTCTTTATGAAGAAATGGTAGATAGAGGCATAGATTTAGCTAAAAAGTATAAGGCAAAATACAAATACGTTGAGTGCTATCTTAATGATATTAATGAGGTTAATTATAGATTAAAAAATCGAGAGAGAATGATAAGTCAAATAAGAGAAGTAAGTTCTGAAGAGGCGTTTGTATTTTGCAAGAAAAAAGTGCAGAGTAATGCAATAAAAACTGCAGAGGTTTGCCACCCTTGATATTTACCTTCTTTTGGAAAGCGCATTAGAAAGACGGTAACTCTCTCCATGAAAACTTATGATATGCGCATGATGGATCAAGCGATCCACTAAAGCTGCTGTCAGTCTCGAATCTGAGAATATTCTGTTCCACTGGCTAAATTCCAAATTAGATGTTAGGATGAGGCTTTTTTGCTCATAGCACTCGGAAATCAATTGGAAAAGCAGCTCTGCTCCTTCTTTGCTGAAAGGCAGGTAACCCATCTCATCCAGAATAATGAGATCCAACTTTTGGATCCTATTTCTAAACTGGGCCAGGCGGTTGAGCCGAAGGGCCTTTTCCAATTCCTCAACTAGATGGGATACACGATAGAATCCCACTTCGTATCCTGCCTCACAAGCCTTCCTTCCTAATCCAGTGGCCAAGTGGGTTTTACCAGTGCCTGGAGTTCCCACAAGGACAACATTTTGCTTCTGATTTATAAAGTGAAGGTCCACCAATTCTCCTTTGGTAAGATGTGAAGGAAAGTGTATTTTGTCGTTCCATTCATAGGTCTCGAGATTTTTCTTATCTAAGAATTTTGCTTTCTTCATTAGCCGCTGAGCCTTTGCTGCTTCTCTTAATCTAAATTCCTCATCAAAAATATCGTTTAGAAATTGCTCCCTACTTTCGAAGGGGATATTCTCGTAGACATCTGGAACATAAGCTAGCCTCAACGACTTGCATTTACTTCGTAACTGAGTGCTCATAAGGTACCTCCGCTAGGGCATCATATTTCACCATATTAATCCCGTAGGGATCWTCTTCGGCCCCTAATTTCTGCTGGGCAATGAGATCATAAAATTCTTCGTTTATTTGCTTCATATCATGTGTAATCAATAAGCTTGCTATTGCATTTAAACGGTCTTTTCGTATGATTAAATTCTCTACCAGCACAAAGTCACTAACCCTGCCAGGCAGGTACTCTTTATATCTTGAATAAGCAACTGCTCTGGGTTTAGATATCCAGGTTTTAAAAATAGATAACCAAGGTAAGCTCTTTCTCTTTTTCATATATGGCCGATAATCGTCCAACAAAATTTCCCCGTCTGGGGAAATCACTTTTACTGTATCCCAGGTTAAATGGATATGAAGTTGGCTGTAGTTGGAAGCTTTCGGCACATGAATCAGTTTCTGATCAATCTTCATTTCATTGAGTTTATTTACAGTGCCAAGTTCCTCCTTGAATACAGGATAATCGGTTTCTGGCAGCTGGAGGAGATGCTTCCTCTCCTGGTCCCACAATTCGTGGATGAATACGTCTTTCTCATAATGCAACCGATTTCTGTCCTCTATCAATTGTTTCTCCAATTGTTGTGTTAGGTCCTCAATATTATTCATTACCGGTGCCTTATTAAAGAAATTATACCGAATGTAACCTACTTTATTTTCCACGTTCCCTTTTTCATGACCGCTTCTTGGATTACATGCTTGAACCTCAAACCCATAGATTCTGGAAAGAGACAAACTCGTCTGTCAGCTGTGCTTCTTCCATTTTTGAGCGCACTTTCTTAACTGCTGGAGATAAATTATCAATTCTTATTCTCATAGGGACTCCACCGGATTGTTTGAAAAGCTCCTTTAACCCAAATAGAAAACATTCCTGATTTTCAGCTGGTAGAGGAACTGCAAAGCCAGCATTACTATAAGGATAAGACATGATTAATGCCCGGATATCTACTAGTTCACCTTCCTGAACCGCCTCCATTACTCCAAAGTCCACTTGTGCCTCGCCAGGAGGGTGATCCAATCGTTCGAAACTTCACTATGTGTATTCTTCCACTCTTGTATAAAGTAACAGACGGTCCGATAGGACCCCGTAAAACCCAAGTCTATGAGTTCGTTAAATAACTGCTTGTTTGTCCTTCTGTCCTTCCGCTTCATCTTGGAATTCTCAAATAGCCAGTCAGACACGATCTCTCCCCATTTTCCTTCAATACATTAAGCCCTTTTTCTTAGGTGTCATTTCTTTCGGAAGCTGTTCTCCATCAGCGTACTTCTTCGCCGTCCTCCAATTAATCTTCAGTAATTCTTGTATTTTGGTAATTGATAAGCCTTTGTTGTTTCGTAGAAGTTTGATACAATTGATATCAGACATTGCTAGCATCCTTTCTTTCCTCCACTCTAAATTGATTCGACACCAATTACAGTAGAGGGACTTGGGGTGACTGGCAAGTTTTTTTTTATGCCCTATAAAAATAGTGCATCACTCTGCATTTTTACTTTGCAAAGTTCTGCACTTTTATTTTGCAATAAACACCTGTCAAGTAGACAATATAAAAAGCTATGCAGTGAGCGCGTTTCGATATTCAATCGGCGCGCGTTTCTTTAGTTTCTTTTGTCTTCTTTTGTAGTTGTAATAGTAGACGTAATCCTCAAGAGCTTGCTCTAGTTCTTTTTCTGACTTACATTTTAAATACAGCTTCTCGGCTTTAAGGTGTAAGAAGAATGATTCAACACACGCGTTGTCCAGGTAGTTTCCTTTTCGAGAGTGGCTGCCCTTGATGCCATTCTTCTCTAATCGGCTGCTGTATAGCTTTGACGTGTATTGAAAGCCTTGATCTGAATGGAGAACGGCTTCAGCTACGTCTTTTTTCTTTGTCCATTTTTCTACTGTATTTAACACAAGTTCCAAGTCATTTCTCTTAGATAGCTCCCAACTTACTATTTCGTTATTAAAGAGGTCCTGTATGACCGATAAATAATAAAATTCTTCTCCAACAGACACAAATGTGATATCAGTTATCATTTTTTGATTAGGTCCTGCAGCCTTAAAATTCCTTTTAAGGCGATTAGGGAAGATGATAGTAGGACTATGACCGTGCCGTTTTCTTTTCTTCCGGATGACTGATTGTATATCCATTTCCTTCATCAGCCTGTTAATCTTCTTGTGGTTAACTACATACCCGTTTTCATGTAATTCGTCAGTAATACGCGGCCGACCATATTCAGGATGTATGAAATGAATCCCTAATATGTGTTCTCGAATGTCATGGTCACCCCTTGCCTTTTCTTCCCGTATAGCATTTGTTTTTCTCCATTTGTAATAACTAGCCGGTTTGATATAGGCTATTTCCAGCAGCCAGGATACCGGATAGGTATCCCTTAACTCATCGATCAGCTCATACTTTAATCCTCTGGGTATGGTTCCTCCTCCTTTACCAGATTTGGATACTGCTTTTTTAGAAAGTCAACCTGTGCCTTTAGATAATCCCTTTCCTCTTAACCGATTTGAATTTAGTCCTAGGCCTGCCTTTTAAAGGGTTAGAGACTCCATTACGCTCATCAAACGGTACTCCTTCTTTCCATTTCTTAACCCACACTTTTAGCTGGCTACAGTGACGAATTCCCAATTCTTCTGCCAACACTTTATAACTTTTAGACCCATTCACGAATCTCATGACGGCATTAAGTTAAACTCCTCCGAATAGCTATTAAAAGTTTGTCCTTTCTTTGCCATGAAAAAATCCCCTCCAAGTAGCATTCTTTCCTCCATGGTAACATGAAGGTTTTTTTGAATGTCTACTTAAAGGGGACAATATCATATACAGTGGCTTTTTTATTCTCTCCATTTTAGGTAATTATCTAAAGGGTGAGGTGATGCAAATTCTTTTATTGTATTAGGAGAGGCTATGTCATTTTGGGCATATTTCTCAAGGAGTGATTCTGTTTCCTGGCTAAGCTTGTGTAAATACGCATTTAGACTTTTTATACCTTTTATGACATCTGAGATATACAGATAAGAAGGTATGTCTTCAAGATTAACATCTTTTAAGAGCAGAGTTGCTATTCCATGTTCCTTACTTTTTCCATATCCCATTTCATATGGGACCCACCAAGAGTGTTTAGTCTTTTCGGATAAACAACATAGCATATGGGTACTATTTACAATACCTTTTTCTAAACATTGCGTGATTGCTTGATGATCCCCCAAGTCTGCAGCTCTTTGCAGTTCTTTATCATAAATATCTAAATATATATCAAAACCTGACTGCATGATATAATCCCCTACCTTAATAACATGATCTTTATCTAGGCGGGTATGGGATAAAAAAATACAAGCCCTTTTAGCATAAGACGCTTCAAAGTAAGCAGATTTATAAATTTGAGGGTCTGCTAGGTTTTTTCCTGTTGGTCTCATTTAGACACCTCTACTTAAGCTTTGTTTAAGGCAGTAATTATTCCATCCAGGGTAAAGCTATTTGCCCATGCTGTATTGGATCTGAGTAAAGGTGTGGGAGTTGTATTGTTATAATGAGTTTTAACTCCTAACAATTGTAAGCCCAGCTCTTTTGCTTTATTGATCTCCCATGAGACCCACTCACTTCTATGTGTATCTTTACCTATTATTACAAGACAATATCTGGCTTGACTTAATTTTTTAGTTATACCTGCTTTTATTACACTCGCATTGGTACTATTGATAGGAACAGTTATAGAATGATCAGTAAATCCAAATGAAAAGCTAGAATTTGCATTCCATGCATTTAATAGTCTTTTATAATGAGAGTCCATGTCATAATCAAAACTTACGAAAACAGTCTTATTCATTATAAATCCTCCTAATTATAGGTTAAAATATAGTATATTAATTGTAATAGAAAAATTATCCACTAGCAATGATGGAGGTATAAAATGTCAAATAATGTAGAAATTGAGAAGGAGTTTTCCTCATATTACAAACATGCAGATGATATATCAAATAAGGCGCAAAAAAAATATATACATGCGTTTAAGGGAACAGTTATTCCATTGATAGTAGCATCAGGTGTAAGTTGTATTACAGGCTTGATAAGCGAAAGGTTCTATAACACTTTGCTTGTATTAAACAGTTTTATAATAGTCTGTATTTTAATAAGTATTATTTGTTCAATCATGGTTCACCAATCAAAACTCCAGAAATTTTGGTATGAAGGTCGAGCGGTTGCTGAGTCATTGAAAACCATGGGATGGAAGTATGTTAATTGTACTGCTCCTTATGAAAACTCAGAGGATCCGATCCCAGTAGATGAGAGATTTGTAGCAGATTTAAAGTCTATCATGGAAAATAATGAGGATATTCTTGAGCGAATAAAACTATTAGATGAGAATGCACCAACAATAATTACTCAGGCAATGAAAAACTTTAGAAATTTAAGTTGGCAAGAGAAGAAAGATATATACCTTGATCAAAGGATAAAAGATCAGCGTGGCTGGTATGCAGATAAAGCTAAAACAAATTCTGACGAGAAAAATAAGTGGTTCTCTATAAGTGTGTTATTGCAAATTTTGGCTTTGCTTGCGATTTTTTTTATTGTTAAAAATTCAAATATAACTTCTGATCTGGTTGGCTTCCTTTCTTCTGCTAGTACTGCCATTGTATCTTGGATTCAAGTAAAGAGATATCAGGAGTTACAGCAAGCGTATAGTACAACAGCATTTGAACTTGATATTATTTACAATCAAGGTAATCAAATAGACAATGCTAGAGACTTTTTAAGTTTTGTGGAAGATGCAGAAAAAGCCATCTCACGCGAACATACATTATGGATTGCTAGAAGAGACCATACAAAATTGAGAGAACTACTGAAAGATTGACCTCTGAGCAAAAAGAGGTCTTTTTTTGTGGGGCTTAAAAGTTTTCGCTTAATTCCTTTATACAAATGAGAATAACACTATAAAACCAGTAAAGGATCAATAGTAAGCAATGCTGATTGTCACTGTACAGTAACAGGTAGTTAAAAATACTTGTAAAATTGCTTATATTCACTGCTATCTTTTGAATGGTATAATTTGTATGCATATTTATAAAACGACAATAGTAGGGGCGTGTCAAAATTGACCAAAATTTTTATAAGTCATTCCAGTAGGGATGCCCATTTGGCAAGAAGTTTAATGGACATGTTACAAACACAGTTCAATCTACACAGGAGTAACTTTTTCTTAACCTCAGATGATGAACTGAAAATAGGGGAAGATTGGATTGAGACAATTCGCAGTGGGTTGGAAGAAGCAAGTATAGTCTTACCTTTAATAACTCCAAATTTTTTAGAAAGTCAATTCTGCTTATGTGAACTAGGAGCTAGTTGGGTAAATAAAACAGGATTAGTGCCAGTAATCATACCTCCACTTAATCATAATGCTCTTGAAAATACTCCATATAGTACTTGGTTGCAAACAATAACACTTAATTCAATAGATGATTTATCAAGATTAGCTCAAGCAATGATTGATAGAGAAATTGGAGAAGTTAACATACCTAGATTTAATACTCGAGCAAAAACCTTTTTCAATGAACTATTAATTCCTTACATGAATGAAATGAAGGACAGACCTATAGTTACAGCTGCAACAGTTAAAAGTTTAATGAAAGAACTAGAGGAGTATAAGCAGGCACTTGAGTCAAGCGAAAAAGAAGTAGAAGAGTATAGAAAAGAAAATCAGGCATTAAGAAGCATGAAAGATGCTGAGGAAATAAAAGAGTTTGATTATAAGAGTATGGATGAATGGGAGAACTTTGAAGAAAAGACAAATGAATTGCAAATGCTGCTAAGAAAACTTCCAAGACTTGTTCCTAGTGTTATATTTCAAACTTATAAAGAATCTAGAGAAAGGTCAGGTAGTGGAGGTTTTTACTCCCCAACTGAACAGGCAGACTTAAAAAGATTAGAGAATGAAGGATACATTATATGGGACGATGGCTGGGTGCCAAATGATGATCATCCTAGAATAATTAAAATTCAGCAGGCTATTAAAGAATTACAATATTTCATGGATGACATTGAGGATGATAAAACAACAACTCGATTTGAAGAAGAGTATGAAGATATAATGTTTGATTTGATATACTCACCTTTCTGGGAGAAAGTTCTAGGAGTATCAATTTATCATTCTGGTTCTTAAACAGCTATAAAATTAAACAATGTGGAATTAACTCTTTAGTTTAGATAGCCTTACAAATAAAGACCGATTTCCGGTCTTTTCTTTTTATTAGAATCAACATAGTTAAATAGGGACAAATTAATAAATATGCTCTTATTAGTTCTGTCTCATTATCTGAAGGGTTTCCTACTGAATTTGAGAATAACCAGATTTTTTTCAAATCACTGTGAGGCCCAGTGTTATTAGATATTTTATATTATAGGGATTTTCGATATAATTCTCGCCCTGATTCACACCGCCTAATCCCCCCTGAAACTCCCCTTAAGCGCTATTGTCCCAATCTCTTCCTGAATTTTTCTCTGCTGTTCCTAATTTTTAATGCTTATGATGTATTAGGTAATTTGTTATGCAGCTAAGGCTTATGATCGACTTTACGCTTAGGGCTTGCTCTGTAAGCAAACAGGGATTCCTCAGGGGATTGGCTCAGTTTACAATTATTTTTGTCTCAACTGTCTGTACAATATATCTAAGGAAAAGGGCATTCTGTAGGGCAACCTTTCAGGACTGCTCTTTTGTTTGCATAAGGCAAACATAAATTTTTTTATGTCTTGGAACAACTTTGGTTTTTGGACTTCTGAAACCTCAATACACCAATACTTAATCGCGCTAAATAATCCAAGAACAAACTTTTTCTTCCAATTATCTGTATAACTCCACATTACTCCCCTCCCTGCTTTGTCACAGTAAGAGATGAACATCTAATGATAGGTATGTGGTCAGGGCGAGCAAGTTGGATCAGCACATCTTTAATCTCTAAATAGCCTATCACAATTACTAAGTTTCCATCTAACAATAGGAATGATGGTAGGTCAACAGCACCTAATCTTATCTATATATGTTCATGTGAGATAGTTTTATCTATCCATCAAGGGGGGCAACTGTACTTAACACTAAAGATTAGAAAGAACTGAAAGACAATATAGGTTACAAAGACTTGATAGTTTATAAAGAATGTATAGCGCAACTATCCTAAACCTTTGTAACAAAATGAGTAACAAACAACATAATTATTAGGAGGTAATGGAAGAACATGAATGAAATTATTGAGAAAGAAAAAACCAAGCATATTCCACAAGAGTCCATTGAACAGGGGAAAACCCTGCTCAGGGAAAGACTAGCTAACTCTGATATGGTGCAAGAGACTTTTATACATCTGTCTTCCAAGGAGTCCTATAATATTGTCACTGATGAAATTGAGAAAAAAGTTTATCTATCATTAGACAAAGATTTTGTTGCTCAAGGAGGATTAGTAAAACTCCATCCATCGGCATTGAAAGTTTTGCATGTTATTGCTGCTCATACAGATAAGGATGGATTTGCTTGGATTTCACAGGAGAGCATTGGAAAGCTAGTAGGGCTTACTAGACAACAGGTAGGAGTAATCATTAATAAGCACAGAAAGCTTCTAGAGGCAATTAAAATTAGAAAAAAGGATGGACAGGAGTTTTATCTTTATCATCCAATAAACTGCTATTTAGATTATGAGGTTTACTCAGGGGATGATATTCAATCTGAGGAATATGAGGATTTAGAGGCTGTTGAGATTAATTAATTTATGGAGTATTTTTAAATGAATAAATTACAATTGAATTTACTACAGTTTGACACCAATATTGGATAACGCAGGTGAAAGAGAAAATTGAAAACCATTTATAATTAAAATGAGGCACTGGCATCAATTAATTAGATGTATTGACTCTCTTTTTGTCTGTAACTCCTCAGCATGTCATAGTTTGCAAAATGAAGGGTATTTACAATAAACAGCAATAAGGAGATGGATGATATGTACAAAGTTATTACTAAAAAAGGTAAGGAAATTAGAGAGGATTTTCAAGCTGAACTTAAAGAGGAGATAACTTTATTTGAAAGGTATTTATCTCTTAATCTAAACATTAAAAATTTAGATGCTGTTTCTGATAATCATATTGCACTGTTATTTGAAGAGTATTTTGGCTGTGAGGATTACAAGAAATTTCTGAGGAGTATAAGGGAATCCAAACTGTTAGAATAGCTAAGTATAAAGAGTGGGGATAAGAAGATAAATTGTTTGATAACTGAATAGTGACTGAGTTATTCTGTTATCTGGGTAATAGAACTTTGTTTGGGATTTGTTCTAATCCCCACTTTTCATTAACTTGAAAATTAAATCTGTGGTAGTCTCTTAATATGCCTGTGTTTTGGCTGATAAGGAACTGTATTGTCCCACTAGCTCAGCAGGATAGAGCAACGGCCTTCTAAGCCGTCGGTCGGGAGTTCGAATCTCTCCTGGGACGCCATTACTACATACACCTATATTACCGCTGTTTGATTTTAATCAAATGGCGGTTTTTTTGTGGTTAAGGAAACAATAACAATAAATTCTTGATCCGCGTCCAGCCGCTGCGCTTGGGTTCTCAGGATTACAAGCCTCTTTTTCATACCGATCATGCATTGTTTAAGCCTCTTACTATGCATGATTCACTTCTTTTCATGCTAATCATGCATAGATAAAGCCTCTTGCTATACATGACTCACTCCTTTTCATGCCGGTGAGGGTTCGATGCCACAGGGGAGCTGTTCCTGCTGAAATTGCCCCTGGACGTGGTCTTTTTTGGTGTTCAAGGCACTTACGCTTTGGTTCTTCCTGGAAAAAACTTAATTTTCTCCGATTAAGGTTACAGAATTTATAAAGGTACTCAGTGCTGCAGCTGAATATTATACCTCCCGTCAAATGAAAGCGCTTCTTTGTATGTCAGTAAACCTGACATGATTAACTGATTTCTTCTATATTATATACTCGTTGAAAATCCGCCATTAAATCCTGCATGCTCCATCTTTATATTGAAAAAGCATTCTTAAGAATATCCCTAGCAAGGATCACTTTATGCTGCTATAAAAGAGCGGAATAATCGGATCAAGGGATTGAAAAATAAAATAAAATATTTCTTGGCTGAATAAATTCATATATACAAGCAATGTAAGCGCATTCAATAAATCAGATTAATCTAAATTATCAAATAATTCTTGAAAATGGTGTTGACTCCCTAAAAAAATGAGCGTAAGATAGTCCTCAAATAATAAAACAAACCGCGCCACACCGGAATTGAAAGTGTGGAACCCATATTTTTTTAACTTGTCATTTCAACCGTTTAAAGCGTGTATACATTAAATCGAAGAGGTGTTATTCGTGTCTGAGCAATTGATATTTTTAAACGGGGAGTTTGTGACGAAAGAGAATGCAAAAATATCCGTTTATGACCATGGCTTCCTGTATGGCGACGGCATTTTTGAAGGGATCCGGGTATACAGCGGAAATATCTTCAGGATGAAAGAGCATATGGACCGGCTTTACCGTTCAGCCAAATCCATATTGCTGACAATGCCATATACGGAGGAAGAGCTGACAGATATCATTGTTGCCACTGTCGAAAAGAATTCGTATGAAGATGCCTACATCAGGGTCGTTGTTTCCAGGGGAGTGGGAGATCTTGGGCTGGACCCTTACAATTGCAAAAAAGCAAATGTTGTCGTGATTGTCGAGCCGCTGAGCATCTTTCCGAAAGAATTGTATGAAACAGGGCTTGAGATTGTCACGGTAGCGACAAGAAGGAACAGACCTGATGTATTGAGCCCTAAAGTTAAGTCATTGAACTATTTGAACAATGTGCTGGTGAGGATTGAGGCCCGCCTGGCAAATGTCAGTGAAGCACTCATGCTGAATGATCAGGGCTATGTCGCGGAGGGTTCAGCTGACAATGTGTTCATCATCAAGGATAAATGCTTTTACACGCCTCCGGGATACGTCGGGGCGCTTGAAGGGATCACCCGCAATGCGGTCATGGAAATTGCCAGGGGGCTTGGCTATGAAGTGAAGGAGGAGCCTTTCACGAGGCACGATGTTTATACGGCAGATGAAGTATTCCTTACAGGGACGGCAGCGGAAGTCATTGCAGTCGTAAAGGTGGACGGCCGGACAATCGGTGAAGGCTGTCCAGGGGCACATACAAAAGAGCTTCTGGTGAAATTTAGGGAAAGAGTAGTTTCAGAAGGTGTTAAAGTAGCATCGAAGCGTTTTGAACCCCATGTAAGCTGACAGCTGATCACTATATGTTAAAAGCGCGGATGAGGATAAGTAGTTTTGCGGATCAGGATTTACAGAGAGCCGGGCAGGCTGAGAGCCGGCATTCCTGCCGCATCATGAACTCCCCTCAGAGCGCCGGCCTGAAAGCTTGACGAGTAGGGCCGGCCGGGTGTGAGAGCACCCGTTATCAAAAAGGATGGCAGCTGCCGTCCATAAGTGCACGCAAATTGCGTGAATCAGGGTGGTACCGTGGAACAGGCTGACAAAGCCTTTTCATCCCTTCGTCTGCTGATGCAGGCGTTCTTGGGGATGGGAAGGCTTTTTATATTGTTTTTTTCTTGAATCAAAAGGAGGTTATTTCAAAATGCTGCAGGAAGCTGCCTTTGCAGAAAACAAGACTGGCTCGAAGCCGGCAACCGGTGCAGAACTGCTGTTGCAGGCGCTGGAGAAGGAACAGGTGGAAGTGATTTTTGGCTATCCGGGAGGAGCTGTTCTTCCGATTTATGACAAAATCTATGATTCTGGCATACTTCATGTGCTTCCCAGGCATGAACAGGGAGGCATCCATGCTGCGGAAGGATATGCGAGGATTTCCGGCAAGCCTGGAGTTGTCATCGCCACTTCAGGACCGGGGGCGACCAATATTGTAACAGGCCTTGCCGACGCCATGATGGATTCCTTGCCTCTTGTCGTCATTACCGGGCAGGTGGCAACAGGCGTCATTGGAACGGATGCCTTCCAGGAGGCTGACATCCTCGGGATCACCACCCCGATAACCAAGTACAACTATCAGGCAAGGAGCATAGCGGACATTCCGAGGATTGTGAAGGAGGCCTTTCATATTGCTTCTACAGGGAGGCCTGGTCCGGTATTGATTGATATTCCGAAGGATATTGCGGCAGGCGCCGAACAGCCCTCTGAGGAGACAGAGATCTTCCTCCCGGGCTACCAGCCGACTCTAAAGCCAAACTATCTTCAGATCCGCAAGCTGACAGAAGCTGTGAGCCGCGCGAAAAGGCCGGTCATCCTGGCAGGGGCGGGTGTCCTGCATGCAAAGGCTTCCGGATTGCTTAAGCAATATGCCGAACAGCAGCAGCTTCCGGTCGTGCATACCCTTCTCGGACTCGGGGGCTTTCCTGCAGATCACAGCCTGTTTGTCGGGATGGCCGGTATGCATGGATGCTATGCAGCCAATATGGCTTTGCATGAATGCGATCTGCTCATCAATATCGGGGCGAGATTTGATGACAGGCTCACCGGCAATCTTGCCTATTTTGCACCTAAGGCAGATGTGGCCCATGTTGATATCGACCCTGCAGAGATCGGCAAAAATGTCCCAACACTGATTCCGGTTGTGGCTGATGCAAAAGAAGCTTTGAACCAGCTTGTGAGCCAGAAGGGGGAGCCTCCTGAACATGATGAATGGATGGCAAAGCTTAAAAGCTGGAAGGAAGAATTCCCTTACTATTTTCACAAATCGGCTGACTTGAAGCCGCAGCGGGTCATGGAGCTTTTGTTTGAAAAGACGGGCGGAGATGCAATTGTCACAACAGATGTCGGCCAGCATCAAATGTGGGCAGCCCAATATTACCGCTTTAAGGAAGCGGGGAGATGGGTCACTTCAGGGGGTCTCGGCACGATGGGATTCGGAATGCCTGCGGCCATCGGAGCTCAGCTTGCTGCACCGGATTCCCTGGTCATTTCGATTGTTGGCGACGGCGGCTTCCAGATGTCCGCACAGGAGCTCGGCCTGATCCGTGAGCTTAATCTCCCGGTAAAGATAGCCATCTTCAATAACAGGGCGCTTGGGATGGTAAGGCAGTGGCAGGAAATCTTTTATGATTCCCGTTTTTCGCACAGTAAAGCCCAGTATCAGCCTTCCTTTGTCAAGCTGGCGGAAGCCTATGATATCAAAGCCTATGAAATCCGTACGGAGGAAGAGGCCGAAAAGGTGCTGGATGAAGCGCTCAAAAGCGATGAGCCGGTATTATTCGATTTCAGGATAGCTCCTGATGAAAATGTATTCCCGATGATCGCCCCGGGCAAAGGGCACCATGAGATGGAAGGTGTAAAACCATGAAACGAATCATCTGTTTAACCGTGATGAACAGGCCGGGGGTCCTCAATAGAATCACCAATCTGTTCTCAAAGCGCAACTTCAATATTGAAAGCATCTCGGTCGGGCATTCCGAACAGGAGGGGATTTCCCGGATCACCTGCACGGTCCATGTTGACAATGAAGAGGCAGCAGAGCAGATTGCGAAACAGCTCAATAAACAGATTGATATTTTGAAAGTAAATGATATAAGCGGCCAGCAGATTGTCGCCAGGGAGCTTGCGCTCATAAAGGTGCTCTCGCTTCCGCAGGCGAGGAGTGAGTTATACTCGCTGATTGAGCCTTTCCGGGCATCGGTGATAGATGTCGGCAAAGACAGCCTGGTCATCCAAATTACAGGCGAGTCGGAAAAAATAGAAGCCTTCATTGAACTTGTAAAGCCGTATGGAATCAAGGAGATTGCCCGGACAGGGACAACAGCCTTTACAAGAGGAAGCCAGAGGAGCCAGGGGCAGCCGAAGAATTATTCAATCGTGTAAAAATAATTCAAATAAAATTCAAAAACGAGAGGGAGAATGAATCATGGCGAAAATGTATTATAACGGAGACGCAAATCCAGCATATCTGAATGGAAAGAAAGTTGCGGTAATCGGCTATGGGTCACAGGGCCATGCCCATGCGCAAAACCTGAGGGACAGCGGTGCTGATGTAGTAATCGGCCTGAGAAAAGGAAATTCATGGGATAAAGCGTCAGAGGATGGGTTCCCGGTATTTTCTGTTGGAGAGTCTGTTGCTCAAAGCGATATTGTCATGATCCTCCTGCCGGATGAGCTTCAGCCTAAAGTCTATAAGGATGAAATTGAGCCGAACCTGACAAATCAAGCCTTGCTTTTCGCGCATGGATTCAATATCCATTTCCATCAGATTGTGGCCCCAAAAACATGTGATGTCCTGCTTGTGGCTCCTAAGGGCCCTGGCCACCTGGTAAGAAGGACATATCAGGAAGGAGCAGGGGTGCCGGCATTATTTGCAGTCCATCAGGATGTAACGGGAGAAGCCCAGGAGCTTGCGCTCGCTTATGCCAGAGCGATTGGGGCACTGAGGGCAGGGGCGCTGGAAACCACTTTCAAGGAAGAAACAGAAACTGATTTATTCGGCGAACAGGCTGTACTGTGCGGAGGCCTTACATCACTTGTGAAAGCAGGTTTTGAAACATTGACTGAGGCAGGCTATCAGCCTGAGCTGGCATACTTTGAGTGTCTCCACGAACTGAAGCTGATTGTTGACCTGATGTATGAAGGCGGCCTTGAAGGCATGCGCTACAGCATTTCCGATACAGCGCAATGGGGTGATTTTGTCAGCGGGCCGAGAGTAGTCGATGAGAGAGTGAAGCAGGAGATGAAAGCTGTCCTGAAGGATATCCAGGAAGGCAAGTTCGCGAAAGGCTGGATCCTGGAAAACCAGGCAAACCGTCCGGTCTTCAACAGTATCCTTGCAAGTGAAAATGAGCATCCGATTGAACAGGTCGGCAGGGAGCTGAGAAAAATGATGCCATTTGTGAATAAAGAGAAAAAGAAAGAAGTGGCTGTCAGTGCGAACCATTAACATCTTTGACACGACTTTGCGTGACGGGGAACAGTCTGCAGGAGTCAACTTGAATCTATCTGAAAAGCTGGAAATTGCCAAACAGCTCGAAAGGCTTAATGTCGATATTATAGAAGCCGGGTTTCCGGCAGCTTCAAAAGGTGATTTTACTTCAGTCCGTGAAATCGCCACCCTCATCAGGAACTGCTCGGTTACAGGGCTTGCAAGATCGGTGATATCAGATATTGATGCAGCCTGGGAAGCATTGAGAGAGGGGGAGGATCCGAGGCTCCACGTCTTCCTCGCAACCTCTCCCATCCACCGGCAGTATAAGCTGAAGCAGTCAAAGGAAGAAGTCATTGAGACGGCGGTTTCTGCTGTGAAATATGCAGCCGGGAAATTCCCGCTCATTCAATGGTCGGCAGAGGATGCCTGCCGGACGGAGCTTCCTTTTCTGGCCCGCATCGTTGAGGAAGTCATCCAGGCCGGGGCGCGTGTCATCAATATACCGGATACGGTCGGATATATTTCGCCAGGTGAGTATGGGAAAGTCTTTCAATATTTAAGAGAGAATGTTCCTTCCATTGATAAAGTCATATTATCGGCTCACTGTCATGATGATCTTGGCATGGCGATTGCCAACTCTCTTGCAGCCATCGAAAATGGAGCTGGACAAATTGAAGGGACGATCAACGGCATCGGGGAACGGGCCGGGAATGCTGCGCTGGAAGAGCTTGCCGTCGCTCTGCACATACGGCAGGACCATTATCAGGCAGGGACACGCCTCAAGCTTGAGGAAATCAGCAGAACAAGCAGCCTGGTCAGCAAACTGACCGGTATGGCAGTGCCGGCGAACAAGGCTATTGTCGGCAGAAATGCTTTTGCACATGAATCAGGCATCCACCAGGATGGCGTGCTGAAAGAGAAGACCACTTATGAAATCATCTCACCTGAACTTGTCGGCTTCCACTCCAATTCCATGGTTCTCGGAAAGCATTCTGGCAGGCATGCGTTTAAATCCCGCCTTGAAGAACTCGGGCTCGCTGTTCCGGAAGAGGAAATCAAACCGCTGTTTGCTATTTTTAAAGACTTGGCAGACAGAAAGAAAGAGATGACAGATGATGACCTTGCCGCCATCGTACTGGAGGAAAGGCTGTCAAAGGATCAGCAATTCTATGAACTGCTCCAGATCCAGGTCCAGTATGGGACCAATCAAGTGCCAACTGCTACGGTGACACTTTCAGGCAGGGAGAATGAAGTCGTCCAGGAGGCAGCAACCGGGGCGGGGAGCATTGAAGCATTGTACAATACGCTGGAGAAATCAGTGAATGGCACGGTGAACCTCCTGGATTACCGGATCCAGTCGGTAGGGGCCGGAAGGGATGCCCTGGCGCAGGTGTTCGTCAAAATGAAATACAATGGCAGGGAAACGAGCGGGAGGGGACTTGCGCAGGATGTACTTGAAGCATCCGCAAAAGCCTATCTGAACGCTGTTAACAGGGTCATCTACCTGGAAGAAAAGACGAAAGTGGCTTTATAAAACTTGCAACGGAGGGGTTAGGCATGAAGAAGCGGATCGCAGTGCTGCCGGGTGACGGCATCGGAAAAGAAGTGGCAGCAGGGGCAGTTGAAGTGCTGCAGGCTGCAGGAGAACGATTTGGGCATACATTTGAATTCAGCTATGGGGAAATTGGCGGAACAGCAATTGATTCCACCGGGGTGCCGCTGCCGGATGAAACAGTCGAACTCTGTAAAAGCAGCGATGCCATTTTGCTTGGAGCTGTTGGCGGGCCGCGCTGGGAAAAGCTCCATCCAAGCCTCCGGCCGGAACGCGGCCTCCTGAAAATCCGCAAAGATCTGAATCTATATGCCAACCTCCGGCCCACCAGCTATTTTGCGAGTGTGGCAGATTCCTCTCCTTTAAAGAAGGAAGTTATTGAAGGTACCGACTTTTTAATGGTAAGGGAGCTGACGGGCGGACTCTACTTCGGAAAGCCGAGCGAAAGGGCAGGGAATGGCAGTGAAGAATCTGCCGTGGACACTTTATTTTATAAAAAGGAAGAAGTGCAGAGGGTGGTAAGGCTGGCCTTTGAACTTGCCCGCGGAAGGAACGGAAAGGTAACGAGCGTGGATAAGGCGAATGTCCTTGAATCAAGCAGGATGTGGAGGGAAACGGCGGAAGAAATTGCAGCCCATTATCCCGAAATACAGCTCGAGCATATGCTGGTCGATAATGCAGCCATGCAGATCATTAAAAATCCAAAACAATTTGATGTGATTGTTACCGAGAATATGTTTGGAGATATTTTAAGTGATGAAGCTTCTGTTCTGACTGGATCGCTCGGCATGCTTCCATCTGCCAGCCTGTCAGAAGGCGGGCCATATCTTTATGAGCCGATCCATGGATCTGCCCCGGACATCGAAGGCAAAGGCATCGCCAACCCGGTTGGAATGATTCTTTCCGCGGCCATGATGCTCCGCCTCTCCTTCGGGATGGAAGAAGAAGCTGCTGCAATCGAGAAGGCAGTCAGTGATGTACTTGAATCGGGCATTCGCACAGCTGATCTGGCTTCAGGAGGGAAGGCAGCTTCTACCAAGGTGATGACGGAGGAAATTAAAGCTGCTCTGCTGGATAATGAAGCCATTCTGCAGATAATGGGGGCATATGCCTGACAGATTCAGGATATCACGGCTGGTTTTCCAGCCGTGTACTTATTTATAAAAGATTCCGGGAGAAGGACCCGGAAAAGATGGAGGGAGAAAAATAGATGGGCAAATCAATTGTAGAGAAAATTTGGGACCGGCATATCGTCCATACAGAAACAGATAAGCCTGATCTGCTTTATATCGATTTGCATTTAGTGCATGAAGTCACATCCCCTCAGGCATTTTCCGGCCTGCGGATGAAAAACAGGAAAGTCAGGCGCCCGGACAAAACCTTCGCTACAATGGATCATAATGTGCCGACAATCAACCGCGGCCAGATAGATGATCCAGTCGCCAAAAAACAGATGACCACCCTTGAAAAAAATTGTCGGGAATTTGGTGTGCCGCTTGCAGGAATGGACAGCCCGGATCAGGGCATTGTCCATGTCATCGGCCCGGAGCTGGGCCTGACCCGCCCCGGGATGACCATTGTCTGCGGGGACAGCCATACTTCCACCCATGGTGCTTTTGGTTCGCTTGCTTTTGGCATCGGCACTAGTGAAGTGGAGCATGTGCTTGCAACCCAGACATTATGGCAGTCCAGGCCGAAAACGCTGAAGCTCCAAATCGATGGCCGGCTTGAGAGCGGGGTTACAGCCAAGGATGTCATCCTGTATATCATCAGCAGGTTTGGCATCGGGTTCGGGACAGGACATGTCATTGAATACTGCGGAGAGGCTGTAAGGGGTATGTCCATGGAAGAGCGGATGACCATATGCAATATGTCGATAGAGGGAGGAGCAAGGGCAGGCCTGGTCAGTCCTGATGAGACCACCTTCTCTTATATAAAGGGGCGGAAATATGCACCGAAAGGCACGGAATGGGATACTTCCCTTGCTCATTGGCAGGCACTCGCCTCGGATCCTGATGCGAATTATGACAAAGAAATCACGCTCGATGCCGGGGAGATCCCGCCGATGGTCAGCTGGGGGACCAATCCTTCCATGGCAGCGGGGGTTGATGAAAGGATACCTTCTAAGACTGATTGCAAGACCGAAACAGAACGGACGTCACTTGAGCGCGCTCTTCGGTATATGGGGCTTTCTGAAGGGCAGGAGATCAGCGGTATCAGCATTCAGCATGTGTTCATCGGATCGTGCACAAATTCGCGAATCGAGGACCTTAGGCAGGCTGCAGAGTTTGCGGCCGGAAAAAAAGTCCATCCGGGTGTCAGGGCCCTTGTAGTACCGGGGTCACAGGCCGTGAAGGAGCAGGCGGAAAAGGAAGGGCTTCATCAGATTTTTATGGAATCCGGCTTTGAATGGCGGGAATCCGGCTGCAGTATGTGCCTCAGCATGAATAATGATATCGTGCCTCCGGGCGAGCATTGTGCATCAACCTCAAACCGCAATTTCGAGGGACGGCAGGGATTTGGTGCGAGGACCCATCTTGTCAGCCCGCTCATGGCAGCTGCGGCTGCTGTGAACGGTAGATTTGTTGATGTCAGGAAAAAATTAATGGAAGAATCAATCATGATGTAGGAGGAGATAGAATGGGCGGTTTCAAAAAGCTGTCAGGCAAAGCAGCTGCGCTGGACAGGGTGAATGTAGATACAGATCAGATCATACCGAAGCAATTTTTGAAAAGAATCGAGAAAACCGGATTCGGGAAATACCTATTCTATGACTGGCGCTATAAACATGGACAGCTTGATCCTGCATTTGAATTGAATAAGCCTGAAAACAGCGGCGCGGAAATTCTGGTTGCAAATGAAAACTTCGGATGCGGCTCTTCAAGAGAACATGCCCCTTGGGCTCTGCAGGACTACGGATTTAAAGCGGTCATTGCCCCCTCCTTCGCTGACATCTTCCATCAGAATTGCCTGAAAAATGGTCTGCTGCCCATCCGGCTGAGCCAGGGGGAGACAGAACAGCTCCTGCTGAAAGCAGCAGAAGCCGAGCTGGTTCTGACAGTTGATCTTGAAACACAAACTGTCTATAGTGAGGATGGTTTCTCAGCAAGCTTTCCGGTCCAGCCTTATTGGAAGACAATGCTTCTTAATGGGTGGGACGAAATTGAAATAACGCTTCAGCTTGAGAAGGAAATAGAAGCGTATGAAAAAACAAGCTAGATCCGCTCTCATGTGGATCTTCTTTTTTTTACTGCGGAAGTCAATCCATTCCCTCTTTCAAGGCTCTCTTCTTTGAATTTCTTTTTTCTTTCCGTGCGTGCTATACTATCTTCAATATTAACAGGGAAGGCGGTTTTTTCATGACTAAGCGGAACCAGAACGACAGCAGCAATATCATCCCCTTTCCCGGTCTGGAAAAACGTTTGCTTGAGAAAGGGCTCGAGAGCCTGCAGGGAAAGAATTTTTCAGATGCAATCCAGCTGTTTGAGGACGCCAAAGAGCTTGATCCGGAGAGCAGTGATATACATATAGGGCTTGTCCTTGCCTATTTTGAGGCCGGGGCGCTCAAAAAGGCCAAAAATCTTGCCAAATCCATGCTTCAGGAGGGAATCGGAGACTATTTTGAAATCGTGGACCTTTATCTGATGATCATGGTCCAGCTCCATGAATATGGGGAAATAGCGGCCACTATCGAAGCCCTTCTCCAGGAAAGGGAGATCCCGAAGGATAAACTGGAGCATTTCGCAAAAATGCTGCACTTCAGCAGGCGTATGGCGGAGGGAAGCCCGGATCCTGCTGCAGAAGAACAGCTCCGCGAAGACTACAGGGATAAGGAGCTGAACCTCCTGTCCTATCAAGATCCCAAAGAGCAGGTCCTGCTGCTGGCAAAGCTCGCAAACATCAACATCAGGCCATATCTTGAAGAGCTGAAGTCTTACCTGATTTCAGAGGAAGGGCATCCCTTCCTGAAAACAATGATTATCAATATACTGAAAGAGCAGGAATATGATAAGCCTGTGACTGTAAAAAAGCTCGGGATGAATGAAGAGTTCATCCCATCGGCACTTCATGATGTCCATGATCATAAGCAGCTGAGGGCAATTGAAGCAGCGGTAAAAGATAAACTCGAACACGAAGATCCGGTCCTGCTGGAAAATATCATTGCTTTGCTCCAGAGGCAGTTCTTCCTGTTGTACCCGTTCAAGCTGCAGCCTGATCAGCCTGACCTGTGGGCAGCTGCTTACCATCTTGTCGGATGCTCATTTTACGGCATGGATGGAGATCCGGGGGATATGGCCGGCCAATATGGGGTGGAAGAAGATACTCTTGAGGCATCCAGGATTTTTATAGGGAAGATAGAAGAAATTTCTTATCCCAATATTTGAGTATCTCTGTTGAAACAAAGATAACGTATGTTATAATATAGTGGCTGTTATGTGTAAAAATAGTTATTTTACATATCAAAAAGATGAATATGCTATGATATGAAGGCAATATTCATACAAAGTCCGCTAAAATGGTAATGACAATAGATTGTTGGAGGGAATTATAGTATGTCTGCTAAGTTTGAAAAGCTAGAAGGGAACCAAGGGGTTCTTACAATTGAAGTAGATGCAGAGAAAGTCAAAGAAGGTCTGGACGCTGCATTCAAAAAAGTGGTTGCTACTGTAAACGTGCCAGGATTCCGTAAAGGAAAAATGCCGCGCGGAATGTTCGAAAAACGCTTTGGCGTTGAATCTCTATACCAGGATGCAATTGACTTCCTTCTTCCTGAAGCATATGCAAGTGCAATTGATGAGACAGGGATCGAGCCTGTTGACCGTCCTGAAATCGATGTAGAGCAAATTGAAAAAGGCAAGAGCCTTATTTTCAAGGCAACTGTTACAGTCAAGCCTGAAGTTAAGCTTGGCGAATACAAAGGCCTTGAAGTAGAAAAGCTTGAAACAGAAGTAACTGAAGAAGATGTAAACAATGAAATCACTTCCCTTCAGGAGCGCCAGGCTGAATTGGTCGTTAAAGAAGAAGGCAAAGCTGAAAACGGCGATACAGTTGTCATGGACTTCGAAGGTTTTGTTGACGGCGAAGCATTCGAAGGCGGAAAAGCTGAGAACTATTCACTTGAGCTTGGTTCAGGCCAGTTCATCCCTGGTTTCGAAGAACAGCTTGAAGGAACAGCTGCAGGCGAATCCAAGGATGTCGAAGTGACTTTCCCTGAGGAATACCATGCTGCTGAGCTTGCCGGCAAGAAGGCAGTATTCAAGGTGACTGTTCACGAAATCAAAGGCAAAGAGCTTCCAGAGCTTGATGACGAGTTTGCAAAGGATGTTGACGAAGAGGTTGAAACTCTTGATGCCCTTAAGGAAAAAATCAGGACCCGCCTTGAAGAAAGCAAGAAGCAGGAATCTGAAAACAACCTTCGCGACACTGTAGTCGAAAAAGCTGCTGATAATGCTGAAATCGACCTGCCTGCAGTAATGATCGACAATGAAGTCGACAGAATGATGCAGGAATTCGAACAGCGCCTTCAAATGCAGGGCATGAACCTTGAGCTTTACTTCCAGTTCTCAGGCCAGGACGAAAGCGCCCTGCGCGAGCAGATGAAAGAAGAAGGCGAAAAGCGTGTACGCATCAACCTGACTCTTGAAGAGATCGCAAAAGCAGAGAACATTGAAGTAACAGACGAAGAGGTTACTGCCGAGCTTGATAAAATGGCTGAAATGTACAACATGACTGCCGATGCAATCAAGCAGGCGCTTGGAAGCCTCGACAGCGTGAAAGCAGACCTTAAAGTGAAAAAAGCTGTTGACTTCCTTATCGAAAACAGCAAAACTGCTTAATATAAAAATTTAACTTTCGCAATAGCGGCTCCGGCTGCATAGACTTTTTTAATAAAAACAAGGCGCGATTTGATCGTGCCTTGTTTTATACAATAAAAAGCAGCATATAGTATTATAAGAGCTGAAAAACAGACAGAAAAAACTCTATACATAACTGCCGTAATTAAATATCCCTTAATCGGGATTTAACTCTCTGTTTTATGGATAAGCTTATTGGGTACATATTTTTAAATGCGGATCAGCAGACAGAATTGAAACATACTTTTCTAAGAGTTATCATTTCCTGTCCAGATATTAAATGTGTTACAATGCAATACATAACTGTTAAAGTATTCTCCTGTGTGAACTGTTCCCAACCAATCGATTGACAGATAGCAATCAAAAGGACATAAAGGCACAGGGGCTGTTTTGGGATTTTCCCAGCCGTTATTCCATAAGCTGAAAAAGCTGAATAGTAAAAATTGTTTGCAGTGATCCGCAAGCTTTATATAAGGCACAGAAGTAATTCAAGGGGTGAAGGCATTGTTTAAATTTAATGATGAAAAAGGGCAATTAAAGTGTTCCTTCTGTGGGAAAACACAGGATCAAGTACGTAAATTAGTTGCCGGACCAGGTGTATATATATGTGACGAGTGCATCGAGCTCTGCACGGAAATCGTGGAAGAGGAGCTTGGCACTGAGGAAGAAGTCGAATTCAAGGATGTGCCAAAGCCGGCAGAAATCCGCGATATTCTTGACGAGTATGTAATCGGCCAGGAACAGGCAAAGAAATCTCTGTCAGTGGCTGTTTATAACCACTATAAGAGAATCAATTCAAACAGCAAGATCGATGATGTTGAGCTTTCAAAAAGTAATATCAGCATGATCGGGCCGACAGGAAGCGGTAAAACGCTCCTTGCCCAGACGCTTGCCCGTATTCTCAACGTTCCATTTGCAATTGCTGATGCTACATCTCTTACGGAAGCTGGCTATGTTGGGGAAGATGTTGAAAATATTCTCCTGAAATTGATCCAGGCTGCAGACTATGATGTTGAAAAGGCGGAAAAAGGCATTATCTATATCGATGAAATCGATAAGGTTGCTCGTAAATCTGAGAACCCCTCCATAACAAGGGATGTATCAGGTGAGGGTGTGCAGCAGGCATTGCTTAAGATTTTGGAAGGGACTGTAGCAAGTGTTCCTCCACAGGGCGGAAGAAAGCATCCGCACCAGGAATTCATTCAAATTGATACAACAAATATCCTGTTCATCTGCGGAGGTGCATTTGACGGCATCGAGCAGATCATTAAGCGCCGCCTTGGCCAGAAAGTGATCGGATTCGGTTCTGAACAGAAGCAGCAGGAGCTTGACCAGAAGGAATTGCTTTCAAAAGTTCTTCCTGAAGACCTGCTGAAATTCGGTCTGATCCCTGAATTCATCGGCCGCCTTCCAGTAATTGCCAGCCTTACTCAGCTTGATGAGGAAGCTCTTATTGAAATTCTGACAAAGCCGAAAAATGCTCTTGTTAAGCAGTATCAGAAAATGCTTGAGCTTGATGATGTTGAGCTTGAATTTGAAGAAGGTGCCCTGCATGAGATTGCGAAGAAAGCAATCGAGCGCAAAACAGGCGCCCGCGGACTCCGCTCAATCATTGAAGGCATTATGCTGGACGTCATGTTCGATCTTCCGTCCCGTGATGATATCTCTAAATGCATCATCACAAAAGAGACAGTTACAGATAACAGCGTGCCAAAGCTAGTGCTGAATGATGGTACGGTTGTGGAAGAAGAGCGTAAAACTTCTGCATGATAAAAGAATAAATAAAGCCAGGCCGGGGGTTTTCTCTGCCTGGCTTTTTTGTATTCTCTGCTGCACGTCAAGATTGTGTACAAGTCTTTGCTCAGGAAGTTTTTTACAGTGTATTCTTGTTTATTCCAACCTGTACAAGGAGATACTACCAAGTATCAGCTTGAACAAAAGTGCAGGAGGGATACTATGAGTTGGACCGGGATAGCTTTATTCATCCAGCTGTTTTTCGGGATCATTATCGGGCTTTATTTCTGGAATCTGCTAAAGAGCCAGAGGACTCAAAAGGTGTCGATCGACCGGGAGTCAAAAAAAGAAATGGACCAGCTGAAAAAAATGCGTTCCATCAGGCTGACTGAACCGCTTTCGGAAAGAGTGCGTCCGGCAAGCTTCGAAGATATCGTCGGCCAGGCAGATGGAATTAAGTCATTAAAAGCGGCACTCTGCGGACCCAATCCACAGCATGTTATCATTTATGGGCCGCCTGGAGTCGGTAAAACCGCTGCGGCAAGGCTGGTGCTGGAAGAAGCAAAGAAGCAGGACAAGTCGCCGTTTCGAAAATCTTCTGTTTTCGTTGAGCTTGATGCGACAACAGCCCGTTTTGATGAAAGGGGAATAGCAGATCCGCTGATCGGTTCTGTTCATGATCCCATCTATCAAGGTGCAGGCGCTATGGGACAGGCAGGCATTCCGCAGCCAAAGCAGGGAGCCGTCACCAATGCGCACGGGGGAGTGCTGTTCATAGATGAAATTGGCGAACTGCATCCGATCCAAATGAATAAACTGCTTAAAGTTTTAGAGGATCGCAAGGTCTTTTTGGAAAGTGCTTATTATAATGAAGAAAATACACAAATCCCTCAGCATATCCATGATATTTTTAAGAACGGGCTTCCTGCAGATTTCAGGCTTGTAGGAGCGACGACAAGGACTCCGAGTGAGATTCCGCCGGCAATCAGATCACGCTGCATGGAAGTATTTTTTAAAGAGCTCACGGAAGATGAAGTGGAAACGATCAGCAGCAAGGCGGCGGATAAGGTCAATATGCCAATCAGCGGCAAAAGCTTAAAGACACTTGCCTCATACGCACGAAACGGTCGCGAAGCGGTAAATCTTGTGCAGATATCTGCAGGGGTTGCCATTACCGAGGATAGGGATTACATAAAGGATGAGGATATTGAATGGGTCATTAACTCAAGCCAGCTCTCTCCAAGGATGGAAAGAAAAATCAGTGAAGAATCGGCAGTCGGGCTTGTAAACGGACTTGCTGTATATGGGCCCAACACAGGTGCGCTGCTGGAAATAGAAGTGACGGTCATGCCTGCAAAAGAAAAAGGTTCTATCAATATCACCGGGATTGTTGAAGAAGAAAGCATCGGGGACCGAGGAAAATCAATCCGCAGGAAGAGTATGGCAAAGGGTTCGATTGAAAATGTTTTGACCGTTTTAAAAACAATGGGAGTCCCTGCTGAAGATTATGATATCCATGTGAATTTCCCAGGCGGTGTGCCGATTGACGGTCCTTCTGCCGGGATTGCTATGGCTACCGGAATTTATTCGGCTATATATAAAAGGCCGGTGAACAGGGAAGTGGCCATGACAGGAGAAATCAGCATCCGCGGCCATGTTAAGCCGATCGGCGGAGTGTATGCCAAAGTAAAGGCTGCCCAGAAAGCCGGCGCCAGGACTGTAATCATCCCTGAAGAAAATATGCAAAGCATTTTGAAAGAGATAGAGGGAATCGATATCATTCCTGTCAGCCACCTCAGCCAGGTGTTCACTGCAGCCCTGCTGAAGGACTATGCAAGAGACCAGTCCCTCACAGCGTCAATTGAGCTTACTAAGAAAGAAAGTATGTAAAGGAGCTCCGGTTTGCAGCATATGCTTCAAACCGGAGTTTTATTTTGTTCTGGCAGGATAAAAGAGAAATAAGCTGTCTAACAGGAAATCATTCGTCATATAATCAATGAAGCAATAAGATAAGGGGGCTGACCAAGCGCCCTCCGCATTTCGTGTTGTCCAGCTGCGGGCGCTAGCCCCTCGAGACATAAGCCAATCAGGCCAGAAGGTTAAAGAACAACCTTCCGTCCTGCTTGTCTTATGCTTGTCGGGGCTGAGCAAGCGCCCTCCGCATTTCATGTTGTCCAGCTGCAGCGGCTAGAGCCTCGAGTCATAAGCCACTTTGGAACCGAAGGCAAAGAACGCCTTCAATTCCAAAGCGTCTTATGCTTGTCGGCTCTGGGCAAGCCGCTTCCGCATTTCGATTTGTCCAGCTGCGGGCGCTAGCCCCTCGAGTCATAGCCAATCAGGCCAGAAGGTTAAAGAACAACCTTCCGTCCTGCTTGTCTTATGCTTGTCGGGGCTGGGCAAGCGCCCTCCGCATTTCATGTTGTCCAGCTGCAGCGGCTAGAGCCTCGAGTCATAAGCCACTTTGGAACCGAAGGCAAAGAACGCCTTCAATTCCAAAGCGTCTTATGCTTGTCGGCTCTGGGCAAGCCGCTTCCGCATTTCGATTTGTCCAGCTGCGGGCGCTAGCCCCTCGAGTCATAAGCCAATCAGGCCAGAAGGTTAAAGAACAACCTTCCGTCCTGCTTGTCTTATGCTTGTCGGGGCTGGGCAAGCGCCCTCCGCATTTCTATTAATAGACACCCACAAATAAATAAGTTAGAATTGTACAAAGGCTTGACCTGTGATATGATGCGGGTTTGGAATGATTGTTTGGTTTCTGTTTCTCATTTTTTGCGGGCTTAGTGCAAAGAATAAGGATGAGGCAGATAATATACTGATTTGCATTTGGAGGTGCAAACTATGGCGAATAAGAAAGACATCATCGTCCCCCTCCTGCCGCTTCGGGGCTTGCTCGTCTACCCTACAATGGTCCTTCATCTGGACGTTGGGCGGGAAAGATCCGTGCAGGCGCTTGAAAAAGCAATGGTAGATGACCATCTTATTTTTTTGACGACTCAAAAGGATATTTCAATAGATGAGCCGGCGGAAGATGACTTATACAAAATGGGTACTCTTACCCGTGTAAAACAAATGCTTAAGCTTCCGAACGGCACAATCCGTGTGCTGGTGGAAGGATTGAAGAGGGCGGAAATTGCTGAGCTCACCGATGAGGGAGATCATTATACAGTCAGTGTTGAGACTTATGATGATAGAGAAGACAAGGACGCCGAAGACCAGGCACTGATGAGGACGATGCTTGAGTACTTTGAACAGTACATAAAAGTATCCAAAAAGATTTCTGCAGAAACCTATTCCTCAGTATCCGATATTGAGGAACCGGGGCGCATGGCAGATATCGTCGCTTCCCATCTGCCGCTGAAGCTGAAGGAAAAACAGGATATTCTTGAAATGATCGACGTCAAAAAAAGGCTGAACCAGGTCATAGAGATCATCCATAATGAAAAAGAGGTCCTCAATCTGGAAAAGAAGATTGGGCAGCGCGTCAAGAAAAGCATGGAAAGAACGCAGAAGGAGTATTATCTCCGGGAGCAGATGAAGGCGATTCAGAAGGAATTGGGCGATAAGGAAGGCAAAACAGGCGAAATCGCCGAGCTCAATGACAGAATTGAACAATCCGGGATGCCTGACCATGTAAAGCTTGCTGCATTAAAAGAGCTTGACCGTTATGAAAAGGTGCCTTCCAGCTCTGCTGAAAGCGCCGTTATCCGCAATTATATCGACTGGCTTGTTTCTCTGCCATGGACTGAGGCAACTGTTGATGACCTGAATATCCATAATGCCGAGCGCATCCTGAATAGGGATCATTATGGCCTTGAAAAAGTCAAGGAGCGGGTGCTTGAATATTTGGCCGTGCAAAAGCTCACCAATTCGCTTAAAGGTCCCATCCTTTGTCTGGCCGGGCCTCCGGGAGTCGGTAAGACGAGCCTTGCCAAATCGATTGCTGCATCGCTGAACCGCAACTTTGTCCGTGTTTCCCTTGGAGGGGTGCGGGACGAATCTGAAATCCGCGGACATAGAAGGACCTATGTCGGCGCCATGCCGGGCAGGATCATCCAGGGCATGAAAAAGGCAGAGACCATCAACCCGGTGTTCCTGCTTGATGAAATTGATAAAATGTCCAATGATTTCAGGGGTGACCCTTCATCAGCCATGCTGGAAGTCCTGGATCCTGAGCAGAACCATAACTTCAGCGATCATTATATTGAAGAAACATATGACCTGTCGAAGGTTATGTTCATTGCAACAGCGAATAATCTGGCAACCATACCGGGCCCTCTCCGCGACCGGATGGAAATCATCACGATTGCGGGCTATACGGAGCTTGAAAAGATCCATATAGCAAAGGACCATCTCCTGCCTAAGCAGATCAGTGAGCATGGGCTTTCTAAATCCCAGCTGCAGATCAGAGAGGACGGAATCCAGAAAATCGTCCGCTACTATACAAGAGAAGCAGGCGTACGCGGGCTCGAGCGCCAGCTGGCTTCCATCTGCCGCAAGACGGCAAAGATTATTGTTTCAGGCGAGAAAAAGAAAGTCATCATTTCTGAAAAGAATGTAGAAGACTTCCTTGGCAAGCCGAAGTTCAGATATGGCCAGGCAGAGGTCGAGGACCAGATCGGTGTTGCAACCGGCCTTGCCTATACAACAGTTGGCGGAGACACGCTGCAGATCGAAGTATCCTTATCTCCAGGCAAAGGCAAATTGGTCCTGACAGGCAAGCTTGGGGATGTCATGAAAGAATCTGCACAGACTGCATTCAGCTATGTCCGTTCAAAAGCGAAAGAGCTGGGCATCGAGGCAGATTTTTATGAAAAGTATGATATCCACATCCATGTGCCTGAAGGTGCCGTTCCAAAAGACGGCCCATCTGCAGGGATTACCATCACTACAGCCCTTGTTTCAGCGCTGTCGGGGAATCCGATACGCAAAGAAGTGGGGATGACAGGAGAAATAACGCTCCGCGGACGGGTCTTGCCGATCGGTGGAGTGAAAGAAAAAACTTTAAGTGCCCATAGAGCGGGATTGACTAAAATTATCCTTCCTAAAGATAATGAAAAAGATATTGATGATATTCCAGAGAGTGTCCGCGACGAATTGGATTTTGTTCTCGTATCACATGTTGACGAAGTTCTCAAGCACGCCCTGAATGGAGTGCACAGCAATGAAAGTAAATAGTGCTGAAATCGTTATAAGTGCGGTCAAGCCGGCACAATATCCTGAGGAGTCCCTGCCCGAGTTCGCCCTGGCAGGGAGATCCAATGTCGGCAAATCCTCATTTATAAACAAGATGCTTAACCGCAAGAACCTGGCGAGGACATCCTCAAAGCCAGGGAAAACCCAGACATTGAATTTTTATCTGATCAATGAAATGATGCATTTTGTCGATGTCCCGGGATATGGCTATGCCAAAGTTTCCAAAAAGGAGCGCGAAGCATGGGGCAGGATGATTGAAACCTATTTTACCTCTAGGGAGCAGCTGAAGGCAGCTGTCCTGATCGTCGACTTGCGCCATCCTCCTACCAAGGATGATATTATGATGTACGATTTCCTGAAGCACCACGGCATCCGATGCATCATCATTGCCACAAAGGCTGATAAAATTCCTAAAACAAAAAGGCAGAAGCATTTTAAAATTACGAAAGAGACTCTGGAGCTTGAACCTGGAGACGAAATTGTTTTGTTCTCATCCGAGACCGGTGAAGGCAAGGATGAGGCCTGGGGGATTCTCAAGAAATATATGCAGAGCTAAAAAACGCCGATTCGGGCGTTTTTTTTTGCCAAAAACAGTTTCTTTTGCTTCTGTATGGCGGCCTTTCTGGAGGAAATGGGAGAAGAGGGCAGTATATGCCTCCATTTAATAGCATTGCATAGCTGAGCGGCTGTCAGGCCAGTATGGGCGTTAATGACTGAAAATATAGCTAAATTTGAATTTTGTGGCAAAAGTAAGTGTAATGTTATGGTAATAAGGGTAATAAGTTTGAAATGAAATTCAGAAAACATTGAGGGGGAAAACAATTGAAAAAATGGATCATAGCTGTTGTAATTTTATGCTGTGCCGCTGTTCTCGGAGCGTGCGGGACAAAGGAGGCATCCTCCGGGGGGGCAGAGCTTGCAGACGGAGGTAAGTTTACATATGCTGCATCAGGTGAATTCAAGCCTTTCAGCGTGACAGAGGCAGATGGGACAATGACCGGCTTTGACATCGAAGTCGGAGAAGCGGTGGCCAAAGAGCTGGGCCTTGAACCTGTCCAGAAAAAATTCAAGTTTGGCGGAATTGTGGAAGGAGTCAAATCAGGGCGATTCGATGCTGCTGTAGCGAGCCACACCATCAATGAAGACAGACTGAAGGCGGTTAATTTCTCTATTCCTTATTATTACTCAGGGCCGCAGATCTTTGTCCGCCCGGACAGTTCAGCAGAAAGCCTGGATGATCTGAAGGATTTGGAAGTAGCCGTATCCAAAGGCTCTACCTATGCAGATTCTGCTGAAGAGGTGACTGATAACATCATTTTTTACGACAGTGATGTTACTGCGCTTGAAGCATTGAGCAGGGGGAAGCATGACGCAGTAATCACAGATTTTATCACAGGTAAAGAAGCCATTGGTTCCGGCATGGAAATCGAAGGCAGGGAGCTGCTTGGCCGCAGTGAGCAGGCGATTGCAGTAGCAAAGGATAATGAAGAGCTGCTCGAGAAAATCAATGAAGCGCTTGAAAAGCTCCATGAGGACGGAACATTGACAGAAATCAGCAAGAAGTACATCGGTGAGGATATCACAGTAGACCCTGAAAAGGAATAAAGGGGGCAGGCGAATGTACCGCACTTGCATTCGCCTCTTTCTGTACATAAAACACTTAATATTACAGTTAAAGAGAGGAAAAGCCTATGGAACTTGCCGGAAAGTTTATAGAAACATATCCCGTTTTTTTAAGGGGCATGATTCTTACCTTTGAACTGACGATTGTTTCTATTTTTATTGCCATCTTCATCGGGCTGTTTTTTGCCTTTTTGAAAATCTCGCGAATCAAGATACTTGAATGGATTGCCGACCTATATATATTCCTTGTCAGGGGAACGCCTTTAGTCGTCCAAATCTTTATTTTTTACTTTGGCCTGACGTCGCTGGATATTTCGCAATTCCTGTCCGTTGTCCTCGGACTCGCCTTTCATAATGGCGCCTATATTGCCGAGATCTTCCGGGGTTCCATTCAGTCCATTGAAAAAGGGCAGATGGAGGCGGGCAGGTCGCTCGGCATGTCAGCCGGGCTGGCTATGAGAAGGATCATACTTCCGCAGGCAGTGCGCAGGGCACTGCCGCCGCTTGGAAACCAATTCATCATTGCACTGAAGGATTCTTCCCTTGCGTCGTTTATCGGAATGTATGAGCTCTTTAATGTAGCTACGACTTATGGATCAAATGAATATGACTATATGAGCTATCTTCTGATCGTGGCAGTCTACTACCTCATTCTGGTGCTCATAGTCTCATTCGTGGTCAGCATAATTGAAAAACGGATGGCGATCAGCGATTAAGAAGGAGGCTTTTGCCAGATGGAAGATGCAATCATGATAAAAGTGGAGAAACTGAACAAATCCTTTGGAGACCTTCATGTCTTGAAGGATATAGATATGACAGTGAAAGAAAGTGATGTAGTCTGTTTGATCGGGGCAAGCGGGTCAGGAAAAAGCACGCTGCTGCGATGCCTCAATTTCCTTGAAATGAAGGACAGCGGAAGCATTGTCATTGAAGGGGAGAAGGTTGAAAAAGAAACGCATGACCTGAACAGGATACGCTCAAAAGTGGGGATGGTGTTCCAGCATTTCTATCTTTTCCCCCACCGGACTGTCCTCGAGAATGTGATGGAGGCCCCGGTCTTTGTAAAGAAAGTGCCAAAGGAGCAGGCCAGGAAAGAGGCAAAAGAGCTCCTGAAAAAAGTAGGATTATCAGATAAAGAGGACGTATATCCCGCCAAGCTGTCAGGGGGGCAGAAGCAAAGGGTGGCCATTGCAAGGGCATTGGCCATGAAGCCTGATATCATGCTGTTTGACGAACCGACATCTGCGCTTGACCCCGAGCTGGTCGGTGAAGTGCTTGCCACCATGAAGGACCTTGCGAAGGAAGGGATGACCATGATTGTCGTGACCCATGAAATGGGCTTTGCGAGAGAAGTCGCCGATTTTGCGGTATATATGCATGAAGGAAGAATTGTCGAGGTAGGTCATCCGGAGCAGCTGTTTTTGAACCCGAAGGAAGAGCGGACAAAAAGCTTCCTTGATTCTGTGCTGTAAGGCAATGGAGATTTTTGAATAAAGGAAGATAAAACACCCGGCCGGGTGTTTTATCTTTGTGCAAGTGTGGAATGATAGGCAGTATAAGCCTACTTTTTCTTTGATAACAGCAGGTACAGGCCCACCAGCACAAGCGCAGCCGGCCAGAATCTTAAGATGGATAATAGGCCCGGCCCCAATGGTCCTAAAATGTTTTCTGCTTTGTCATTGAATAGAAGCAGGATGCTGATGGACAGGAAAAGCAGCCCCTGGACAAAGCCTGCCCCCGTCTTTTGGGCCCTGAGCAGGAACCCGAGGGCGATGATCAGGATGAAGGTGCCGATATGGTCTGGCCACACTTCGAGGCGGCTTACAATATGGAAGTGCAATCCAAACCCTGCCAGGATGGCGCCGGGAAGGATCGCTTCATAATCTCTGGCTCCGTAGCCCTGGAATAGAAAAGCAATACCGATGATCAATAATAGTGTCGGCCAGGAATAGAATTCCTGGAATAATTGTACGTTTGAGCGCTGCATCAGGAAATAGGCGCCGAAGCCTATAAGGATAATTCCTGGGAAAATCCGCTGGTTTTTCATTTTTACACCACTTCCAGTAAGGTTCACTTGAATCCCGGCTTTATTTTTGGTACTGTACATAAGTAAGCCTTTTTGTCGATATATGTAATTTGGGCTAAGGCTTTCTGCTCCTGCAGGCTTCTTTTTGAGCCATGCAGCAAGAGCACCTTTCAATCATTTATATTACCATATGAGTTCATTATCTGTTCACAATTTCACACGAAAAAAATGTTATAATTATAGTATTGAATTACGTACTTAGCTGGGGGTGCAAACACTTTATGCATATTATTGTAGCAGGTCTTAACTATAAAACTGCCCCTGTCGAAATCCGCGAGCGTTTGACATTCAATCCGGACTCTCTGGGGGATGCCATGACGGCATTGAACAGCAAAAAGAGCATCCTGGAAAATGTTATCCTTTCTACTTGCAACCGCACTGAAATATACGCAGTGGTCGATCAGCTTCATACCGGCCGCTATTATATAAAAGAATTTTTGTCTGAGTGGTTTGATATGGCCCATGAAGAATTCTCTCCGTATCTGTTTGTTTATGAACAGGATGGTGCTGTAGAGCATCTGTTTAAAGTTGCCTGCGGATTGGATTCCATGGTTCTTGGCGAAACGCAGATTCTTGGACAAGTGCGTTCAAGCTTCCTGGCTTCACAGGAAAAGCAGGCGACAGGCACTGTATTTAATCAGCTTTTCAAGCAGGCTGTTACATTGGCGAAGAAGGCCCATTCTGAAACTGAAATTGGCGCAAATGCGGTTTCGGTCAGTTATGCTGCCGTCGAGCTGGCTAAAAAGATATTCGGATCTCTTGACCGGAAGCATGTCCTTGTCCTTGGTGCAGGGAAAATGGGAGAGCTGGCCATTCAGAACCTGCATGCCAACGGGGCTAGCAAGGTGACTGTCATCAACCGCACATTTGAAAAGGCCCGGGATCTGGCGAGCCGCTTCCACGGTGAAGCCAAGACCCTCCAGGAGCTGCAGTGCGCTTTAATGGAAGCTGATATACTGATCAGCTCTACAGGTGCAAAGGAATTCGTCATTACGAAAGAGATGATGGTCCATGTAGAGAAGATGCGCAAAGGCAAACCGCTCTTTATGGTGGATATTGCCGTGCCGCGCGATCTTGATCCAAAGCTTTCTGAGCTGGACAGCGTCTTCCTTTATGATATTGACGATCTGGAAGGCATTGTAGAAGCCAACCTCCAGGAACGCAAAAAAGCGGCAGCAGCCATCATGATGCTGATTGAAGGCGAGATTGTGGAATTCAAGCAGTGGCTCAACCTCCTTGGGGTTGTTCCTGTCATTTCCGCCCTGCGTGAGAAGGCTTTGGCCATTCAGTCCGAAACCATGAACAGCATTGAAAGAAAACTGCCTCATCTCAGTGAGCGCGATAAAAAAGTGCTGAACAAACACACGAAGAGCATCATCAACCAGATGCTGAAAGACCCAATCCTGCAGGCCAAGGAAATGGCTGCACAGGCTGATGCCGATAAAGCGCTGGATTTATTTGTAAAAATCTTCAATATAGAAGACCTTGTTGCAGAACATGATGATGAAGTGAAGGCAGCAGAACCAATGCGGGCAGCAGTGAAGCCAGCCGTGCCTTCTTTTCAGTCATAAGCGGGGTTCTGGGCAATGTTTGACATCTATATGACAAGGCTGCATGAGTTAACAGTCGTTCTGTATGCTTTATGCGTGCTTTTATACTTCATCGACTTTCTTCACAATAACCGGAAGGCCAACAGGGTTGCCTTCTGGTTACTTGCATTTGTGTGGATTCTGCAGACTGTTTTTCTGTTTTTGTACATGAAAAATACAGGGCGTTTCCCGGTGCTGACCATATTTGAAGGGCTTTATTTTTATGCCTGGGTGCTTATCACTCTTTCACTCGGAATCAACCGCCTTCTGAGAGTGGATTTCATCGTCTTCTTCACTAATGTGCTCGGCTTTGTCATCATGGCCATCCACACTTTTGCACCCGTTCAGTACGAATCTGAAGTCATGGCCCAGCAGCTCGTCTCGGAATTGCTCCTGATCCACATAACAGTCGCAATCCTTTCATATGGCGCCTTTTCACTGTCATTTGTCTTCTCTTTGCTGTATCTTATTCAGTATGACCTGCTAAAGAGGAAAAAATGGGGATCCAGGCTTCTGAGAATTGCAGATTTATCAAAGCTTGAGCATATGTCATATGTATTAAATGTAATCGGTGTACCGATGCTGATTATAAGCCTGATCCTCGGGACGCAATGGGCTTATATCAAGGTACCAGATATGCATTGGTATGATGCGAAAGTCATTGGCTCATTCATCGTGCTGGGCGTATACAGCGTATACCTTTACGTGAGGGTGGCAAGGGGCTTTTCAGGCAAATCGCTGGCCCTGTGGAATCTCGCATCCTTTTTAATTGTACTTATCAACTTTTTCCTGTTTGGAAGGCTTTCATCCTTCCACTTCTGGAGCTCATAATAATGATTTATATCAGGGGGCTTGGCAAGAGCCTTGCCCCCTATACATAGGAGGCTGTCATGAGAAAAATTATAGTCGGTTCTAGGCGCAGCAAGCTTGCATTAACACAGACAAACTGGGTGATGGACCAGTTGAAGAAGATAGACGATTCTTTCGAGTTTGAAGTGAAAGAAATCGTGACAAAAGGAGATCAGATCCTTGATGTGACCTTATCCAAGGTTGGCGGAAAAGGCTTATTTGTAAAAGAAATCGAGCAGGCTATGCTTGATGAGGAAATCGATATGGCAGTCCACAGCATGAAGGATATGCCCGCTGTCCTGCCGGAAGGCCTTGTGATAGGCTCTATTCCTGAAAGGGAGGATCACCGTGATGCATTGATTTCAAAAGGGCATCAGACACTGGATCAGCTTGAGCCGGGAGCGGTTGTCGGCACCAGCAGCCTGCGCAGAGGAGCACAGCTGCTTGCAAAGCGCCCGGATCTTGAAATCAAATGGATAAGGGGCAATATTGATACGAGGCTCGCAAAGCTTGAAACAGAGGAGTACGATGCCATCATTCTCGCTGCAGCCGGACTGTCAAGAATGGGATGGACAACTGATACTGTTTCGGAATTCCTTGAGCCGGAAGTCTGCCTGCCGGCCGTTGGCCAGGGGGCATTGTCCATTGAGTGCCGCGAGAGCGATAAGGAGCTGCTTGAGCTGCTGAGCAAGTTCACTTGCGGGACAACAAACCAGACAGTCCGTGCTGAGCGTGCATTCCTTCATAAAATGGAGGGCGGATGCCAGGTTCCGATTGCAGGATATGCTGTTCTGAATGAGCAGGATGAAATTGAGCTTACAGGCCTTGTGGCTTCACCGGACGGAAAAAAGATTTATAAAGAAAAAGTGACTGGGGCTGATCCTGTAGAAGTCGGCCTGAGAACTGCGGAAAAGCTGATTGAAAAAGGCGCCAAAAAGCTTATTGATGATGTAAAAAAGGAGCTTGACGGAGAATGACCGGGGAGAGCCTTCCCCTTGCAGGCAAAAAAGTGCTTGTACCCAGGGGGAAGGATCAGGCCGGACCTTTTTCTGAGCTGATCCGCAGCTATGGCGGCATACCGGTGGAAATACCGCTGCTTGCTTTCAGGCCGGCGGAGGTAACAGAAGAAATCCTTCATGCCGTCAGGGAGCTTCCTACATACGATTGGGTCATTTTTACCAGTAAAAATGCCCTTGAAACTTTTATTTCCTTTACCGGGAGAAATGCCGCTTTTCCCAAGATTGCCGCCATTGGCACAAAAACAGAGAGGGCCGCAGAGGAGTCAGGGCTTGCTGTCAGCTTTACTCCGGAGGAATTTGCTGCAGAAGGATTTATTGATGAGTTCCTTCCCTTTGCCGAAAAAGGCATGAAGGTGCTGATCCCCAAAGGGAATAAAGCAAGAAGCTATATTGCAGACCAGCTTAGGAAGGCAGGGGCAGAGCCGCAGGAAATCATTATATATGAAACCGGATTTCCTGAAGATAGCGGAGAAAAGCTCGCAGTCATGCTGAAAAATAGATCATTGGATGTGCTGGCCTTCACTAGCCCGTCGACTGTAGATCATTTTATGGAGATAGTCCGCAAGACGGGTGCTGAAGCAGCTATCAAGGGCTGCCTTGTGGCCTGCATCGGCCCGGTTACGCAGAAAAGAGCGGAAGAACTCGGGCTTGATGTCCATGTGGTCCCTGCCGGATATACGATTGAAGATTTGGCAAAAAGCATAGCAGCTGATTTGAATCAGAGGAGGAAATGAAATGGATATGCAGTTCAAAAGATACCGCCGTTTACGGCAGTCAGCCAGCATGAGAGCGCTTGTAAGAGAAAATCATCTTCGTATTGATGATTTAATTTATCCGATATTCGCCGCAGAAGGAGAAAACATTAAAAGGGAAATCCCTTCAATGCCTGGCCAGTATAACCTTTCCCTTGACCGCATTGAGGAAGAAATGGAAGAGATTGTATCATTAGGGATCAAATCCATTCTCTTATTCGGAATTCCGCTTGAAAAAGACGAATGCGGCCAGCAGGCTTATCATGATCATGGGATTGTCCAGGAGGCAACAAGACTGATCAAGTCCAAATTTCCCGAGGTGGTCATCATCGCCGATACCTGCCTGTGCGAATACACAAGCCATGGTCATTGCGGGCTGATAGAGGATGGAAAAGTCCTGAACGACTCGTCTCTTGAACTCCTCGTCCAGACTGCAGTCAGCCAGGCGAAAGCAGGCGCTGACATCATCGCACCTTCCAATATGATGGATGGATTTGTTGCAGCCATCAGGGCCGGGCTTGATGAGGCGGGCTTCCAGGATGTGCCGGTCATGTCTTACGCAGTCAAATATTCTTCGGCATTCTACGGCCCGTTCCGTGATGCAGCCGGCAGCACGCCTCAATTTGGCGACCGGAAAGCTTATCAGATGGACCCTGCCAACCGCATGGAGGCTCTCAGGGAAGCAGAAGCAGATCTTGCAGAAGGTGCAGACTTCCTGATTGTAAAGCCTGGAATGCCTTATCTGGACATTGTAAGAGACGTGAAAAATGCAGTGAACCTGCCAATGGTCATCTATAATGTGAGCGGCGAATATTCAATGGTGAAAGCAGCAGCGCAAAATGGCTGGATTGACGAGAAAAACATTGTAATGGAGATGCTGACCGGAATGAAGCGTGCCGGTTCAGATTTAATCATCACCTACCATGCCAAAGATGCTGCAAGATGGATTAAAGAACAGCAGTAATGCCAGTAAAGCCATCCTATTCTTAAAGTATTAAAAAGAAGAAAAGAGGGAAAAGCATGCGTTCTTATACTAAATCGGCTGAAGCCTACAATGAAGCGAAAAGGCTGATGCCTGGCGGCGTCAACAGTCCCGTCCGTGCCTTCAAATCGGTCAATATGGATCCGATCTTCATGGAGCGGGGAAAGGGCTCGAAAATCTATGATATTGATGGCAACGAATATATCGATTATGTGCTTTCCTGGGGGCCGTTAATCCTGGGGCACACAAATGACAGGGTCGTGGAAGGGATCAAGAAGATCGCTGAACTTGGCACAAGCTTCGGCGCTCCGACCATTGCCGAAAATGAGCTGGCCAAGCTTGTGATTGAACGGGTGCCGTCCATTGAGATTGTCAGGATGGTTTCTTCAGGTACAGAGGCGACAATGAGCGCCCTGCGCCTTGCCCGCGGATACACAGGGCGCAACAAAATCCTTAAATTTGAAGGCTGCTACCATGGCCATGGCGATTCCCTTCTGATCAAAGCAGGCTCAGGTGTCGCTACGCTAGGGCTTCCTGACAGCCCCGGGGTCCCTGAAGGTATAGCCAAAAATACTATTACAGTACCTTACAATGATATGGAAAGCGTAAAATATGCTTTTGAGCAATTCGGCGAAGATATTGCAGGGGTCATCGTAGAACCTGTTGCCGGCAATATGGGGGTAGTCCCTCCTCTGCCGGGATTCCTTGAAGCATTAAGGGACATAACGAGTGAATATGGGACGCTCCTGATTTTTGACGAAGTCATGACAGGCTTCCGTGTCGGCTATCATTGCGCTCAAGGCTATTACGGCGTTACCCCTGACATTACCTGCCTCGGCAAAGTAATCGGCGGCGGCCTCCCTGTAGGCGCCTATGGCGGCAAAGCGGAAATCATGGAGAGAATCGCCCCGAGCGGCCCAATCTATCAGGCAGGAACACTTTCAGGCAATCCGCTGGCCATGACTGCCGGATACGAAACGCTGAGCCAGCTCACTCCTGAATCGTACAAAGAATTCGAACGGAAGGCAGACAGGCTGGAAGAAGGCCTATATGCAGCAGCGAAAAAGCATGATATCCCGCTGACCGTCAACCGTGCCGGTTCAATGATCGGTTTCTTCTTTACAAACGAAGAAGTCATCAACTATGAAAAAGCGAAAACCTCCAACCTGGACTATTTTGCTTCTTATTACCGTGAAATGGCAAATGAAGGAGTCTTCCTGCCTCCATCCCAATTCGAAGGTTTATTTTTATCAACCGCCCATACGGATGAAGATATTGAAAAAACATTGAACGCAGCCGAGCTTGCATTTTCCAAGCTGAAAGGCTGATGAAAGCAGGCCGGTTGAATCCGGCCTGTTTTTTTGTGTGTCTCCTCATAAACGAATTCCCCTCATTGCCTCATTAACATTCACCCCCCTGCTCTCCTGGGCTCCATAACTTTTCACAATCTAATCATAATTACTATCAGCCGTTCATAGAGTGATAATGACATAGTGATTATACGTGAAAGAGCTGAAAGGAGGAGTCGCTTTGTCCCAGGAAGATCAATCATGCCTGCGCTTTTCTTTAGAAGAATCCGTCTGGTTCCAAAAAGGACAGGAAGTATCTGAGCTTGTTTCTATTTCGCTTGATCCGAATATAACCATCCAGGAACATGAACAATATGTATCGATTCAAGGATCGCTGAAGCTGGCCGGGGAGTACCGGAAAAATGAAGAAGGTGAACTGGAAGAATCTTTTGCCAGTCCAAAATTCATTCAATCCATTGAAGAGAGGGAAGGGGGGATCTGTGAATTTTCTCACCATTTCCCTGTTGATATAACCATTCCGAATAATAGGATAGGAAGCGTCTATGATTTGGATGTCTATATTGATTCTTTTGACTATCAATTCCAGGAAAGAAGCTGCATGAGGCTGACAGCAGATCTGACCATCACCGGCCTCTATGGGGAACAGCAGCATCCTGCCGCGGAGTATGATGAGGAAGATGCAGCACAGGAACACGATGAAAGGCCGGAAGAAGAGGAAGCTGAGGCAGAAGCTCAGGAAGAGGAGCCGCAGCAGGATCATTTTGAGCCACTGCTTGCAGCAGAAGAGGAGACTGAAAAGGAGCTGGAGCCTTTATTCCGTTCGGCAGCGCCGGCAGAGTTAATAATAGAGGACGATGAAGAGGTGCAGCTCCCGGAATATGCCGGTTTCAAAGATTCTATTTATAAAGCCGGGGCAGGAGCGGAAGAGGAAGATGAAACAGAGAACGCAGAAGCTGCCGGTCTGTTTGCCCCTTTTACTGCCGAAGCGAGAAAGCAGCCGGAGGAGGCTGAAAAAGAAGAAAAGCCGGCAGCATTTTTTGACACCATCAAAGATCATGAGCTTCCGGTCCCGGAAGCAGCATACCATGCTGAACCTGCAGAACAGGTGCCTGACCATAGCTTTGCAGCGTTCAGGAGTGAAAAGGCAGCAGAAGATACTTATGCCGGTAACCAAAAGCCGGAAATGCAGCCGGCAGAAATATTGACCGGCTTCAAGGCCCAGCAGGAGGAAAGTGAATCTTCTTCTGACCAGGCTCCAAAAAAGAAGAAAGCAGCCAATAAGAAAAAAAGCAAGAGCTTGTCACTGGCTGAGTTCCTGGCCCGAAAGGAAGAAGAGCAGTCTGCCAGGATGAAAGTGTGCATCGTCCAGCATGGCGATACGCTCGATATTATCGCAGAAAGATATGAGGTTCCTGTTCCGGCGCTGCTGAGAGTCAATCACCTGGAGCTGAACCAGGATGTTTATGAAGGCCAGGTGCTGTATGTCCCTGCGCATGCCTATCAGAAATAGCCTTCTGCAGGCAATAAGACATGTATGAAACAGGCTGGGCAGGTATGGAGGTACCTGTTCAACTGTTTCTTTTATTTCCGGAGGATTACTACGCCAATAAGAAAGTGGGATACGCGTATGGAAGGAAGCAACAGATTAGCAGCGGTTTCCCCGATTTTAAAGCACTATGCAGTCCAGCCCCACTTTGTGGAAGACTACGGCAGGACCAGGAAGATCTATTCCGATAAAGGCGTTTTTGCACTGAAAAAGCTGAAAGCAAAGCATGGGACTGATTTCATCAGGCAGGTTCAGTCCCTTTATCAGAAGGGCTACAACCGGATAGTGCCGATCTATCCGGCTGCCGACGGCCGCTACGCTGTTTTTCATGAGAGTGAACTGTATTATTTAATGCCATGGCTCGCCAATGAAGAAAAAGAAAATCGTTTTGAACGCCATCAGCAGATGTTCCGGGAACTGGCACGGCTCCACACACTGTCATTGAAGGAAGTCAATGTCACCAGCGAGGAGCGGCAGGAGCATTATGAAAAGACCCTGCTCGCCTGGGAGAAGGAGACAGAATTCTGCGAGGGATTTATTGATGAATGTGAAAGAAAGCAGTATATGGCGCCATTCGAGCTCCTATTCTGTCTGTATTACCATGATATTACCCAGGCGCTGAAATTTTCGAAAGGCAAGCTGAAGGACTGGCATGAAAAAACGAAGGATGATGAAAAAGCGCGGACCGTCATCATCCATGGAAAAGTTTCAACAGAACATTTTCTGTATGACGAAAGAGGCTACGGATATTTCAGCAATTTTGAAAAATCGCGCCAGGCTTCCCCGCTGCATGATCTTCTGCCGTTTCTATCGCGCTCTTTAAGAAGCTACCCGAAGCGGAGCGATGAAAGTGTTGAGTGGCTGTATACCTACTTTAAATATATGCCGTTCAAGCAGGATGAAATGCTCTTGTTCCAGAGCTATCTTGCCCACCCGGGTCCTGTCCTGAGGGAGGCGGAAAACTACCATAAGAACCGCGGTGCCGCAGATGAAAGAAAGCTCGTCCAGCAGTTTCAGCGCCAATTCTGGCTTCTGAAGAATACAGAGTACATCGTCATGAGGATCGACGAAATCGAAAGGCAGAAGCAGCAGGCACAGGAAGCTGCAAAAGCCCAGGCCGAACAGGAAGGAGCCCCGGACAATTCGTCCTGAGGGCTCCTAAATGAATTCAAGATGGAGTGCCAGAGCCAGCAAGATAAAGACTGAAAGCAAAAGAACATCAAATGTCGTCGGAATGAGAATGGTCCGTATTCCCTGAAAGACACAGAAGGGAATTATGAATTGGGCACAAACACTTCTAAAGGTCCTCAGCCATGGAGGCAGGGTATAAGGATTGAATTTCCTTTTCATCTGTTTTCCCCCTAATCTCTTTTACACCATTCTATGTCCCTTCCCCAGGTTAAGTGCCTATTTTTTAGAATCGTACGGGCGGATGTATGATTTTAAAAAATATTGCCGATACTTATTGACTATAAACCGCGAAATTCGGTACTATATCATATATAAATATCATTAGAAAAGCATTGACAGGGAAGAGTACGGTGCAAGCTGCTTAAAGAGAGGAAAACCACAAGCTGAAAGGTTTTCCAGGCAGAATCATCGGAATGTCGCCCTTGAGCTTCTTTCGCGAACAGAACCTGTTCACAGTAGCGAAAGACGGGAAAACCGTTATCAGATTAAGCGCCTGGCAGGATTGCATTACTTGCCCGGAAAAAAGGTGGTACCGCGAAATCAGCTCCATTCGTCCTTTTATTGACGGATGGAGTTTTTTTAGTTGTTCAGGTACCCACAACACTGATAGATACAAGGAAGGCAGGGAATACAATGGAGAATAATGAATTGGCGATGCCAACAAAGTATGATCCCCAGAATATTGAAAAGGGACGGTATGAATGGTGGATCGGTAACAAATTTTTTGAAGCGAAGGATGATCAAAGCAAAGAGCCTTATACGATCGTCATACCGCCGCCGAACGTAACAGGAAAGCTTCACCTCGGCCATGCCTGGGATACCACGCTTCAGGATATCCTTACCCGCATGAAGAGGATGCAGGGCTATGATGTATTATGGCTTCCGGGCATGGACCATGCCGGCATCGCAACACAGGCGAAAGTCGAGCAGAAGCTGAAAAGCGAAGGGAAATCCCGCTACGATCTCGGGCGCGAAGCATTTGTCCAGGAAACATGGAAATGGAAAGAAGAATATGCAGAGCATATCCGCCAGCAATGGTCTAAGCTCGGCCTGGGACTTGATTACAGCCGTGAGCGCTTCACAATGGATGAGGGGCTTTCCAAGGCGGTCAATAAAGTATTTGTCTCTCTTTATAAAAAAGGCCTGATTTACCGGGGCGAATATATCATCAACTGGGATCCAGCCACAAAAACAGCGCTCTCCGATATCGAAGTAATCCACCAGGATGTCCAGGGCGCCTTTTACCATATGAACTACCCGCTTGCAGATGGTTCAGGATCCATTGAGGTCGCCACAACCCGTCCAGAGACCATGCTTGGCGATACAGCGGTAGCGGTTCACCCTGAAGACGAACGCTATCAGCATCTGATCGGAAAAAATGTTGTCCTCCCGATTACCGGGCGTGAAATCCCGATTGTTGCCGATGATTATGTGGATAAGGAATTCGGATCTGGCGCAGTGAAAATCACTCCTGCCCATGACCCGAACGATTTTGAAATCGGGAACCGCCACGATCTTCCGCGCATCCTGGTCATGAACGAGGACGGAACCATGAATGAAAATGCCGGCAAATACAACGGCCTCGACCGCTTTGACTGCCGCAAGCAGATCGTGAAGGACCTGCAGGACAGCGGCGTACTTTTCAAAATTGAAGAGCATATGCATTCTGTCGGCCATTCTGAGCGGAGCGGAGCTGTGGTTGAGCCATATTTGTCCACACAATGGTTCGTCAAGATGCAGCCGCTGGCAGACGAAGCGGTAGCACTGCAGCAGAAAGAAGATAAAGTCAACTTCATCCCGGACCGCTTTGAAAACACATATCTCCGCTGGATGGAAAATATCCGCGACTGGTGCATCTCCAGGCAGCTCTGGTGGGGCCACCGCATCCCGGCCTGGTATCACAAGGAAACAGGCGAGGTGTATGTAGATTCCGAGCCTCCGGCTGATGCTGAGAATTGGACCCAGGATAATGATGTTCTTGATACCTGGTTCAGCTCCGCCCTATGGCCATTCTCTACAATGGGCTGGCCGGATGAAGAAAACCCTGATTTCAAGCGCTATTATCCGACAGCAAGCCTTGTAACAGGCTATGACATCATCTTCTTCTGGGTATCCAGGATGATTTTCCAAGGCCTCGAGTTTACAGGAGAGCGCCCATTCAAAGATGTACTCATCCACGGACTGGTAAGAGATGAGCAAGGCAGGAAAATGAGCAAATCACTCGGCAACGGTGTAGATCCGATGGATGTCATTGCCCAGTACGGTGCCGATTCACTCCGCTACTTCCTTTCAACTGGAAGCTCGCCTGGACAGGATTTGCGCTTCAGCATGGAAAAGGTAGAAGCAACTTGGAATTTCGCCAATAAAATTTGGAATGCCTCCCGCTTCGCCCTTATGAATGTGGCTGGCCTGAAATTTGAAGACATCGATTTAACAGGAGAAAAGTCCGTAGCTGATAAATGGATCCTCACAAGGCTGAACGAAACGATTGAAACGGTAACAAGGCTTTCAGACCGCTATGAATTCGGTGAAGTCGGCCGTGTGCTTTATAACTTCATCTGGGACGATTTCTGCGACTGGTATATTGAAATGGCGAAGCTCCCGCTATATGGGGAAGATGAAGCTGCAAAGAAAACGACCCGTTCAATCCTGGCTTATGTACTGGATAACACGATGAGGCTTCTTCATCCGTTCATGCCTTTCATTACAGAAGAAATCTGGCAGAACCTGCCTCACAGCGGCGAATCAATCACTGTTGCCGAATGGCCGAAGGTGAAAGAAGAATACACTGATAAAAAGGCAGCAGGCGATATGAAGCTGCTTGTTGAAATCATCCGTTCTGTCCGGAACAGCCGTGCAGAAGTGAATACACCATTGAGCAAAAAGATCAAGATGATCCTGAAGCCGAATGATGACGAGGTTCTTGCTACTCTCACAGCCAATAAAGCTTATATCGAACGCTTCTGCAACCCGGAAGAGCTTGAAATCAGCCCTGCTGCCGCAACACCTGACAAGGCGATGACAGCAGTCGTTTCCGGAGCTGAAATCATCCTACCGCTGGAGGGGCTCATCAACATCGATGAAGAAATTGCCCGGTTGAAAAAAGAGTGGGATAAGCTGGACAAAGAAGTAGAGCGTGTTCAGAAGAAGCTCTCCAATGAAGGCTTTGTTAAAAAGGCACCTGAAAAGGTCATTGAAGAAGAGCGCGCCAAAGAAAAGGACTATACTGAAAAGAGAGCGATTGTCGAAGCTCGCTTAAATGAACTAAAAGGGTAAACCACCCATAACGGAAAAGGCGGATCCAGGAAGGATTCGTCTTTCCGTATGGTTTCCTATGTATGGAGGCAGATACTTATGTTTCAAACGTACGAAGAAGCAATATCCTGGATCCACTCCCGTCTTCGCCTCGGAATCAAGCCAGGGCTCAAGCGGATGGAATGGATGATGGAAAAACTGGGCCATCCTGAAAGAAGGCTCAAGAGTGTACATATCGGAGGGACGAACGGCAAGGGATCAACGGTTGCCTATTTGCGTTCCATCCTTGTGAGTGCCGGATTCAAGACCGGTACCTTCACCTCTCCTTATTTTGAACAATTCAATGAAAGAATCAGCCTGAATGGCCAGCCTGTCAAGGATGAAGACATCCTCAGGCTTGTTAACGATATTTACCCGCTCAGCGAGGAGCTGGAAAAGACGGAGCTTGGGGCACCGACTGAGTTTGAAGTTATCACTGCAATGGCCTTCCGTTATTTTGCCGATGTGAACCCTGTTGATGTCGCCATTTTCGAAGTCGGCCTGGGAGGGAGATTGGATTCGACCAATATCGTCCATCCGCTTCTGTCCATCATCACCAGCATCGGCCTTGATCACACGGCGATCCTTGGAGATACCTATGAACAGATAGCCTTTGAAAAAGCGGGGATCATCAAGAGCGGCGTCCCTGCCTTGACTGCTGTTTCACAGGAGGGAGCCCTTTCTGTTATTGAAAAAACAGCTAAAGAGAAGAACGTGAAGCTGTACAGGCTAGGCAGCGAAATCGGAATCAGTGATCATCGATCGGCTGACCATGGTGAAAGGTTTACCGTCAGCACGATTTTCCGGGAATACAAGAACCTTGAAATCAGCATGCTGGGATCGCATCAGACAAGGAATGCAGCGCTTGCCGCTGCGGCAGCAGGAATCCTGAACCAGTACTACTCCTTTATGATAGAAGAAAAAGATCTCAGGAAAGGTCTGTCCGAAGCCTATTGGCCAGGCAGGCTTGAACTCCTTTCTGACAATCCTGTCGTTCTCATGGATGGAGCCCATAATGAAGAAGGCATCATGGCTCTTGCCGATGAGCTTGGCAAAAGGTATGACGGCAAAAAAATAGCAGTTGTCTTCGCAGCATTGTCAGACAAGAAGCTGGACAAAATGATCAGAATTCTTGATGAAGCTGCCGATAGAATTACTTTTACCCAATTTGATTTCCCCAGGGCGGCGGATGCTGAAATGCTTGCCGGATTTAGTATATCTAAAAATAAAACGGCTTGTGCCAGCTGGGAAGAGGCCATCAGGACAGAATTGTCGAACCTGCAGTCTGATGATGTTCTGGTGATTACGGGGTCGCTCTATTTCCTCTCTGCCGCAAAACCATTTCTGAATAGGCTGCTAGAGGAAAAATGTTAAATACTTTGGTGGAGCAAAGCAATATTAGAGTGACAAATTTTAGGAAATTTGATACAATAATATTTATTTTGTGACTATTCTACTATATTGTAAATATTTGGGTATTTCGAGGCGGAAGGATGGGGATTATGGTTAAGCAGGGAGCGATAAAATACATATGGATCATCTGGGCGCTGACTGTGCCTGCCGGAGTCTGGCTTACCTATACCCTCTATCCTCCGCAGCCTGCAGCTTTGAACGTCGATGTCCTGGCATTTATGCTGCTTATGTTTTTTGTATCATCCATGCCGATCATCATCAATAACGTGCCCGTGTTTATGCTGCAGTGGGTGGCATTTGCCGTTTTTTTATCTTTCGGCATTTTTATCGAGCTGCTCCTTGTACAGGCTTCCGTCATCTTTCTCCTCCTGAAGCTCAGGCTGCCGAAAAGCCAGTCATACAGGTTTCCGCTCAATTCATTCATGTTCTTTGTAGTGTCCTTTATAAGCGGGGTGTTCTATTATTCCCTTGGCGGGAAGCAGGGAGCCGACCTGATGGAGCACGGCCCATCCTTATGGCTGTCCATTCTGTATCCGATTGTCTATTATGTTGTGAATCAGCTTGTCCTTTCCCTGATCCTCTTTTTCCTGCACAAGCAGAAAACGGATTTCTTCGGGAAGGATTTTATATGGGAGTCACTTACATCGATCATGACGCTGCCGGTCGGATTCATGCTCTACATCCTGTATAGGGAAGTGGGGCTTTTATCCATCCTTTTTGTGGGCGTCCCGTTCGCCAGCCTGTCTATCATTCTCGGGCTCTATAATTCCAGTGAAAAGGTGAACGATTATCTGCACAAAGCAGCCGAAATCGGCCATCAGCTTGCTGAGCGCCTCAACAGGAATGAAGTGATGGAGCTTTTTATCGAAAAGCTGATCGGCATGCTGCCGGTAGACTATGCTTATATCCTCGATGTGGTCGATGAGTCTGAACTCAAGCTCCTTTACCAGGTAGAGGATGGAAAAAGGACCACACCGTCAGCCCTTCCGCTGCGCAGAAATGAGGGCATCAGCGGGCTTGTATGGGCGACAGGGAAAGCTGCCCTGTTCAGCACGAAAAAAGAATGGAAGACAGCAGCCAAGGGCTATATGCCAGAAGAAGTCGAAAGCGTCCTGTGTGTCCCTATTGCCCGTTCAAGCAAAGTTGTCGGTGTCCTTCTTCTCGCATCCCGCAAGAAAAGGGCCTATGAAAAATATCAGCTGATGATTGTGGACATCCTCTGTTCCCACTTCGCTGTCGCTATTGAAAACGCCAGGAATTATGAAAGGACGAAGGAAAACAGTGAACGCTGCGCTTTGACGAAGCTGTATAACTACCGTTATTTTGACGGTCTGCTTGCTGAAGAGTTCATTGGAATGGATTCTGGAAAAAGGAGCGTCCTTTCGCTCATCATCCTGGATATCGACCACTTTAAAAGAGTAAACGATACTTTTGGGCACCAGAGCGGGAATGAGATCCTGATCGAACTGGCAGAAAGGCTATCATTGCTTACAGAGCCATACGGAACGATAGCGCGATATGGCGGAGAGGAATTTGTTGTCCTGCTGCCTGACACGGAAAAGCAGGATGCTCTTGAATTAGCCGAAGTCATCCGCCTTGCCATCGCCACCCAGCCTTTTACCATCAGCCAGCATATGGACGGAGACGGCTCCAGACTCCCAGTCAGCATCACCGCCTCGATCGGCGTAGCATCTGCACCAGTGGATGCAGACGATCCGCTCGCCCTCATCCGGCATGCCGACCGCGCTTTATATGTAGGCGCCAAAAGGGCAGGGAGGAATCGGGTGGCGGAGTATGTGAAATAGGAAAATCCCCTGTTGGGGATTTTTTTATTTTGTTCTTTTATGGAAATTCCTGTTATGAAAAATCAAACTGCAAAATATGATAAATTCCGCAAGATAAAGCTTTGGAATCTATAGGTAAATTGGTATAATAATAGTAAAAATGACACAGCTGACATCTGAGAGTTTTATATAGAGGAAAATGAGAAAGGGGGAACATGATGAGGAAATATAATAAAGCTATATCAGCCATCCTTATGCTGCAGCTGCTGATCCTTATGCTTTCCTATACAGGAAAGGACATATTGGCAGCAGAAGAGGCGGGGGTCGATTTTAGTGCAAAGGCGTCGCAATCTGTCATCGTCAAACCGCAGAACAGCAATGCCGAGGGAAGCATCGACATCCATCTGACGCCAAAAGGCAAAGCCACAAACGCAAACCGCGACCCGATAGATGTAGTGTTTGTTTTTGATAAATCGGGGTCGATGAATGACTCTGGCAAGAATCCGCAAAAGTTTCAGAGTGCCAAAGATGCCATGACGGCAGCTGTGAACTTTTTTAAGGAAAATGCAGGGCCGAATGACCGGTTTGGCTTTGTGCCGTTTGACGATGGTGTTGAAACAGGGAAGGTTGTAACATTTTCTCCCAACAATAATATAGCCAGCCTTAACCTGATCAACTCCAATTCGAATAGCCTTTCAGCACTTGGAGGAACCAACTACACGCAGTCTCTGGAAGCAGCTTTAGGTATGTTTGGGAACAGCACTAATAATAAATATGTATTGTTTATGACGGATGGGGAGCCGACGTTTTCCAACGTGAATGAGAAGGTTACATACAGATCCTGTGCTTATATATTCTGGGGCTGTGAAAACGTGACAGCCTTGAAAGAAGTACATTATGAGATCTATGGCCAAAAGCCTAACTTAAGCAATTCGGTTTATTTCTATAATGGCAGCCAGAAAACATTTATAAGCAAATCAGTTAACGAAACAGTCGAAAGTATAAGGGCCCATGGAGTGAGTATGGCCCAAAAACTTGCAGAGAAGGATGTTAAACTTTTTTCCATAGGTTTTGGCAACAACACTGAAGTTGATATGAATTATTTGAGGAGCCTTTCGTCTGTAACAGGTGTGGCGGCCAGGCAAGCAACTCAGGAAAATATCGCTTCCATTTTCCGTGATATTTCTGCTGACATGGATACGCCAGCCATCAGCGGGGAGATAAAGGTAGATTTGAAGAAATACAGCAGTAAGGTAAGTTTGATTGAAGGCACCGGAGCAAGAATTGATGAAAACGGCTTCGCCAGCATCAAGTTCAATCTTCCATATCCAATAAATCAGAATGCACCACAGCCTATTGATCTAAATCTTCCGCTCAGCTTTAAAGATTTGGGAATTTATACTTTTGACAATATCAGCATTGTGTATACAGATTTAAATGGCCGTAAAATAACCAAGCCCCACAGTCCGGTAACAATTGAGGTTAAAGAGGATGCACCACCTGGCTTCAGAGGCACTATGAACTTAAAGGGAACAATCAATACCCCTGATAATCTTATTAAAATAAGTGGGTCAACTGATAAAACAAATGAGTTTGAAGTGGAGTATACGCTCAATCCTTATGGCCTTGTGAATAATATAGTTAAGGGTTCTTTGACCGACCTGAAGATCGTTCAGCCGCTTCCTAGAGGTCTCTCACTGGTAAGTTCGCCAGGAGCGGAGAATTCAAAGGACAAAGAAGAAATAATTTTAACCTTACCCCAAACGATTGGCTATAGCAACGGACGCTTCAGTCCGGAACAGGTGACAGTTTCTTTCAAGGTAAAGGGTGAGTGGGCACTCAGTAATGTAAAAATGCCTGCTGCAACTTTACATTATAAGGACAGCCGCTCTGGAAAAGAGAACCAAACAACAATCGCGGCCTCCAGCCAGGTCATTAATATGAAAGTTAGGCTGAAGGACACGACAAAGCAGCAGGCATATGATGGTGATGCAGCAGGCATCATCAGTAAAATCGATCTTAGCGACAATGGGAAAAAGCTGGCGCAGACAGGGTTCCCAAATGATCAGGGGCTGCTTAATCAGCCGATCATGGATATGCGTTTTACTGATAACAATAAAGCAATTGAAGTCTTCTACAGTGATAAAAAAAGCAAGGCTACAATTTATCTGGTACTTGATTATGAAATGACAGGTGTAGACACAGGCAAGTCATATAACAGCAGCGAAAAGGCAAATGAACATGTAAATGTTAAACTGACAAAGCTGGTGGCAGGACAGGGAGTAAAATACTACCACTCGGTTACAACTGATAAAGGGACCACTGATTGGAAGGAGTTTACACCTGACGAGGTGATCCTATTAACAGAACCAGGTCAAAACATAATTAAAATTAAATCAGCAGGCGGTTTCTCCGCAAGCGATCTTCCGGTTACTAAAACAATCACAATTGAGAAAAGAATAGAATCAATCAGCGTTTCACCGGATCCGATTGAAGTGGAGGTAGGCAAGACTGCCGCATTCCAATTAGTAATACTGCCGGCGGATGCAACCAATAAAAATCTCAATACTACAGTTTCCAATACTGATATAGCTGCAATAGTAAATGGCAATTCAATTAATGGCAGAACGCCTGGTATAACTGAGCTTATCGTCAAGACTACCGATGGTTCAAAATTGGAAGCGAGAGTCAGGATCATAGTAAAGGACCCTTATATCGGTCTTGAGGAAATTAAATTTAAAAAGCCGGTATTTAAATTGAATCTTAATGAAAAGATTGCGATTGAATCAGTGCTTATTTTTAATCCGGACAACGCCACCAACAAAGAAATCGTCGAAGTGGCTTCTACAGTTCCAGGGAGTGTTGCTGTTAAGGAAGAAAATGGAAATTATTATCTGGTGGCTGAGAAGGCGGGCTATTCAACTGTTACTGCTGAGGCAGAAGAGCAGCGGGACAAATCCAAGCCAAAAGCTTCAGCACTGTTTGAAGTGAGTGATAAACAAGCGGGCGGAGATAATGGGGCTTCCGGGGAAGGCAGATGGTAATCAAAAAGGTGCTGATATTTCAGCACCTTTTTGATTTATTTTTTAATCTTCATAAACTAAGTCTAGTATACAAGCAATTCATCCGAAAATATTTGCAGCTGCTCCATTATAGGAAGAGTCTCAATCCGTTTCAGCAATACTTCCTGATCATACTTAACAACAAAACGGGAAAGTTTTCCCTCCTGTAACTTAGGCAGATCATCTATACTTTCAGTCACGCCCCGGACTGCATTAATCGTTAGTTTTTGCTTCGCAAAAACACCGCCATGTATATAGAAGAGTGACCCGACTCCATAAAGGGTTGCTTCCTTTTCTGTATAGAAGAATCCTTTCAGTGGAGTGATATTCTTGTCAAACTTCTTTGGCAAATAAGGCTCTCCATCTTCATCCACAGAGCTGTATTTATTGAATTCATCTATCCGGGTTATCAGCAGATCATCTTTTGCCATTAAAATGATTTGCTGTTCATTTCCATTAGCATCTTTAGCCCCTACAATATTGGCATTTGATATGGAAGCTTTCCCTCCAGTATATACGACTGAATCAAAGGCAACGGAGTCATCTTCGATAGAACCGTCTGTTTCATTGCCATTGATGGTAAAATGTTCACCCGTAATAATATCCTCGTTAAAAATGATGGAAGTTTCATTAGGGAGAAGAGTAAGACTGGTTCCGGTCATTATATTGCCTTTTATAGATAGGGAAGCATTCTTGTACGACTCTGCAGAAATTGATTCAGCAGAAATGAGATCGCCGCCAAGAGCGATTTTCTCTCCATAATTTAAAATCACAGTTTTTCCGGTCACATAAATATTTTTGGATAAAGTAATATCCTTATAGCTCATTATATACAAATCACCATTTACAATGATTGTGCTATCCATATCTATTGGAAATTGGGTGCTCATTATCACAAGATCGCCATTCACATTTGTATCAGTTTTTATTTCAATTTTCTCATCCCGGCTGTCAATAACATAACCTTCCGCCAGAGGGATGACATCTTCGCTAGTCAAAGAGGTCTGGCTTTCAGCATTTTCAATTTTTTTTACATAGCCCTCCGGGTTAATTTGATAGGAGGTTCCTGCTAACTTTTTGATGCCTAAACTTATAATATCTTTTAATTTTTCCGCATCATCAGGCATTCTGACATCGAGTTTAGCATCTCTCTGCAGGGCAGCTATTCTTTGATTCATCGTTTTCTCAAAATCGATATTAAAAAACTGGCTGTCATGTTTTAAAGGGGGAGCTTGCCCCCTATAAAAATTTTTGCTCTCCGATACAACAGGCAGCAAATGAGAAGTACTGCTGTATATGTCGCCCATTAGGGATGGCTTCGGTGTGCTTACTGTTTTTTCCTCACCATTCCGGTAAATATAATGAGCATCCTCATCTATTGCAAGCCTGTTGGCATAAGTGTTTCCGGCTATATTTGGAGAGCCGTTCAAAAAAAGTCCCGAATCCTCTTCATCCGCCTCTGACCCGACTGCATATTTTAAAAAGCTGGGCAGGGGAGATAGAATGATCCTCTTTTTTACTGTTCGTGAAACTTTACCTTCTGTTTCTGCCGGATTCTTCGTTACCAAAACAAAATCAAGAACTCTGGTAAAGTCCTTATCTGTATCAAGAGTATAAATCGTGTCTCGTTCCAGCTGCCTTCCACAGGAAGAAGAAGGATCAACAGCGGCAGGAGATCCGCTGCTGACATCAATAATATTAATACATTCAAAAGATGAGCCGGAATTTTTCTTTGTGTCTGATAGCAGAGACGAAAGCAGATTTCTCATATCAGTATTATAGGAACCTTTTACCTTATTATTTTCAAAATCCATATAATAATCGAGCGGCAATGAAGACAGTTTTCCCGATAGGTCAGCTGTCATAGTTTCCAGCACTTTTATGGAATCGTATGTAACATCTAAATCTGATTCTCTTGTTTCTGTTCTTTTGACACTGCCAATGGAAGAGGCAAGAATACTCAGGCCCAGGACCGTAAAGATCAAAGAAACAAGCATGACGGTAATCAGGGTATTGCCCCGCTCATTATTCATTAGAAGCGCCTCCTCCAGTAAAGCCGAATTTGCTGTCTAAGTACAACTTATCGTCGAGCCTTTCATCAGCCAGAACCAAATTTAAGCTGATCATAAAACTTTGGCAGTTCCCGCTGACGGAATTGCTGCAGGCAAAGCTGATTTCTGAGTTTGAAAAATCGGCAGAAACATCTAGCTTGGAATTATTAATTTCAATGGCACTGGCCTGGCTATCGCTGCCTTTATCGGTCAGCTTTATTTGAAGAGAAGTCAGCTGTTCATTTTCTTCATTCTTATTAACTGAATAAAAGCTGCTGTCTTCAACTTTTTCAACCGCAGTATGCCTTGAGTCAACCAGCTCAAGGCAATTGGTTCCGCAGCCTTTTACATAGTCAAATGGAAAAGAATAAAAGGTGTTCATGATCATGGTCGCTGCATAATCAGCATCATCCCTCAGCTGGCCTTCAACCTGTATTTTGTTATAAAGCTTAACACCGGAAGTGAAGACCCCATAAATGACTGGCAAAATAATCATGGTAATGGCCATTGCGGCAAGAAGTTCATATAAGGTAACACCTTTATTATCGAAGATCTTCACTTTTTATAGCCCCTTCAATTATTGTTTCTTCGGTTTTTCCCTGGTTTTCCCACTTAACAGAAGCTTCCAGAGGGATAAAGGATGAGGAAAATTTGCTATAATCCTTTCCTTTTCTGATCGTAACGTCAAACGGAATATTGTTGACGGTAATCTTGTCTTTTCTGCAGCCGGCCGGAAATTCAGACCTATCGCCATGCCAATCGGCTATATAGCTGTTATTGCATATGTAAAGGGACAGGCCAGACAGATTGTCTTCCAGAAATTTTTTTCTTACTTCTATAAAACTCTCATTTTCGATGAACATTAGTGCATTTCTGGCAACGTTAACAGCAGCTGTTTTATTTTGGCTTCCGCTGGTATAAGTATAAGCTTGTGTAAAAAACTTCATTGAACCTAACAGGATAATGCTCAGGATCGCAAGAGATAATAAAACCTCTATTAAAGTAAGGCCTTTTGAACTATTATAAATTTTTTTAAGTTTCATTTAGACCCTTCTTTCTTTCTTTCTTATCTTATTATACAATATTTTGTAGTTATATTTGTCTTTATAGGTCGAAAAATGATACTTCTCTTTCATTTTCTAGATATGGCAAATAAGCCTAATTTACCACTTAGGGGGAGTGGATGATATGAGCAATTATATATTTGCGTTATGTTCACTTGTTCTGCTTGTTCCTATCCTGTATTTTCTGCCGCTTGGCATCAGCAGGAAAGGGAAGATTATATCAGTGGCTGCTTCCTTATGCGCAGCAGGCCTTGCCCTGGCTGCCCAGGATGCATTTCTTCTTTGGCAGAATGCTATTCTCATCCTGCTGTTCATAATGGTCTGTGCTTATATCTTTGGAACCAGAATGACCGGATTATTTTTTGCGGCAGAGTCAGCAGGCATCGAAGAACGGACCAATTCAATGAAGCATAGTCAATTTCCAGATAAAGAAACAAATTTCAGCGGGAATGAAGCATACATCAGCGATACCATTACCATTTATACGGAAAGTCCCGCTTCTCCGGCTGCCGGAGTTCCTGATGAGTACAATGCAGAGTTAACTGGAAATTCCCAAGAGAAGGCAGATACTTCGCTGGAAATGGTGGATGACTTGGAAAACTTTCTGATCAGAGAGACAGCAAAGAATGACGAGGTTGGGATTTTAAGCGATATTGAAACAATCTCTTATTTGGAAGAGTCTGATGACATAGAGCCAGTTCAGCAAGATGGAGAAAGTACCTTGGAGGCTGTAAATGCAGACACATTATTCACTGAAAATGAGGAAGAAGCTGGCAGTGAAGGGAATTTGCCAGGAAACATTTCGAAGCTGGCCGGATCAGAGGAATTGGGTCTGCAGGATTCTGATGAAATACAAAGAAGTGACGAATATTATTATTTGGCAGACATAGAAAAAATGCTGGATATGCCAGATCAAGAATCTGAACCAGATCAAAATGAAGAACAAGATCTTGAGCCTGAACAAGAACAAGAACAAGAACAAGAACAAGAACAAGAACAAGAACAAGAACAAGAACAAGAACAAGAACAAGAAAGCGCAGAGGTAGCCTGGGGTGAGCGGGAACTTTTGGATGATTCTGAAAACCGGGATTCTCAAACGGATGGGGATAAAGGAAATGCAACTCAGGAAAATATTGATTCAATCTATGATATCAGCATCCAGGCATCTATTGAATTAGACCATTCTGCTCTTTCAGATGACATTGAAAATGGATATGGCTACTATTTTGATGATGCCACCCAAAATACTTTAAGCAATACAGGAGAGCTGGATATTCAGGAACCTGCAGAAGGGCAAAATTCTTCTAATAGAATGCTCCGCCATCAGGTTCTCCAGACTGCGGTCGACCAGTTGAAAGCCATGAAGATGACTATGTCAGCCAATGATTATGAGGCAATGCTTAAAAAATGCATGATTTCAAATCTTCAGCCGGCTGAATACTATACCTTTGCCAGCATCTTGATTCAGCACTATCTGTCATTTAAGGAAACTGCTAAATTAAAGAGGCTTCTGGGAGAACTTGAAGGGAAATATTCAAAACATCCAATTATCCGGCAAGAAATCCAATTTTTACAAAATAAATATTTTTAGAATTAGACTGATAAAAAATAAGGAAATAATGTAATATTACTGTTATGTGTGTAACGAAACTTTAATATAGGTGTGGTGACTTTTATGAAAAACAGTTCTCAGATTACCGGTCTTCCCATAATTAGCATTTCGGACGGTCAGCAGGTCGGTAAAGTGAAAACATTAGTGATAAATCCGGAAAAAGGGTCTGTAGACTTTTTGACAATTGAACATGAGGATTGGCAGGTAAGTGTCAAGGCGATCCCTTTTAAAAAAGTAGTGGGGATTGGTGAATATGCAGTTACTGTGGAGAGTGACAATGCTGTAATCGATCTAAACGAAATTCCAATTGCCAATCAGCTGGTGAACAAAAAAATCAAAATTATCAGCACTAAAGTAATGACCCGAAAGGGAGAACTGATCGGAGAAGCAATTGAATACTATATTGACGATGAAACAGGCAATATCCTTGGCATGGAGATGAAATCGGGAAGCAATGAAGAGGCTTTGCCTTCTGAATATGTTTTAACTTACGGGAAAGATATCCTTATTGTTAAAGAGGATGCTGCAGATGGCTTCCTAAATGATATCTCATTGCTGGACCCTCAGAATAAGCAGTTGAAAGAAAATGAACCATTCATTACTGATATTGCAATGGAAGAAGAATCGGATATAGAGACACTTAAGGAAAAGCAGATTGAACTTCTGAACGGAAAAAAAGTAACAGCAGACATATGGGGGCAAAATGGAACCGTATTAATTCCGAACGGGACTCTCCTTACGAGAACAATCATTGAACAGGCCCAGACAGAAGGGCCTAATGTAGTCGTTGAGTTGTCAATGAATGTTGAAGCTTAATAAGGAGGGCGCCTGGCATGAATAAAGCTCAATTTTTAAAGCTTTTTCTCGTACTGGGAATCAGTACAGCCTTCATTCTCTCGTTTTCGAAGATTGGGGCCTCTGCCTATGTAAATGTATTTTCTTCAGATGAAATATTCGGGTCTGGGACAAGGATCGGAAATGTGGATGTAAGCGGGTTAACTCATGATGAAGCCCTTTTGAAGATTTCAAGCGGGCAGGAAGTTTGGAGGGAAAATACCCAGCTGACCTTCCGGTATAAGGAAAAAGAAAAAAGTATTCCGCTGGAAATCTTTACGTTTGATCTGGACGAGTCGGTAAAGGCTGCTGTTAATAAAAACGACAATCAGCTCATAACAACAGTTGACGACAATCTTCTCACGGAATTGCTGCAGGGGATTTCCGCTGAATTGGCGGAAGGGAAGTTGGATTCATCACGTTTAATATCCGACTTGAGAATGTATGCTGCAGTCCTCGAAGACGGCAGCCATATGATCAAGCTGGATACATATCTGCCGGTTTCCGAAAGTGAAGTGGTTATTTCTGAAGCGTCAATAACCTATCATGAAGCTTCAAAAGATCTTGCAGACTGGGCTGAAAGATTTCCTTCCATTGAAATAGATCCTCAAAGCAGAATATCGATATTAGGGATCCTGAAAGAAAATAATATAGTTTATAATGAACGGTCCTTGAGTATCATTTCATCGCTCATCTATAGAACTGTCCTGTCCAGTAATTTTACTATTGCAGAGCGGCATATCAGCCGCGCCCTCCCTTCTTTCACGGAAGCCGGCTTTGAAGCCAGGGCTGATAAAAACAAAAATATGGATCTGATATTCCTTAACCCTAATGACCAGTCATACAAGCTGAAATTTTCTTATAGCGATGATTTATTTTATGTAGCATTAACCGGCCAGGAGTATATGTACTCCTATGATGTCAAATTAAAAGATAAAGAAACCTTTAAGCCAAAAACTGTTGTTCAGTTTGATGCAAAATTGAAATTTGGGGAGAAAAAAACAGTTGTTGAAGGTGAGGAAGGCCTTTTGGTTAAGGTTTACCGTGATTCGATCGACGAGAATGGTGCGCTTCTCAAATCTGAGCTCATTTCCGAAGACTATTATCCTCCGGTTCATAAAGTTGAGGTTCATAGTCTTACAATCAAGGAATCTTTAATCAGTCCGGAAACCAGTGCACCTCAAGTTGATGCTGTACCTGGGGACATAGGGACTTCACCAGTGCAGGAAGAAAATACTGACAGTACAGATGAGAGCGGTTCACTGGAAGATGACAAACAGGAAGGCGCAGCAGGGGCTATTGAAAAAGGAACTCAAACAGCTGATGGCAGCAGCATCTCAGATAAAGAGGATAATGATGGGAGCCTTTGGGGCAAGCCGAATGAAGAGCCTAAATGATGGTGGAAGGGGGACAAGCCAATGAAACAGACCCGCAAGCGCTTAGGGGATTTGCTGGTAGAATCAGGTTTAATTACTGAAGAACAGCTTCAGCTTGCCCTGGCAGAAAAACATAGGGACCAGCGGCTGGGCGATGCCCTCCTTCAAAGAGGCTATATCACGGAACAGCAGCTGATTGAAGTGCTGGAGTTCCAGCTGGGCATACCGCATGTCAGCCTCTTTAGATATCCTTTTGACACAAAGCTGTTCAGTATTGTTTCTAAGGATATGGCCAAGCGGAATCTGATCCTTCCATTAAAAAAGGATGGAGAAAAACTGTATGTAGCCATGGCTGATCCCATGGATTTCTATACCATTGACGATCTCAGGCTTTCAACTGGATTTCATATAGAAGCGGCAATCGCCACAAAGGACGATATTATCCGTGCCATCAATAAATACTATGACATGGATGAAGGCTTTGAAGAACTGCTAGATGCAGGACAGGTATCAAGGGAAATTCAGGAGGAGAAGATTGCCGACGAAGATTCTCCCATAGTCCGGCTGGTCAATCAGATAATGGCAAATGCGGCTGCGGTAAAGGCCAGCGATGTACATATTGACCCGCAGGAAACAAAGGTAGCCATAAGGTATAGGATTGATGGCGTGCTAAGAACCGAGAGGGTATTGCCTAAACATATGCAAAGTGTCCTGACGGCCAGAATTAAGATTATGGCTAATCTTGATATAACTGAGCACCGTATCCCTCAGGATGGCCGGATAAAAATGAATCTTGATTTTCATCCAATCGATCTCAGGATATCCACACTTCCTACCGTTTATGGAGAGAAAATCGTTATGCGTTTGCTGGATCTCGGCAGCGCTTTGAATGATCTTAATAAACTGGGTTTCAACAAAGTGAATTTAAGCCGTTTTACAGATATGATCGAGAAGCCGACTGGCATAGTCCTTATTACTGGCCCAACTGGATCAGGAAAGTCTTCCACGCTTTATGCGGCTTTAAACAGGCTCAATAGTGAAGAGGTAAATATAATCACTGTTGAAGATCCGGTAGAATATCAGCTGGAAGGAATCAACCAGATACAGGTCAACTCAAACGTAGGAATGACCTTCGCCACTGGCCTGCGTGCTATTCTGCGACAGGATCCAAACGTCATAATGGTCGGGGAGATAAGGGACAAAGAGACTGCTGAAGTGGCAATCAGGGCGTCGCTCACAGGACATCTGGTTCTAAGTACACTCCATACAAATGATTCTCTGGGAAGTATAACAAGGCTTCTTGATATGGGGATTGAACCGTTTTTGGCAGCTTCCTCGATTAGTGGAATCGTAGCCCAGCGGCTTGTCCGGAAAGTATGCCGCGATTGTGCAGAAACTCAGGCACCGACTAAAAGAGAGATAGAGATTTTTGCCAAGCGGGGAATGAAGATTGATGCAATTGTAAGGGGGCGGGGATGCGCTTCCTGCAATATGACTGGCTATAAGGGAAGGATTGCTATCCACGAAGTGCTTGTTGTTGACGACAGCATGCGGAGAGTAATCATGAATGGCGAGTCCTTTTCCAGGCTTAGGGAACTGGCACTTAAAAATAAGACTATTTTTCTGGTAGACGACGGGCTGCTCAAGGTAAAACAAGGAATTACCACAACAGAAGAAGTGCTGCGCGTGGCCATTCCTGATTAGGAGAACTGATATGACGGAAAAAGTAGACCTCCTGCTGAAAGCAGGCTTTGAGCTGAAAGCTTCAGACATTCACATAACAGTCGGAGTTCCCCCGATTTTTCGCATTAATGGCGAGATGAAGAGATACGGAAAAGAATCGATGCTCCCTGCTCATACAGAAGCAATGGCAAAGGAAATGATTCCTTCCCATATGTGGGAGAGGTTCAAAGAAAAGGGAGAGCTGGACTTCTCGTATGGTGTGCAGGGTGTTTCAAGATTTCGCGTTAACGCCTATCATCAGCGTTCATGCATTGCGCTTGCAGTGAGGGTAGTGCCGACGAAAATTCCAGCCCTTGATGAACTGGATCTTCCGCCTGTCCTAAAAAAGGTGGCCGGCAAGCCTCAGGGCCTCGTCCTTGTGACAGGGCCGACAGGAAGCGGCAAATCAACTACTCTGGCATCGATGGTTGATTTTATGAACAGGACGATGAGAAAGCATGTCATTACACTGGAAGATCCAATCGAGTACCTCCATAAACACGGCAACTGCATCATCGACCAGCGTGAAGTCGGCCTGGATACCAGCAATTTTGCCAACGGGCTGCGGGCAGCGCTGCGCCAGGATCCCGATGTGATCATGGTCGGGGAGATGAGGGATCTGGAAACGATACAAACGGCAATCACGGCGGCGGAAACCGGACATCTTGTCCTCGGCACTCTTCATACTTCGAGTGCACCTGCCACGATCAACCGGATAATCGATGTTTTCCCGCCTTCCCAGCAGGCTCAAATCAGAATACAGCTTGCTTCTGTCCTGGTCTCCATCATTTCGCAGCGGCTGTTTCCATTGGCGGATAATAAAGGCAGGAAAGCTGCAACTGAAATATTAATCAATAATTCAGCTGTAGCCAACCTTATCCGCAACGAAAAGGTCCATCAGATTACCAGTATCATGCAGACTTCAAAAGCGGCTGGCATGCATACACTGGACACGAGCATCAAGGAACTTGTCCAGACAGGCCAGGTTTCGAAAGAGGCAGCAATGCCTTATCTTTTGGAAAAGGTGAATTGATATGGCTCGGTATAAATACAGCGGCCGTGACTTAAAAGGAAAGAAATCAGGGATTGTAACAGCTGCTTCAAAAAGGGAAGCGATGCTTCAGCTGAAAGAATCAGGTATAAGGATTCTAGATCTTAACGAAATTCCTGAAACATTGCTGACTAAAGAGATATCAATCGGCAATCCGGTTAAATTACAGGACTTTGTTATCTATTTAAGACAATTCGCCACTCTGCTCAGGGCAGGAGTCACGGTCGTGGATGCAACCGGCATACTCTCTCAGCAAACAGAAAGCAAGGCACTCAAAAAAGCGCTTGCTGCTGTCGAGCAGGATTTAAGAGAGGGGAATTCTCTATCTGATGCTGCAGCAAAGCACAAAAAGGTTTTCACCAGTATGTTTGTCAATATGATTAAAGCAGGCGAAGCAGGCGGAAACATGGATGATACCCTGGAGAGGCTGGCAGTTCATTATGAAAAGCAGCATTTTACAAAGCAGAAGATCATATCTGCCCTTGCCTATCCTATTGCAGTCGGCATTATAGCAGTTGCAGTAGTAATTTTCCTGCTTGTGAGCGTTGTCCCGACGTTTGTGGAGATGTTCCAGGACTTTGGGGGAGAACTGCCGGCCATCACGCAATTCGTTCTCAATTCCAGTGAATTTATGCAGAAATACTGGTGGCTAGTCATACTATTGTTTGTGTTGATATTTGTTGGGATATCGGTTATCAGGAATAACAAGAATACGAAATACTATTTTGATTATTTCCTGCTCAGGCTCCCTATTTTCGGCAAAATGCTCCAGAAGGCTGCATTGGCCAGGATGACCAGAACCCTCAGCTCGCTTTTTGCAAGCTCAGTCCCCATCCTTCAGGCTCTTAGCATAGTTGAGAATATCGTCGAAAATGAAGTGGTGGCAAAGGTCCTTCAAAAATCCCGGACCTCCCTGGAACAGGGAAAATCCCTTACAGAACCGATGCGCAAACATTGGGTCTTCCCGCCGCTTGTTTCACAAATGATCGCTATCGGAGAAGAATCAGGATCGCTGGACGAAATGCTTTCAAAGGTTGCAGATTTCTATGAAAAAGAAGTAGAGAGCACCACCGACCGCCTAAAATCCTTGATAGAACCGCTTATGATTGTATTTTTAGCCGGTATCGTCGGAACAATCGTAACATCCATCATGGTGCCGATGTTCGAAATATTCAACCATGTCGGCTGACAACAAAATTTTGCAAAAAAATTACATTTTCGACTTTTGTTATTTGAAGAATCTAGTATAATAGGGTTAACCTACTAAAGTAATAGGCGAAAACTCATATGAGAGGGAGAATAAAATGTTTAAAAAAGCTCAAAAACTCAAAAATGAAAAAGGACTGACACTGATCGAGTTATTGGCAGTTATTGTTATTTTGGGGATTATTGCGGCGATTGCAATTCCTAGTATTGGCGGTATTATCCAGAAGTCTAAGGAAGATGCAGTAAAGGCGGATGCAATAGCTGTATTGAATGCAGCTAAGGTTTATGTGGCAGCAAATCCGTTGGCTGATGCTGGTACAGCAACTATTCCGGATGATGATTTAGAGCAGTATGTTGAAAAAGTATCTTTAGCAAAGGATTACTCTGTTACTTATGACGGTAAAGATTATAAAATTAATGGCTCAGGTGTAGCCGGAAATATAACAATTACTTTTAATGATGCTACGGTAGAGCAGATTAATGAGTCCAAGAAAGGTACTAAAGTAATAGGAACAGTTACAGGTGGATAATATTGTTGAGTTTAATAGTTTTACTCTACGGACTCCTCCTAGGCTCCTTCTACAACGTAGTCGGCCTGAGGGTTCCGTTGAAGCAGTCGATAGTCAAGCCAAGATCTCATTGTCCTTATTGCCAGCATACTTTAAGGCCGTTTGAGCTCATACCGGTTGTTTCTTATCTGCTGCAGGGAGGGAAATGCCGGCGCTGCAAGGCGCCGGTTTCTCCTCTATATCCTGCTGTTGAATTATCAACCGGATTATTATTTGTGCTCGCCCCGTTAGTGATGGGCTGGACATTTGAACTGGCCATTGCATGGACGCTGATTTCGCTTTTGGTCATCGTGTTTGTGTCAGATATCAAGTATATGATTATTCCCGACAAAGTCCTGCTAGTGTTTGCAGTGATTTTTTTATTGGAGCGGATATTTATCCCCTTATCTCCTTGGTGGGATTCTGCAGCCGGGGCTGCGGCAGGATTTTTCCTGCTTCTGTTCATAGCCGTGGTCAGCAAGGGCGGCATGGGAGGAGGAGACATCAAGCTGTTTGCAGTAATAGGCCTGGCTCTGGGAATAAAAACAGTATTATTAACATTTTTCCTTGCAACCCTTTTTGGCGCTTTCTTTGGAATTGCCGGCTTGCTTACCGGGAAAATTGAAAAAGGCAAGCCGATTCCATTCGGCCCATACATAGCATTAGGCTGCCTGACAGCTTATTTTTGGGGAGACAGATTGCTTCATTGGTATCTTTATTCATTCATGTAAGGAGTTAAGTTAATTATGGCACCTCTTATATCGTTCGGCAAAAATCGAGTGATCAACATAACGGTCAAGGACCATGTAGTCCGGATGGCCGAATTAAAAAATAATAAAGAACCTCAAGTCCTGCGGTCAGAAGAGCGGTATTTGCCGAACGGTATAATAAGAGAAGGCAAAATCCAGGATTCGGAAACCTTGACAGCCATTCTGGAAGAATGCATTTCAGAGTGGAAAATCAAGGGCAAGGAGATTGCTTTCCTAGTGCCCGATCCTGTAATTATTATTAGAAAGTTGAGCATCCCTCAAGATGTTTCTGCCGAAGAAATTAAAGGCTATCTTTATATGGAGCTTGGCACATCCATACATCTGCCCTTTGAAGACCCGGTTTTTGATTATACAATTTTAGAAACTGCCGAAAGTGGAACGAAGGAAATCCTGCTTTTTGCTGCTCCTGAGGAAGTCGTTCATGAATATGTTTCCGTTTTCGAGGAAGCCAGGCTGAAGCCTGTTCTTGCGGATATTTCATGCCTTGCGCTGTATCGCCTTTATTATGAATTGGATCTGCTAGATTCAGAGGAAAACCTCATGATGGTTCAAGTAGACATCCAGCAGGTTAATGTTAGCATCTTTGAAAATCATAAGCCGGTATTTATGCGGCATTTGCTGATGGATATAGACAGCGGCAAATGGGAGCTGGAACCTGGGAATCAGCTGACATACCTTGGTGATAAAGAGGAAATTATCAGTCCGCTGGAGGATATATACAAAGAGCTTGACCGGGTAATGAGCTTTTACCGCTATTCCCTTCATCAGGGAAACAGGCAGATTACAAGAGTTCTGGTAGATGGGGACCATCCTTGGCTAGGGAAACTACATGAAGAACTTAACAGCCGGCTGGATGCACCGGTTGTCTTATTAGCAGACCCGGCAGAATTAGGGGAAAAGCCATCATTCCTTCCTCAATTCAACCTTAACGTCGGCCTAGGCTTAAAAGAGGTGTAGAATATGCTTGTCGATATTAACCTGCTCCCGAAAAAAGAAAAGCGAAGCCGGTCGGTCTACATCTATTCTGGAGCCATGCTGCTATTGCTGGCAGCCGCAGCTGCTTTACTTTTTCTCTATACAGGAAGCAAAAAGGAAGAAATCAGTAAAGTAGAAAAGCAGATTGCCCAGACAAATGCTATCCTCGAAATTCAAAATGCCAAACTGACAGAATTTGAATCATCAAATGCTGCCGAAAAGCTAAAAGAAGCGATTGCATGGGCGGAAAAACAGCCTTTCAGCATGGTCTATGTTCTTCAGGAAATTACAAAAATACTTCCTGACAGAGGCTATATCGCTGAATTTGAAATGGATGAGGACAACTTAATCAAATTAGGTGTGCAGTTTGATACAAAAAGCGAGGCTGCCTATTATCTTAACTCTCTGCTGACATTAGGCTGGCTTGATGAAGCGGTCCTTAAGGAAGCCAAGACCGCTGAAGCCATTAATGAAGCAGTGGAGGGAGATTCCGAGGTATCAGCCTTAGATCTTGGCTACCTTCCCAGGTATTATGCGCTTTACGAATTTAAAATCAATCCGGAACAGCTTAAGGCCGAATGGAAGGCTAATGAAAAAGATAATGAGGGGGGGACAGCACCTTGAACCTTCAATTATCTAAAAAACACCTAATTATTATGATAACCGGACTATTTTTAGCTTTAGGACTTGCTGCTGGTGGTTATTATATATTTGCCTTGCCGCTTCATGACCAGCTTTCGAGGAAGCAGAATGAGCTTCAGATGGCAAATCAGCAATTAGCGATTGTGGAAAGTAATCTAACACAAACGAATGAAAAAACAATTTTAACTACGATGGAACTGCAAAAGCAAGTCCCTGTAAAAAGGCTGCTCGATCAGCTGCTGCTGGACATTGAAAAAGCGGAGGTTATTTCAGCTTCCAATATACTGGAATTGAGGCTGGACGGTACTGAAGCAGACGAAGAGGTTGACCTGCTGGAGACAGCATCTGCAGAAGAACCTGTGGGAGAAGGAGAAGAGACAGATTCTACAGAAGCTGCTGCTGTAGTTGGCGAAGAACAGCTCCCTAATGGCATCCGGCAAATCACACTCTCGCTCGGCGGGGAAGCAGAAACCTATTTTGAACTGGAGCGCTTTATTGAAAGCCTGGAATCCCTTAAAAGGATAGTCAAAGTAGAGGCGTTAAATTTCACAGGCCTTGATGAAATCTACTCGGTAGAGCAGGAAACTGAAAAAGTCGAATTTGAGTTATCTCTTGCAGCCTATTATTATCCCTCCCTTGAAGAACTGCAAAAAGAGCTGCCGCCGCTGGATGTCCCGGCTGTATCAAATAAGCAAAATCCACTGAGCGGATTTTCGAGTCAGGAGAGTATTGAAGCGGAAGAAGATACTCAGCCTTAATCTAGTCTACAGAAACGGGGTCTAGTATGAAGAAGAGCTTTGCTAGACTAAATGAAAAAGGATTGACATTAATAGAATTGCTGGCTGTCATTGTGATATTGGGCATTGTTGCCGCAATCGCAACTGTCTCCATATTGAATGTAATCCAGAAATCAAGAGATAAAGCCTTTGTCGGCAATGCCTATGCCTTAAATGAGGCAGCGGGCTATTTTGTGAAGCATGAAGTGACCAGCGGCAATACACTCGCTCAGCGGATCACTTTCAGTATGGTTTCAGAAGCCGGCTTCATGGAAGCTTTTAAAGACCCCTATACGGGCAATTATGTTGAACCCTCAGACGCCAGCTTTGTAGAAATAGAGGGGGAGCATATCAGGGCGGTATGCCTGTACGGCGAAAATCGCAATCTTTGCTCTTATAATGGCGCTTCGGGCAAGCCGATTCCGGTGCATGAGCTGTCAGTGGATTTGATTGTGAAAGACAACTAAAAAATTTGACGAAAGCATCCTATAACAAGACGACAAAAGTCTTGTTATTTTTTTTTGCCCCTGTGTTAGGATGAAGGCAAATCCAGCAATCGACACGGGGAGGACAAGCTGTGGAAAACCGAGGGAACGGACGGACCATTACGATCAAGCTGAATGGCAAGGATCGGGAAGCTGTGCATATGAAAGACAAAACGGCTCAAAAGGAAAGAAATCCTGCAGAAGAAGTGCAGCACTTAGAGAATGCGGAAGAAGAGTCTGCAGAGGGGAACCTTCTATCAGCAAACGAGGACCTGGCTGAATTGGAGGCAGCTCCTGCCAGGGAAGCGGCAGATGACGAGTTTGACTGGATCCTCCCTGAAATAATGGAGGAAGATCGAGAACCGAAGGAATACAAGGTTGCCGCGAAGACGGAAAAAGGAAGCGGAAAGAAAGGCAGTATTTTAAACTCACCGGGGAAGCCTTCCAATCAGAAGGCACTGGTCCGTTCAGTTGTCATTTCTGTATTCTTTGCTGTCCTGTTCGGGACAAGCCTTGGTTTTTTAATGCTGAAGATGGTGATCCATGACGGAAGTGCTGAAGAGCCTGAAGGAGCTGCGCAGGCAACAGCAGGCACTGTCAGCGGCACCGATCAGGGAAGCACAGCCGGAAACGATACTTTGGCCCTTGAGCCTCTTACGGTTTTTGTTGTTCAGGGCGGTGTTTTTTCAACGAAGGATGCGGCTGAAAAGATCCAAAGTGCGATTTTTGAGAAAGGTGCTCCTGCACAGCTGATGGAGATGGAAGGAAAATCATATCTCTTCCTTGGAGCTGCAGGGTCACTGGAAGACGCGAAACAGCTTGGAACTGATTATAAGAGCAAGGGCATGGATGCATTCGCAAAGGAATTGGCTGCAGGCGGAAAAACACTTGATAAGCTGCAGGAGGAAGATAAAAAATTCCTGCAAGCGGCTCCAGGAATATATTCGTCCATGGCTGCAGGAATGGGTGCTGTTACACCCGGAGCTGCGATTCCGGAAGAAGCATTAAAGCAGGCGGCCGATGTATCAGCACAGCTTGCAGGATTTGATGAAGCTAAGCTTTCTGCGGATCGTGTGGGGGTCATGCAGAAGGAGCTTTCAGAAGCGGCAGAGCTGATTGCCAGCTATCAGAAAAACCCGGATGAAAAAGGCTATTACGCGATTCAGCAGCATCTGCTGTCATTCATTGCAGCATACACTGCCCTTTAATAAAAGGGTGAATATTTTCCAGGAAATATCGCACATTATAGGGGGCTGTCGGACTTCATTCGACAAGCTCCCATTTTTTTTGACAAAACTCTTTTAAAAATTGTTAGAACCTATAAATTTTGGTACGATTAGTTTGTATCTCCCAAAATGATACAAGTAAAGGATAGGGTGATTTTTTTGCAGAACCTCATATTAGCCTCTTCTTCTCCACGGCGAAAAGAACTTCTTGAAAATCTTCAGCTGAAATTTGAAGTCTCCAGCAGTGATGTGGACGAAACATTCGAACCGGGAATGCTTCCCGAAAATGTTGTCATGGAGCTCTCTTCCAGGAAAGCGGAGTCTGTCGCCCGGAAAAATCCAGCTGCATTTGTCATTGGTTCGGACACGATTGTCTTTGCAGACGGTCTTATTCTAGGTAAGCCGGAAGGGCGCAGCGAGGCATTTGAAATGCTGACGCGTTTGTCCGGCAGAGTCCATTCGGTTTATACCGGAGTATCAATTATTACTCCACAAAAAAGCAAGGTTGAATATTACGAAAAAACGGATGTGGAATTTTGGGAGCTGACAGATGACGAAAAGTCGGCATATATCGAAAGCGGCGAGCCCTTCGACAAGGCCGGGTCTTATGGAATCCAGGGGCTGGGTGCAACGCTGGTGAAGCGGATCAGCGGTGATTATTTCGCGGTCGTCGGGCTTCCGCTTTCAAGAACAGCAAGAGAATTGAAAAAGGCCGGATTCACTCTGCCTTTTTAAATACTGAACGATCATCTGCCTCCCTTTCCCGCCGGCAAGGGAGGAACCATATTGAAAACTGAATCATTGATGATCCGTGATTTTCCGCAGGATGAGAGGCCGCGCGAGCGCTTTATCCAGAATGGCCCGGAAAGCCTGTCCAATCATGAGCTTCTTGCTCTTATGCTCAGGACCGGGACTAAAGAGGAGTCTGTGCTCCAGCTGTCAAACAGGCTTCTTACCCATTTTGAAGGCCTCCGCCTCCTGAAGGATGCAACGCTTGATGAGATGACCAGCATCAAAGGGATCGGCATGGCAAAGGCCATTCAGGTGCTGGCCGCGGTCGAGATAGGGAGGCGAATTTCCAGCCTTTCTTATGATGACCGCTTTGTGATCCGTTCACCTGAGGACGGCGCCAAATATGTCATGAATGACATGCGCTTCCTTTCACAGGAGCATTTTGTCTGCCTTTATCTGAACACAAAGAATCAGGTGCTCCATAAGCAGACGATTTTCATCGGCAGCCTGAATGCTTCGATCGTTCATCCCAGGGAGGTTTTCAAGGAGGCCTTCAGGAGGTCGGCTGCGTCTATCATCTGCATCCATAACCATCCTTCTGGCGACCCTGCTCCCAGCAGGGAGGATATAGAAGTCACGAAGAGGCTGGCGGAGTGCGGGAAAATCATCGGCATTGATGTGCTCGATCATTTGATCATCGGGGAAAACAAATATGTCAGCTTAAAGGAAAAAGGTTATTTATAACACTATGATTTTACCGATTGTTAGGATATAATATAATTTATGATTTTTTAGACTAGAATAAGTCTGCCAACTGCTAAATAGGCTGCATTTTCAGCCTTCTTCGAATATAAAAATCACCTTAAAAAAAATTGCATTTCGTATCAGAAAGGGAGATACAGCTATGTTTGGAATCGGAACACGGGATCTTGGAATCGACTTGGGGACTGCCAATACACTCGTTTATGTAAAAGGAAAAGGAATCGCTGTAAGGGAGCCTTCTGTGGTTGCCATGCAGACAGATACTAAAAGCATTGTAGCTGTCGGCAATGATGCGAAAAATATGATCGGCCGTACGCCGGGCAATGTAGTGGCGATGCGTCCTATGAAGGACGGCGTTATCGCTGATTATGAAACAACTGCTACTATGATGAAATATTATATCAGACAGGCTGTCAAGAAGGGCTTCTTTGCAGGCAAGCCTTATGTGATGGTTTGTGTGCCTTCAGGCATTACTGCTGTAGAACAGCGCGCCGTCATTGATGCTACACGCCAGGCTGGTGCCCGCGACGCTTACCCGATTGAAGAGCCGTTTGCTGCTGCAATAGGTGCAAATCTCCCTGTTTGGGAGCCGACAGGCAGCATGGTTGTCGACATCGGCGGCGGGACGACTGAAGTGGCCATCATTTCACTTGGCGGCATCGTTACGAGCCAGTCCATCCGTATTGCGGGGGACGAAATGGATGATGCGATTATCAATTATATCCGCAAAACTTATAACCTGATGATCGGCGACCGGACCGCTGAAAGCATTAAAATGGAGATCGGCTCCGCCGGTGAGCCTGAAGGCATTGAGAACATGGAAATCCGCGGCCGTGACCTTTTGACAGGACTGCCGAAAACGATTGAAATTACAGCTGAGGAGATTGCCGCTGCCCTTCGTGATACTGTTTATAGCATTGTGGATGCCGTAAAGGTCACCCTGGAAAAGACGCCGCCTGAACTGGCTGCTGATATCATGGACCGGGGGATTGTGCTGACTGGCGGAGGAGCACTTCTCCGTAACTTGGACAAGGTGATTGCAGAGGAAACAAAAATGCCGGTCCTTATCGCTGAAAATCCGCTTGACTGTGTGGCAATCGGCACTGGGAAGGCACTTGACCATATTCACTTATTTAAAAACAAATCCAAAGATTCTTATTAATAACAAAAAAGGGCGGCTCCGGGCATGAAGCAGTCATTCGCTTTTATCCTGGAGTCTCTTCTTTTTAAAGAAATAGAGGTGTGAACCATGCCACAGTTTTTCCTGAATAAACGCCTGATCATCCTGCTTGTCAGTATCATTATTCTGGTGGCATTAATCGGATTTTCCCTGAAAGAAAGGGAAAAGCTTTCATGGGCAGAGCAATTTGTGAAAGATACAGCGAGCTGGGCGCAGACCATCGTTTCCAGGCCGGCAAGCTATGTTGCCGGATTCTTCGAAAATGTGAAAGACTTGCAGAATACATATGAAGAAAACAAGGAATTGAAGGGCAGGCTTGATCAGCTTGCCATGCTTGAGGCCGATGTCCAGCGCTTGAAGGATGAGAATGAAAAACTGCAGACGATACTCGATAAAAAAGGTGATTTAAGCAAATATAAGCCCATCCAGGCAACTGTAATAGCAAGGAATCCTGACCGCTGGGAAGAGACGCTGATTATCAATAAAGGTGAAAAAGACGGCTTGAAGAAAGATATGGCTGTTATAACAGCCGGCGGCTTAATCGGGAAAGTGAAAAATACGAGCAATCTTTCTGCCAGTGTTCAGCTCCTTAGCAGCACCGATCCAGCCAACCGGATTTCAGCCGTTATCAATGAAAAGATTTATGGGACCATTGAAGGCTATGATACAAAGAAAAAGCTTCTTTTGCTAAAGCGGATTCCGTATGATGCAAAAATTAAAAAAGGGGAAATCGTCACAACCTCAGGACTTGGCGGCGTGTTTCCATCCGGATTGCCTGTTGGGGTCGTGGAAGAGGTCGTTCCCGATGAGTTTGGCTTGAACCAGACTGCATATGTAAAGCCTGGAGCGGACTTTTATGATATAGAGCATGTAATGGTCGCAAAGCTATCAATGGAGAAGCCCGACCTGGACAAGTTGGAAGAAGAGGAGGAATAGAGAATGAAACGGTTTCTTCTTCCTCTTCTCGTTTTATTTTTTTTCGTCCTGGACAGCGTTTTTGTCCAGCTGCTGTCTGCAGAATTGTATAACAGCAAACGGATCATGGTCCCGCATTTTCTGGCGGTCATCATCATTTTCCTGACCATCTACGGCAGTAAAAAACATGGGATTATCTATGGGCTGATTTTCGGCCTGCTGTTTGATATTGTGTATACAGATATCATCGGCATCTATTTATTCATGCTGCCGCTGCTGGCCTATATTGCGTCCAAAATCATCCGGATCCTGCATACCAATCTGGCTGTGGTTGCCCTTATCACTCTGTTTGAACTGGCGCTTCTGGAACTGGGTGTGTACGAAATGAATTTCCTGATTCACCGCACAAACATGGAGTTTTCAGTGTTCCTGCAGCAGAGGCTGCTGCCGACGCTTGTGCTGAATCTCGCTTTCATCGTTGTGGTATCCTTTCCTTTTAAGAAGTTTTTCGAAAAGTTTGCACGCGAGCTTGATGAATACGGCCAGTGATATTGAAAAAGCTTGTGGCCAGCCGATAAAAATAATATGGCAGCATGTAAAACTGCACAGGCGAAAAAAGGATTTTGTGAGCTTATGTCGAATTGTATTATGTGGAGCCGCAGAAAAGGCATACATCTTTTGTATGGCGCATGGCTCAAATCTTCTTAAGGAGCAGCATGGCTGTTCCGGATGGGGATGTAAAGCCGGCCAGCCGGCTGAAATGACTTGGCACATGCCAGGTTTTTCTAATTGAGGTGAACATCTTGCAATGAAGAAAACTCAGAATGTGACAATAAAAGGGACAAAGGACGGCCTGACTCTTCATCTGGACGACTCCTGTTCCTATGAGGAACTGAAAAAGGAGCTTGATAGAAAGCTCTCCGAAAGCGCGAGAACCAATGTAGACCGTCCACTTATGTCTGTAAGGGTGCAGGCAGGAAACCGCTATCTTACCGCTGATCAGGAGGAAGAGCTGAAGGACTTGATCAGGTCAAAGAAGAACTTTGTAGTGGATTCAGTCAGCTCAAATGTTCTGACTAAGGAAGAAGCCGACAGGGAAAAGAAAGAAAATGAGATTATATCGGTGGCAAAAATCATCCGCTCGGGGCAGGTCCTTGAAGTTCCTGGCGACCTGCTCCTGATCGGGGATGTGAATCCCGGCGGCACTGTCATGGCGGGAGGAAGCATTTTCATCATGGGCAGCTTAAAAGGAATCGCCCATGCCGGCTGCTACGGAAACAGGCAGGCAGTCATAGCGGCAAGCATGATGAGGCCTTCCCAGCTAAGGATCAGCGACTGCATCAACCGGGCGCCTGATCACAGCAAGGATGAGGACATGAGAGAAATGGAATGTGCCTACATAGACGAAAATGAACAAATGATAGTTGATAGATTGCAGGTTTTAATGCATCTCAGACCAAACTTAACGAGATTGGAAGGGGGACACTAGTGTGGGAGAAGCTATTGTAATTACCTCAGGCAAAGGCGGTGTCGGCAAAACGACTACATCCGCCAACATCGGAACAGCTTTGGCTTTGCAGGGGAAGCGGGTCTGCCTGATTGATACAGATATCGGCCTGCGCAACCTGGACGTGGTGATGGGGCTTGAAAACCGCATCATCTATGATCTGGTGGATGTCATCGAAGGCCGCTGCAAGGTCCATCAGGCTCTTGTGAAGGACAAGCGCTTTGAAGACCTTCTTTATTTGCTGCCTGCTGCCCAGACAAGTGATAAAACCGCTGTAAATCCTGAACAGATGAAAAAGCTGGTAGAAGAGCTGAAGCAGGACTATGATTATATCATTATCGATTGTCCGGCAGGGATCGAACAAGGCTACAAGAATGCTGTTGCCGGGGCAGACAAGGCGATTGTCGTCACGACTCCCGAGGTTTCAGCTGTACGTGATGCCGACAGGATCATCGGCCTGCTCGAAAAGGAAGAGAATGTCGAAGCGCCCAAACTTGTCATCAACAGGATCCGCAGCCATATGATGAAAAATGGCGATATGCTGGATGTCGATGAAATCACGGCCCATCTATCCATCGACCTGATCGGGATCGTGGCAGATGACGACGAAGTCATCAAAGCATCAAACCACGGCGAACCGATCGCACTCAACCCGAACAGCAAAGCATCCGTCGCCTACCGCAACATCGCCCGCCGCATCCTCGGCGAAGCCGTTCCGCTCCAGCAGCTCGAACAAGAAAACACAGGCATGCTCACCAAACTGAAAAGATTCTTTGGTGTGAAATAGGAGCGAGAAAGCTAGCTTTGAATATAAAAATTATTAAGAATTTTAATTTCAAATAGTCTATTTGCATGAAATCTTTTAACTTTGCAATTTGGTGCCAAAAAAGTTTAAAAACCCTGTTGATTGGAGTGCAAGGCACGAAGACTCCTGCGGGATTGCAGCGGAAAAGTTGAGACCCCGCAGCGCGCAGCGCGAGGAGGCTCAACTTCGCCCCGCGGAAAGCGAAGTGCCTGGAACGCAAATCAACAGCCTCATACTAAATGCAACCAAAAGTCTATTTTTAAAAATTTGTCTACAGTCAAAAAAGTCGGTAATCCGGCTTTTTTGTTTGCGATTTTTTACACAGTCTTCAATCATAAATATTCCCCAGTCCCCAACCTCTTTCTCCCCCAAAATGTCATACTCCCCCCAACCCCCTCATAGACTTGTACAAATCAGTTTAGGGACAGGTGGGGAGATCATGCGTTCAAGAGCAGATGAAATACGCAAAAGAATCGAAAAGCGGAAAAAAGACCAGGAACGGATCAATAAACAGTTGCAGCACAGGCTTCCCTGGGCAGAAGAGGAAGAAAAGCACGGGTTTGGAAAGATGCCTGCTTATGAAGCTTCCTCTCCTGAAGGAGAGCATCCCCTTTTTAAAAAAGAAGTATTTTTCTTTAAGCTGCTGGCATCAGCATGCCTCGTTCTAGTCACAGCCATCCTTTTCAAGAATCCGTCGGCTGCCTTCGAGCCGGCCAAAAACTTTGTGGCCAAAACGATGGAGACTGATTTTCAGTTTGCGGCTGTGTCGGAATGGTATGAAGAGCAGTTCGGGGAGCCTTTGGCGCTGGTGCCTTTTACGGATTCAAAAAAGGAGAGGGACGAGTCAACTCCCGCCCAGGAATATGCGCTCCCAGCCTCCGGCAAAATCCTTGAGGAGTTCGATGAGACAGGCCAGAGGGTGACGATTGAGATTGCAATGGATGCAAATGTGGAGTCAGTAGAAGAGGGGCTTGTTAAGTTTGCCAGCAATAAAGAAGGATTCGGAAAAACCGTCATTGTCCAGCATGCTGATAAAACTGAGACATGGTATGGGAATTTGAGCGAAATCAAGGTCAATCTTTATGATTATATCGGCAAAGGTGTCGCAGTGGGAACAGCCGCCGAAGTGCCGGAGAGCGGCAAAGGATCATTTTATTTTGCGCTAAAGCAAGGCGATGACTTTATCGATCCGATCCAGGTGATGCAATTTGACTAAAATGCTCAGTCTATTCCGGTATGTCCACATTCATCCCCTGCTGTGGGCTGTCATCGGGCTGGCAGTGGCAACGGCCCGTTTTCAGGAGGTGATGATGCTCCTCCTGATTGTCTTTGTGCACGAAATGGGTCATGCCTGGGCGGCAGCCCGCTTTTCATGGCGAATAAAAAGAATATCATTGCTTCCATTTGGCGGAGTAGCCGAAATGGATGAGCATGGAAACAGGCCGCTGAAGGAAGAAGCGGCCGTTATTTTGGCAGGGCCTCTTCAGCATGTCTGGCTGATCGCCCTTTCCTATATTCTTTATAGGCTGTCAGTGCTGGACGGGGCACTGTTTGAGCTTTTTTTTCAATATAATATCATGATCCTGATCTTCAATCTCCTGCCTATCTGGCCGCTTGATGGGGGGAAGCTGCTGTTTTTATATCTTTCCCAAAAGAAGGCGTTCCCAGATGCCCACAAACAGGCCTTAAGGATTTCACTTGGGGCGGCCCTTATTTTTGCTGCGGTTATGCTGCTGTCAGCACCACTTAATCCGAATGTCTGGATTGTGCTCGGCTTCCTGCTTTTTTCCCTGCATTTTGAATGGAAGCAGCGGCGGTTTATTTTTATGCGATTCCTGCTGGAGCGGTATTATGGAAACCGGAATGAATTCAAAGTACTGAAGCCATTGATCGTCAAGGAGGATGAGATGGTTGTCGAAGTGCTTGAACGTTTCCAGCGCGGCACCAAGCATCCGATTATTGTGGAAAAGGATGGAAAGGAGCATGCAGCGCTTGATGAGAATGAGCTCCTTCATGCTTATTTTTCCGAAAAGCTCACCACTGCCCGGATGGCTGATTTGCTTTATGCCTATTAAAGCTTGATAATAATAGACAAAGATTTTTAGATATATCAAAGCGGGGAATAAAGTTGAAAAAATTAGTCATCAATTATGCAACAAGAGAAAAACGCTATGCAGTTCTTAATGAATCGGGCAAGCCGGAAAAGGTGATCATCGACCAGCCGAAAAATCTATCCGCAGTAGGCAGCATTTATCTCGGGACGGTCGCAAAGGTGCTGCCTGGGATGAATGCTGCCTTCGTTGAGATTGGGGAAGAAAAGAGCGGGTTTCTTCACCGCGACAGGCTCGCGTCATATGTGCGTTCAGCCGAAGACAAAGAGAAGAAAGACAAAAAATCAATCTCCTCTTTTGTCCGTGAAGGTGAAAAACTGCTTGTACAGGTTGAAAAAGATGCAGCAGGCACGAAAGGTCCCCGGCTTACCAATATCATTGAATTTCAGGGCGAAAAGCTTATTTATATGCCTTTTGGCCGGTATGTGGCTGTTTCAAGGAAAATAGAGGATGACTCTGCAAGGGAAGAGCTGAGAACGCTCGGGATGAAACTGAAGGAAGAAGAAGAAGGGCTCATCCTCCGTACTTCTGCTGAAGGAGCATCTGAAGAAGACTTCCAAAAAGAACTGGAGGAGCTTCGTGCAGAGCACCTTGAGCTTGCTAAAAAGGCTGCTTCTGTAAAGAAGCCTGCAAAGCTTGCTGAAAAAGAAACCTTCCTGGAGGAAGCGGCAGCTGAGGTGGCCAGGCTTGGAGCCGGCGAGGTTGTGGTTGACGACCTTGCTGTAAAGCAGAAACTGGAAAAAGCAGCGGCAGAGTCTGAAGTCCGTTACTATAACAGCAAGGAAAGCATCTTCTCTGCCTATAATCTTGATCAGGAAATCGATAAGGCGCTAAAAAAAATCGTCTGGCTTGATAATGGGGCCTACCTTATCTTTGACGAAGCAGAGGCACTGACTGTCATCGATGTGAATACAGGAAAATACTCCGGCCGGGAAAATCTGCGCGACACGGTTCTCAGGACCAATGAATGGGCGGCGGCAGAGGCTGCAAGGCAGATTAGGCTCAGGGATATCGGCGGCATGATCCTGATTGATTTCATTGATATGAAAGAGGAAAGAGACCGGCAGCATATTTCAAGGGTGATGGAAAAAGAGCTCCGCAAAGATGAGCGGAGGACGAGGATCGTCGGGTTCACTCCGCTTGGCATTTTGCAGATTACAAGGAAAAAGACGCGGGCTGCCCTTTCTGAATCACTTACGGTCAAGTGTGCGGCCTGTGAAGGGACTGGGCGTATGGTCAGTGCAGAAACAGCGGCCTTCCGGCTTGAGCGGGAGCTTTGGGAACAGCGGGGAAGCGATTATGAAGCTGCCCTGATCAGGCTTTCTGCAGACGTTTTGGATGTTTTTTCGGGCGAGCAGGAGATCCACCGGAAAAGGCTGGAAGAAACATGCGGCATCAGGCTCTTTTTCGCTGCAGAAGACTCAAGGACTCCTTTTTATGAAATCCGCCAGCTGGGAAGCATGAAGGAAATTGAAGCAAAGCATAAAAAGCAATAAAGCTTCCTGATTTAAAACCGGGATAACGTATTGACACACTCTCTGAATATATGATAGTATTCTTATGTTATGTTTGTAGCGCACCAAGCTACAACCGCTCAGAGCAGGTATTCAAGTTTTTGCTTTTTGCAAAACGCCTGCAATTGGCGAGTCTTAGTCTATAAGGAGGTGCAGTTCATGTACGCTATTATCGAAACTGGTGGAAAGCAGATCAAAGTTGAAGAAGGCCAAGCTATCTTCATCGAAAAGCTGGACACTGTAGAAGGCGAAACAGTTACTTTTGACAAAGTTTTATTCGTAGGCGGCGACAATGTAAAGGTAGGAAGCCCTGTAGTTGAAGGCGCTACTGTAACGGCTAAAGTTGAAAAACAAGGCCGTGCAAAGAAGATCATTGTCTTCAAATACAAAGCGAAGAAAAACTATCGTAAAAAGCAAGGTCATCGTCAGCCGTTCACTAAAGTTGTGATCGAAAAGATCAACGCATAAGGTTTGGCTGTATGATCCATACGACGATTATTCGTACTGAAGCCGGCCGCATCAGGTCTTTTTCATTGAGCGGGCATGCCCTTTTTGCCAACCATGGCAAAGATATCGTATGTGCAGGCGCTTCTGCAGTGTCCATCGGTGCCATCAACAGCATCATGGCGCTGACAGGAGTCGAGCCCGACATCGAACAGGGAGACAGCGGCTTTCTCCGATGCGACATTCCGCAGGATCTTCCTGAAGAGACGCAAGAGAAAGTCCAGCTTCTGCTGGAAGGCATGATTGTTTCATTGGAGACGATTGAGCGCGAGTATGGCAAGCACATAAAAATAACCTTCAAAAAATAGGAGGTGAAACAAATGCTAAGATTAGATCTTCAGTTTTTCGCTTCTAAAAAAGGAGTAGGTTCTACAAAGAACGGCCGTGACTCAATCTCTAAGCGCCTTGGCGCTAAGCGTGCAGACGGTCAATTCGTATCCGGCGGTTCTATCCTTTACCGTCAGCGCGGTACAAAGATCTACCCTGGAGTGAACGTTGGACGCGGAGGCGACGATACTCTTTTCGCGAAAGTGGACGGAGTTGTCAAGTTCGAGCGTGTAGGCCGTGACCGCAAGCAAGTGAGCGTTTATCCAGCTGCTCAAGAAGCTTAAGCTTACCACAGAAAACTCTAACCGACAGGTTAGAGTTTTCTTTTTTCCTTTAGATGCGATTCCAGCTATAGGGCTGCTGATCAAGCGTGGACCGCGGAAAGGGCATGGATCCCCATCGGGCTGCCGTGGCTTTTCCACGGTTCGCCGGCTTGTGCCCGGCTGCCGGGATATTTTAATTTTAAGGCTGTGTTAGTGTACCTTGTTGATTATGGGCTCATTCGTGTTAAACACTGTTTCACACGCATTTCAGCACAGCTTGCTAAAATGAGCCCAAAATCAGCAACAATGTTTAACAAAGCCATTTTTAAAGGAAATTGCTTACTCCCATCTTCTTTTTTGATATACTATCAGCAGGCAATCTTATGACACTAATAATTGTGTAGGAGTGCATTTATGGAAAAAGATTGGAGCACAGTTGAGGTTTTGCGGCATGCACGCCATGACTGGATGAATAAAATACAATTAATTAAAGGAAATCTTTCCCTAAGCAAATATGACAGAGCCAAGGAAATCATCGATGAAATCGTTGTAGAAGCCCAGAATGAAGCAAAGCTTTCCAACTTGAATATTCCCCAATTTGCCTCCCTGCTGTTTACCTACAATTGGGAAAACCATTCGTTCCAGATTGATTATGAGGTGCTGGATGATGTCAAGTGCAGAAAACTGGATGACCAGTTCCTGGAGAGCTGGACAAGGTCCTTTTTTGCAAGGCTGGACGATTCGGTCAAACCCTTTCATGATAACCATTTATCGGTATTGATAGAGCCTCAGGAGGATGGAATCCGTTTGTTTTTTGATTTTAGCGGAATAATAACAGAGAGAGAATCGATCAGATCTTATCTGGGAGAGCAGCACCAGGCCATCAGGATGAAGATGGAGGAGCTGTCAGAGCAGGAGCTGGCACTGGAAGTGTTTATGCCATTCAGCAGGGGATTAGAGTAGCTGGGTGCCCTGAAGGGATATGCTGCGGAAAGATGCCGCTGCGCGTTGCTTAGGGCAAAGCAGATTTTTACTGCTGTAGCTTCGCAATTTTGTGTACATAAAGCAGACAGGAGGAGTTTTTAATATGTTTGTCGATCAAACGAAGATATATGTGAAAGGCGGCGACGGAGGCAACGGGATGGTTGCTTTCCGCCGTGAAAAGTACGTGCCTAAGGGCGGCCCTGCCGGCGGAGACGGAGGCAAGGGTGCAGATGTAGTATTTGAGGTGGAAGAAGGTCTTCGGACACTCATGGACTTCCGCTATAACCGCCATTTCAAAGCATCCCGCGGGGAACATGGAATGTCCAAAAATCAGCATGGCAGAAATTCAAAGGATATGATCATCAAGGTTCCGCCTGGAACGATTGTGACTGATGCAGATACAAATGATGTAATTGCAGACCTGACTGAGCATGGGCAAAGGGCCATCATCGCAAAAGGCGGACGCGGAGGGCGGGGCAACACCAGATTTGCTACTCCTGCCAATCCTGCGCCGGAGCTGTCAGAGCATGGCGAGCCTGGCCAGGAGCGTGAAGTAGTCCTTGAACTGAAGCTTCTTGCTGATGTAGGGCTTGTCGGCTTCCCAAGTGTCGGGAAATCCACCCTGCTTTCGGTTGTTTCTTCAGCAAGGCCGAAGATTGCTGAATACCATTTTACAACGATCGCCCCTAATTTAGGGATGGTTGAAACAGAAGATGGAAGAAGCTTTGTAATGGCAGACCTGCCCGGGCTGATCGAAGGGGCGCACTCAGGTGTTGGACTGGGGCATCAATTCCTCCGTCATATTGAAAGGACCCGTGTCATTGTCCATGTTATTGATATGGCAGCAGTGGAAGGCCGTGATCCGTATGAGGATTATCTCACGATCAATAAAGAGCTGAAAGAGTATAATCTGCGCCTGACAGAGCGTCCGCAGATCATTGTAGCCAATAAAATGGACATGCCGGAAGCTGAAGAAAATCTCAAGGAATTCAAAAGCAGGCTGACTGATGATCATCCGATCTTCCCGATCTCTGCTTTTACAAGGCAGGGCCTCAGGGATCTGCTGTTTGCTGTGGCAGACAAGATCGAGGAAACGCCTGAATTCCCTCTCATGGAAGATGAAGAAGAAGATAACGGAATTAACCGGGTTGTCTATAAGCATGAAAAACCTCAGACTGAGTTTGTGATTACTAGGGATCCGGACGGCAGCTTTGTCCTTTCCGGCGATGCAGTCATCAAAGTGTTCAAGATGACCGATTTCTCGCGGGAAGAATCTGTCCGCCGTTTCGCGCGCCAGCTGAGGGGCATGGGCGTGGACGAGGCACTGAGAGAACGCGGAGCCAAGGATGGCGACACGATCAAGCTGCTTGAGTTTGAATTCGAATTTGTTGAGTAGTATATAAAGCCGCTGCGCCGGAGAACCCTGATGGGCCGGCGCAGGCTTCATGGCTTTTTCAAGGGAAAATTATACATACATAGACACTGCTTTACGCGAAGGGGTGAAAGGAATGAGACAGGATAAGTCAGATAGGAAATTTTATTTGGTCCGTGAAGATGTCCTTCCGGAAGCCATGAAAAAAACGCTTGAAGCGAAGGAAATGATTGATAGAGGGAAAGCAGAATCGGTGTGGGATGCTGTCCAGAAGGTCGACTTAAGCAGAAGTGCCTTTTATAAGTACCGGGATACGGTCTTTCCTTTCCATACTGTGATCAAAGAGCGTCTCATCACTCTGTTTTTCCATTTGGAGGACAGATCAGGGACATTATCACAGCTCCTTGGGATTGTTGCATCCTCAGGCTGCAATGTTTTAACGATTCATCAGACCATCCCTCTGCAGAGCAGGGCGAATGTCACCATGTCTCTCAATACGAGCGGGATGGGAATTGAGATCGATGAGCTTTTGGCCAGGCTGAGAAAATTGGAATTTGTTGAAAAAGTAGAGGTGCTGGGATCAGGTGCATAGCCATATTCCCGGCGCCTTTTTTTAAAATTGGCTGTGTTAGTATACCTTGTTGATTTTGGGCTCATGTGTGTGAAACTCTGTTTCACACGCATTTCAGCACAGCTGAATATCTGGCTAAAATGAGCCCAAAATCAACAATAATGTTTAACAAAGCCTTAAAATTAGGGGTGCAATGTCAGCACGATTGTTCAGATTTATCCATTCCAGGCCTGAAAAAATAAGGACATACATAGTGTAAAGTGTTAAAGTATATAAAAAGGACTGTGGATCTGTTTGGGAGGAGTATTGACTATGAAAGCAGGCTATCTTGGGCCAAAGGCTACATTCACTGACTTGGCAGTAAGGGAGATGTTTCCGGGTATGGAATCTATCCCTTACCGCACCATTCCAGGCTGCATGGACGCGGTCTTGAATGGTGAAATTGATTTTGCGGTTGTTCCGATTGAGAATGCGCTTGAAGGATCTGTCAATATTACGCTGGATTATCTGGTTCACGAAGTGGATTTGCCGATCTGCGGAGAGATAACGGCTCCAATCAGCCAGCATCTGATGGTGCATCCGGAGCATGCAGAAGAGTGGCAGGATACTGAAATCATTTACAGCCATTCTCATGCAATCGCCCAATGCCATAAATTCCTGCACCAGGATTTGAGGGGCATCCCGTCAGAAAATATGACCTCGACGGCTGCTGCCGCGCAATTTGTGAAAGAGAATCCGGAAATGAAGGCAGCCGCCATTGCCAATGAACTCGCGGCAGAGGAATATGGATTGGTTATTGTGAAAAGGGATATTCATGATTTTCAATATAACCACACCCGCTTTGCTGTTATTTCGAAAAAGCCTGTCAAGCTTGAAAGAACAAAGGCGCTGGGCTTTAAAACGACCGTTATGGCCACCTTGCCTTCAGACCGGGCAGGTGCGCTTCATCAGGTTTTATCTGCATTTGCCTGGAGAAAGCTGAATTTGACCAAGATTGAATCAAGGCCGATGAAAACGGGGCTTGGCAATTATTTTTTCATCATTGATATTGATATGGAAGCCGATGATATCCTGATACCTGGAGCGGTAGCAGAGCTGGAAGCGCTGGGATGCGGAGTGAAAATACTGGGAAGCTATCCGTATTACCAGATTGGCAGGAAAACGAAGGATAAGGCATCCAATGCGCTTTAACAACATAAAAGAAAGGCCGGGCTTTCTGTAGCCCGGCCTTTTGCCTGTTTAAGATGAATATCCGCTCTATGGAAGGTCAACGAGGAAAGCAGCTTCCGAAAGGGCCTGTTCTGCAGCATCCAGAATTGCCTCAGAAGGAGCGGTGATGGTATGGAGGTGAAAGCCTCCGGTAAGCTCTGAGAGGAAGGAAGCATTCGTTTTCCTGATTTTTTCCAAAAACTGTTTGACTTCCCGCCGGTTGGACACCATGATGGATGCTGTGAGGTCCCCATATACAGGATGCTCAATCTTCACATCCTTAACAGTTGCCCCGTGGTCTACAAGCAGATTCAGCTCCTCTTCTGTCTTGTCTGGAGAGTGGGAGCATGCGACCGTCCGTTCGAACAGCTGGGCGGGAGGGACCTGCTGAAGATAGAGGTATCCCTGGCTGGTGGCAATGATCGGCTCATTCTTTGCCTTAAGAAGCGTGATATCGCCGACGATGACCTGCCTGCTGACATTCGCTTTTCTGGCAAGCTCGCTCCCTGTGACTGGCTCCTGGCGGGATTTCAGGAGATCCAGCAGCATAGAGCGCCGTTCATCCCCCAGAACTTTTTTCTGTCCGTTCATACAAAACTCTCCTAACACCTTTTATAATGAACCATTTTAACACAGCATTTTCCTGAAAGCGATCAATCAGCGGCACGCTTATGCCGGCTGTAATTCCTGATGATGCCGGCAATTGTGCTGCCAAGTTCTCTGATTTCCTCAAAGGAAGAATCCCGCCCAAAGGAAATACGGATAAATTCCTTTGCTGCAGCATCTTCTATCCCCATCGCCTTCATGGTCTTGGAAGGAATCTGCATGCCTGTCTGGCAGGCGCTTCCTGTTGATATCGCAAATCCTCTCCGATTGCATTCGAGCATCACCCATTGTCCTTCAATCCCGCTGATCCCAAGACCGACCGTAGAGGCAAGCTGCTCCCCGGGAAAGCCGGAACCATATACCGTAATAGGGAGGTCCGCCTCTTTCAGCACGGCAAGAAATTCTTTCCTCTGCCTTTCAGCAAGCGCCGAAAAGTCAGCCAAGGAGCGGTATGCCTTGCCTGCGGCTTCTGTCATAGCCGCTATCCCTGGGACATTTACAGTGCCTGGCCTGAAACCATTCTCATGCGCACTGCCTGGATAATAAGGCTTCCAGGAAAGATCGGGTCTGATGTATACAGCTCCAACCCCTTTAGGTCCGCAAAATTTGTGGGCAGAAATTGAAAGGCTGTCGACATGTCCAAGAATGCCGGCCAGCTCTATTTTCCCAAAAGAATGGACCATATCGCTGTGCAGCAGAATTCCATTATTCCGGCAAAGAGCGCTTATTTCCATCATTGGCTGGATGGTCCCGATTTCGGAATTGCTGTGCTGGATGACAGCCAGCACTGTATCTTCCCTTATGGCAGCTTCAAAGTCGGAAATTCTGATTCTTCCTTTTTCATCAAAAGGCAGGAGAGTTATATCACAGCCTTCATCCTGAAGCCGCCTGAGTGTACTGTGGACAGAAGAATGCTCTGCCTTGCCTGCTATGATGTGCTTTCCTTTCTTTTCTGCAGCAGAAAGCAGTGCATGGATGGCAAGGAAATTCCCCTCGCTTCCCCCGCTTGTAAAAAAAATCCCTTCTTTATCGGCACCGAGCACGAGTGACAGCTGGGAACGGCAGCTTTCGAGAAGGGAAGCTGCCCGGCTGCCGGTGTCGTGCAGGCTGCCTGTATTGCCGAAATATTCCCCGGCCGCTTTCACAAATACATTTGCCGCATCCTGATCTAATGGAGACGTCGCAGCATAATCAAAATATTTCATCGTAAACCAGCTTCCAATCTATGAATATTAAAAATCACTTGTCATAAGTTTAAATCTATGTAAATATAGGTGTCAAGACACCTGTAAAACAGGAGGAAGAAAAAATGGCAAATCGCACCGATGTGATTATCATTGGAAGCGGTGTGGCGGCTTTGCAAATGGCAAAGGAGCTAAGCCGTGATATGAATGTGATTATTTTCACAAAATCTAAAGCGACAGATAGCAATTCTTATATGGCCCAGGGCGGCATAGCGGCAGCTCTTGGCAGCAAGGACAGCCCTTCTCTTCACTTGAAAGACACATTGGAAGCAGGCCGCTGGCATAATGACGAGAAGGCAGCAAGGCGTATGACAGAAGCCGCTCCCGGATTGATCAATGAACTGCTTGCATCCGGTTGTTCATTCGACAGAAGTACAGCCGGGGAGCTTCTCCTGGGAATGGAAGGGGCACACCGGGAAAAAAGGATTGTCCATGGAGGCGGCGATGCAACAGGAAAAAAGCTGATAGCGTTTTTACTGGCACAAACTACTGAAAAAACTTTGATCATTGAAGACTTTTTTGTCTATGATCTTCTGACAAATGATTCCGGCTGCTATGGGGTGAGAGGCATAGGGCAGGATGGGAAACAGGCTGATTTTTACGCAAATCACATTGTGCTGGCAACAGGGGGCTGCGGCCAGCTGTACAGTTATACCTCCAACGCCGCAGCTGTCACGGGGGACGGAATCGCCTTGGCATACAGGGCCGGGGCAGAGGTTGCAGATATGGAGTTTATTCAATTTCATCCAACATTATTGTCAATCGGCGGAAAAGGCGCAGGCCTGATCTCTGAAGCTGTGAGGGGAGAAGGGGCAAGGCTTGTCACAGCTGATGGACGCGCGATCATGGAGAACGTCCACCCTATGAAGGATCTGGCTCCGCGCCATATTGTGTCGCAAACCATTTTCGAGTATATAAATAGCGGAACTGACATTTTTCTTGATATTACCTCTATCGGGAATTTCGCTTCCCGGTTCCCGACAATAACGGAGATGTGCAGGGAAAACGGGATATCCCTGAAGCGGGGGCTTTTGCCGGTCATTCCCGGCAGCCACTTCCTGATGGGCGGAATCAGGACCGATCTGGAAGGCAGGACATCAGTCAGCGGCCTTTATGCCATAGGAGAGGCTGCCTGTACAGGTGTCCATGGGGCGAACCGGCTGGCGAGCAATTCTTTGCTCGAAGGACTTTATTTTGGAAGGCAGCTTGCCCGATATATCTTATCATGCCGGGTGCAGCGCAATGAGGCGGGATCCAGGAGCATAGAGACAGACGAATCCCGCCCTTTGCCATACCTGCCCGATATCGAGGAAATAAAAGAGCACATGATGATGAATGCCGGGATTGTCCGGACCGCCTCCGGCCTTCTTGCACAAAGGGAATGGCTGCAGGGATTTGGAGCGGAAAAGTGGGTCAGCGCTTCGCTTGAAGGATATCGCCGGGAGGATATGAAGGTTATCTTCATGCTGATTGCCTCATGGCTCATCACAGAAGCGGCCTTAAAAAGGACCGAAAGCCGCGGAGGGCATTTCCGCAGCGACTTTCCATTTGAGGATGACCAGAAATGGCTGAGAGTACAAATAATCCAGCAGAAAGATCAAAAAGAAGAGGATGGGGAAAATGAACAGATTAAAGCTGCGGCTGCTACTTGAACAATTTTTTCTTGAAGACATCGGGGACCGGGATGTTAGCAGTGAATTGATATTCGGGGAAGAAGAACTGGGGGAGATTGTATTTTTGGCAAAGGAAGATGGCATTTTCTGCGGAGCTGATATCCTTTTGACAGGCTTCCCTTTACTGGACAGCAGCATTGATATTGATTTAATCGCCAGGGACGGCGGGCAGATAAGAGCCGGCCAGACTCTTGCAAGGGTGAGCGGTCCGGTTCACAGCCTCTTGAAAGGGGAGCGTGTCATCCTGAATCTGCTGCAGCGGATGAGCGGGATTGCGACAAGGACAAATGAAGCCGTACAGTTAATGGCCGGAAGCCGCACGAGGGTCACGGATACAAGAAAAACGACCCCGGGCCTGAGGATGCTGGAGAAATATGCAGTCCGTACAGGCGGAGGCTTTAACCACCGGTATGGTTTGTATGATGCTGTCATGATCAAGGATAACCATATTTCCTTCGCAGGGGGCATTACAAACGCAGTCGAGGCGGTCAGGTCGAGACTTGGGCATATGGTGAAAATAGAGGTTGAAACAGAGACTAAAGAACAGGTGCTTGAGGCGGTCGAAGCGAAGGCGGATGTCATCATGTTTGATAACCGGTCTCCCAAAGAAATCCTCGAATGGCTGCCGCTCGTCCCGGAAGCTATCACAACAGAGGCATCAGGCGGGATTACGATGGAGACACTTGCCCTTTATGGGGAAACAAATGTTGATTATGTTTCGCTAGGTTTTCTCACGCATTCTGTCAAATCGCTGGATATCAGTGTAAAAGTCAAAATGCTTCAGGAGGTAAAAGGATGAATATTTTTGAGATAGCAGAGCAAGGGGCAAAGATGCTGCCGGAAAAATATAAAACAATGTCAGCGGAAGAGCTTGAGGAAAGGGTCCGGGCTGTAAAAAGCAGGCTTGGAAAGAAGCTCTTCATCCCCGGACATCATTATCAGAAAGATGAAGTCATCCAATTTGCCGACGCTACCGGAGATTCGCTGAAGCTTGCCCAGCTGTCTGCTGAGAATAAAGACGCAGAGCATATTGTCTTCTGCGGGGTCCATTTTATGGCTGAGACAGCGGATATCCTGACTACAGAAAGTCAGAAGGTCTATCTGCCTGATATGAGGGCTGGCTGTTCCATGGCTGATATGGCCGATATCCGCCAGACTGAGAAAGCGTGGAGCCGGCTGTCTGCCATGTTCGGCGATACAATGCTGCCCCTGACTTATGTAAATTCAACAGCCGTGATCAAAGCATTTGTAGGTGCACATGGAGGGGCCACCGTTACCTCGTCGAATGCAGAAGAAATGGTGGAGTGGGCGTTTACACAAAAAGAAAGGCTGCTTTTTCTGCCTGATCAGCATCTTGGGAGGAATACAGCCTTCAATCTAGCTGTCCCGCTTGACAGAATGGCCGTCTGGAATCCCATCTCTGAAATTCTTGAATACGAAGGCAATCTGGAGGAAGTAAAGGTTATCCTTTGGAAAGGGCACTGTTCTGTCCACGAAAACTTTACGTTGGCAAACATCGAGCAGGTCAGGGCAGACTATCCTGGCATGAAGATCATCGTGCATCCTGAATGCCGGAGAGAGGTAGTCGAACGATCTGACTTTGCCGGATCAACCAATTACATCATCCAGGCAATCGAAAAGTCTGCTCCGGGGACCCAGTGGGCGATCGGGACCGAAATGAATCTTGTGAACAGGATCATCCAATCCCATCCGGACAAAAAGATCATCTCCCTCAACCCGAATATGTGCCCCTGCCTGACCATGAACAGAATCGACCTTCCGCATTTGGTCTGGTCGCTTGAGATGGCGGCGGAAGGAAATGCCGTGAACAGGATCACAGTTTCGGAGCCCCATGCTTCCAATGCAAGGCTTGCCCTTGAGAGGATGCTTGCACGGTCCTGACCTTTTTTTTAAAATAGGCTGTATTAGTATACCTTGTTGATTTTGGGCTCATTCGTGTAAAACAATGTTTAACAAACCAAAAAGTAAAATAAATAAATATCTGAGCTTTTCAGCAGTCCCTCTTCTTCCTTGTTATATGGCAAGCCTGCCATTCATATCATTGAAGACGAAGGGACTGTTTTATTTTGTTTCTCAATTGATTATGGCACCGCTGCAAGGCTCGAGGCGCAAAGTTTATTGGAACCGCATAAGTTTTTTTGATAATGATTAGCAATTTGCCCATTCCGTCATACAATGTATGGACTTATGCATAGGAGGGATATCAGAGTGAAGATCCATATCGTACAGAAAGGGGATACTCTTTGGAAGATCGCCAAGAAGTACGGCGTGAACTTTGAAGAGCTGAAGATGATGAATTCGCAGCTCAGCAACCCTGATATGATTATGCCCGGGATGAAGATAAAAGTTCCTACAGCAGGGGGAAGTATAAAGAAAGAAGCCCCGATGGGAATGTCTCCTGAAGCAAAAATCAATATGGGCGCGAAGAAGGAAATGCCAAAAACAGAGCATCCTTTTGCAAAAGAAAAGCCAATGCAGGCTGTGGAAGCGCCGCAGCCAAAGAAAGAAGCACCAAAGCCGCAGGTGACGGCTCCAAAGATGGAACAGCCGAAAGCACCTTTTGTTCCAAAAATGCCGCAGCCGATCATTCCGGATATTGATATCAACAATTACTATATGATGAACATGCCTGCCCCTAAACCGCAGCCAAAACCAAAGGCCATGCCGAAACAGGAATACAAGCCGAAGCCGATGGAAGAGCCGGCAGCCCAGATGCCGATCACCATGCCAAAGCAGCAGCCGCAGCTGCCGCCGAAGCCAATGAATATCCTTCCCGGCATTAAACCGGCTGGTGAAGAAAGCCCTGAGATGGAAAGTCCAGAAACAGCGCAGTTGCCGCTGCAAGGAGGTTATAAACAGCCTATGTACCCTTATCAGCCAAACTATTATCAAGGATCTCCGGTGAACCCGGGGCATGGTTATCAGCAGCCTGGCCATTATCCTCAGGTTCAGGGGGCTTCCATGCCATACCAGCAGCAGATGCCATACGGCATGATGCCTGGAATGGAAGGTGCCGGCCAGATGCAGCACCATTATGAAGAATCTTCATCTTTTATGCCTATGGCAAACACAAATCCGATGTATGCCCAGCATTCAGGTGTAATGGGAATGTCAGATCATCAGCAGCAGCTTCCATTATCGCCTATGTCCCAGCAGCAGCTTCCGCTCCAGCCGACCCAGACCATGCCTGCCATGCAGCAGCAGTATCCATATCCTCCATACCCAGCCTGCCTTCACCCGGTTTCACCGGTAATGCCTGGCCCTGGCTACGGTGCCTGTGAACCGGGGATGCCATTCGGATATCCTCAGCAGCCTATGGTACAGGGAGCGATGGAGGGATATGAGTCTCCTTCTATGGCCCAGATGCCATTAATGCCTTCGCAAAGCCAAATGCCGCTCATGCCTTCTGAAGCCCAGATGCCGCTCATGCCTCAGCAGGGCGTCCAGGGGATGTCTGATGACTGCGGATGCGGCTCAGGCCAGCCGCAGATGATGCCGGGCATGCACCATGGTATGCAGCCAGGAATGCATCATATGGGGATGGGCATGCCGCAAATGGGCTATGGAGCCCCATACCAGCCTCAGTATGGACAGCAGATGGGCTTCGGCCAATCGCCATACATGGGCCAGCCGCAGGGATATGGCCCGATGGGCGGCCAGGCATTCGGAATGCCGCGCTTTGACGATGAAAGCTATGAATTTAATGGTTAAAAGCTGGGGAGACGATTCTTATTGCAATCGTCTCCTCTCCTATTTGCGCCAAATCCTCCCTTTTCCCGTTAAAGAACTCTCACCGGTCAGAAACAATGTCATGCTGATTGATACAGGGCAGGACATGTATGTGGTGAAAGGGTATTCCTCTTATCAGCAGCTTAAAATCCAGGAGGCCTTCACCTCTTCCCTCAAAAAAGAAGGTTTTGATTCTGCCTGCAGCTTTGAAACAGTGTCTTCCGTCCAGCCGCTTTATGATGGGAAGTACTACTATGGAGTCATGAAATACATTGTCCCGGGTGACTCTTTTTCTTATCATCATGAAGCTGACCGCATCGCCGGACTTGAACTGTTGAGCCGGTACCATCAAACAGCAGCGAAGGTGGCCGGACGCTATGAGCGTGTCCTGCCGCGTTTCAGGCAGATTGAAAAATGGCGTGAAAGGGCAGCGCTCTTTTTGAATAATCAGCCAGTGGTTAAATTTTTCGTCCAGAAAGAAATGATTGAAGAGATGATGAGCTGGGCGGACTGGTCCCTGAAAGGCATGGAGCGGGAAAAGGCATTTTTCGAAGCTGAAAATGAAACAGTCCTTCATGGAGATGTGGCCTACCATAATTTTCTAAGGGATGAAACCGGTAAAGTCCATCTGATCGACTTTGATTTGATCAGCATCGGCGCAGTATGCATGGACTACCTTCAATATGCCAACCGGATCCTGCCGTTTATTGGCTGGTCTGCCGATGCGCTGGAGGAGTATGATGTTTTGTCTCCGTATCTCAGCAAAAAGGGATTTATTTATGCCCTGGCGTTTCCCTCCGACATTTTCCGGGAATGGAACAGATTAGTCAGAGAAAGGACGTACAACGATCCTTATAAAACAAGGCTGCTGCTCGATATGACTGCAGGGCAGTTTACCGAAAGGAAGGCTTTTATCAAAGAGCTGATGGAGCTTGCGCAAGACCTGCCTGATTAGCTGGACAAAACTTTCAGGATGAAATCAAACCTTCGCCGGAAAGCTATTAAGGAGCACAGCTCAAAATTGGCGAAGGGGGTCAGCCGCTTGAACCAGAAATTTATGGCAGTACCATTTGCAGCATTATTAAGCCTTGGCCTGGCAGGCTGCGCTATGGGAGGAAACGGCGGAGATACAGCTTCTGAATCAGGTCACCGCACAGAGTCGCTTGGAGCAGGCATTGACCGGGATAAAAATCCGTCCAGTCCGCTTTCAGCGTATGACAAGAATTTTTATCAGCATGATAATCGCTTCAGCCACAGTGATGCCAATTACCACGGGCATCTTGATGATAATACAAGGGAAGCAAGAAGGTCTTATTATACGGCGTACGAAGGGCAGCTTGCGGAAAAGATAGGCGATGAAACGGCAGCCGTCAGCAATGTGGAAGACGTCCGTTCTGTCGTTTACGGAAGCGATGTCCTGATTGCTGTCGATCTGACCGACTACAGCAGGGAAGAGGAGACAAAGCAGGACATACAGCAGGCTGTGTCCCCTTATCTGCGGGGAAGATCATGTACAGTGGTTGCAGATGAAGGCACCTTCAGCCGCATCCGCAATATAGACAATGACCTGCGGGATGGGGGGCCAAGAGAGCAGATTGACCTGGACATCAAGGATATGTTCCATTCGCTCAGGCACAGGCTCAATGATGATGGCCGCTGATTCTTGAAAAAGCAGAGCTGCGGCTTTGCTTTTTCTTTACATAAATAAAGATAAAAGGGAGGACAAGGAGTTGAAAAAAGAGAATAAGCAGGAAAAAATTCTGGTTGTCATATTATTTACCGTTGCTTTCCTTTTAATGTTATCCATGCTGAGGAGGCTGTTTTTCTAAAATTGAAGCTCCTATTATCCCTAAAAAAAATTGGCATATTTAATGTGAAGCTGGAAACAATAAAAATAAAGTTTTGGAAACCAAACCAGGGGTGATCTGTTATGAGAACCAATCCAATCCGGCTGCTTGCCTCATTTCTCCTGATAGCTGTATGGTTTGCTGTAATTGCAGGTAAGGAAACAGGAATCCCGGTGCGGGCATCTGAAAGCGGCCCGCTCGAGCTCTCAGTCATACTGGAGAGAGTGTATCTCGACGGAGAAATGAGCGAAGAAGAAATTCAGGAAACCGTCTGGTCCCTGGAAGATTTCTGGTCCAAGTATGACGAATGGCAGCTGGTTGAAATGGATGAAGGCCAAATGGTTTTCCGCCAGCAGGTGGACGACATTTCACCTTTATTAAAATCGAACGGCTATTTTGGATTGACGGATGAAGGCATCTTGACCATCTATAACGGCAGGCCGGACAAAAGCCGAATCATCCAGTCTTTTTTTCAGATTGATATAAGGAAGCTTGAAAGCAAGAAAAGGGAACAGCTTGAAAAGGGCATCCCAATCATGACGAAGAACAGATATGTGGAGGTGCTGGAGGCCTTCCAGTCTTATTCAAAAAACGGAAGCGGCCAGTAGCATAAGCAGAATGGAAATAAAAAAGCCCTGGTCCAATTGGCCAGGGCCCGCTTCATTACTTTTTATAGCCTGTTACTACATAATTTTCGTCTTTCATTTCAACTGTATAAGCTGCATTTTCGGCAGTTGTCACAGTGGCTTTGTCTGCATCGCCCTCGATCTTCACATCGTCCTGAGTTGTATCAAGGATTGATGGGCTGAAGAATGGCTCAGTGTTCACAATCATTTTGCCATCTTCAGATTTCTGGTCTGTAGCATAGTGCGCATACATTTTTTTTGCCAGATCTTCACTGTAGTATTTTGAAAGGAATGCGGCTGCAGAGCTTTCATCTGCAAAGCTTGAGTTGATGACGATCGTTTCTTCGTCAGCAGCGGTTTCTTTGTTGAATACTTCGTTTACCTTCAGCTCTGCAATGCGGACGCTATTATAGATCTTTGATTTAGCAGCATCATTCAGTTCAGCTGTCTTTTCTTCAGCAGCTTTTTCCTCTTTACCCTCATCTTCATTTGAAGAGCAGCCTGCAACGGCAAATAATAGTGTGAAAATTGCTAAAAGAGATAATAGTTTCTTCAATTCGGTGACCCCCAGTCATTTTTTAAAACCTCTCCCATTATATAGAAATAACCCTGAAAATTGCAACTTTTTTCTTCGGCAAATCTTTGTAGTATGATAGAATGAGGTACAGAAAATTTGGGGAGCGAGACATTTGTTTGAATATATAAAAGGCACGGTCGAATTTATCGGCCCTGAATATATAGTGGTTGAAAATAATGGATTAGGCTATCAGATCAGCACACCCAACCCATTCAGCTATTCAAATAAGCAGGGAGGGGAAATCCAGATTTTCACCTATCATTATGTAAGGGAAGATATTTTCGCCCTATACGGCTTCCATACCCGTGAGGAAAAAATGCTGTTTACAAAGCTTCTGAACGTTTCCGGCATCGGGCCAAAAGGAGCCCTTGCGATTCTTGCATCCGGAGAGCCGGCTCAGGTCGTCCAGGCGATTGAGAATGAAGATGAAGCGTTCCTGGTCAAATTCCCGGGAGTGGGCAAAAAGACGGCGCGCCAGATGATACTCGATCTGAAAGGCAAGCTTCAGGATGCGATTCCGGACTTCTTTCCCAATCTGTTCAATCCTGATGCGGCCAGGCCTGCTGCTACAGGAAGCGCAGCTCTTCTTGAGGAGGCCATCCTGGCACTCAGGGCTCTTGGCTATTCGGAAAAAGAGGTCAAGCGCATCAAACCGGCATTGGAAAAAGAGAAGCTTACAACAGATGAATATATTAAAAAAGGCTTGCAGCTGCTGCTTAAGTAGGACGGAAGTCTCCTTTTGCAGCGCCCGGCAGCCAAGGGGTGAATACAGCTTATGGAAGATCGGATCATTTCCGGAGAAGCGGACCTTCAGGATGTCTCCTTTGAGCAGAGCCTGAGGCCGCAGACACTTAGGCAATATATCGGACAGGATAAAGTGAAGGAAAACCTGGAGGTCTTCATCCAGGCTGCCCGGATCCGCGGGGAGACTTTGGACCATGTCCTGCTTTACGGCCCCCCGGGACTCGGAAAAACGACGCTGGCCAGCATCATAGCCAATGAGATGGGGGTCAATCTCAGGACAACCGCCGGTCCCGCCATTGAAAGGCCTGGGGATCTGGCAGCCATACTGACTGCGCTGGAGCCGGGGGATGTCCTCTTCATTGATGAGATACACCGGCTGCCGCGTTCGATAGAAGAGGTGCTGTATCCGGCGATGGAGGATTTCTGCCTTGATATCGTCATCGGCAAAGGCCCGAGTGCGCGGTCTGTGAGGCTCGACCTCCCGCCATTCACGCTGGTGGGTGCTACGACAAGGGCGGGTTCAGTATCAGCGCCGCTCAGAGACAGATTTGGTGTCCTCTGCCGCCTTGAGTATTATAATGAGAGCCAGCTCAAAAATATTGTTTCAAGGACGGCTGATGTCCTTGAAACAGGCATTGACGATCAGGCAGCTTCTGAAATTGCAAGGAGATCCCGGGGGACGCCGCGGATCGCCAACCGCCTCCTTAGGCGGGTAAGGGACTTTGCACAGGTCAAGGGCGACGGCAGCATTGATGCAGTCCTTGCCCATGATTCTCTCGAGCTTCTGCAGGTCGACCGTTTAGGCCTTGATCATATTGACCATAAATTATTAAGAGGAATCATAGAGAAATTCCGCGGCGGACCTGTCGGGCTTGAGACGATAGCCGCTACAATCGGGGAAGAATCCCATACAATCGAAGATGTATATGAACCGTACCTGCTTCAGATCGGCTTTTTGCAAAGGACTCCAAGGGGGAGGATAGTGACGCACCTTGTCTACCATCACCTTAACCTTGAGCTGCCCGGGGAATGAAGCTGACTATTTTGAGACAATTAAAACGGTTTAAAAAAACAGATAGGGTGAAACACCATGAAAGTAGAAATGTTTGATTTCCATTTGCCTGAGGAGCTGATTGCCCAGACTCCTCTAGAAGATAGAACGAGCAGCCGGCTGATGGTGCTCGACAAGGAAGATGGAGCATTGCAGCATGAATCATTTAAAAATCTGCCCGAATATTTGAATCCGGGCGACTGCCTTGTGCTCAATGATACAAGAGTGCTGCCTGCCAGGCTGTTCGGCGCCAAGGAAGGGACCGGCGCCAAAATTGAAGTCCTGCTGCTGAAGCAGCAGGAAGGCGATGTGTGGGAAACGCTCATTAAACCGGCAAAAAGAGTCAAGGAAGGAACAAGGATTGAATTCGGGGACGGCCTTCTGTCAGCAGTCTGCACAGGAACAGAAGAGCAGGGAGGAAGGCTGCTGAAATTCGACTATGAAGGCATTTTTTATGAAGTGCTGGAACAGCTTGGAGAGATGCCCCTGCCGCCTTATATCAAAGAGCAGCTCGATGACCGCGAACGGTATCAGACTGTGTATGCCAAAGAAAGGGGATCGGCTGCCGCCCCGACCGCCGGGCTTCATTTTACTGAAGAACTGCTGGATGAAATCAGGGAAAAAGGTGTGCATATCGCCTTTATTACCCTGCATGTAGGGCTTGGGACCTTCAGGCCGGTCAGTGTCGAGGATATCCAGGAGCATAGTATGCATGCCGAGTACTATCAGGTCACGGAAGGGACTGCAAGGCTTTTGAATGAGGTCAGGGAAAATGGAGGCAGGATCATTACTGTAGGCACCACTTCAACACGCACACTTGAAACGATTGCAGACGCCAATGAAGGCAGGTTCGAGCCTGGAAGCGGATGGACAAGCATTTTCATCTACCCTGGCTATGAGTTCAAGGCAATTGACGGGATGGTTACCAATTTCCATCTGCCCAAATCGACGCTGATCATGCTGATCAGTGCACTGGCAGGACGGGAAAATGTGCTGAACGCCTATAATGAAGCAGTGAAGGAACGCTACCGTTTTTTCAGCTTTGGAGATGCCATGCTGATCATCTAGCATGGAAACGGAAGGAGAACGACTAACTTGACAGCAATACGGTATGAATTGATTAAAACATGCAAACAGACAGGAGCGCGGCTCGGCCGGGTGCACACCCCGCACGGATCATTTGAAACGCCTGTCTTTATGCCAGTGGGAACACTGGCCACAGTTAAGACAATGTCGCCGGAGGAAGTGGCAGGCATGGGTGCCGGGATCATCCTCAGCAACACTTATCACCTTTGGCTTCGCCCGGGGCATGATATTATCAAGGAAGCAGGCGGCCTCCATAAATTCATGAATTGGAACGGCAGCATCCTTACAGACAGCGGGGGCTTCCAGGTATTCAGCCTCAGCCATTTCAGGAAGATTGAAGAAGAAGGAGTCCACTTCCGGAACCATCTGAACGGAGATAAACTGTTCCTCTCACCGGAAAAAGCGATGGAAATCCAGAACGCACTTGGCTCTGACATTATGATGGCTTTTGATGAATGCCCTCCTTATCCGGCTACATATGAGTATATGAAGAAATCAGTTGAGCGGACATCGCGCTGGGCTGAGCGCTGCCTGAATGCCCATGAACGCCCGAATGACCAGGGCCTCTTTGGGATTGTCCAGGGCGGAGAATACGAAGAATTAAGGAAGCAGAGTGCCCGTGACCTTGTGTCTCTGGATTTCCCTGGCTATGCAGTGGGCGGACTCTCTGTCGGCGAGCCGAAGGATGTCATGAACAGGGCGCTGGAATTTACGACGCCGCTTCTTCCTGCTGATAAGCCTCGCTATCTGATGGGGGTAGGATCTCCGGATTCCCTGATTGATGGCAGCATCAGGGGCATCGACATGTTTGACTGTGTCCTTCCGACGCGGATTGCCCGCAACGGGACACTGATGACCAGCAACGGGCGCCTTGTCGTTAAAAATGCCAAATTTGCGCGTGATTTTGGCCCAATCGATGAAAATTGCGACTGCTATACATGCCGTAATTACAGCAGAGCCTATATACGCCACCTGATTAAATCTGACGAAACATTCGGCATACGACTTACAACTTACCATAACCTATATTTTCTGGTAAACTTAATGGAACAGGTTAGACAAGCAATCCGCGAAGATCGCCTGGGTGATTTTAGAGAAGAATTTTTCGAACGTTACGGTTTCAATAAACCGGATGCGAAAAATTTCTGATACATGAAAGGGGTGAAAAAAAGGAATGGATATTTTAGGTACATTAGGACCATTATTACTGATGTTCATCTTATTTTATTTCCTTCTTATCCGTCCGCAGCAAAAGCGCCAGAAATCTGTGCAGCAGATGCAGTCGGATCTGAAAAAGGGAGATAAAATTGTGACGATCGGCGGCCTCCATGGCATTGTCGATGCCATCGATGAAGATAAGATCGTCATCAAATGCGGTGACGGCAGCAGACTTACATATGATCGCGCAGCGATCAGGGAAGTACGGGCAGCAGCCGAAACAACATTGGCAAAATCATAATAGAAAAAGAAGCAGACATTATTCTGCTTCTTTTTTTTATGGCTTTTGAAAACCGCTGCGTTTCAGTTTGGGCATCTATGCTGCCCTTGACTTTGAAGACATGTTGACCCCCAGGATCCCGCCCATCATACAGACCAGCAGGAAACACGTATGATAAATGGTCTGTTCCGCTGAAAACAGGCTGTCATGCCCGAGATATTGAAACAGGAAAATGACCAGTGTATATATGGCGCCAGTCAGCCCCCCCAGCAGCCATCCTTTCTGCTTTCCTTTTCCCCCGGAAATGAAGCCGCCGGCAAACAGTGAGATGAAAGCCAGGATTTCAGCGGGAAGCTTTATGGATGACTCATCCATTGAAGTGAATTTCAAGAGCAGCGAGAACACCAGGCTGCTGGCAATCGCAATGATAAAAATGCTCCCTATCCCGTATAGCACCGCACTCCCCATATGTTTGGATTCTTCCATTGATTTCCTCTCCCTTCAAACGATAAATCCTAGTACAAGCATATTCACAGCTGCTGCTTTTTAGAATTGAATTTTTTGAATGACGGCAGGCTTTTTCCTCCTGAATGGAAAGGCTAAGCAACAGTGCCAAATGGAAAAAGCTTTCTTAATGACAGTCCTGGACGTGAAGCATACTAATGTTGGAATGTGATGAAGAGGAGGAGGCAGTTTTGGCGGAATATATGATTATCATTGCGAGGACACTTTTTTTATATGGGGTCATCCTCCTGATCTTTCGGCTGATGGGCAAAAGGGAAATAGGCGAACTGAGCGTGCTGGATTTAGTGGTATATATCATGATTGCCGAGATGGCAGTGGTTGCGATTGAAAATCCTGACGGCAGCCTGGTGAAGAACATACTTCCGATGATGCTCCTCATGGTTATACAAATCGTTCTGGCCATCCTGTCACTCAAAAGCAAAAAATTCAGGGATATTGTGGACGGCAAGCCCTCTATTATCATCAATCAGGGGAAGATCGATGAAAATACGATGAGGCAGCAGCGATATAATTTCGACGATCTTCTCACCCAGCTGCGGGACAAAGATATTAAGAATATTGCAGACGTCGAATTTGCGATCCTGGAGCCTTCAGGCAAGCTTTCTGTGTTTCAAAAGGATAATATGAAAGGCAGCGACATAGACCATCCTCTGATCATAGACGGAAACCTTCAGGAAGCGAATCTTGCTTCTGTCCATAAATCGCGCCAGTGGCTGGCAGAACAGCTGAAGAAAAAAGGCTATGATGAAATACAGCAGATATCTTTTTGCAGCTACTCTAACGGAAACCTTTATATTGATCCCATCGATGAAAAATAAGATGGTCAAAAAAATGGCGTTCAGGACGCCATTTTTATTTTTTTATTTGAATGCAAACTTTGAAAGAGGCTGGCCGATGACCGGGATCCGCCGCAGATCTTCTTTTGTAATCAGCCTGAAGATGAGCAGGAAAATCAGATAAAGCATTCCCATGATCAGCGTTGATATCATAACCTTGAAGGCCAGAAGCATCTCCTCCGGCATCAGGCTGAATGAAGTATGGCCGCCCCAGCCTGCAAGGCCCATGACAGCAAAGGTTTTTACATAATCCATGATATAAAAAGTGAATGAAATGGTTTTTAATACGGTTGCGAAATGAAGCATTGTGACAAGAACAAAGCCGACCAGGATGCCGAGGGCCACCCCATTGATGCCGAATGCCGGCTGGCTGGCAAGGAGAAAAATGACGGCAATTTTTACGATTGACCCGATCAGGCTGTTGATCATGGCGGCCCTTGCGAGGTTGAGTGCCTGCAAGGTGGCTTGAAGCGGTCCCTGGTAATAGTAAAACAGAAAGAAAGGAGCCATCAATTTGATGAACTGGTCTCCGCTCGAACTTCCATACATAACCTCCATCAAAGGGCTGGCAAGAACGTATAGAAGCACGACTGCCATCCCCCCTGTAATAAAAGAGAACCGGAGCGCCTGCTGGAGCCTGTGTTCAATCAGCTTCATATCCTTTCTTGAGTTGGCCTCGCTGATTGCAGGCACAAGCGAGGTTGAAAGGGAGTGGGTGACAAAAGACGGCAGCAGCAGCAGCGGCATGGCAAATCCTGTCAGGGCCCCGTATTGCTTTGTGGCGGCGATGGCGGCGACACCAGCCAGTGCAAGGCTGTGCGAGACAACAATAGGCTCGAAAAACCAGGCAATCGATCCGATCATCCTGCTGCCGGTTGTCGGCAGTGCAATCTTCATCAAATCGCTGAAGGTGCTTTTCCCGGACTGGACATAGCCGAAGAAATTTTTTCTCAGCCTGAACCTTTTCTTCAGTTTAAAAGCGGCCACAAGATAAACCAGTGAAACCAGTTCCCCGATTACAGATGCAAACATTGCCGCTGCCGCGGCATACTCGATGCCATAAGGCAGGAAAGCCTTCGTCAGCAAGGCGATAAGCCCGATCCGCACGATCTGCTCAAGGACCTGTGAATATGCTGCGGGCTTCATCTGCTGCCTTCCCTGGAAATATCCCCTTATAACAGAAGAAACAGCTACAATCGGCACGATGGGGGCGATTGCCAGCAGGGGCAAATGTGTCCTAGGGTCAGTGAAAAGAGTTTCAGACAATATAGGCGCGAGCAGAAACAAGGCCGGCGTGAAAATGGCAGATAGAGAAATGGTCACAGCAAGAGATACAGCCAATATTTTTTTGATTTTTGCCGTATCGCCCCTGGCTTCTGCCTCCGCTACATTTTTGGAAATGGCAACTGGCAGGCCAAGCTGTGTAATTGTAATGACGAGGATCAGAGTTGGAAATGCCATCATATATAAGCCGACACCCTCTTCACCGATGAAGCGGGCAATCACAATACGGTTTATGAATCCGAGAACCCTTGTCACCAGTCCGGCAGCCAGTAAAATAATCGTTCCTTTTAAAAACTTAGACATCCTGTTCCCTGCCTTCTCAAAATAGGTATAATCATATACAATTAACTATATGCCGCGATTGGGACAAAGCATGACAAGTTATCTTGATTTTTCTATTTTTGATCGAACAGCGGGGGAGGAGCCTTAGTGATGAAAGGCCATGTATATGAAAAGTTTCGCCGGCAGGTGCAGCCTGCACTGCAAAGCAAACTCGAGGAATTCAGGCTCCTGAATTATGGAGCTGTTGCAGAAGATGAGCTTTGGAGGTATCTGACTGAAAAAAAATGGCGGAAACCGCATGAAGATGCCAGACTATTCGAAATAGTGGGCGGTATCCTGGAAGTAAAAGCGGCTGATTATTTCAGCTATGCGACGGTCGAGGCATTTAAAGGAAAAGGCCTTGGCGAGCTGAGTGAGGAAGACAGAAGGAAGCTGCTTGAGTAAGGCTAGATTGTAAGCAGCTGTTGCGGTATGTACAATTCTTTTTTTTGATGTAAGAGCCAGTTTATTATGAAGGGACAAATTGACAGCCATTCCATTCTATTTCATAATGGATATGTTGGTTTTTTCGGTCTATTAATAGAAAAAAGACTGCACGCCAGAGAGCGGAGCAGGCTTAAAGATTGCAAGCAGCACCCGGCGCTGCAGCAGGCTCTGGACGAGGGCATGCCTGCAGGGGCTGGAAGTTTAAGGGGGATATAACAGTACAATGGTAAAGCGCAGCAGGATTGTTGCCTTCTTCCTGATTGTCATTCTGATCGGCAGTCTGATGGGAGGCACAACGAAAAACATACTGAATAATATCAAGCTTGGCCTGGATCTGCAGGGCGGCTTCGAGGTACTTTACGATGTAGAGACTAAGGATGACACAGAAGTAACGAGAGAGGTGCTGAACAGCACAGCTGAAGCACTGGACAGGCGTGTCAATGTCCTGGGCGTCAGCGAGCCAAGCATCCAGATTGAGGGCGATTCCCGCATCCGCGTCCAGCTGGCCGGCGTCGATGATCAGAATAAAGCCCGTGAATTGCTTTCCACTGAAGCCAATCTTTCTTTCAGGGATGTCAATGACCGTGAAATGATGAATGGATCGGACCTTGTAGAAGGCGGGGCAAAACAGACTTTCGATGAAAATGGCAAGCCAAGCGTTTCCTTGACGCTGAAAAGCGCTGAAAAGTTCAAGGAAGTGACCCAGGAAATTGTCAACATGGGTACTCCGAATAACCTGCTGGTCATCTGGCTGGATTATGAGGAAGGCGATTCTTTCAAAGAAGAATCACAGAAAGAAGATCCGAAGTACCTTTCTGCACCTCAGGTCAGCCAGGTATTCAACCAGGATACAGTTTCAATCGTCGGGAATTTTTCCCTTGAAGAAGCAAAAACACTCTCTTCCCTGCTGAAGGCAGGAGCGCTGCCTGTTGAACTGACCGAGGAATATTCCACTAGTGTCGGGGCCAAATTCGGTGAAGATGCCATGCAGAAAACCATTGCTGGGGGAATCATCGGCATTCTGATCATCTTCCTGTTCATGCTGGTGTTCTACCGGTTCCCAGGTTTTGTTGCAACCATAACATTGTCCATTTACATTTATCTGGTCCTGCTTGTCTTCGACTGGATGAATGGTGTACTGACTCTCCCGGGTATTGCCGCACTGATCCTCGGGGTCGGAATGGCCGTCGATGCGAACATCATCACCTATGAGAGGATCAAGGAAGAGCTGAAGGTTGGAAAGTCAATCAAGTCAGCCTTCCAGGCAGGAAATAAAAATTCCCTGTCCACAATTCTTGATGCCAACATAACAACCATTCTTGCCGCGGTCGTTTTGTTCCTGTACGGGACAAGCTCAGTCAAAGGATTTGCCACAATGCTTATTCTCAGCATCCTGGCAAGCTTCATCACCGCTGTCTACGGGTCGCGCCTGCTGCTTGGCTTATGGGTGAACAGCAGGATCTTTACGAAAAAGCCGGCCTGGTTCGGGGTCAAGAAAAGCGAAATCAAAGATATTGCTGAAAACTATGATACGCTTGACCTGCCGACAAAATACGACCGTTTCGACTTTGTCGGTCACCGCAGGAAGTTTTTCATCTTCTCGATTGCCATGGCTGTTGCCGGCATCATTGCTTTATCCGTTTTCAAGCTGAATCTCGGCATTGATTTTGTAGCGGGTACAAGGGTTGAAATCCAGACTGAACAGACTTTGACGAAGAGCGGGATCCAGGAAGAGCTCAGCGCAGTCGATCTTGAAACAGATGATGTCATCATTTCAGGAGATGATGGAGAAATCGGGGTAGCCCGATTCAAGGATCCGCTTGGCAAAGATAAGATTGCCGAGCTGAAGGATCACTTTGCTGATGTGTACGGCGGAGAGCCAAATGTCAGCACGGTATCTCCTACTATAGGGAAAGAACTTGCAAAGAATGCTTTCTATGCTGTGCTGATAGCTTCTATCGGCATCATCATATATGTAACGATCCGGTTTGAAATTTACATGGCACTGGCAGCTGTCATTGCCCTGCTGCATGATGCATTTTTCATCATCGCCCTGTTCAGCATCATCCGCTTTGAGGTGGATATCACCTTCATTGCGGCAGTACTCACGATCGTCGGTTATTCAATCAATGATACAATCGTGACGTTTGACCGGATAAGGGAAAATATGCACAAAAAGAAGAGGCTCAAAACCTTCGATGATATTGCAGAGGTTGTCAATAAGAGCTTAAGGCAGACGCTTGGACGTTCCGTAAGCACTGTAATAACGGTGGTCATCGCCGTTATCGGGCTGCTTGTCTTCGGCAGCGAATCTATCCGCAGCTTTTCATTCGCCCTGCTTGTCGGCCTTGTAGCCGGAACATATTCCTCACTCTTCATTGCATCCCAGCTGTGGCTGGTATGGAAAAATAAAGAGCTGAAGAAAAAAGGCGTCATCAAAACTGAAAAAGTAAAACGCAAAGCATCAGACGAGCCGCAGGTCTGATCTTCTTAAGAAAAAACACAGGAAAACCTTTCCTGTGTTTTTTCCTGTTTTAACCCTTAAGTGCTTTTTGATTGCAGATTTTCGGATACACTATAAGTATAAAAATGCGGGGAAGGAAGTTGAGACTTGGATACTAACAAAGATCGTTTTAAACAGGCTGAATTTGCGGCCATGATCGGGATTGTGGGAAATATTGTACTGGCAATCCTCAAGTATGGAGTAGGGGTTTATGCCAACAGCCGCGCACTGATCGCGGATGCGGTCCATTCTGCTTCAGACATTGCGGGGTCATTTGCCGTTTATATTGGGCTCAGGGCTGCCAAGCAGCCGCCTGATGAAGACCATCCTTATGGACATGGAAAGGCTGAATCGATTGCAGCCATCATCGTTGCCGTCCTGCTGATGCTTGTGGGGTTTGAAATCGGGAAATCCTCCTTTGAGGCCTTCTTCCATCCAATCGAGCCTCCAAAGGCTATTGCTATCGTTGCTGTCCTTATTTCCATTGTTGTGAAAGAGGCAATGTTTCGTTACAAGTATAAATTGGGAAAAAAGCTAAATAGCGATGCATTGATCATCAATGCATATGAGCATCGATCCGATGTTTATTCCTCCATTGCCGCCCTTGTGGGGATCGGGGCCGCTGTCATCGGGGGGAAAACAGGGATCGGATGGCTGGAATACGGAGATCCTGTCGCAGGGCTGCTGGTCTCGCTGCTCGTCATTAAAATGGCATGGTCACTCGGCAAAGAATCGATTCATAATACATTGGACCATGTGCTTCATGATGAGGATACGGAAGAGCTGCGCAATGCAGTTCTGTCTGTTCCGGCAGTGAAAGAGATCAACCAGCTGCATGCAAGGGAGCATGGCCATTATGTCATCATAGACCTGAAAATTGCAGTCGATCCCCATATAACAGTCGAGGAGGGGCACCGGGTAGGAAAGGAAGTAAAAGAAAAGCTGATGCAGGAGAAAAATGTGCATAATGTCTTTGTGCATATCAACCCTTACAATCCCGGCAATCCAGATTAAAGATGGGAGAGATGTATAGTGAAAGTTCAATGGGCCTTGATATTCGGGATTCTTTTTGCACTTATTGTCGCGGTATTTGCTGTTATTAATGTGAATCCTGTTACAGTCAACTATGTTTTTGGAGAAAGTGAATGGCCGCTTATCCTGGTCATCCTTGGTTCCGTGCTGATGGGCGGCCTTATCGTCGGGCTCGTCGGTGTTTTCAGGGTATTTGCCCTTCAGCGGAAGGTCAGGTCCCTGGAGAAAGAGAACACTGCTCTTAAAGCTGGTGCTGACAAGGAAAGCGCCGAGGCAGCAGCAGACAGTGACGAAGAATATTTAAAAAGGGATATTCATTAGAAGGAAGCAGCCTTGCTGCTTCCTTTATTTTCTGCAGATTGTACACCCCAGGATTTCATTGAATCCCGGTACTCCCTCTTGTATAATAGAAAAGCTGAGGGGTGAACGTATGTTAAAGTCAAAAACAAGATGGATTGTTCGTCAATCGGATAAAGATAAAGCTGACACACTGATCAGCGAATTGAAAATCAGTCCAATTGTGGCATCATTATTAGTGAATCGGGGGCTCGATACTCCTGAAATTGCACAGGATTTCCTGTACGGAAAGAATGGAGAGTTCCACGACCCTTTTCTCCTGGCCGGGATGGATGCCGCAGTCTCACGAATAAATAAAGCGATAAACGAAAGTGAACCGATTTTAATATATGGGGATTATGATGCAGACGGAGTCACAAGCACCTCTGTTATGATGATAACGCTCCGCAGCCTTGGTGCAAATGTAGATTTCTACATACCTAACCGGTTTACGGAGGGATATGGCCCGAATGAAGGAGCATTCAGGCATGCAGCTGAAATGGGCATCAAGCTGCTCATTACAGTGGATACCGGCATATCAGCAGTCCACGAGGCGTCCATTGCCAAAGAGCTTGGCATGGACCTGATCATTACGGACCACCATGAACCTGGTCCGGTTCTCCCGGAGGCGCTGGCTATCATCCATCCAAAGCTTGAGGGAAGCCTTTATCCTTTCCGCGAGCTTGCCGGAGTGGGCGTGGCCTTTAAGGTGGCTCACGCCCTGTTGGGAAAAATCCCCGAGGAGCTTCTGGAAATTGCCGCTATAGGAACCGTCGCTGACCTGGTATCTCTGAAAGGAGAGAACAGGCTCCTTGTCCAGAGAGGGATCAAGAAGCTGAAGGTGACTAAAAGGGCTGGCCTGCTTTCATTATTCAAGCTGGCAAATGTGGAGCAGGCTGCAGTGGATGAGGAAACGATCGGATTCATGCTGGCTCCAAGGCTGAATGCGGCCGGCAGGCTGGACAGCGCAGATCCGGCCGTCCAGCTGCTGCTGACAGAAGACCGGGAAGAAGCTGCTATGATTGCTGAAGAAATTGACAGCATGAACAAAGAGAGGCAGTCCATTGTCAGCCAGATTGCCGAAGAGGCAATTAAAGAAGTCGAGGAAAAATACCCGGCAGGGGAAAATGCTGTTCTCGTTATCGGGAAGGAAGGCTGGAATGCCGGTGTAATCGGCATCGTCGCGTCAAGGCTTGTCGATAAGTTCTACAGGCCGGCCATCGTCCTCAGCTTTGATAAGGAAAAGGGGACGGCAAAAGGGTCTGCAAGAAGCATAGCCGGATTTGATTTGTATAAAAATCTGTCAGCCTGCAGGGACATCCTGCCCCATTTTGGGGGCCATCCGATGGCTGCCGGGATGACGCTTGGGCTTGGCGACGTGGGGGAGCTGAGGGAAAGGCTGAACGGCCTCGCGAAAGAGCAGCTCAGTGACGAGGATTTCATACCGGTCGCAAGCCTTGATGCCGAGGTAAGCCTTGAAGATGTCAGCCTGCCTGCAATAGAACAAATGCAGCTTCTTTCCCCCTTTGGAATGGACAATCCTAAACCGCGCGTCCTGATCAAAGATGCGCCCATCGCCAGCATGAGAAAGATAGGCTCCGGCCAGAATCATCTTAAAATGGCACTTGGCGAGGGTTCGTCCGCATTGGACGGAATCGGGTTCGGCCTTGGGGAGCTGTTCCATCATATCTCGGCAGATTCCCGGATATCCGTGATTGGTGAATTATCTATAAATGAATGGAATAATATAAGAAAACCGCAAATTTTTCTGCACGATTTGTCTGTCGCCGAATGGCAGCTTTTTGACCTGAGAGGAATCAAGAGATTTGAACAGCTGAAGGAACTCCTTCCTGAATCACGGACCAAGTGGATATGCTTTGACGGCCAAAGCCGGGAAAAGATTCCTTCATTGCCGGAAGATGCAACTTTCTTCATAAGCTCTGAAACGGAAGCGGAAGCACTGGCGATCGAAGAAGAGCATATAGTCCTTGTAGATTTGCCTCCTTCGAAACAGATGCTGGAAAGGCTCCTTCAGGGCAAAGCCCCTGCCAGGATCTATGCCCACTTCTATAAGGAAGAAAGCGAGTATTTCAGCACGATCCCAAACAGGGACCATTTTAAGTGGTTTTATTCATTCCTGGCCAAAAGAGGCCAATTCGACATAAGAAAATTCGGGGACCAGCTTGCCAAGCACAAAGGATGGAGCAGGGAAACCATTGATTTTATGTCAAAGGTGTTTTTTGAGCTGGACTTTGCTAAAATGGAAAATGGGTTCTTGGCCCTCAATAAAGAAGCAAACAAGCGGGACCTGACAGAATCCCCGACATATCAAAGGAAGCATGCACAATACACCCTTGAAAACGATTTGCTGTATTCTTCATACCAGGAGCTGAAAAGCTGGTTCGATGCAGTCCTTCAAGGGGCGGTTCATACTGAGGAGGCAATGGAAGAATGGATTTGAAACAATATATAACAATAGTGGAAGACTGGCCGAAGCCCGGGATTAGATTCAAAGACATCACAACGCTTATGGATAATGGCGATGCTTATAGATATGCGACTGACCAGATCGTTGAATATGCGAAAGAAAAGCAAATTGATCTTGTAGTCGGGCCGGAAGCACGCGGCTTTATCATCGGCTGCCCTGTTGCGTATTCACTAGGGGTAGGCTTTGCACCTGTCAGAAAAGAAGGGAAGCTTCCGCGCGAGACGGTCAAAGTCAATTATGGCCTGGAATATGGAAAAGATGTACTGACTATCCATAAAGATGCCATCAAACCAGGACAGCGCGTCCTGATCACAGATGACCTGCTGGCAACGGGAGGCACTATTGACGCAACAATCAAGCTTGTCGAAGAGCTTGGAGGGGTTGTCGCCGGGATTGCTTTCCTGATCGAATTAACCTACCTTGACGGCCGGAGCAAGCTTGACGGATATGATATCCTTACATTAATGAACTACTGAGGCATAGCCTTTGAAAAAATGATTTAAACAGAAGCGGGGCACTATCAACATAGTGCGCCGCTTTTCCTTTTCCGCAAAGTTCATTTTAGAGAAAGGCTGTGTTAGTGTACCTTGTTGATTTTGGGCTCATTTCAGCACAGCTGAAATGAGCCCAAAATCAACAACAATGTTTAACAAAGCAGAGACAATAAAAGAGAAGAATCCGGCAAAAAAAGAGCTTTTTCGACAAAAATCTTCAATTCCATATAAAAATAACTTCCAATCCCTTTACATCCACGGTTTTTTTTTCGATAATAGTAACAATCATTCTTTTTTCTGTTCTATCATTAATTGAATGGTTGTAAACGGAGATTTTAGGGAGAATCCGGGCAAGCTTGGATTCTTATTAAACTTTATATAGATAAAGGTGATTCTATGGCGAACGACCAGGTTTTGACCGCCGATCAAGTCATCGAGAGGACAAAAGAATATTTAAATGAGGAGCATGCCGGAGTCGTACGGAAGGCCTATGAATTTGCGAAACATGCCCATCGTGAACAATATAGGAAATCCGGGGAGCCATACATCATCCATCCAATCCAGGTGGCAGGGATCCTGGCCGATCTTGAAATGGATCCATCGACAGTTGCTGCCGGTTTTCTTCATGATGTTGTAGAAGATACGGAAGTCACATTGGCTGATATCTCAGAGGCATTCAATCCGGAAGTTGCGATGCTAGTCGATGGCGTGACAAAACTGGGAAAAATCAAATACAAATCACAGGAAGAGCAGCAGGCCGAAAACCATCGGAAAATGTTTGTTGCCATGGCCCAGGATATTAGGGTCATCCTGATTAAGCTTGCAGACAGGCTCCATAATATGAGGACGCTTAAGCACCTTCCTGCTGAAAAGCAGCGCAGGATATCGAATGAGACGCTTGAAATCTTTGCGCCGCTTGCCCACCGCCTCGGTATCTCGAAAATCAAGTGGGAGCTTGAGGATACGGCCCTCCGCTATCTCAATCCGCAGCAGTATTACCGGATTGTCAACTTGATGAAGAAAAAGCGTGCCGAGCGCGAGCTCTATCTGGAGGAAGTCATCGGCGAAATGAAGGGGAAGATGGATGAAGTGTCCATCAGAGCCGATCTTTCCGGCCGGCCGAAGCATATATACAGCATCTACAGGAAAATGGCGCTTCAGAATAAGCAGTTCAATGAAATCTATGATCTGCTTGCGGTCCGTATTGTCGTCAACAGCATTAAAGACTGCTATGCTGTCCTGGGCATCATCCATACATGCTGGAAGCCTATGCCTGGGCGGTTCAAGGATTATATCGCCATGCCGAAGGCGAATATGTACCAGTCTCTGCATACAACGGTCATCGGCCCAAAGGGCGACCCGCTTGAGGTGCAGATCCGCACAACCGAAATGCATCAAATCGCAGAGTTCGGGATTGCGGCCCACTGGGCATATAAAGAAGGCAAAACTGTCAATGAAGGCTCTTCTTTCGAAGAAAAGCTGACATGGTTCAGGGAAATCCTCGAGTTTCAGGATGATAGCGTAAATGCAGAAGAATTCATGGAATCGCTGAAAATTGACCTTTTCTCTGATATGGTGTTTGTATTCACGCCAAAGGGAGATGTCATCGAGCTGCCTTCAGGATCTGTCCCGATTGATTTTGCCTATCGGATCCACTCGGAGATCGGCAATAAAACGATCGGTGCAAAAGTTAACGGGAAAATGGTCACGCTGGATTATAAATTGAAGACCGGCGATATCCTTGAAATCCTTACGTCCAAGCATTCCTATGGGCCGAGCAAGGATTGGCTGAAGCTTGCCCAGACGACCCAGGCGAAAAATAAAATCCGCCAATTTTTCAAAAAGCAGCAGAAGGACGAAAACTTCGAAAAAGGCAAAGAGATGGTTGAAAAAGAAATCCGCAATATGGATTTTGACATCAAAGAAATCCTGACTGCCGAGAATGTCCGGAGAGTGTCGGAAAAATTCAATTTTGCCAGTGAAGAGGATATGTATGCCGCCGTCGGCTATAATGGCGTCACGGCTCTGCAGGTCGCAAACCGTCTGACCGAAAAATGGCGGAAAAAGCGTGATATGGAGCAGGAAAACGATATCTCAAATGCCGTTTCGGAATTGAAATCCTTCCCTTCAGTCAAGAAACGGGAATCAGGCGTAAGGGTTTCAGGGATTGACAATCTCCTCATCCGGCTTTCCCGCTGCTGCAATCCGGTGCCGGGAGATGAAATTGTCGGCTTTATCACTAAGGGCAGGGGGGTATCTGTCCACCGTTCAGACTGTACCAATATTGATACTGCCGATGCCAAAGCAAGGCTCATCCCGGTTGAATGGGAAACAGGCCTAAATGATAAAAAAGAATATAATGTCGAGATTGAAATCAACGGTTATGACCGCCGCGGCCTCCTGAACGAAGTGCTGCAGGCCGTCAATGAAACCAAAACCAATATATCTGCAGTGTCTGGCAAATCGGACCGCAATAAAATGGCTACCATCAATATGTCGATCAGCATCACAAATGTAAGCCATCTGCAGAAAGTTGTGGACCGCATCAAGCAGATTCCTGACATCTATTCTGTCAGACGTATCATGAACTAAGGGGTATAGAAAATGCGAGTAGTTGTTCAGCGAAGCAAAGAAGCGAGTGTGACTGTAGAAGGAAAGGCTGTAGGCAGCATTTCCCGCGGATTTGTTTTGCTTGTGGGCGTCACCCATGAGGATGGGGTGAAAGATGCTGAATATCTGGCTGATAAAATTGCCAATCTCCGCGTATTTGAAGATGAAGAGGGAAAGATGAACAGATCTTTACTGGATGTAGGGGGAGAAATTCTTTCTGTGTCCCAGTTCACTCTGTACGGCGACTGCCGTAAAGGAAGAAGGCCTAACTTCATGGAAGCGGCCAGGCCTGACCATGCCCTTCAAATCTATGAGGCGTTCAATGGGCTTCTCCGGGAAAAGGGCATTAAAACAGAAACAGGGCAGTTTGGCAGCATGATGGACGTCAGCCTGGTGAATGACGGGCCGGTCACACTGATAATAGAAAGCAAATGACAGTCTGAGAAGGCTGTTTTTTTTTCGGAAAAAAAGAGAGACCCTTAAATTTGAAGGGTCTCTCTTTTGCGCTAATTCCTTTTAAAATACCTTGCCAGCCCCTGATAAATGCCGGCTGCTGCTGCCTCCTGATACTGCGGGGAGGTGACGAGCATTTCTTCTGCCGGGTTGCTGAGATAGCCTAATTCCAGCAAAATGGCATTTTTATTATTTTCCCTTATGACGAAATAATCGCCGGCCCGCACACCCCGGTCCTTCAGCTTCGTCTGGGCGGCCAGCGAGCTGTGGACGCTCTCGGCGAGAGCCTTCTGGAAACCGTGGTAATAGTATACAGTCATGCCGCGGACACTCTTATCATTAATGCTGTCATAATGCAGGCTGATGAAAGCATCGGCATTATGGTATGATGCAGAGCCGACCCTCGAGCTGAGCGGGACATAAGTGTCAGTGGATCTTGTTAAGATTACATTGGCTCCAGCAGCTTTCAGCTTGCTGTACAGAAGCTGGGCGGTTTTGATGGTGACAGTTTTCTCCTGGGTGCCCCGCGCTCCGGTTGTGCCATTGTCGCGGCCGCCGTGGCCGGGATCAAGGACGATGGTTTTCCCCTGCAGGTGAAGCTCTGCGCCAGGCTTTTCGATCTGGGACGAGCTGCCGCTCAAGGAAACGATCCATCCGGCTACATAGCCTGCCTTCCCGTCCAGGCTGATTTTGTACCAGTCTTTCTCACGGCCAAGCACCTCGAAGGATTCCCCTGCTTTCGCCAATTGAAGCACAGAGCTTCCAGTGCTGGCATCTTTCCTGATATTTGTTCCGTTATGTAGTATGGTGATGGTGCTGCCTTTTGCCGGTTTGCTGCCGTTTGCTGATGAAACCTCTGACTTATCGAGATACCATGCTGCTATCCAGCCAAATGAACCGGGCTTGTACTCAATTTTTGCCCAATTGTTCACTTCTTCAATAATTGAATAGGTTTCGCCTTTTGAAACCGATCCGAGAACTTTCCCATTCAAGGAGCTTGTATCCCTGAGATTCAAGGTCTGGGCAGTAACCGTTCCCGTCAGTCTTCCAGATGGTTTCGCGCTGCTGCCGGCACTTGGGCTCTGGCTTAAGCTTTTGGAAGAAGAAATGAACTCGCTGCTCACCCACGCATGATTGCCGCGGAAGATAATTTCTGTCCAGCTCCCGTTATCGGATACAATGCTGACCCTGTCACCGCTTTGAAGCTTCCCGAGGACCGTGCCCTGTGTTCCGGGAGCGCTCCTGACGTTCAATGAATCGCCTGTGACCGTTCCTTCAGCAGCCGCAGCGGCTTTGGTTTTGCTGCTTCCCTCCGTAATAAAATCAGCGGACACCCAGCCATTTCCGAATGAGCCGGTGATCCTGACCCAATTTCCCTGCTTTTCAACAATGCCGGCCTGTTGCCCTTTATTCAGGACAGCAATGACCGAGGCATCTGTTCCGGGATTTGACCTGACCCGCAATCCATCGGCTGTGACAGTCCCGCCTGAAGATACAGAGGCTGATTGATTCTTTCCGCCTTCCTTCACTGTGAGCCAGCCTGCAACCCATCCTTTCGATCCGCCGGCAAGGCTGACCTGCAGCCAGTCCCCGCTTTCTTGCAGGATCGGATAGCGGTCCCCTTTGGCGGCCTGTTTGACAATCGAATAGCTGAGTCCCGGGCCGCTGCGGATATTCACTCCGCTGTCTGCGATCCGTGCTGTTCCGCCGGATGCGGCTGTGCTGTCAGATGGCCTCCATACTCCCCCTGCTAAAAGGATGAAGCATAGAAATACTAATATTTTGCTGCTTTTTAACAAAAAGTCCCCTCCTTTTGCGAAATCATGGAGTGTATAAATATAAGTTCTATTTTAGAACATAAAACCCCTGCTGTTAATATCGGAATTTTTCAGTCCAATTTTAGCCATTGCCTCAAAGGTAAAATAATTGGCTGACAAGGGAATGTTCCGGGGACTTTCAAGACATACTGAAAGAATAAAAAACTTTTCGGGTAGGGTGGTCTGATGAGATTTGGAGAAAAGGGCATGCATGCCCATGAAAACGGAAATCAGCTGTTTGGAGTGGACTTCCATGATTTCATCCAGAAGGAGCAGGGTTCCGGCATGTACGAGCTTGCTTCAGAATTCGGCCTCAGCATCGGGGATGTCAGGAAGCTGAAGAGGAAGCTTGAGCGTTCCTAGAGCAGGTACAGCCGCAGAGGGGAGGAAGAGCCTTCCGGAAATACTGTCACCGTCTCTTTTACCCCTTGACAATGGCTGAAATCGTCTTTATGATTAGATAAATAAAATCACTATTCATATTGAACACTGATGATGGAGAACAGTAGTTGAGAAATGTGTGAAAAGAGAGGAAATGCCCTGGGCTGAAAGCATTTCTGCATGGCAGCTTGATGAATGAACACTCCGTAGGATTCTCCCTGAAAAAGCGACCGCTTTAGTAGGGGCTGAACGTTGACAGGCGTTAACTGTAAAAGTGGAAGTGCATGATGGTTATGCCTTCAATTAGGGTGGCACCACGGGATCTAACTCCCGTCCCTTGTATGGGAATACAAGGGACGGGAGTTTTTTGCATTTAGAAAAGCTTGCCGCACGTCCCCGGTGTGCCCTGTTAGTATACATAGGAATGCTAGGAGGAAACAGGATATGGCAATGAATATACCGAGGGGTACACAGGATATCCTTCCTGGAGAATCGGAAAAATGGCAGTATATTGAGGAAAAGGCGAGGGAGCTGTGCGCCAGGTTTCAGTACCAGGAAATCCGGACGCCGATTTTCGAGCATACCGAACTCTTCCTGAGAGGGGTCGGAGATACAACGGACATCGTGCAAAAAGAAATGTATACCTTCGAGGACCGGGGCGGGCGAAGCCTGACACTAAGGCCTGAAGGCACTGCACCAACTGTACGCTCATTTGTTGAAAATAAGATGCATGGCTATGCCAATCAGCCTGTAAAGCTTTATTATACAGGCCCGATGTTCCGTTATGAACGCCCTCAGGCCGGCCGCTTCAGGCAATTTGTCCAATTCGGGGTCGAGGCTCTTGGGAGCTCGGATCCAGCCATTGATGCAGAGGTAATTGCCCTGGCAATGAGCATCTATAAAGAACTGGGACTGAAGAAGCTGAAACTGGTCATCAACAGCCTTGGCGATAAAGAAAGCAGGAACAATCACCGCGAGGCACTGATTGCCCATTTCAAGCCACGGATCGGGGAATTCTGTTCTGACTGCCAAAACAGGCTGGAAAAAAATCCGATGAGAATCCTGGACTGCAAAAAGGACAGGGAGCATGAATTGATGCAGACGGCCCCTTCCATTCTGGATTATCTTAATGAAGATTCAAGGAATTACTTTAATAAAGTGCAGCAGTACCTGACGGATGTGTCCATCGACTTTACGGTCGATCCCAACCTCGTGCGCGGCCTGGATTATTATAACCACACTGCCTTCGAAATCATGAGTGATGCTGAAGGCTTCGGTGCAATCACGACTCTTTGCGGTGGTGGGCGCTATAACGGCCTGACTGAGGAAATCGGCGGCCCGGAAGCGCCGGGCATCGGCTTTGCATTCAGCATTGAGCGCTTTCTGTCAGCTTTGGAGGCAGAAGGTATCAAGCTTCCTGTTGATGAAGGGATTGACTGCTATCTTGTGGCGCTTGGGGAAGAGGCGAAGGATTATTCTGTAGGCCTCCTGCATAAGCTGCGCATGGCAGGTTTTTCCGCAGAAAGAGATTATCTGGACAGAAAGATCAAAACACAATTCAAGGCAGCTGACCGCATGAACGCAAAATATGTAGCCGTCCTTGGGGAAGATGAATTGAGAGCAGGCAAAATCAATGTGAAGTCCATGGAAACCGGTGATCAGACCGAAGTCAGCCTGGATTCATTCATAGACCAATTAAAAGAGCTTATAGGGGGTTAATGTATGTTTGGGAGAACATATTTCTGCGGAGAAGTAACAGAAAAAAGCATCGGTGAAAAAGTTACACTTAAAGGCTGGGTTCAAAAGCGCCGTGATCTGGGCGGTTTGATTTTCATTGATTTAAGGGACCGCACAGGGCTGGTACAGGTCGTGTTCAATCCTGAAACTTCCCCTGAGGCTCTCGCTGCAGCTGAAAAAATCAGGAATGAATATGTACTGAGTGTGGAAGGAAAGGTTGTTGCAAGGGAACCTGGCACAATTAACGAAAACCTGCCTACAGGCAAGATTGAAGTCAGTGCAGAAGCAGTAACAATCATCAATGAAGCGAAGACACCGCCGTTCGTGATCGCTGACCAGACAGATGTCTCGGAAGATGTGCGATTGAAATACCGCTATCTCGACTTCAGGCGCCCGGTTATGTTCGAAACCTTCAAGATGCGCCACCAGGTGACAAAGTCAATCCGGGATTACCTGGACGGCGAGGGCTTCCTGGATATTGAGACGCCTATCCTGACGAAGAGCACACCTGAAGGCGCCCGAGATTATCTCGTTCCAAGCCGGGTCCATCCAGGCGAGTTTTATGCTTTGCCGCAGTCACCCCAAATCTTTAAGCAGCTTTTGATGGTTGGCGGAATCGAAAGATACTATCAGATAGCCCGCTGTTTCCGTGATGAGGATCTCCGTGCAGACCGCCAGCCGGAATTCACGCAAATCGATATTGAAACAAGCTTCATGAGCCAGGAAGACATCATTTCCATGACAGAGCAGATGATGACGAAGGTCATGAAAGAGGTTAAGGGCATTGATATCACACTGCCGATCCAGCGCATGACCTACCAGGAAGCGATGGACCGCTATGGCTCTGATAAGCCGGACACCCGTTTTGCAATGGAGCTTGTCAACCTCTCTGAAACACTGAGCAATTCAGGCTTCAAAGTATTTGCAGGCGCGATTTCTTCCGGCGGGGAAGTCAAAGCAATCAATGTGAAAGACGCTGCCTCCAAATACAGCCGCAAGGACATCGATGCACTGACAGAATTTGCTTCAAGATATGGCGCTAAGGGTCTGGCTTGGCTGAAAGCAGAAGAAGAAGGCCTTAAGGGACCTATCGCGAAATTTGTTGCAGAGGAAGAGCAGGCAGCTATTAAAGAACTGCTGGGAGTCGAGACAGGAGACCTGCTCCTGTTTGTGGCCGATAAGAAAAGCGTCGTCGCTGACGCCCTTGGGGCCCTGCGCCTAAAGCTTGGCAAAGAGCTTGGGCTTATCGACCAGTCCCTCTTCAATTTCCTTTGGGTGACAGAATGGCCGCTGCTTGAATTTGATGAAGAAGAAGGCCGCTACTATGCTGCCCACCATCCATTTACAATGCCAAACCGCGAAGACCTGGAATACCTGGATACTGATCCTTCTAAGGTAAAGGCCCAGGCTTATGACCTTGTGCTGAATGGATATGAGCTTGGCGGAGGCTCACTGCGTATCTTTGAACGCGAGATCCAGGAAAAAATGTTCTCTGTCCTTGGCTTCAGCAAGGAGGAGGCAAGGGAGCAATTCGGATTCCTGCTCGAAGCGTTTGAGTATGGCACTCCTCCGCACGGCGGCATTGCGCTTGGCCTCGACCGCCTTGTGATGCTGCTGGCCGGAAGCTCGAACCTGAGGGATACAATCGCTTTCCCGAAAACGGCAAGTGCAAGCTGTCTCCTGACCAATGCACCTGGCGAAGTAAGCGAGGCCCAGCTGAACGACCTTCACCTGCAGTTTAAGCTGAAAAAAAGTGAGTAATTACCTATCCCTTATTCCTTGATACTGGCAGGCGGGATATGATACTATACTATCAATAACAGAAGAGTCCTAATGTGTTCGTTGTTTCACCTGACATTTTGACCTAACATTATTCCTTCGGGAGCCCGGATTTCCTTGCGGCGTAAACGCCTCTGGCTAGGGGACTTACAAAAGCGGGAATAGGGCACCCACCTGCTGAGTGCGGGTTCAAAACGAAGGCATCCAAGGCGACGGCACAATTGGGACTTTTCTTACATACGAATGCTAAACCATGCTTACGGGCGTGGTTTTTTTATTGTTCACTATTCTTAATTCCCATAGAAATACTTGTTTTTATAATGAAGTATGATATATTCATTATCGGGTAATAGATACATAAGAGATAAAGGGGCCGTATGAGCAGAAGTACCCCTGATACAGGCATCATATTCATTCAAAAAATGATAATGGAGTTGAGATATATGCTGCACCAATTTTCACGAAACGAACTTGCGATTGGCCAGGAAGGCCTTGAAACAATGAAAAACAGCACAGTGGCAGTCCTTGGAATTGGAGGAGTGGGTTCATTTGCTGCAGAAGCATTGGCGCGTTCTGGAGTCGGGAAGCTGATTTTAATTGATAAGGATGATGTTGATATTACTAATGTCAACCGCCAGATCATTGCATTGGTTTCGACTGTCGGGAGACCGAAAGCCGATTTAATGAAGGAACGCATCAAGGATATCAATCCTGACTGTGAAGTGATTGCTTTAAAAATGTTTTATACAGAAGAAACGTATGAGGAGATTTTTGCTTACGGGCTTGATTATGTAGTGGATGCAAGTGACACGATTTCTTATAAGATACATCTGATCAAGGAGTGCCTGAAGAGGGATATCCCGATGATCTCGAGCATGGGGGCAGCCAATAAAATGGATCCGACCAGATTCCAGATTGCCGATATCTTTAAGACGCATACCGATCCGATTGCCAAGGTGATCCGCACCCGCCTGCGCAAGGAAGGGATCCGCAAGGGGATTCCGGTTGTGTTTTCGGATGAAAGCCCGATTGTGATCCGTGAGGAGGTAAGGAAGGAAGTGGGCAAGGATGATGCCAAAATCCGCAAAGCGAAAATGCCTCCTTCTTCGAACGCATTTGTTCCTTCTGTAGCCGGACTGGTTATGGCAAGCTATGTGGTGAGGGATCTGCTGAAGGATATTAAGATTGTTAGGGTTAATGATAAATAAGGAAGCCTTGTTGTAGAGCACTGCAGTTACTGTGGTGCTCTTTTATATGGGTTCAAGACGAGATTTGCCACTTTTGAAGGGGGCTGTTGATTTGCGTTCCAGGCACTTCGCTTTCCGCGGGGCGGAGTTGAGCCTCCTCTTCGCTGTGCTGAGGGCACTGAAAAACTTATGCTTTTTTCATTCTAAAGATGGTCAAAGGAAAAATAGCAAAACTTATTTCGGAAAAGGGGGGATCAAATGCGAAAAAGCAGCTTTCCTTCGGAAAATAGACGAAAAGTTGCTTATTTCCTTCCTTTTTCCTTACTTCTTATCTTTAAGAAGTTTGATAATTCGTTTGAGATTGACTGCGAATATGGTTGTGGCTCCTTGAATTTCCATGCCAAATAGACCCGAGGAAATCGCTGTATCATACCCGTGTCCATGTTTNGCTGAGGGCACTGAAAAACTTATGCTTTTTTCATTCTAAAGATGGTCAAAGGAAAAATAGCAAAACTTATTTCGGAAAAGGGGGGATCAAATGCGAAAAAGCAGCTTTCCTTCGGAAAATAGACGAAAAGTTGCTTATTTCCTTCCTTTTTCCTTACTTCTTATCTTTAAGAAGTTTGATAATTCGTTTGAGATTGACTGCGAATATGGTTGTGGCTCCTTGAATTTCCATGCCAAATAGACCCGAGGAAATCGCTGTATCATACCCGTGTCCATGTTTTAGTTCACTATTTTTTGCTTCAATCTTATAGCGGGTTTTTGCCAGGGTTTTAAATCTTTCCGTTTCCTGGAATGCCTCCTGGTCTAGGTGCTCTGTAGACTTAATTGTGATGGAATAGGATTTGGTCTTGGCACCTTCCTGATAACACCCTTCACGTAAAGGGCAGACCTTACATTTTTCTATATCGAAAAGGTACTTAATTCTAGGGTTTTTATCCTGGTTTTTTCTATCGTCGTATTTAGTCTTAATGGCCATATGCCCGGCCTTGCACACGTACATTCCTGCATCTTTGTTAAAATGAAATTCATCTTCCTTTGTCCGTCTCCCTTGAGTAATATGGGGATGTAGTTTGGAAACAAGCTCGAGCTTTTCTTCTCTTGTGTAACAAATATTCTCTTTGTCGGAATAAGCAGTGTCTCCAATAACTGTTTTAATTTCCATGCCTGTAGCCTTGCTTTTCCCAATTAAATCCTGCAGATATTTCCCGTCACTTTTTTCACCAGTTGTAACAACAGCAGCTGTGATGATTCGTTCGTCACTCATAGCGATATGTGTTTTGTAGCCAAAGAAGGAAGAATCAACGGTTTTATGCCCAACACGTGCATCAGGATCAGTTGAAAAACTCAACTGCTCGGTGCAGTCTTCCACTACTTCTTTAAGTAGATTTAATTTTTCCTTAACGGCAGGAATTTCAGAGACCTTCGGTTCTGATTCAACAACGGAAATAACTTGGCGGCAATAAACTAGTTCATCTTTCACTTCGTTAGAAGTGGATTTCGGAGGGAATTTCTCTTTGATGGATTCATCAATTTGGTAAACAGCTTTCCGGACATTCTTTGATATCTCCTGCAAATATTCCTTCGGTGATTTCTGGTTATAACGAGCTTTTGTATGTGTGGCATCAATAATAATGGTTTTACTTGTAATGATTCCCTTCTCAAGTGCGATTTCAACTGTCTTTTTAATAAGCAAATCCAATAAACCCACATCTTTTAGACGGAGTTTACGAAAACGTGTTAAAGAGCTTGGATCAATGACAGGGTCTTCTGGGGCCATATCGAGAAAGTATTTAAATGACATATCGTATTTGGATCGTTCGACTACGTCTACGTCAGACAATTCATGAATGGCTTTAAGAAGTAGATATTTGAACATCCGAATTGGAGGGATGGCATTGCGGCCGTTATCAAGGCAATATTTCGTTTTCAATTCTTCAAGTATGAATGAGAAGTCCACCAATTCCTTTATTTGGCGAAGCATATTATCTTTGGGGATAACGACATCATAGATAGCTATATATGGGCTTAGAGGGAGCGATTCTTGAAAGGAAATCATTTGGATACCACCTAGAAATTGTTGTTAGCCATATTATAAAATAAAAAAGCAGTTGAAAGTTGAAAAATCAACCTTCAACTGCTAAAAAAAGAAGTTCACCTTGATAACCGGTAAATGAATGAATTCATTACTGTATAAGAGTTTAATGTTTTTATTGAAATGTACTTTTTCAGTGCCCTCGCTG
>NZ_VTER01000020.1:0-50541 GCF_008180445.1 Bacillus infantis
AATTTGAGAGGAGCTGTCCTTAGTACGAGAGGACCGGGATGGACGCACCGCTGGTGTACCAGTTGTCTTGCCAAAGGCATCGCTGGGTAGCTATGTGCGGAAGGGATAAGTGCTGAAAGCATCTAAGCATGAAGCCYCCCTCGAGATGAGATTTCCCATAGCGTCAAGCTAGTAAGATCCCTGAAAGATGATCAGGTTGATAGGTCTGAGGTGGAAGCGTGGTGACACGTGGAGCTGACAGATACTAATAGATCGAGGACTTAACCACAWTTGATTACTYTGTCATTCTTCTTCTGCATTATCTAGTTTTGAGGGAACAAAACCTCATCTAAATAGTCTGGTGGCGATAGCGAGAAGGTCACACCCGTTCCCATACCGAACACGGAAGTTAAGCTTCTCAGCGCCGATGGTAGTTGGGGGCTCTCCCCCTGTGAGAGTAGGACGCTGCCGGGCTGTTTAAAAATTTTACTTTTATCGTCGCGGGGTGGAGCAGTTCGGTAGCTCGTCGGGCTCATAACCCGAAGGTCGCAGGTTCAAATCCTGCCCCCGCAATAATCCATTTACATAAGGGTGACAGCAGATTTACGCTCTAATGACTGCTATTACGGTCCCGTGGTGTAGCGGTTAACATGCCTGCCTGTCACGCAGGAGATCGCGGGTTCGATTCCCGTCGGGACCGCCATTTTAATAATTTTGAAGTTTACTAGACGGAACGGAGTTTCGTTTTTTTTATGCCTAAATATGAAGACCCGGCAACCTGCCGGGTCTTATTTTATTGCTGAAAACGTACTTAGGTATCAACAAAAAGGCTGCATCCGGTCTTTTTGCCCAATGCCTTAAAATCATGTACACTTATATAAGATGTAATATATAAGGTCCACCGAATAATTTTTCCGTTATTCATAAACAATTACTTTACTGATAAAGGTGACTATAATATGAAGCAGTTTGAGTTTGTTTCCGGCAGCCCGGAAACGACGATGGATTTTTCGAAAAGACTTGCAGAGCTTCTTTTGCCAGGCGATGTATTGACCCTGGAGGGGGACCTGGGGGCAGGGAAGACTACCTTTACAAAAGGCCTTGCCCAGGGACTGGGCATCCAGCGGAATGTAAGCAGCCCTACTTTTACCATCATAAAAGAATATATGGGCCGTATGCCGCTTTATCATATGGATGTCTATCGTGTAGAGGATTCCTTTGAGGATCTTGGGTTTGATGAGTATTTTGAGGGCAAGGGTGTAACCGTTGTGGAATGGGCCCACCTCATTGAAGATCAGCTTCCGGAAGAAAGGCTTCAGATTGATATCCGGCACGGTGAGGAAGGAAGCAGAAAGCTTATCCTCAATCCGTATGGCAGGAGATATGAGGAATTATGTAAGGAGATATTGGGATGAAGGTATTAGCGATTGACACATCCAATTATGTGCTGGGAATAGCCATAATCGATGATGAGAAAGTTATAGGCGAGTATATAACAAATTTGAAAAAAAACCATTCTGTCCGGATCATGCCTGCCATTGAAACCTTGTTAAGGGACTGTGATTTGACGGCTGCAGATATAGAAAAAGTTGTGGTAGCACAAGGTCCTGGATCTTATACAGGTGTCCGGATCGGTGTTACGATCGCCAAGACATTGGCCTGGTCCCTGCAGGTACCGCTTAGTGGTGTTTCGAGCCTTGCAGTGTCAGCCGTATCTGCAGGACGTTATTTTGACGGGCTTGTATCTCCTCTGACAGATGCCAGAAGGGGCCAGGTATATACCGGCCTTTATCGTTATGAAAAGGGCAATCTGGTGAATGTTGTGGAAGATCAGCTGCTATTATCTGCTGATTGGGCAGAGAGGCTGAAGCAATACGATGAACCGGTGCTATTTACAGGAAATGATGTTCCCCTCCATAAGGAAGTAATAGCAAAAACGCTTGGAGATCAGGCAAGGTTTGCAGGCATGACTGATTATAATCCGCGTCCTTCTGAATTGGCGCTGCTGGGAAAAGATAAAGAAAGCGCCGACGTCCATGCATTTGTGCCAAACTATATCCGCTTGGCAGAGGCGGAAGCAAAATGGCTGGAAAGCAAGAATAAGCCGGAAGCCGGGCAATAAGATCATGGGTTATTCATTTCGTTTTATGGCAGAGGAAGATATCGACCAGGTGCTCGTCATTGAGCACAAGTCATTTACACTCCCGTGGAGCAGGGATGCTTTTATCAATGAAGTGACTAAAAATCAGTTTGCGGTATATCTTGTACTGGAGGATGATGATGCTGTTATAGGTTACTGCGGCGCCTGGATAGTCGTAGATGAGGCACATGTGACCAATATAGCTGTCCTCCCGGAGTACAGGGGAAAGAAGCTTGGAGAGGCTCTGATGAAGAAGATGATGGAAGCAGCCAAAGAGCTGGGGGCTGTGACTATGACGCTTGAAGCAAGAGTTACGAATATTGCTGCACAGTCATTGTATCGAAAGCTGGGATTCCGAAACGGCGGCATAAGGAAAAACTATTATACAGACAATCAGGAAGATGCGATTGTAATGTGGGTGAAATTAGATGAATAAAGATACATTAATTCTAGGAATTGAGACAAGCTGTGATGAAACAGCTGTTGCAGTCATCAAAAATGGGACAGAAATACTGTCAAATGTAGTGGCATCGCAGATTGAAAGCCATAAACGTTTTGGAGGCGTTGTTCCCGAGATTGCTTCCCGCCATCACGTAGAGCAGGTGACACTTGTACTAGAGGAAGCCCTGGAGCAGGCCGGGATTTCCATGAAGGAAATAGACGCAGTTGCCGTAACGGAAGGACCAGGTCTTGTAGGGGCGCTGCTCATCGGAGTTAATGCTGCAAAAGCCCTTGCATTTGCCCATAACAAGCCGCTGATCGGCGTTCACCATATTGCCGGCCATATTTATGCTAACCGCCTGATCACAGAGATGAAGTTTCCGCTTTTATCGCTTGTTGTATCAGGAGGGCATACAGAATTGGTGTATATGAAAGAGCATGGCCATTTCGAGGTAATTGGGGAAACGCGGGATGACGCTGCAGGTGAAGCTTATGATAAAGTTGCCCGCATTCTGGGGATGCCTTATCCCGGAGGTCCCCATATTGACCGTCTCGCTCATGAGGGAAGTCCGGCCATCCAATTTCCGAGGGCCTGGCTGGAGGAAGGGTCTTATGACTTCAGCTTCAGCGGGCTTAAATCATCTGTCATCAATACCGTACACAATGCGGAGCAGAAAGGCATCAAAATTGCGCCTGAAGACCTTGCTGCAAGCTTTCAGGAAAGTGTCATTGATGTACTCGTAACTAAAACGGTAAAAGCAGTCAAAGAATACAATGTAAAGCAAGTGCTGCTTGCAGGTGGAGTGGCTGCCAATAAAGGGCTGCGGGCTGCACTGGAAGGAGAATTCAGCACACTGGAATCCGAGCTGGTGATTCCTCCGCTTTCACTTTGCACGGATAATGCAGCCATGATAGCGGCTGCCGGCACTATTTTATACGAAAAGGGGATCAGGTCAGACCTTGCACTTAACGCCAATCCAGGATTAGACCTCTCTCTTCATAACTAATGATATCTAAGCCGGTTCATAGCCTTTCAAAGGTGCTGAACCGGCTTTTTATGTCTTCAGCAGAAGTTATCAACAGATTTAAATGTCTGAATTATTGTTAACAGAAAGAGATGTGGATAACTGAGATAAATTCTGTTGAAACTGTGTATAATGTGGATAAAAACATCTTTAATTGTGGATAATGTGGAAAACCCTGTGGAATACAGTTAAATATGCACTCTGTCTGTGAATAAATATGTGAATAACAAAAATAAAGAACCAGGCAATGAACGCCTGGTTCTGTTGATTAAAATGAAAGCCTATTCAGCAAGCTCTGCCCATTCTTCCATTAGCAGTTCCAGTTCTTCTTTAGCCTCGCTGTTGTCTTTGGTGATGGCTAAAACTTTTTCATGGTCCTGATAGATTTCCGGCTCGCAAAGCTGCTGTTCATAATCTTCAATAGACGATTCCAACTGTTCAATCCGTGCCTCAATCTCTTCAAGCCTGCGCATTTTCTGCCTCTCAAGCTTCTTTGTCTCTTTATCCTGTATATATGACTGCTTATCTGTTTTTACAGGTGCAGCCTTCTCTGCTTTTGTTGTCTCCAAGGCCAGAAGCTCAGCCTGTTCCTGCTTTTTATCAACATAATAGTCATAATCCCCGAGGAATTCTGTTGCTCCGCTGTTTTCAAGCTCCAGCACTTTTGAGGCAATCCGGTTGATGAAATAGCGGTCATGGGATACAAATAGAATTGTGCCTGGATAGTCTATCAGGGCATTCTCAAGTATTTCCTTGCTGTCAAGATCAAGATGGTTCGTCGGCTCATCAAGGATCAGGAAGTTGGCTTTCTGCATCATCAGCTTCGCAAGGGCGAGCCGCGCTTTTTCCCCTCCGCTCAGAGCGGATACAGGCTTTAGGACATCATCGCCTGAGAAAAGGAAATTCCCCAGTACCGTGCGGATTTCTTTTTCATTATGGAGAGGATAGTCATCCCATAATTCATTCAGGACACGTTTGTTTGATTTAAGCTCAGCCTGTTCCTGGTCATAATAGCCAATCTCCACATTCGACCCGTAATCGATACTGCCGCCGATCGCCGGCAGTTTTTGAATGATGGTCTTCAGCAGGGTAGACTTTCCGACACCATTTGGACCCACAAGTGCAACGCTGTCTCCGCGTGACATGCGGAAAGAAATATTCTCTGAAACCATATTTCCGCTGTAACCGACCTCAAGGGAATTGACCTTCAACACATCATTGCCGGTCTGCTTTAAAATATCAAAGCTGAAGGCAGCTGATTTCTCATCGCCGAGCGGCCTGTCCATCAGTTCCATCCTTTCAAGCTTTTTCCTCCGGCTCTGTGCCCGCTTGGTTGTCGAGGCGCGTGCCAGGTTGCGCTGGATAAAGTCCTGCAGCTTGGCCACTTCCTCCTGCTGCTTCTCATACTGGCGCATATCCCTTTCGTAATTCTCAGCTTTTTTCTCTAAATAGTAGCTGTAGTTGCCAGGGAATTTGGAAATCTGCTGGCGTGTTATCTCATAAACCTGTGTGACCACCTTATCAAGGAAGTAACGGTCATGGGAAACGATGAGAATGGCTCCCTCATAGCCCTGCAGATATTGCTCCAGCCAGGATAGGGTTTCAATGTCCAGATGGTTGGTGGGCTCGTCCAGGATCAGGATATCAGGCCTGGTCAGCAGCAATTTGGCCAAAGCCAGCCTTGTTTTTTGCCCTCCGCTCAGGACAGATATGCTTGTATCATAACTAAAGGAATGGAAATTCAGTCCGTGCAGGATGGAGCGGATATCGGCCTCATACTGATAGCCTCCCTGTTCCTTGAACTGTACCTGCAGCAGATCGTATTCCTTAAGAATCTTTTCATATGAGCCAGGATCATTGAATGCGCCGGGATCTGCCATTCTTTCTTCCAGCCGGCGGAGCTCAGCTTCCATCTCCCTCAGCCCCTTGAAGACCGAAAGCATTTCATCCCAGATGGAAAGGGAAGATTCAAGCCCTGTATTCTGTGCCAGATAGCCGATGGATACATCCTTCGGTTTGATGATTTCGCCTGAATCATGTGACATATGCCCTGCTATTATTTTCAAAAGCGTCGATTTGCCTGCACCGTTCCTGCCCACAAGGGCGATCCTGTCGCGCGTTTGCACCTCAAGCTTTATATTGGATAAAATCATGTCAGCTCCAAAGTACTTTGACAGCTGATTTACCTGAAGTAAAATCATTGTTCTCACCTCTGTATTCTAAAGGTTAGTGTATCCTATTCATTCCCTCACAGCAATAAGATGAAATTTGTGAAACATCATACAATATAGCTTACATACCTATTTAAAATAGTGTATGATTCTTTAGAGAGGTGTTTATGAATGTCAGAATTCACACATTTTAATGATGAGGGCAGAGCCCGCATGGTGGATGTCAGCAGCAAGCCCGAAACTGTCCGGACTGCATCCGCTCACTCAAGTATAACGGTTAACAGTGAAATATACGAAAAAATAACCGGCAACAGCATGAAAAAAGGCGATGTTTTGGCAGTGGCCCAGGTAGCTGGCATCATGGCCGCCAAAAAGACGTGGGAAATCATTCCTATGTGCCATCCCATTCCGCTGACCGGCATCGATATTTCTTTTGGATGGGAAAAATCAGAGGAAGATTACCGGCTTAATATTTCTGCTCAGGTGAGGACAAAAGGGTCTACCGGAGTTGAAATGGAAGCGCTGACAGCCGCCAGTGCCTGTGCGCTGACGGTCTATGATATGTGCAAGGCTCTCGATAAGGGAATGATTATCGGACAAACCTATCTTGTTGAAAAGACAGGCGGAAAAAATGGGGACTTCAAAAAAGAATAGCAGACAAATACAATAGAAAATCAGCAGGGTGGGGGGAAAAGCTATGTCAAATGAAGCCATAAAAATACCGCAGGCAACGGCCAAACGACTGCCGCTGTATTATCGATTTTTAAAAAATCTCCACTCTTCAGGTAAACAGAGAGTATCCTCGGCGGAGCTCAGTGAAGCTGTGAAGGTGGATTCTGCTACAATCAGAAGGGATTTTTCTTACTTTGGTGCACTTGGGAAAAAAGGCTATGGCTATAATGTTAACTATCTGCTGTCTTTTTTCCGCAAGACGCTGGATCAGGATGAAGTGACAAAGGTTGCCCTTATCGGGGTAGGAAACCTTGGGACCGCTTTTTTGAACTATAACTTCCTGAAAAATAATAATACCAAGATCGAAGCAGCATTCGATGTTGATTCCGGAAAAGTAGGCACAGATATTGGCGGTGTGCCAGTTTTCCATATGGATGATTTGGAAAGAATATCTGAAGAGCATGGTATAAAAGTCGCCATTCTGACAGTGCCGGCGCCTGTTGCCCAGGCTATTACGGACAGGCTTGTAAAAGGAAGCATTAAGGGCATCCTCAACTTTACACCGGCAAGGCTCACAGTTCCTTCTGCCATCAGGGTCCATCATATCGACCTGGCTGTGGAGCTGCAGTCGCTCGTCTATTTCCTGAAGCATTATCCAATGGAAGCCCTTCAGGAAGTTGAAGCAGAAGAGTAAGGTTCCGGAATGTGACAATAATAGCAAAGTTAGCATTACGGATAGAATTATACAGGCGTTAGTGGTATCATCAATATGATAGATAAAGGGAGGTGAGGCGCAATGATGAATTTAGGAATGGGAAGCCTCTTGCTTATTGTTTTTGTCGCTTTGCTGATTTTTGGACCGAAGAAACTGCCTGAGCTTGGAAAAGCTGCCGGCAATACCCTCCGTGAATTCAAATCCGCTACCAAAGGGCTTATGAATGACGAAGATGAAGAGAAGAAAAAAGAAGTTAAGTAACATAAGGATGTTTTATGTATGAGTCATAAGGATATGACAATTTACGAACATATAGGCGAATTAAGAAAACGGCTTGTCATGACAGTCGTTTTCTTGTTCTGCGCGATGATTTTAAGCTTTTTCCTTGCTGAGCCCCTGATTGTGTATCTGCAGGGCGCCGATGAAGCGAAAGAGCTGACGATGAACGCATTCCGCCTGACCGATCCAGTCAAAATCTATATGCAGTTTGCTTTTATTATAGCTTTTGTTATGACATCCCCGGTCATCCTTTACCAATTCTGGGCGTTCATCAGTCCAGGTTTGTATGAGAAGGAACGGAAGGTCACACTGAGCTATATTCCTGTTTCTGTGATCTTGTTCATTGGCGGAGTGGCATTTTCATACTTTATTCTTTTTCCGTTTGTTGTGGACTTTATGACCCGGATCGCGGACAGGCTTGATATCAATCAGGTAATAGGGATCAATGAGTATTTTCAGTTCCTGTTCCAGCTGACCATTCCGTTCGGGATCCTCTTTCAGCTGCCGGTTGTCATCATGTTCCTGACCAGGCTTGGCATTGTTACACCGATGTTTCTGTCAAGCATCCGTAAATATGCGTATTTTGTGCTGCTTGTCATTGCGGCCTTCATCACGCCGCCTGAGCTGCTGTCGCATATGATGGTAACAGTGCCTCTTTTGCTTTTATATGAATTGAGTATTTTCATCTCCAGATTTTCCTATAAGAAAGTGCTGGAGGCTGAAAAGCTGCAGGCAAAGGAAATGGAAGCCAAATAAAAAATGAGCCTGGAATAAGGCTCATTTTTTTTGGTTATTTTTAATTTGTTTGATTTTATAGTGAAAGGCAATCATCCGAAGGCCTGAACCGAAATCAAAAGTTGCCAGAAGCACGAGCAGATACGTAAAAAATCCCCATTCACCGGTTTCATTTATATTCTGGATCGCAAAGTAAGTAAACAGCACGCCCAGGAATATATAGATGAATCCGGAAAACAGCGGTGACTGCCTCATTTAAAATCCCCCAATAAAACTTTGAATTTGTTCCATTTCTTCTATCCACTTTTGTAGTTTGTCCTGATTCATTTGAATGATGACTACCAAAGTATTCATCGATACATGCGCAAAAATCGGGACAAGGATCCGCTTGGTCCGCACATACAGGAACGCGAATGTGAAGCCCATTGCAGAATAGAGGAGCACATGCTCAGGTTCAAGATGTGCGAAAGCAAAAATCACTGAGCTGATCAGGGCCGCCAAAAAGAAGTTCATTCTTTTATGGAGGGCGCCGAAAATGACCTTCCGGAAGACGATTTCCTCAAGGATCGGGCCGATGATGCTGCTGACAATCACGACGAGCGGCAGGGTCTCGATGATCCTGATGATCTGCTGGGTGTTTTCAGAGCCCATTTCGATGCCGATCAGGTTTTCGATATTAGCTGCAAGCGACTGTGCAAACAATGCCAGGAAGACACCGGCAATTGCCCAGGCGAAGGAAGCAAGAGGGGACGAAGCACTCCGGTCAAGCGTCTCCTTTGATTTAAATTCTTTCCGCAGCAGGAATAGCACAAGTATCAGGGCAACTGTAAAGCTGAAAACAAGCCAGTAGGCGACAGACAGCGCCTGCACTTCCGCCGGACTCCCGCCGGATATAGTTCCGATCACTGCAAAAAGCGGAACTCCCAGATAGCTCGATAACTGCATGCCTATATAAACAATCAGGATAATCCAATATTCATTTTTCAAAAGCTTATTCTCCTTTATCTAAAAACATGCCATACATACCATTCTACTAATAATGAGCATAGATCACAAATAAGAGGGCGCAGCCTTGAATATGGAGAATAAAATCTTATTTCCTTCATATACTTAAAGGGTTGGCCATTTTTATATGGATTTGTTATTGGTCTATGTTCATTTTGGGCTCATTCGTGTGAAACTCTGTTTCACACGCCTTTCAGCAATATTTCACACAGCCTTATACATATAAGCAGCACATTTTTTACAAAATTTTTTATGCGTCCCACTTGCAAATAAAGTGAAGATTCATTAATATAATAATTGTGTTAGCACTCATTAGGTGAGAGTGCTAATAAATAACTACATAAAAGATTTGAGGAGGTTGTTTCACTTGTTAAAGCCACTAGGTGATCGTATTATTATCGAGCTTGTTGAAACGGAAGAAAAGACTGCAAGCGGCATCGTACTGCCAGACACAGCTAAAGAGAAGCCTCAGGAAGGCAAGGTTGTTGCTGTAGGTACAGGGCGCGTTCTTGAAAACGGCGAGCGTGTTGAGCTGGAAGTTGCTGCTGGCGACACGATTATCTTCTCAAAATATGCCGGTACAGAAGTGAAATATGAAGGCAAAGAATACTTAATTTTACGCGAAAACGATATTCTGGCAATTGTAGGCTAACAGCCCCCCGTAAGCCGGACACTATACACACCATAAAACTTGAGGAGGTTTTTTTACAATGGCTAAAGAGATTAAGTTTAGTGAAGAAGCCCGCCGCGCCATGCTGCGTGGAGTGGATTCCCTTGCAAATGCGGTAAAAGTTACTCTTGGACCTAAAGGACGCAACGTGGTTCTTGAGAAGAAATTCGGTTCACCTCTTATCACAAATGACGGTGTTACCATCGCAAAAGAAATCGAGCTTGAAGATGCATTTGAAAACATGGGTGCCAAGCTTGTAGCTGAAGTAGCAAGCAAGACAAACGATGTTGCCGGTGACGGTACAACAACTGCAACTGTCCTTGCACAGGCTATGATCCGTGAAGGCCTTAAGAACGTAACAGCTGGCGCTAACCCAATGGGAATCCGCAAAGGAATCGAAAAAGCGGTAAAGGCTGCTGTAGAAGAGCTTCAAGCCATTTCAAAGCCAATCGAAGGGAAAGAGTCCATTGCACAGGTTGCTTCAATTTCTGCTGCTGACAATGAAGTCGGACAGCTGATCGCAGAAGCAATGGAGCGCGTTGGCAACGACGGCGTTATCACAATCGAAGAATCAAAAGGCTTCACAACTGAATTGGATGTTGTAGAAGGTATGCAGTTCGACCGCGGATATGCATCTCCTTATATGGTAACTGATTCTGACAAAATGGAAGCTGTTCTTGAAAATCCATATATCCTGATCACTGACAAAAAGATCACAAGCATCCAGGAAATCCTTCCTGTCCTTGAGCAGGTTGTACAGCAAGGCAAGCCATTATTGCTTGTAGCTGAAGATGTGGAAGGCGAAGCGCTTGCTACGCTTGTAGTGAACAAACTCCGCGGCACATTCAATGCTGTTGCAGTTAAAGCTCCTGGCTTCGGCGACCGCCGCAAAGCTATGCTTGAAGACATCGCAGTACTTACAGGCGGTGAGGTGATCACTGAAGAGCTTGGACGCGATCTTAAGTCTGCAACAATCGATTCTTTAGGGCGCGCTTCTAAAGTTGTTGTTTCCAAAGAAAACACAACAATCGTTGAAGGCTCTGGAGACAGTGCTCAAATCGCAGGCCGCGTGAACCAGATCCGCGTTCAGCTGGAAGAAACAACTTCCGAATTCGACCGTGAAAAACTGCAGGAGCGCCTGGCTAAATTGGCTGGCGGTGTAGCAGTTGTCAAGGTTGGAGCTGCAACTGAAACTGAACTGAAAGAGCGCAAGCTCCGCATCGAAGACGCCCTGAACTCTACTCGCGCTGCAGTAGAAGAAGGAATCGTTTCCGGAGGCGGCGTTGCCCTTCTGAACGTATACAATAAAGTAGCTTCCCTTCAAGCTGAAGGCGATGAAGCGACTGGCATCAACATCGTGCTTCGCGCAATGGAAGAGCCTGTACGCACAATCGCCCACAATGCAGGCCTTGAAGGTTCTGTCATCGTTGACCGCCTTAAGCGCGAAGACGTAGGCACTGGCTTCAACGCTGCTACCGGCGAATGGGTAAACATGATTGAAGCCGGTATCGTCGATCCAACTAAAGTAACTCGTTATGCCCTTCAAAACGCTGGATCTGTTGCGGCAATGTTCCTGACTACAGAAGCTGTAGTTGCTGACAAGCCGGAAGAAAACGCCGGTCCTGCAATGCCTGATATGGGCGGCATGGGCGGAATGGGCGGCATGATGTAATCATGCGCTCGAACCCTTGATATATAAGGGTATTGAACTGACTTGCTGACAAAATGCTAACATAAAGTATTTAAAAGAGGCTTCTCATTAGTTTATTAAACTTTTTGAGAAGCCTCTTATTTATTTTACAGGCCGGCTGGTGGAAGATGGCTGAATTACGAGGCCCTGAAGTGAAGCTGTATAATGCTTTCGAATATGCTAAAATATGATTAGATATGAGTGGAAAGGGATGATTTAATGACCATTCCGGATAAAAAAGAGAAGTATTCTTATGCCGATTATCTAACATGGGACGAAGGTGGAAGATTCGAGATAATTGATGGGGAAGTTTTTAATATGTCTCCTGCTCCATCACGCAGGCATCAACAGGTTCTCCGGGAGCTCTCTACCGCTTTTTCGATTTTCTTGCGAGAAGAAGAATGTGAAGTTTTTTTTGCCCCTTTCGATGTACGGTTATTAGTGGAAAATAAACAAGATGATGTTATAAATAATGTAGTTCAACCCGATTTATCGATTGTGTGTGATCGGAAAAAGCTTGATGACAAGGGGTGCAATGGAGCACCGGATATGATCATTGAAATCCTTTCACCTTCATCTGTTAAGCTAGACCGTTGGAATAAATTTCAGCTTTATGAAAAAGCAGGTGTGAAAGAGTACTGGCTTGTTGACCCGGTTAATGAATCTGTAGAAATATATCTTTTAACAAATGAGCAATACAAGTTTCAAGGAGTCTTTACAAAAGCTGATAAAGTTTCTGTAAATGTTTTAACCGGATTAGAATTAGACCTGAATCAAATTTTCGAATAAATCAATGTGACTAATCCCAGTGTGTTAATGCTTTAGCGTCTGGAGATCACAGGCCGCTTTTTCCCTTTCAATATTTGTACAAAGACATCCTGGATAATTATGTGCCAGAAATCAGGGCTTGCCCCCAGTATACTAACGTATTAACGTGTCGGGGGTCAGGCCCTGCCTTTCAGAAGCAAACAACCCGGTTCCTTTTCAAAAGGAACCGGGTTTTATTTACTCTTATTCTTCTCCCCCGCCAAAAGCCTCCGGAATCATCGTAAATCCTTCAATCACTGTCTCTTCCTCCACCTCAATCATCAAATAACGTTTGCCGTCCACTACAATCTGCTTCACGTACCGCAGATCAGGGGGGCTGATGGAGATGTTGGCGACTTTGGTGCTGATTTTTATGGATTTTGATGTGAATTTCGGCAGGACGCTGCTGGCTTTAATTTCGTATTTGTCGTCGTCGATGATCTTTTGATAGGATGATTCGACTTTTTCGGTATCAATATCTTCAAAGCCGCTCATTTTGAGAACACGTTCTACGTCTTTTGAGTCGAGCTTTGGCGGCTCTTCTTCTCCATTTTCCACGATCATGCGGTTGATTTCCTCATAGACCGTGGAGAGTGCAGAGGTGCTCAGCTGATCTCCTGTAACGTCCTTGATAATTTCCTCAAAGACAATTTTATCATCCTGAGCTGTCATCGTTTCTTCCCCGTTAAGCACATCTTCTATGAACAGGTGATCCGGTTCGTGGACCTTGCCTGCAGAATAGAGAACATGGTTGACATCTGCTGCATTGTCAGTGAAACATGGAAATAAGAACCCTGAGAGCGGGGCATTGAGGTTGATGATCGGATCCATGACAAAGTGGTATCTGAATTCTTTTTCGACATAGTCAAAAAGCAGTTCCTTCTTCGGCTCCTGGGTGTTATTGATGCTGCAGAGAATGAATGGGTGGGAATAGACGGTATCCCGTCCGCTTTCCTCTGCTTCATCATTGCGGCGCTTCGTCGGTTTGTAATACTCCCCGCGGATGAATGTGATGACGATATCCTTTTCATATTGCCGGACTGCAAGCAGCTTTTCTACAATCTTAAGCATCTGCTCTGCCCAGCCTTCGACTTCGCTGCTGAGCAGCCCTTGATGGAGAATCAGCTGACTGCTGTTGTCCGCATCGCGCTGAAACTTCAATTCGAAGAGCTTTTCATCGAGCTGGCCGGCGAGCATTTTTTTAAAATTGTGCAGAAACAGCTCCTGCTGCTCCTGATCCAGCATTTCAAAAGGCTGGCTCTGATAATGAAAAATGTCGCTGGAATCCTTCATGATATACACATTAAAAATATCGGAGATTTTAAGCAGATCATTATTGATCTTGAACTGCTTCCGAATTTGGGCGATGTCTTTTTTATTCATGTTTTTTTACACTCCTAAGCTGCCTTCTTGGCATATGTACTAGGATATCAAATAAAGGGTCATAGTGAAATCCTATTATGCTCACTGCCTAAATAACTTTTAAAACCTTTTCCATTCTTCGTCGTCTAACGGTTGAAATTTTCCAAAGAGGAGGTGCTAATGGTTGAATTATGAGCTTCATTTATAGGCACAGGAAGAGGCAGGGGAAGAATACTGAAAACATCACGCTGAATGGAGCAGCAGGAGAAAGCGAAGGTGTTGCTTATATGCTTGATGGTGAAAGAACAAGTGAGCTGGAAAGATTTATTAAAAACGAATAGTGCTGGAGTCCGTCTGGGAGACGGGCTTTTTTTATTGGTTGGGGCCCTATCTGTCATTTATACTGAAATTAAAAAGGGGAAAAACGGTGAATGGATATGAACACTGAAATCTATTTTATCAGGCATGCTCACTCTGAATTTTCGCTGGAGCATGAAGAAACAAGGGGATTGTCTGTGAAGGGCTGGGCGGACGCCCGCAGGGTAGCTGATCTATTGGCAGCAGAGGAAATTCAGCATATTCTCTCAAGCCCTTACGTGAGAGCTATTCAAACTGTGGAAGGGCTGGCAAGAAATTTAGGAAAAGAAGTGGAATTGGACCCGCGTTTCCGGGAAGGGGATTTGGCATCGAGGAACCATCGTTTTGAAAAGCCGCTGGAAGCCTTGAAATATGTGTATGATAACCCTGGCTTTAAATATCCAGGCGGAGAATCAAACCTGGAAATCCAGGAACGGGGAATCAGCGCGCTAAGAGAAGCATTTTTAAAATACAGCGGCAGAAAAATCGCTGTCGGCATCCATGGACATATCATGACCTGCATGCTGAATTATTTTGATGAGAAATTCAATTTCGATTTTCATCAAAGTACGAACAAACCCGATATATACAAGCTTACCCTTGACGACGAATTTAATATGGCTGGTTTTAAAAGGCTCTGGAATCCTGCTTTAGTTTGAGCAAATGTTCAGGCAAACTGCCTGTTTGGAATACTGTAGCAAAAGCGCCACCCGCAATGTACAGGCTGGCCATTGACCTTCCTCATAAACAGTAGGGAGGTGGTGAAAATCATGGTAAAAATATTTATTGACCCGGGCCATGGAGGAGCTGACCCGGGAGGAGCGGGATCAGGGCTGCTGGAGAAAAATATAACGCTGGAAATTGGGACGAGAGTGCGGTCCATCCTGCTTAATGAGTACCAGGGAGTTCTTGTGAGGATGAGCCGGAGCGGGAATCAGACAGTGTCATTAAAGCAGCGGACAGATACTGCCAACAGCTGGGGGGCTGACTTCCTGCTTTCACTCCATGTAAATGCCGGCGGAGGCACCGGATATGAGGACTATACCTATCCGGGAATTGGGGCACCGACTTCCACCTATCAGACTATCATCCATCAAGAGATAATCAGGCAGACAAGCTTCGCCGACCGCGGGAAAAAGCAGGCCAATTTCCATGTACTCCGCGAATCGCGCATGCCTGCGCTCCTCACTGAAAGCGGCTTTATCGACAATCCGGCAGATGCCGCCAAGCTCAGGAAGGGCTCTTTTCTTGAAAGCATCGCCCGGGGACATGCCAATGGAATCGCAAGGGCATTCAATCTGCGGAAAAAGAATAAGCCAGTCTACCATCTGGTTAATGCCGGGGAAACTGTGTATGCATTAAGCAGAAGATACGGCAGCCCCATTCAGCAGATCAGAAGCTGGAACAGACTAGACAGTGCCTATACCATCTACCCTGGGCAGCGCCTGCGGGTAAAATAAATCAGATTAATCTTAAATCAAATATCCTTACTTCGAGATTGATTCTATATTAATAGAAGAAACTCGGAATAAAAGAAGGTTCCTTTAAACGGGAGCCTTTTTATTTATGCCTGGAGAAGGTGCTCCTTTCTGACTAAGAGAAGAAGCCGGCAGCGTTTTAAACCGACAAAATAATACTTGAAGAAACACAGACTTTTGGCAGACATGGAAATATTCTTAATGAGTCAAACAATTCCATAAAGTGAAAAATTACTCTTTTAAAACTTATTGAGTAGAAATTTGTACTGGTATCTCGTCGTCAAAATGGTTCCTAGATACATTTCCCTAAAAAACAATACCAAATACCTATAAAATTTAACAATTGTAAAATGAATAACCTAAAATATTACAATTTCAGGATGGTTATAAAACTCTTCACCTGCTCGCTTGCCCGACTTTTGTCTCGGAAAAAAATCTTGATTTAAAGAGATGCTAGGAAGAAAATTACAGACAAAATTCGACAAATCTGGTAGTGAGTTTGACGGAAATGTGAACGCATGATAGTTAATATATAGTATATAAAAAGAAAATTTTTGAAATTAAGCTGTTTTAAAATTGTTTAAACGAGGTAAAAAGTAGGGATTTAACAGGAAAGATTTTCTTGTGAAAATAAATATTACCTATAGGAGAGAAGCCGCAGGATGTTGGAGTCGAAGAGGAGAGCTATCATATTTATTCTTGTATCAGTTTTATTAGCAGCAGCAGCGGGATTTTTCGTATTGCAGAAAGTCAGCGCGTTAAATTCGGAACTGGGAGGGATGACAGAGGTTTACGTAGCTGCCAGTGATATACCTTCACGGACCCTTATTGAGAGGGAGCAGGTGAAAACTGTTGAAATCCCTAATCGGTATGTGAACAATTCCCATGTAACTAATGTTGAAGATTTAATTAATAAGGTACTAGTTGTACCGGTAGCTGCAGAGGATGTTATTACTAGAACAATGATTAAGCCTGTATCCAATGTCAGGGACGAGAATAATAGGCTTGTGATGATTCCGGAATCGGATAAAGTTAATTTCGATCAGCAGCTGGAAGCTTTAGATAGGGTTGACATTATCGTATCGCACAAATTTAATGACAAGCCCGTAACAGAGACATTTATGAAGGACGTTCCTGTAGCCGCGGTGCTTCAAAGCAATAAAAAGTTTAAGGGAATTGTTGTGGAGATTGCAGATAAAGACGCTCCTCAAGTCATTCACATGCAAAATTATGCAGATAGTATGAGGATTCTAAAAGCTAATGTAGGCAAAGAGGAGCCTGCAGAAGGGGAAGCCGCTGAGGCAGACGAAGCCCAAGCTTCAGAACAGAAGTCAGCAGAGCAGAAAGCAGCGGAGCAGAAAGCTGCTGCAGATAAGAAGGCTGCCGAGCAGAAGGCAGCTGCAGATAAGAAAAAACAGGAAGAGCAGCAGAAAACAAATGGCACGGGAAGTTAAAGGCCAATCAACCAGATAATTATGGAGGACGAACATGGGTGACGAAATTAAAATTCTGCTTGTAAGCGATGAAGAACAATCACTCACAAGTATCAGAGGTCTTTTCAGTGATTTCAAACAGGTAGAGACGATAAACCACAATGAGGTCAGGACTGAACTGGACCGCTTAGCGCCTGACCTGGTGTTTTTGATTGAGTCTGAGGAAGAAGCTACTGTGGATACCATTGATTATATCCATGCGGCAAACCCAATGCTACCGATCGTATTCATTGCCTTCTCGCAGGACTTTGACTTATTAAGAAATGTTACTAGAGCAGGTGTCGTGGACTATTTTGTCCTGCCGGATGAAAATACTATGCTGTATGGAAGGTTGGACAGTATCATACAGATGGCTGTTCAAAGAAAGCAGCAGCTATCAGAAACAGCTTCAACAAGCCAGTCGTTTAAGAGGGGGAGAGGAAGGATCTTCTCTTTTTACAGTGGAAAAGGGGGAAGCGGCAGAACAATAATATCCAGCGCATTTGCTCAAACTTTAAAGCTGGAATCTACTGCCCAGGTCATCTTAATTGATTTGAACCTCCAGTTCGGCGGAGTAGAAACTTACTTATCTATTGAATCAAACAGGTCATTGGCTGATCTGCTCCCTGTAATCGATGAACTAAATGAAAGCCATATCCGAAATGTTTCAGAAAAAGAAATATATTCTAAGCTGGAAATTCTGCTGAGCCCGCGCGATGCCGAAGTTGCGGAAAATCTGCCGGAAGGCTTTGTTTCCCGTTTATTGCGGACTTGCCGGAGAAGTTATGATTTTGTGCTTGTAGATTTGCCTGCAGTCATGAATGAGCATACGTATTCTGCGTTAGAAGAGTCTGACAAAATTTACTATACTCTTAATTTGGATACACCATCAATAAGCATGCTGAAGCAGGTAGAGGGGTTATTTTTAAGGCTCGGGATAGAGACAGAAGGCAGAATGGAACTTCTTCTTAATGAGGTCGGACGCGAGAATGAAATTAAGCCCGCTGATCTGAAAAATATCATTCAATATCCGATAGCCTATAAAATCCCTCGGGATATAAAAGGGGTTCAGGCGCATATCAATAAAAGCGAGCCATTCAGGAAAGAAGCTGTAGAAAAGAAGCTTATCCCGTTCACAAAATCCATTAAAAAATGGGTTAGCCAAATTTTAGAGTAAAAGGGTTGATGACCTGTGTCACTATTTGAGAAAAAAACAGAAAAAAAGGCAAGCCGATCATCTTCCAGAACGCTATTGGAAAATCATTATATCTCTGAACTGGTAGACCATTATAAAACTAGGATATTGAAGGAGGCTAATCTCGAGGTCCTCACGAATTTGCCGCAGGGTGAAATGAGGCTGAGAATTGAACAGCTGATCAGCCAATACATGAGTGAGGAGAAAATTATCCTTCCAAGACATGACAAGGAACTGCTGCTTACGAGAATCATTGACGAATCTATAGGTTATGGTCCCCTGGAGCCGCTTCTGAATGATGCAACCATTACAGAGATACTAATTAACGGACCGAAAGAAATATATATTGAGAAGCTCGGCAAGCTGCAGCCTGCACCCATCTCGTTCCGGGATGACAGTCATGTACGCCATGTGATTGACCGGATTGTTGCTCCGCTGGGCAGAAGAATTGATGACAGCTCGCCAATGGTCGATGCAAGGCTTCCGGATGGGAGCCGTGTGAATGCAGTCATTCCCCCAATCAGCTTAAATGGGCCTCTTGTTTCTATACGTAAATTCCGGAAAGACCCTTTCAAAATGTCAGATCTCTTAAAATTTGAAACTTTAAATGATGACATGTCAGTATTCTTGGATGCCATCGTAAAGTCTAAGCTGAATGTACTGATTTCCGGCGGAACAGGAAGCGGGAAGACGACACTCCTGAATGTACTTGGAAAATCGATACCAGCTAAGGAAAGGGTCATCACTATTGAGGATTCAGCTGAACTTCGGTTGGATAAGCCAAATGTTGTAGGAATGGAAGCAAGACCGGAAAACATGGAAGGCGAAGGAGAAATCACTATTCGTCACCTAGTGAAAAACTCTCTGAGGATGAGGCCGGATCGAATTATTGTCGGTGAGGTCCGTGGAGCTGAAGCATTTGATATGCTGCAGGCTATGAATACCGGACACGAAGGCTCCATTACTACAGTTCACGCCAATACCCCATTTGATGCCCTCAGACGGGTAGAGGGGATGGTTATTATGGCAGGAATGGATCTTCCTTCAAGCATCATCCGTGAATATATTGTCGGTGCCCTAGATATTATTGTTCAAAGCTCCAGGCTGACAGACGGCACAAGAAAGATCACCTCTATCTGCGAAATTTACCGCAATGAGAACGGTGAAATCACCATAAATGAAATCTTCTCTTTTAAAAGGAATGGACTGAAGGGCAATGGCCAGGTGGACGGCTATTTTACCCCAACGGGCCATCTGCCGAAGTGCCTGGAAAGAATAAAGATCTTTGGAATTGATATTCCAGATACACTATTTACCGCATAGGAGGTGAGCCTGATGGAAAGTGCCGTCTTATTCGGGGCAGCTGTGCTGCTGTTTATTTGGGGGATGTACAACTACCTAGGGTACAGGAAAGAAAAGAAGGAAATCCAAAAGAAATATGAAAAGCTCTTCAAAACAGAAAACCAGCGAAGCAGTTTTATAGCAAAAGTTGGGGACCGGTTTGATCAAACAGATTATGCAATGGATTTGAAAAAGAAGCTGGTTCAGGCTAATATCCCTATTTTGCCTTCCGAGTTTTATGCAATCCTCATATTTATCGGGTTCCTGATGTCGATCTTATTATTTGGCTTTTTTAACATACCGTTAATCATTAGTGCTGGAATATCTGCCATGGGGGTGATTGCAGCATACTGGTTCATATTCTTCATCAGAAAAAATAAGTATACGGAGCAATTAAATAATCAGTTATCAGAGGCATGCAGACTGCTTGGAAATGCCACCAAATCAGGAATGACCATTACTCAGGGACTGGAAGTTGTTGCTTCAGAAATAAATTCCCCCGCAAGAGAGGAATTTAAAGTGTTAACGCAAAATCTCAGGCTGGGGCTGGATTTTGAACGTGCTCTTGCCGAGATGGAAAAAAGGATTAAAACGAGAGAATATAAGCTATTTATTTCCGCATTAATGATCCAAAAAAGATCAGGCGGAAACTTAACGAAAGTACTTTATGAAATGGCGCAGACACTTGAGGAGCGGAAAATTTTGCGGCAAACCATTAAAACAGCAACAGCAGAGCAGCGTTTTGTCTCATATATTCTGCCTGCGATGCCTATCTTTCTATTATTCATGCTGAATAATATTATGGATGGATTTATCGATCTTATATTCACAGTTCCAGGGGCTATTTTAATGACAATCTTTATAATCGGGATGGCAGTAGCTCTTATTCTGGTAAGAGCTGTTACCAATATCAAGGTGTAGCTATGGATTCCATCATTTTGATTACTGTTATACTTTGTTGGCTGACGCTAGTCCTCGGATTAATTAACCTTTACCAGTTTGCTAAAAGAAAAGAAGTTTTAAAGCTTCATATTGATGAAATCGCCGCTTCCTCTGCGTTTGACGTTTCCAAGAAGAAGAGCGGGTCTGAAAAAGTCATTACTTTCTTAGCGAGATATGCTGACGATTTTTCTACAATTGGAGAGAGAGTAAATTTATTAAGCGAGTCCGCTGAAATTCAAACTCTCCTTAGGAAAGCAGGCAATCCATTTGAGATGACAGTTGGCCGTTTTCAAGGGTTTAAGATTGTATGTGTGATTATTGGATTCATTGCTGGATTGTTCGCGGTATTATTAGGGCTGCCTTTATCCAATATAGCGTTTGTAACACTCCCTATTTTTGGCTTCTTTGTTCCTATACTCCTGGTCCGTTCTAAGGCGAAAAAACGCCAGCAGCAGTTAAGGAGTGATCTGCCAGATTTCTTGGATACCGTTAGTGTAAGCTTGCAGGCGGGCTCCAATATGGATAGTGCTTTAAAGGAAGTCATTAAATATTTTTCAGGCCCAATAAAAGAGGAGTTTTCCATATTCCTGCAGGAAATCGACTTAGGGGTCCCCAGGGAAAAAGCCTATGGCGGCCTGCTCGAGAGAAATGACAACGAAGAGTTTCAAAGCTTTATAAAGTCATTAATTCAAGCAACTAGATTAGGAGTTCCAATGGCCTCGACATTAAAAAGCCAAGCAGAGGATATAAGGAAAATCAGCTTGGAGCAGGTGAAAGAAAAGGCAGCAAAAGCATCGCCTAAAGTTACAATGATCACATCATTCATCATTGCTCCATTAATCATGCTGCTGATTATCGGGCTGGTGCTGCTGAATATGATTTATGGTGAAAATAGTTTGTTACAGTTCTTCACCACGTAGTATCCTTCATGCCGACACTTGGAAGGGGTGATGCCGAAAACTATTCGTTCCGGATAAATGTGCTAAGGATTTAATAGATAACTAAAAATTAGGAGGAATTTATGATGAAATCGATGTTAACAAAAATCAACAATTGTGTGATTGGGCTATATGCTAATGCAAAAAGCAAGGTTCAAAATGAAGCAGGTGTTTCAACAATTGAATGGGTTGGGCTGGCAGCAGTTGTTGTAGCCTTAATGTTTGCAGTTGCCGGAGCGATGAGTGGACAAGGAAGCGGGCTCGCAAGTGCTATCGTTACGAAAATCTCAGATATGATCGATTCAATTGGAAATTAATTTTGTTTTAGTAAGCTTGGAGGACATCTATGCGTAAATTATCTAGAATTCTCTTTGCTCCTCTTCTCATAGGGAGTATCATTTCCGGGTGCTCCGCAAGCGGAGGAGAAGAAGATAAGCAGGTTCAAAAACAAGAAGTCCAGAAAGAGAAGGCTGATGCTGATCAGGCTGTTGGCACTGCTGACAACCAGTCAAAGCTTGAAAGCCCTCCTTTGCCCGTATCATTGGAGGAGATCTTCTCTTATCCTGAGGGTTCCTTTTCCAGTGAGGATTTAAGCATAGACACTGCAGATACAGAGGCTGCGTTGAATGCAGTTCCTGCAGTGCCAGAAGATGCATCTGATGAAGAGGTTAGAGAGGTATTTGGGTACCTGTATTCTCTGTACAAAATGAAATATCAGGATCCAAGGGCTATCATGGAATCAGCATCTGAGGTGAAAGGACCTGAATCAGAGGGCGGATCCCAGGAATCACCCGCCAGTTTTAATGTTGAGATTGTCCTGGATGCCAGCGGAAGTATGGCTAATAAACTAGGTTCCAAGACCCGGATGGAGTTAGCGAAAGAATCTATAAAAGAATTTGCTTCCTCCCTCCCTGAAGAAGCAAATATCAGTTTAAGAGTATATGGGCATAAAGGAACAGGGTCAGATTCAGATAAAAAAATGTCCTGCTCATCCAATGAGCTGGTGTATTCGCCCCAGCCTTATAATGAAGGTGAACTGAACAGTGCACTGGATAAATTCAATCCAGCGGGCTGGACGCCGCTTGCACAATCCTTGATAGAAGCCCAGAAGGATTTGGCCCAGTTTGAAGGGCAGGATAATAAGAATATGGTTTATGTGGTCAGTGACGGGATTGAAACATGCGACGGTAATCCGGTGGAGGCTGCAAAAAATCTGAAAGATTCCGGTGTAGCCCCTGTTGTCAATATCATTGGGTTTGATGTTAAGGGGAAGGATCAGCAGCAGCTGGAGGAAGTAGCAAAAGCTGCAGGAGGAACGTATCAGAATGTTACCAGCCAGCAGCAGCTGCAGAATGAACTGAATAAAGCTGTAGAGGAATCCCTAAAATGGCGAACTTGGTACTACGAAGAACGAATGAACTCCCTGGAAGACTTCAATACTCAGAAACTTGATATCCGTTCCATTAAAAATGACTGGGTGAAGAATCATAATATTGAAAAGGCAAAAATCACCACATCATTAAGCCAAATAAAGCAAAAGGGAAAAATAACTGATGAGCAGCTTTCGCAATTAACTGACTTCAGAGATGACTATTACAAAAGCCAAAGGCAAGTAATTGATGATTTGGCAAACGTATTAATTGATGCAAAACAATCTGATATGGAAAGTATTAGGCAGCAAATAGATGAATTATATGAAAAAAATGTATCCAATTAAACAGCAAGGAGGGGGCACATTGTGAAGAAGCTAAAAAATGAACAAGGATCGGCCACCATTGAATTCCTCGCAATGGTGCCCCTAGTTTTGTTGATATTGATGATTTTTGTTCAATTTCTGGTAGCAGGATACGCTGTCATGGTGGCTCAGTCTGCAGTGAATGAGGCAGCGAAGGTTTATTCAACCTCAGGAGATATGGGCGAAGCTAATACTGCAGCAAGCACTGTCTTATCTAACGCAGGAGGGAATCTGAATTTCAACGGAGTCGTTGAAAGCGGACGAAATGGCAATAACTTTACACTTACACTGAATGTAGATTTAAGACTGATTTTTATTCCTGAAAAATATACAGGATCACTGCCGAATATATCATTTGCCAGGTCGATCAATGGCAGGGTGATAGGGGTGATGGATTAAGTGGAACAGTTGAAAAATGAAAAAGGCAATACTACTTTATTTATGATTAGCTTTTTTGGGATTTTTGCCCTGATTTTTATGATGATTGCAAACTTTGCGAATGTACTAATTGAGAAGCAGCATGCCTCCAACAATGCGGAACAGGCGAGTCTCGTAGCCTCAGGGATTATTTTGGAAGCACTTGATACATCAATAACTGAATACGATAAAGAGGTTGTTAGGCGCCTTCTGGAAGAACCTGATTTGGATCTTGAGAAGCTGCGCAAAAAGGTTGAAGATGAAATTAATGCTCTGCCAGCCGACTACAAGCAATATGAAAAGAAACATATTGCGATTAATAATGTCCTCAAACAAGAACTGCCAGGCAATGGCCTGCTTCAGGAAAAGGTTTTGGCAGAATTGAATGACGCGGAGAGTCTGATTCCTTTTGAAGTCGGCGCAAATATTTCAGGAAATAACGGAAAGGTTGAAGAAACAACCATCTTCCTAAACGATAAAAACAGGATTGAGGTAGAAACCTCTACACGATATAAGGCAGTTAAATTCGACGAATATTTTTCTGAGAATCAGCGTTACATCAAACAAAAGGGGCAGGGCCCGAGTTTTGATTTTGCAGAAGCAATGAGTTGGAGTCTTAATCTGTCGCCATTTTAATAAGATTGGAGGGTAAAGAATGAAGAGTACCAAAAGGATATTTGTTTCCCTTCTGGCATTGGCAGTATTATTTTTCATGAATCCCGGATTTCTGGCTATAAATGCACATGCCTGGGAAACGTGGAACTCAAATCCCGGCTGGAATAATAATCCGACCTGGAACAGTCCTGGCTGGGAAAGTCCTCCTGAGTGGACGAATCCAGGGTGGGAAACAGCCCCTGATTGGCAAACAAAGCCCGACTGGACCAAACCTGCGTGGGAGACAGCACCTGAATGGAACAATCAGCCTGAATGGAACACCAAACCTTGGGAAACTAAGCCAGAGTGGAATTCAGGTCCAGGCAATAATAACCCAAATGGGCCTTCCAGCAACCCGAATGGAAACAATCCAGGAAACAACCAAGGAAGCAATCCCAACAACCCTTCAACAGTGCCTGGCGGCAATACCAATAATCCCCCGCCTGGTCCGCCTTACAGCCAAGACTATAAAAACCCCGGATTGGAAACTCTTGACCAGCTGAATCAGACAAAAAATCCACAGTCAAACAACAACAGCAGTACGTCTGAAGATTCTTTTTTAACCATTAATCCTCCTAAGCCTTACGATGCCGCTAAATTTTCTGCTAAAGATATAGTGGGAGGAACTATCAATCTCACTGATAAAGTATTGAGAGGCAACGAGCTTGAGCTAAAAGATTATTTAGACTATAAAAAAGGTATGGCAGTTAACGGCTTTAAGACATTTACAAAGGGAGATCCTACCTTAGATGCCATTTATGATTCACAGTCTTTTTATAAAAATTCAAAGGATCTTTACCAAAAGTACAAGACCTTCGAAACATTTAGAGAAATAAACAGATTAAATAATGCAGGAGATATTTTAACGGCCGCAGAGAAGTTTGACGATTTATATCGGGCAGGCAAAACTTTTTCGCCGGGCAATGCGGTAGTTTCTGCTATTACACTGCCTTTCGCTGTCAATGATACAGTGAATAATGTGAAGAAGTTTAACAGTGCTGGAACCTCTGAAGAAAAATCGGCAGCTGCATGGGACCTGGTGGGCAACTCAGGTGAAATTATAACTGGTTTGGCACCAGCTGTAGCCCTCATCCCGGGAGCACAGCCGATTGCGGCAGGTATGGTTGTTGTAGGAGGAGCACTTAGTCTGGCAAGTCTCGGCCATAAGCTTTACAGGAACAGAGAGAAAATAGTTAAAGATGTTAAAAAGAAGTTTACGAAGGCTAAAGAGAAGGTAACCGGTTTCTTTAAATCTGTGTTTGGATAATGGGGTGCAAGAATGATTAATGTAAAGCCAACGAAAGAGCATATGAAGAACATCAAGAAACACAAGAAGTTTCTGGAAAAGTGGGAAATGTGGGATTACGCCTATTATGACGGGCACAAACACTATTTTCTAGTAGTTTACAATTCAATAACCGGTGGCATCACCGGTTATTTAATTTTAGGTGAGATGGGCGAGGAGGTTCCCTATAGTGAGGCGAAGGAGCCAGCTTATTATCTGAATCGCTACAATACAATGGTCCATTACACGATTAATGGAATAGTACCAAGAATGAACAAAAATATGAAGCCTTATGAAGATATGATTGAACTTCTAGGGAAGCATAAGGCTGACCTTGTTCAACAAGAGCCAGATTTAAATAGCGCAATAGACCAAATCGTTGAGTATACGCAAAAAAATGTTCAGGAAGCCTCTTATGTAAGAGATATCGTGTACACCCTGGGAGGCTATCAGAGAGAAATTACGAGAGAAAGAGGCTACTTTGACAGAGAATTTTTGAAAGTAATGGAAGATGAGTATGGGCGGTACAGTGAGATTATGTATACTTACGGTCTTCGGGAAAGGGAAATGCAGCCTGATTATAAAAGAATGTACCGTTTGTTGGAATCCGGAAAAGTTTCGGCACCAAAACTGAGGAGCCTGCTAAAGGCAGCCATCGAGACAAACGAAAAGGAGCTTGAGAAATCAATGGCTACCTTTGAAAAGGATGACCAAGGTAATAGCTTGGAAATCGACAAAAATAATATAAAAGGATCTTTAAGCGATAACAAAACAAAGCTAGGAAGAAAAGATTTCGAGAAGCTCATAGTACCATTTGTGAGAAATCCTGAGTCAGGAGAGGCCAATGAGAAAAATCTTCTCTAATTCATTCAGCCTGTATGCGCAAGAATTCTATAAAATCATTCTTTTATCATTGCTGACTTATGTGCCACTGCTTCTGGCACATGCATTTATTGTCAACTATATATACGAACAAACCTTATACACGGATTACCCTAACTTAATAGGTGATGTAGCCAACGGTGTATTTATGCTTATATTTTTAACTATAGCCCAAATTCCGTTCATCAAATATACCCTGCTGGAGGATGAAGGGGAAGATAACCCGTTAAAAAAAGCTCTTTCATTCTCTCTTGAAAAGGCAATCCCTATTTACATTTTTGCCTGTCTTTACGCACTGCTGATTTTTATTGGAGGACTTTTCTTTGTATTGCCTGGCCTGGCAGTACTGCTTCTATTTTATTTTGTACCGTACTTTCTTACTGATAGCGTGAAAAGTTTTAAAGTAGCAATCAAAAAATCAGTCAGCTTTATGAAGAAAAATTTTTTCAAGGCGTTTTTCTTAATTATCCTGCTTTCTCTAACTCAATTGTTTTTTGAAAATGTTTTGATAACCCTTTTGACTTTTTATACAGATGTATATTTCACATTACTCATTGTAAAGATCCTGCTCCTTATGCTGCTGCTTCCGCTCCAGACCATCATTGTAACTAATCTATATAATGAGTGGAAGGCAGTCTAAACGATTCGTATTCAAGAAAGGAATGGGTAAAATCGTTACAAAAAAAGAAAGAAAGTGGAAATGGATCTATCTATTGATAATGTTGTTTACCTATCTTATATACATTCCCGCATTCTTATTAGATTGGCTGGTGCTGGATGGGAAGTTCCCTCTTATCCCCCTATTTATAGGAGCAGCCATTCCTTTTATGAGGAGGAATCATCTTAAGAAAATAAGATTTGAGGACTAATGATATAAGCGCAAATATATAAGACCCGGAATATTGTATCCCGGGTTTTATTTAATGGCCTTTTTATAAAAATAGTCGGGAATTTGAAGCGAAAATATAGTGAAAGGGGATATGCTGATGCTCGACTACAAAAAACTGCCAGACCATATCAAAAAAGTAGCCAAAGAATATGACCCCTCCAGCAACAGGATCGACTGCCTGCCTTCAAAGTTTCACTATAACGGGCAAAAATACTACGCGATAAGCTACTATCCAACCCTTCAGGACCTCTATATCAGGGAGGATGGCTCTGTCCCTCCTTACGAAGAAGTGAATAGAGCAACTCTCATCGTCCATGTTTATCAGACAGCAGGCTCAACTATAGTCACAACCGGAGCAGAGTGGGCGCTGTCTCCTTCAGCCAAACTGTACCGAAGATGGGAAAAGGTCCTCACATCGCTGAAGAACAAGCTTCAGGCCACTGCTCCTCCGGAAATGATGGAAAGCATAAACCGCTGCCTGGACTCTGCCAAAAGATTAAGGGAAGATCAGGCTATCATTTTTAACAGCGTCGAAAAAGGAACGGACCTGCTGGTAGAGGCCAATGATACAGAGATCGTAACAGAGGAAACCCAACGGCAAGTAAGGGCCTGTGTGGTGGAAATGGTAAGGGCAGCCGTCCGGAAAAATGATGAACAGCTCAAGACAGAAAGAGACCGGAAGGAGATTCTAGCCTACTTACATACCGTATTTTTTAAAAAGCCATTCTCCTTCTGGATTATCTCTGGTTCATGAGAAATGAACCCCATATGCTGAGCAGCGATTCTGAAACAGGGAGGGAGATGCCTGAGCTCAGGGAAATGGTCAAGGAAGATACTCCAGTGGATGAGCTGGATAATAAGGAAGAGCTTTATAGGCTGCTGATGAATCCGAAGTGATTTTTAGAAGTGTTAAAGAAGAATATCAAGTACTACTTTCAACTGAAATGGCAGTGATAAAGATTATCTTATTAAAAAAGCAAAATGCAGTGCACAAATATAAAATAGAAGGCTGGTCTGGAGGTCTAAAATGAGCAATTTTATTAAAAAACTCACTATTCTATTCCTATCAATATTCATCATCACAGCATGTTCAAAAGAAAGTGGGAATAACACTGAACAAAAACAGTCAAAAGGCAATGATGCAGCGGCTACCGGGCAAGTCGACGAATCTGAAGACACTGAAAACGCTGAAGACGCTAAGGAACAAATAAATCTAGCGGAAAACAAAAAAATCCCAGCCAGTCTGGAGGAAATCATCAGCTATCCAAAAGGTCCATTTACTGCTGAAGACACACAGATTAAAGACCCAGAGGTACAGCAAGCCTTGAGCAAGGTCCCTGAGCTTCCGGAAGAGGCATCCGAAGAGGAGTTAAATGACCTGTTTGCTTACTTGTATTCTCTTTTTAGAAAAGAGTACCGTGATCCGAGAGAGGCTATTGCTTTTTTAACCGTAAGCGGGCCGGAATCAGAAGGAAGTTCCGAAGAGAAGGGAAGCTTTAATGTTGAAATCATATTGGACTCCAGCGGGAGCATGGCAAATAAAATGGGATCTCAAACACGTATGGAGCTGGCAAAAGCGTCGATACAGAAGTTTGCATCGGCACTGCCTGAAGAAGCAAATGTCGGATTAAGGGTGTATGGCCATAAAGGAACAGGTTCGGATGCCGATAAAAAATTGTCTTGTGCATCCAATGAGCTTGTATACGCCCCTCAGCCATATAATGAGGCGGAATTAAATACAGCTTTAAATAGATTTAAGCCTGCAGGCTGGACTCCGCTGGCTCAATCACTGGTGGAAGCCAAAAAGGACCTGGAAGCTTATAAAGGCGAAAAGAACAAGAACATCGTTTATGTGGTGAGCGATGGAATAGAAACCTGCGATGGCAATCCGGTCCAGGCGGCAGCAAGTTTAAAAGACTCAGGAGTGGCACCAGTCGTCAATATTATCGGATTCGACGTAAACGGAAAAGACCAGCAGCTGGAAGAAGTCGCAAAGGCCGCTGGCGGGACATATCAAAATGTCAAAAGCCAGGAGCAGCTTGATAATGAGCTGGAAAAGGCTATTGAGGAATCAGGAAAGTGGACTAAATGGTATGTAGATGAAACAGGGAAAAATGTTCAAAATAATATCCGGCAAAAAGATGAGCTTCTTTCTATATCAAACGATTGGATTTTTAATCAAACGTTTGAAGAATATAGAATAATCTCAGCTTTATCTTCTTTGGAATACGAAGGTAAAATTACTAGTGACCAAGGGTTGAAGGTATTGGAAATAAGGGATGCATACTATAGCAGCCAGAAAGAAATTTTTGACGAGCTTGAGACTGTTCTAATGGATATGATTGAACAAGGCTACGATGACAATGAAAAAAAGATCAATGAGCTGTATGACAAAAACATCAATTAATCTTGCAATATTACGGCTATGATTGGCTTCTAATAGGGTGCCTGTGATTTGAAGCAGTACACAATAGCCGCAGCTCATAAGCTTTTCTTCTATTTACTTTACTGTTCGAAATCTGATGGACTGCAAAAAGAAAGCCGAGAGCACCTTGAGAGCATTAAAAAGAAGACGTTGTTATTAAGTCAGAACTCTAGAAAAGCGGTAGAGGCCAACAATGAGTAGGGCTGTAAAGTGAAGGAATAAACAATCCGAAAATCTATGATTTTAGAATGAATTAGTTTAGAAAGTTAAAAGCTGCCAATAACATTAGAAGAAACCTATACCTATCCAGAGGACCCAATTTCATCAATAAATACAGCAGCAATAATCCAGCGGTCCAGAAAAAGCCAAAGAATCTAGGGAAGGACAAATAAGTCTTAAGCTATAAATACCTTTATAAACTATGAAAAATGTAACAAAAGAATTTGATAACTCAAGCAGAAAACTGCATGAAAAGGTAATCCCTATGCTACAAGGGTCTTATAACAGAGAAGAAGGCTAGGGGAATGCCTTATACTCCCCGCGATGAGCTAGAAAGGCATACAATCATTACTCCCGTATGAACTGTAGACTATCCGAATATTAGTAGAATAGGAATGGTTCAATTTTGTTAATTTTAATTTTTAAGGGGTGTTTTTCCACTATGGGAAAAAAGTTTCGGAACATTTTTGTTATTTCTATAGTCATGCTCACTTTGCTGACAGCATGCAGCGATAAACAGACGGACACAAAACAAGATGATCAAAAAGAAACCTCTGCTATGAAAGAAGCTGAAGATAACAAAGACAGCAAAGATGAACCCTCAATGGAGGAGATGTTAGCTTCATTGCCAGAACCAACAAAAACCACTGTTGAGCTAGCCAATGCAGAAGCGGGCATGTTTTCCGGGCAGGATTATGATGAGCTAACTCCTGAACAGCAAAAAGAACTGTTAAAACAATTAAAGGAGCTTCCTGAGCTTGGTGAGGAACCGACCGGCGAAGAGATTGAATTGTATTGGAGAAAGTTGCTTTACTTATTCCACGAAGACTATCCTAATCCGGCAGAAGTATTGGATGAACTGGAGATGGAATCGTTTGGCAGTCCGGATATTAAGGACGAGCGCTACCAGTTTAAAGAAAACCTGAATGTAGAGATTCTTCTGGATGCCAGCGGAAGCATGGCGAACCAAATTGATGGTAAAACCATGATGGACATCGCTAAGGAGTCTATTGGAGAGTTTGCTGAAGACCTCCCTGAAGGAGCGAATGTTGCCCTAAGGGTTTATGGACATAAAGGTACAGGTTCTGACCAGGACAAAGAGCTTTCCTGTAAGAGCAATGAACTCATATATGAAATGGGTGACTACAACGGCGAAAAACTCAATAGCACTTTACAGACTGTTAAGCCTGCCGGATGGACTCCGCTTGCCGCTGCAATAGAGGAAGCAAAAAATGATTTGCTGTCCTATAAAGGAGATAAGAATACCAACATTATCTATCTGGTCAGCGATGGAGTTGAAACCTGTGATGGCAATCCAGTGGAACAGGCAAAGAGCCTTGGGGATTCTGACATCCAGCCGATAGTCAATGTGATTGGTTTTGATTTAGATGCGGAAGGGCAAAATCAGCTGAAGGAAGTAGCCAAAAGTGCAAGAGGGATATACAGCAATGCACGCAATCAGAGTGAGCTGAAGGAAGAACTGGATAAAGCCAAACAGATAGCGAAAAAGTGGGATCAATGGAAAAATAGCGCCATAGAAGATGCTTCGAGCCAGAGGTACGATTTAAAACTAAAGAACATCCCAACCTTCGGCATTGAATGGAATCAGGCAAACCGTTACGAAAACCTCAATATCCTAAAAACACTTACAGCCTTGAGAGATGAAGAACAAATTACTAGAGAAGCACATAGCCTCCTGTCAGATTTGGCTGATGAACGATTTAGCTTTGTTTCAGACCTAAACGACGAACTTAGGCTCGAACTTCGAAGCCTAGCCGATTCAAATTTTGAAAGTGTAAAACAGGAAATTGAAAAGAAGTACAATGAAAACCAACATAATTAGTTAATGCAATCAATAGTATTGGTAACGGCATTTGTTTAGATAAGGACTAACAACCTATTTTAAACTTATAACCTTGTAATCTCTAAAGAGGCTGAATAGGAAGGTGCAGGGGAAGAAGGACTTCAAGGAAAAAATCGTGCCTATCATCAGGAATTATTTCAATAAGTGAAATATGCTGCTGCGCCTTTTCTCAACAAAACGAAACCCCATCGCCCCTCATCCGTATACATACTATGCATCAAGAAATACTAACTCCTGAAAGGGGAAGCATATGGGAAGCATTTTTATATTTTCGATTATAATCGGTCTGGTGATAGCAGTTCTGCTTGTGCCGCTTCAAGGCGGCAGGAGCGGGAAAAAGGATAAAAAAGAGAAGAGCCGCTTCAGCCCCGTTGGCATGATAGTGGCGGCGGTCATTTCAATTGTTGCCGCATTCGGTTTTTACTATTTAACCAACCTGGACCGGAATTTTTCTTCCGTGTGGCTGGTTCTGATCCTGGCTTCAGGTGTCGGCGCCTTTTTGGCGGCAGGGAAGGAGCGTCTTGTTAAAAGCATTGTGTTCCTGGTATCCCTGCTGGCCGGAATTTACCTTTTGACCGCGTTCGTTTTTAACGCGGATGAAAAGTATGAGTCAGCGAAGATGGATGTAAAGACGGAAATCGAAGCTTTTGATGAAGAAAAGACACCGGCAAGCGTACCGCCGAAATTTGCCCGCAATAAGATGAAAAAGGCATTTGGCCAGGTGCCGGATACGAGCTATTATGAGCTCGGCAGCCTGCAGATCCAGAAGGTGAACGGCGATTATGTCTATATTGCGCCAGTGGAATTCTCCGGATTCTTCAAGTGGATGAAGGGCGATGAAACGCCGGGCTATTTTACAATCAGTGCGACGGATTCGAATGCCAATCCTAAGTTTATTAAGGAAAAGATGACCTACACGCCTTCGTCTTATTTTAACAAAAACATAGAGCGGCACATCCGGAACAACTATCCGAAGAGGATATTTAACGGCGACGTGCAGCTTGAAGTGGATGATAACGGGAAACCTTATTATGTCCGCACTTACGGAGAGTTTATCTCTGCAAGGAATGGCTTTGATGCAGAGGGAATCGTTGTGGTCGATCCGCAAAACGGTAAAATGAAGTCGTATAAGCTGGCAGATGCGCCTGATTTCATCGATGGCGCGGTATCACCTGAAACCGTCAGCCTGCAGAACAGCTATTACGGAAATTATGTCCAGGGCTTCTGGAACAGCGTCTTCGGAAAATCTGAAGTGAAGCTGCCTTCTGACGAAGGTACAGAGGTGAACGTTAGCCCAATCTTCGATGAAAACGGGGATATGTATTATTTCACAGATTTCACTTCTCCGAAAGAAGGGGTGGACAGCATGCTTGGCTACTCCCTGACAAACTCAAGGACCGGTGAAGCGACCTTCTACACAGGCAATCTGGAAGAATCCTATATGGATTCACAGGGCAATCTGCAGATCATTGAAAAGAAATTCATTGAGAAAAAATGGAGCGGAGAAATGCCGATCCTGTACAACTTCTACGGCGAAGCCAGCTGGCTGACGCCGGTGCTGGATGCGAACGGATTCCTGCAGAACTACTTTATCGTTTCAGCGGCAAACCCGGAAATCTCCGCCTATGCCAATACGCCAAACCAGGCGCTCAAGCTTTATAAAACAGCCCTGCAGCGCGGCGGCGGAAGCGTCAATGGCAGCTCCAAGGCCGAAGAAAAGCAGATCAGCGGCACAGTCGTACGCGTCTATAAAGAAAAAACCGGCGACTACACAACCGTCTACTTCCTGCTCGAAGGCGGAAAAAGCTATATCGTCTCATCAGAAAACAGCCCGATGAGCATCTATCTAGAGGAAAACGACAAAGTAAACGTCACTTACCTCGACACAGGCGAAAGCTCTTTGCCGGTAAGGGGAATGGAGATAGAGGGGCTGCAGTAGGCGGGGTTGCATAATAGGTACTGACTATTAGGTGCCAGGTACCATCCGTGGACAGAAAGCAGGAAAGTGTCTTTTGATGGTGCCAGGTACCACTCGTGGAAAAAAATGGTTAAGTGTCTTTTTATGGTACCTGGCACCTCACATAACCGCCAATAACAAAAAATAAGAAACCCTCACAAAAACCTTGCTCCACTAAGGCTTTTGTGAGGGTTTCTTTGTTTATTCGTCCGGAAACAGATCCATATTGAATAGGTTGTATTCTTCTTCCGCAGCATCTTCTTTTGGTTCTTCAACAGGATCCTGCCTGCGGGCCTCGGCTGGCCTCTGCCCATGCCGGCGCCTGTTTACATCCTTGAACTCCATTTCAAGATAATCCGCCTGATCGTGAGAAATCTTGATGGTCACTTCATTGCCGGATTCATCAGAAGCCTTCAGCAGGACATAGCTCTCAGCCGCATCCCTCAGCGTGACATTGCTCAATGTCAGGTTCATATCATTCAATTCATAGCGTGCTCTCATCGCAAAGCCTCCATTGCCTTTCTCGCTTACCCCATAGATGACTCTATTCTACTGGTTATGAGGGGAATTATCAAAGCAGGGATTCATAAATGTGAGAAAATCTGTGTTTGAAAACCCGGAATGGGAAATTAAAGAAATATCCCTTCCTTAAGTAATAGTCTGGCCGTGGCAAATAAGAGATATTATTAATGATCTGCATTTATTGAACCGAATGTACTGTACTTAAAGTTCTTACCGTTGCTTCTTCTGGACCTGGTCTGCATTTACTATATTTGGTATATTTATAGGGGGGGAGTCCAGAAGCCAATAATGCTTTTGCCGTGGGTGTGTGCTAAATACCTTAAAAGACGATAGAATGCAGGTCTGAATCTACTTTAAGCACAGATGGTCCCAAGAGGTGAGATATTGAAGAAAACAACACTCAACATCATTAAACATACCTATGTGGCGGTGCTCTTTGCCAGCTTCCTCGTATACTATTACAGGGTGCAGGAGGATGGTCAGATTGATATCGGAAAATACAAATATGACCTGCTGCTGTTTGGTTTTCTTTTCCTGATAGGAGCGATATTGGCCGCCATTGATATAGCTTCTTTACGGGATAAAGGCAGCAATATCAGTAAAAAGGCTGTTTATGTAGGAGTGTCCTTAGCAATCTTCTTAGTTGTCTGGAGGCTCGCAGTTTATTTTATTTGAAAAGCCTGGTCTGGCTGTATCATAGAAATGGGAGCTTCCTTGTGGAGCTTCCCTTTTTTAAGCCTCCAGCTCCAACAGCTCATGATGGGAGGGAGAGGATCATGAAAAAGAAGACTTTCACTTTTATCTCTGTGTCATATACCATATTGGTCTTAGTTAGCTTTTGTATATATGCCTATTTTGTTCAGGAAGGCGGGTCTATCGACACCGAAGAGCATTTTTATGAATTATTGCTGTTTGGTGTCCTTGGCTTTGTTGGTCTATTCCTGGCATCAGTCGATGCTGCGGGTGAAAGGGAGAAAGGCAGGAAGCTGAATAATAAAGCACTCTGCACTGGGGCGGTCATCGCGGTACTCTTTCTCCTTTGGCGCATAGTATGAGCTTTTAGGGGGGAATTCAATGAACAAAAAAACACTTTCCCGTATTGCAGCGATTTACACGGTAGTGGTACTCGGAGGCTTCATCATCTATGCCTGCACAATCCAGGAAAACTGGATTATTGATACCCAAAAGTACTTCAGCCAGATTGTCACATTTGTTGTGTTAGCTTCAATCGGACTTATTCTTGCTGGCATAAGCGGGGCCTCTCTCAGGGATGAGGGGAAAAGGGTAAGTAAAAAAGCAGTATATGGCGGCATTTCAATTGCAGTTTTCTTTCTTTTGTGGCGGCTTTCAATGGGGCTGCTATAAGCTGAATAAGGTAAAGTAAGAGTTTTCCCGTGGAGAACTCTTTTTTATGTTTAATCGGCAGGTAAGAGGGAATATAAGTTTGATTTTACAAATGGAAAAATTATCCAAAATGAAACAATACATCTTAAGGGAGCTGATATTATCAAGAAAAAAAATCTTGCCAAATTCAATCTTTTCTTCTTTCTTGCCGTTATCATTTCTTTTGGCATATATGCCTATACAGTATCCGAAAACTGGCTGATTGATTTTCAGGAGCAAAAATATAATCTGCTGTTTTTTTGCTTGCTGTTCATCTGCTGCCTTGGTGTTGCTGTAATAGATGGGACAGCTGGGAGGTATGAGGGGGAAAGGGTAAGTGGAAAAGCGGTTTTGGCAGGGATCAGAATCGTGGGGGTGTTTATGCTGCTAATGGCAGCAGGGGTGATATTGAGAATGCTTTAGGGTGAAATAGCATTCCTGGGGGGACCTGGCTTAAGGCAAGAGATAATACAGCGCATATCGTGACTTGATAGGTCTAAATCACCAATAGAAATTCAGAAAACAGGACCAAAAACCCAGGAACGAAACTGAGTGGCAAACGTAAAATTATGGAAGGCAATGATCATATACCATTATTAATCGCATCAACATAGGAGTTGGATTGAGTGAAAAGGACAGCGGAGTTTGTGTTAGGGCTGGTGGGCGGCATCATCGGCATTTTGTTATCGTTTATAGGTTTTGTTATTGCTTTTGTGGCAGCTGCCTCAGACGACCAGCAGGCGGCAGGCATTATCTTTATTGTCACGCTATTATTTTTTGTGATCCAGTCAGGAGCATTGATTGTCGCCTGTCTGGTAAACAGGATGGATCACAAGCTATTTGGGGGGCTGATGATCGCATTTGGCGTTTTGAGCTTTCCGATTTCGATCTTTCTGATGTTCGTGCCAAGTGTTTTATATATCATCTCGGGTGCCTTAGGCTTCAGGGTCCCGCAGGAAAGGCAGGAACATTCTTTAACGCTTGAAAAAGAAATATGATCAGGAGGCTGAAGGATGCTAAAAAAATACATGCTGCTGATGCTGGCCGTCTTGTTTATACTGGCTGGCTGCTCTGGTGAAAAGAAAGTGGACAAGGCGGAATCAGCCCAGTCCGATGCCGGTTCGGCTGGTCAAAAAGAGTCCGGGAAGGACAAGGAAGAAGAAGGCAGTGAAGTCACAGATGAAATCAGCACGGTTGTGATTCCTTCTACGGTGGAAGAGTTCCGGAATGCAGAGCCGGGCCTTTTAACAAAGGACTTCAGCTATAAAAAGGAAACCGCGCTTTGGCCCGATTTCAATACGCTTTCAGGGATCAGGGAGGACTTTGAGGGCCATATGCAAAAGGTCACAAAGGAAACGGATGATCCGGATATGATGTTCAAGGCACTGCTTTATTATCTTGGCAACAGTGCCTATCGGCAATCCATCGGAAAAATAATGGATTATGAACCGCAATTTGATGAACCGCTCCTGCCTGAGCCGGAGCAGGCAGCAGAATCTGAACCTGGAAAAGAACAGGAAGACGGAAAGGCTCTTCTTCTCCTTGATGCCAGCTCCAGCATGCTGCTTGATGTAGACGGCAAGCAGAAAATGGAGATTGCCAAGAGTGCAGTCAGAAGCTTTGCCAAGACCATTGGCGAAGAAAATGATGTTTCCCTTTATGTGTACGGGCATGCTGGCACACAGGAGGACAAAGATAAACAGCTTTCCTGTACGACGATTGATGAGGTTTATCCGCTTCAATCCTATAACGAAGAGTCTTTCTTCAAGGCTGTTGAAGGGGTGGAGGCGAAAGGCTGGACCCCGCTTGCTGGCGCCATAAAGGCTGCAAGGGAGGCAAGCATGGACTACGAGGGGGATATTACCCTTTATATAGTCAGCGATGGAGCGGAAACCTGCGACGGAAATCCGGTGGAGGAAGCCAGGCTGTTTGCTGAAACCAATGAAAGCCGGAAGGTGAACATCATCGGCTTTAATGTGGATAAGAAAGCAGAGGATCAGCTCAAGAAGGTGGCTGAGGCAGGCAAGGGCGAATATATCGGCGCCGACAATGCCGATCAGCTGAACAGCAGCATCTCCAATGAGTGGGTGCCTGGGCTGATAGACATAATTGGCGTTAAGTGGTCTACTCCCAAAAATACATTTGCCGTCTCATTCCAGAAGATGGACATTGATCAGATGGGCATGGGGCTTGGATATGCAATCAGGAATGAGGCCGGGCGCATCCGGGACGCCATTGCGAACCTGAAGGAAAATGAACTGATCGATGCCGCCATGGAAGAGGAGCTGCTCAAAAAGACAGAAGAGCATGAAAAGGTATTGGAAGGGCTTCAGGAAGAAATTATCAATAGCAAGCATCAGGAAATTGATGATGAGGTAGACAGGATCGACCAGAAGATCAATGACTGGGCTGAACGGATGGAAAAGCTAAGGGAAAATCGTTAATCAAACGTTTGATTAATTGTACGTGAAAGCATGCCCTGCCTATTGCGGGCATGCTTTCATTAGTTTCTGATATTGCACAATATTAAGCTTGTAATCACCTGGGCGGGAAGATAAATTGAAAAATAGAATTCTTTAATTCCTCACTAATCCTAAACGTTTCCGGCACTGCCGGAAATCTTTCCATTTTACATATTTTTGAAAATTACCTACAATAGATATGCTGGCCTTTCGTTAATATTTTCCCAGGTCCGTATTTTTTACAGGTTTTTAATAGAATCTGTCGAATATAAGTTATTAGTATCATAATTCAAGAGAAATTCATGTTAAGCACACGCCTTTTGGCCTGCTTAATAGACATAATACAGGAGGGATATAGATGCGCGATCAAATGAATCCCGCGGCTGAAAGGATTTTGCATAATATCGAGAAGGTTATGATCGGAAAGCGCAATGTCGCTGAGCTCAGCCTTGTGGCACTGCTGGCAGGCGGGCACGTTCTGCTTGAGGATGTCCCTGGTGTTGGAAAAACAATGATGGTAAGAGCGCTGGCCAAATCGGTGGGCGCCAACTTCCGCCGGATCCAGTTTACTCCCGATCTGCTTCCATCAGATGTGACAGGCGTTTCTATATATAATCCAAAAGAGATGGAATTTCAGTTTCGTCCGGGGCCGATCATGGGGCATATCATCCTTGCTGATGAAATCAACCGGACTTCGCCTAAGACTCAGTCTGCCCTGCTTGAGGGGATGGAAGAGAGCAGTGTGACCATTGACGGGGTGACGCACAGGCTGGAGAAGCCGTTCTTTGTTATGGCAACCCAGAACCCGATTGAGTATGAAGGGACATATCCTCTGCCGGAAGCCCAGCTGGACCGTTTCCTGCTGAAAATGAAAATGGGCTATCCGGAAGTCGCCGAAGAAATGGAAGTGCTGAATCGTGCGCAGAAGGTGCCGCCGATCGATGAGCTGGAGCCAGTCATTGACCTTGAAGAATTGAGGGAGCTTCAGCAGCAGATTAAAGAAGTGCATGTGAATGAAACCATCAAGAGATATATAGTTGATATCTCCAACAGGACTAGGACCCATAGCAGTGTATATCTTGGAGCGAGCCCGCGCGGATCGATTGCGCTAATGAAGTCGGCCCAGGCTTTCGCTTTCATGTATGGCAGGGATTATGTCCTTCCGGATGATATCCAATACCTGGCCCCCGCTGTGCTGGCACACCGCATCATCCTGAAGAGCGAGGCCAAATTTGAAGGCATATCTGCCGAGGAAGTTGTGGACCGCGTGATTGCAAGAGTGCCGGTCCCTGTCCAAAGGCTTGTGAAGTAAGATGAAGCAGCTGATAAATCTGGGCAAAAATGTCTGGAAGCTGATTGTATTATTTCTCCTCATTCTGATCACGTTTTCTTATGCAATGTTCCAGGGCGGATTTGTGAGCTGGTTCCTATTTTACAGCTTCCTTCCTTTTGCCCTGTACGGGCTTGCTTTGTCCTTTTATTCGGTCGGCACCTTCCGTGCTGAAAGGGATCTTGTAAAGACTGATTATAATGCTGGTGAAAAGCTTAAGGTAAAAGTGACTTTGAAGCGGGACAACTCTTTCCCGCTGTTTTTTCTCATTGCAGAAGACTGCCTGAATGAGGCGCTGTCTTTTTCCTCAAAAGGGAATAAAGCAAAATCATTCGTATTTCCGTGGTTCAAACGGGAGGTTTCTTTTGAGTATGAAGTGGATGGGCTGCCGCGCGGTGAGCATATCTTTGAGGCTATCCGCCTGAAAACGGGTGATCCGATCGGTTTGATTGAAAAAGAGAAGCTTGTGGAAGCGGAGGGCCGGATCATGGTTTATCCCGCTTATGAAGAGCTTATCTATAAACCGGCCGACAACCATTATGACCAGGGAATGACTGCATCAAAGGAACGGGTCCAGAGGGATACTTCCATGGCAGTCGGGATCCGGGAATATCAGCCAGGAGACCGTTTTTCCTGGATCAACTGGAAAGCGACCGCCAGGCGGAATGACATCATGACGAAGGAATTTGAGCAGCGGAAATCTCATGACGTATATATTATGATGGATTGCGCTCCTGACGAAAGGTTTGAGGGGATTGTATCCTTTACGGCCTCTGTCATCAGGGGCATCCTCCGCAAGGGCGCCCAGACCGGCCTGATCACGATGGGTATGGAAAGGGCGGCATTTCCAGTCAGAGGCGGGGAAGGGCAGCAGCAGCAGCTCTTTTATCACCTCGCAAAAGTGAAGGATGACTGCCCGGTTTCCTTTGACCGGGTGCTGGAAACGGAGAATTTCCTCGCCCAGCAGAATGTCTCTCTTATGCTGATCGCGGCTCAGATGACGAAGCGGCTGGTGGAAAAGGCCAGCTTCTATGCTTCCCATAAAAGTGCCGTCACCATTTTTCTGCTGAAGAATGAGCGTGAGGCCGCAGCCAAGGAGGAAATTGCACTGAGGGCTTCTGCCAACGCGCGCGGGGTCAGGGTCGTGCTTGTCCATGAAGGCCAATTTTCTGAGGCTTTTTCGGAGGTGAATAGAGGATGAGGGCAGATGAGAACAGGCACACCATGACTTCTGTCATTTTATATATGTTCGGATTCCTGCTTCTGTGGGAGTGGATGCGCCCGCTTGAGCAGCTGACAGATACGTCTAACATCCTTGTGTTTATTTTGTTCATTGTTCTTGGTCTTGTAATGTATTATTTCCACGTGAATATGGTGGTCAGCGGCTTTGTTAAGTGCCTGTATATCCTGTATTCCCTGCATTTTCTTTATTATGAGGGAGCTTTTTTTTCACCGGAATGGGTACTGCCGTTTTTCATGGATATTCAAGAAAATCTGGGCTTTGTTTCGGCAGCCGAATGGCCGCAGCTCACAGACTTGTTCAGAAGCCTTCTGTTCTTTGTGCTGATTTGGCTGATGACCTATCTGCTTCAATATTGGCTGATCAATAGAAGGCAGATCTTTATTTTCTTTTTTATGACACTGACCTATATTACTGTGCTTGATACCTTTACTCCATATCAGGCAGACGGCGCCATTGTCCGTACTGTAATCGCCGGTTTCGGCGTGATGGGGATCCTGACATTCCACAGGCTTATGGAGCGGGAGACAATCTTAAAAAAGAGGACTTTCTCGAGAAAATGGATGGCCCCGCTTGCGGTGATGATTGCCCTGAGTGTGGCGGTCGGCCTTGCTGCTCCCAAGGCAGCGCCTATTTGGCCCGATCCAGTTCCGTATATAAAATCATATGGACAGAACAGCGGGGACGGACCAGGCGGTTCTGTTGCGAGGGTAGGCTATGGAGTCGATGATTCCAGGCTTGGCGGACCCTTCATCGGAGACAACCAGGTTGTTTTCCGTACTGAAGTGAAATCGCGCCATTACTGGAAGGTTGAAACAAAGGATGTGTATACAGGCAAAGGATGGCTTGCTTCTGAAGAAGGGGAAGAGCGCATTCCGTTCACTGAGGAAGACGAGGTGCCGATTTCCTCTTTCTCAGGAGAAGGGATGACAACCAATCCGGAAACAAGTTCAGTATATTTGTATCAATCATCTCCGCATATTGTATACCCGCTTGGTGTTGAGGGCATACAGCCAAAAGGGGATGTGAGCTTTGAACTGGATCCGGCGATTGAAAAAGTTTATGCTGTCCAGCCGATTCCCCTGAAGGAATACAGTGTGAGCTATGAGGTGCCGAAATATAGTGTTTCTGCACTCCAGGAGTCCGGGGATGGCCAAAATCTGGACGGCAGTTTCCTTGAGAGGTATACCCAGCTGCCTAATAATCTTCCGGCAAGGGTGAAAGAGCTGGCAGAGGAGATTACGGCCAATGAATCCAGCTGGTTTAATAAGGCCAGGGAGATAGAACGCTATTTCCGGATGTCCGGCTTTGCTTATGACCAGACAGATGTGGCCGTTCCCGGTGCCCGCGATGATTATGTAGATCAATTCTTGTTTGATACAAAAAGGGGCTATTGCGATAACTTCTCTTCCTCGATGGCTGTTCTTGTACGAAGCCTCGGTATCCCTGCCAGATGGGTGAAAGGCTATACAGAAGGAGAATATCAGGCAAGGGAAAGTGAAACAAGCAGGACCTTTGAAGTCACAAATAACAATGCTCATTCATGGGTGGAGGTTTACTTCCCTGAAATTGGCTGGGTTCCTTTTGAGCCGACACAGGGCTTTTCAAATAATATCCAGTATTCCTATGACACTCAATCGTCAGACACTGCTGAAACGGATGCGGAAGAAACTGCGGCCCAGCCGGAAGAAGAGCCGGCTGCACCAGATTCCCCGGAAGAAAACAGTGATACGGCATCATCCTTTACGCTGGCTGACCTGGGTGTAAAGGCAAAGGAATTCTTCACTGGCTCCTGGAAGGCGATGTCTCTGATCTTACTGCTTCTTGCCGCGGCCGCTGCGGCTGCTTACCTGAAAAGGTCCAAATGGCTTCCAGCCTATTTCATCTGGAAGTTCAGGCGGATGAAGAAGAAGGACGGCCGCTTTGTTTCAGCGTATCTGACTCTGCTTAAACAGCTTGAACGCTACGGCCTGAAGAGGAAGCAGGACCAGACGCTGAGGGAATATGCTGCATATATCGATCATTTCTTCTCTACACAGGAAATGAGCAGGATCACTGCCCAGTATGAGCGGGTCCTGTACAGAGGCAGCCAGGAAGAAGGACGCTGGGAAGAGACCAGGGAATTGTGGGAAAATTTAATTAAAAAGACAATAGCTTGACCAAAAAAATGACCTGTTGATACAATGTTCACGAGAATCATAATTTAATATGCACCTTCATATATCCTCGATAATACGGTTCGAAAGTCTCTACCAGGTCACCTTAAATGACTTGACTATGAAGGCAGGTCATTCTATATAGTGTTTTATGGCATTTATGCTTAAAAACCGGAATTCTGCCTTCAGCGTATTTGCGGAGGAGAGTTCCGGTTTTTTTGTTTGATTTGGCTTGTGCTTGGACAGGCATGCGGCAAGAGCCGGCCAAAAATAACCGGATATATGGAGCTGGAGATAAGGGATGCTGTTTCGGAATGCGGTTAAAGTATAGGCCGGGAGAGCAGGATAAGAAAAAATAACATAACCGAGGTGGACAGATTTGACGGGGAAAACAGAACTGCAAAACCAGGAAATGATTGTCGTGCTAGACTTTGGCAGTCAGTACAATCAGCTGATAACTAGAAGGATCCGCGAGTTTGGGGTATACAGTGAGCTTCACCCCCATACAATCACAGCAGAAGAAATCAAGGAAATGAATCCGAGCGGCATCATTTTCTCCGGCGGCCCGAACAGTGTATACGGCGAAAATGCCTTCGGCTGCGATGAAAGAATTTTTGAGCTGGGCTTGCCTATTTTCGGCATCTGCTACGGCATGCAGCTGATGACTATGCACTTCGGAGGCAAAGTTGAGCGCGCGAAGCACAGAGAGTATGGCAAAGCTGTCCTGACACTCGAACATGAGTCCAAGCTTTTTGCCGGACTTCCGAATGAGCAGACAGTCTGGATGAGCCATGGTGACCTTGTTACAGAAGCGCCTGAAGGTTTTTCTGTTGATGGAATCAATCCTTCCTGCCCAATCGCTGCGATGAGCAATGAAGAGCGCGGGCTTTATGCGGTTCAATTCCACCCGGAAGTCCGCCATTCTGTATACGGAAACGATATACTGAAGAACTTTGTCTTTGGCGTCTGCGGCTGCAAAGGCGAATGGTCAATGGAGAACTTCATTGAAATTGAAACAGAGAAAATTCGCCAGGCTGTAGGCGACAAGAAGGTTTTATGCGCACTGAGCGGAGGGGTGGATTCTTCTGTTGTCGCTGTCCTTATTCATAAAGCGATCGGCGATCAGCTGACATGTATTTTCGTGGACCATGGCCTGCTCCGGAAAGGAGAAGCCGAAAGTGTCATGAAGACCTTCTCTGAGGGCTTCAACATGAACGTTATTAAAGTTGATGCAAAAGACCGCTTCCTTAGCAAGCTGAAAGGTGTCAGCGATCCGGAACAAAAACGGAAAATCATCGGCAACGAATTTATATATGTGTTTGATGATGAAGCGGCCAGGCTGGAAGGAATTGAGTTCCTTGCCCAGGGAACTTTGTATACCGATATTATTGAAAGCGGCACGGCAACTGCCCAGACAATCAAGTCCCATCATAATGTTGGGGGATTGCCGGAGGATATGCAGTTTAAACTGATTGAGCCTTTGAATACTTTATTCAAGGATGAAGTCAGGGCATTGGGGACTGAGCTTGGTATCGCTGATGAAGTGGTTTGGAGGCAGCCATTCCCTGGACCAGGTCTCGGAATCCGTGTACTCGGAGAAATCTCAGATGAAAAGCTCGAAATTGTCCGTGAATCAGACGCTATTTTACGGGACGAAATCAAGAAGGCAGGTCTTGACCGCGATATCTGGCAGTACTTTACCGTTCTTCCTGATATCCGCAGCGTAGGGGTGATGGGTGATGCCCGTACCTATGATTATACAATCGGGATCCGCGCGGTAACCTCTATTGATGGAATGACTTCAGACTGGGCAAGGGTGCCATGGGATGTGCTGGAGATCATATCCACCCGAATCGTCAATGAAGTGGATCATATCAACCGTGTTGTATACGATATTACAAGCAAGCCGCCTGCAACAATTGAATGGGAATAAAAATACGAACATTAAAAAAGCGAACATGAAAAATGTTCGTTTTTTTTATTGACTGAAAATAGCGTTCCTGCTAAAATGAAGAAGAACTGAATATGTCGTATTACGTCGTATAATATCAGGGATATGGCCTGAAAGTTTCTACCGAGCTGCCGTAAATAGCTTGACTACGAGGTAAATGTTTATAGGGATCATTTTACTGAACTTATTATAAATTCCCCCTATAGGCAGGAACCTGTTGTCACGCTCCCGGAAACCGGCGGGCGTTTTTTATTTGGTTTTTACACTAGGGGGGAAAAGAATGAAAAAGTATTTCCAGTTTGAAGAGCTTGGCACGAATTACCGCCGCGAAATCATTGGCGGATTAACTACCTTTTTATCAATGGCCTATATCCTGGCCGTCAACCCGCTCACATTGTCATTGCAGTCGGTTCCGGATCTTCCTGACAGCATGAGGATGGATCAGGGTGCAGTCTTCGTGGCGACAGCCCTTGCTGCTGCCATCGGGTCGATCTTAATGGGCCTGATTGCTAAATATCCGATCGGACTTGCGCCGGGGATGGGCTTGAATGCGTTTTTCGCCTATACAGTCATATTGACGATGGGAATCTCCTGGCAGCATGCACTCGGCGGAGTGCTCATTTCCGGTCTGATTTTCATACTTCTCACGCTTTCAGGCATCAGGGAAAAAATAATCAATGCCATTCCTGCTGAACTGAAGTTTGCAGTAGGAGCTGGAATCGGGCTGTTCATCGCCTTTATCGGGTTCCAGAACGCCGGGATCATTGTCAATGATGATGCCGTCCTGCTCGGGCTTGGCGATCTTTCAGACGGAAATGTCCTTTTGGCCATCTTCGGTATTATGATTACGGTCATCTTAATGACAAAAAACGTCAAGGGCGGCATCTTCATCGGGATGGCAGTGACTGCTCTAGCCGGTATGATTTTCGGATTGATCAATGCTCCTGAAAGTATTGTAGGGGCTGTACCAAGCCTTGAGCCAACATTTGGAGCTGCTTTTACAGCATTTGGCGACAGCTCATTCTTTTCGACAGAAATGCTTGTCGTTGTTCTGACGTTCCTGTTCGTAGACTTCTTTGATACAGCAGGAACACTCGTCGCGGTCGCTAACCAGGCGGGTCTTATGAAAGGGAATGTCCTTCCGCGCGCAGGCAAAGGACTGCTGGCTGACTCTTGTGCCACTGTAGCGGGAGCCATACTAGGAACTTCAACAACAACATCTTATATTGAATCATCTGCTGGCGTGGCTGCCGGAGCAAGGACAGGATTCGCTGCCATTGTGACGGCTGCGTTCTTCTTGCTTTCGCTGTTCTTCTTCCCGCTGCTCGATGTAATAACAGCGCCAGTTACAGCTCCAGCGCTGATCATTGTTGGTGTCCTGATGGTCTCGTCGCTTGGGCAGATTGACTGGAAGAGATTCGAAATTGCTGTTCCAGCCTTCCTGACGATTATAGCTATGCCGCTCACATACAGCATTGCAACCGGAATCGCAATCGGCTTTATCTTCTACCCAATCACCATGATTGTAAAAGGCAAAGCTAAAGAAATCCATCCGATCATGTACTTCCTGTTTGCTGTGTTTGTCCTGTACTTTATTTTCTTGAAATAATCATTTCGGGAGCCTCCTTATACCGGGGGCTTTTTTTTGTGTGTATGGGATTGTCTTATGCTTGAGGCCCACAGGAAGTGGGTCATGCAGGCGTTGCCACAGGATGTGGCGTACTTAGCCTGCGTTCCTTAGTGAACAGTCGCCTCCGCTTTTCTTCTTGTCCAGCTCCGGGCGCTAGCCCCTCGAGTCATAAGCCAAACAGATCAAAAGGTTAAAGAGCAAACCTTTCGCTCTGTTCGTCTTATGCTTGTCGGGGCTGAGCAAGCGCCCTCCGCTTTTCTTCTTGTCCAGCTCCGGGCGCTAGCCCCTAGAGTCATAAGCCAAACAGATCAAAAGGTTAAAGAACAAACCTTTCGCTCTGTTCGTCTTATGCTTGTCGGGGCTGAGCAAGCGCCCTCCGCTTTTCTTTTTATTGACTTCCGATTTTGTCTTTTATAACATGAAACTACTTGATGGAGACTGAAAAGAGGAAGAGGATATGAAAACGCTTGAAGTGAAAAAGGCACTAAACAATAATGTACTGATCGGCCATCACCAGGAACATGGCGAGGTTGTCCTCATAGGAAAGGGGATTGGCTTCAGCCATAAGAAAGGTGATTTCATTGATGAAGCTTCCGTAGAAAAACTTTTTATCCTGAAGAATGAAAAAGAGCAGGAAAACTATATCAAGCTTCTCCCGCATGTGGACAATGAACTGCTGGATGTTATTATTTCCTCTCTTGAACTGATTAAGCAGCGGACTAACTCTGAATTGAATGAGCATATCCATGTGGCGCTGACCGACCACCTGATGTTCGCTGTCAGCAGGCTGTCCATTGGCATGGAAATGCGAAATCCCTTCCTGATTGAAACGAAAGCGCTGTATCCTTTCGAGTATGATGTCGCTAGAGATGTTGTCCAGCTGATTGGAGAAAGGGCGGGGGTGCACCTGCCTGAAGGGGAAGTTGGATTCATCGCCCTCCATATCCACAGTGCCGTCATGAACCGGAATCTTTCCGAGGTTAACCAGCACTCGCAGCTTGTGACCCATCTGGTTAATATGATTGAAGAACAGCTTGATATAAAAATCGATAAAGAAAGCATTGATTATATGAGGCTTGTCCGGCATCTAAGGTTTACAATCGAGAGGGTCCATACCGGCGAGCAGGTGGAAGAGCCAGAAAAAATTGCAGACCTCTTGAAGTCAGAGTATCCTGTGTGTTACAATCTTTCCTGGAAGCTCATTAAAGTGATGCAGCAAGCATTGCGAAAAAAGGTTTTTGATGCAGAAGCGGTGTATTTGACGATGCACCTGCAGAGGCTTCAAAAGAAAATCAAATAGATATCATAATTACGTGTTACTGATACGATCAGGCATGAGTGATTAGATAATTGAAAACAAGTTTTATGGGTAATATACACCTGTACAGCTTTTTTCGGTTATTTTTTCCCTCATGCCTTTTTTGCTTTCTGCTTAATTGTGCTCAGTATTGGAAACGCTTTATGAGCTTATAAAAAAAGGAGGAATTCACATGTTCAAAAAAGCTTTTGGTGTCTTGCAAAAAGTCGGCAAGGCATTAATGCTCCCGGTAGCGCTCCTTCCGGCTGCAGGTATCCTGCTAGCCTTTGGTAATGCTCTGCAAAACCCTGCGCTGCTTGATTTAGCACCATTCCTGGAAAATGGCGGAGTGGAAATGGTTGCTTCCGTCATGGAAAACGCCGGTAATATAGTCTTCAGCAACCTTGCCCTCTTATTTGCAGTTGGCGTTGCGGTTGGCCTTGCAGGCGGAGAAGGTGTAGCTGCCCTGGCTGCCATCATCGGTTACCTCATCATGAATGTAACGATGGGTACTGTATTGGGCATTGAAGCAAAAGACCTTGAAGGAAGTATGGAATATGCCAATGTACTGGGAATACCGACCCTCCAGACGGGTGTATTCGGCGGTATTATTGTAGGTATTCTCGCAGCATCCATGTATAATAAATTCTTTGAAATTGAGCTTCCGTCTTACTTAGGATTCTTTGCAGGAAAGCGCTTTGTACCTATTGCGACAGCTGCAAGTGCAGTAGTCCTTGGGCTTCTGATGATTATCATCTGGCCTCCAATCCAATCTGCACTTAACGCTTTTTCTCAAAACATGGTCCATGCCAACCTGACATTGTCAGCGTTTGTGTTTGGTGTTATTGAACGCTCTCTTATTCCTTTTGGACTGCACCATATCTTCTATTCACCATTCTGGTATGAGTTTGGGCAATATACAACAAATGCAGGTGAATTAGTGCGTGGTGACCAAAGGATCTTCATGGCAGAAATCAAGGACCGTGTCCAAGATCTAACAGCAGGTACTTTCATGACTGGTAAATTCCCGTTCATGATGTTCGGACTTCCGGCAGCTGCTTTGGCGATCTACCATGAAGCCCGTCCGGAAAGAAAAGCGATTGTCGGAGGCCTGATGGCTTCAGCAGCTTTGACTTCATTCCTGACTGGTATTACTGAGCCGCTGGAATTCTCATTCCTATTCGTTGCTCCTGTACTTTTCGGTATCCATGCTATTTTTGCCGGATTGTCCTTTATGACAATGCACCTATTGGACGTAAAAATTGGCATGACCTTCTCCGGAGGATTGATTGATTATATCCTGTTCGGTCTGATCAACCCTCAGACAAACGCATGGATTGTCATTCCGGTAGGTATTGTTTTTGCAGTTATCTACTACTTCGGCTTCCGTTTTGCGATCCGCAAGTTCAACCTTAAGACACCTGGACGCGAAGATGTTGAAGAAGAAGAGGAAGAGGCAGGAGGAGCAAGCAAAGGCGGAGATCTTCCTTACGAGATCCTTGAAGCAATGGGCGGACAGGAAAATATTTCGCACCTTGATGCTTGTATCACCCGACTGCGTGTATCTGTAAATGATATTAAAGATGTAGATAAAAACCGACTGAAGAAACTCGGCGCCTCTGGTGTACTTGAAGTCGGAAACAATATTCAGGCAATCTTCGGTCCAAGATCTGAAACGATTAAAGGCCAAATGAAGGATATTATGAGCGGCAAAAAACCGCGTCCGGTAGAAAAGGCTCCTGAAAAGGGCGTTGAGCAGCAAATCGAGGAAGTAAATCCAGAGGCGCTGCAGACAGAGCATAAGGGTGAAGATGTTTTCGTTTCTCCTATTAAAGGCGAAATCAAGCCGATTACAGATGTACCTGATGCTGTATTCTCCGGAAAAATGATGGGCGATGGCTTCGCGATCGTTCCAAGTGAAGGTACTATCGTTTCTCCGGTTGACGGAAAGATCGTCAATCTGTTCCCAACGAAGCACGCTCTTGGCCTTCTTTCAGATTCAGGCCGCGAAATTCTGATCCATGTCGGCATCGACACAGTCAACTTGAAAGGTAAGGGCTTTGAAACACTCGTTAAAGAAAATGACAGAGTGGAAAAAGGACAGCCTCTCTTGAAGGTCGACCTGGACTTTGTAAAAGAAAATGCACCATCCATAATGACGCCGATTGTATTTACTAATCTGGCTGAAGGCGAAACGGTTGTTATTAACAAAACCGGCAGCGTAGATATAAAAGAAGAAGATGTTATTACGATTAAGAAATAACCTTTTATAATATAATGGTAATGTAAGGCCGGCCGCAGACAGCGGCCGGCCTTTATAAATGGGATAAATTTCATGTATAAAAACATCTATTGTGATGTTGACGTGTATACAGGATCGGTGTTACTATAGGTGAGCAGTCGTTTTCGCCAGAAGCTTTCAACTTAATTGTTGAAAAAAAGTTGTTGACGAAGGCTGCGAGAAATGTTATTCTAATATAGTTGCTTTAAGAGAGCGACTGAGATTGTTCTTTGAAAACTGAACGAACAAAAACGTCAACGTTAATCTTATTTTTATCAGAGCTAAATCTTACTCTTATATGGAGAGTTTGATCCTGGCTCAGGACGAACGCTGGCGGCGTGCCTAATACATGCAAGTCGAGCGGACGGATGGGAGCTTGCTCCCTGAAGTCAGCGGCGGACGGGTGAGTAACACGTGGGCAACCTGCCTGTAAGACTGGGATAACTTCGGGAAACCGGAGCTAATACCGGATAATGCATATCCCCTCATGGGGATATGCTGAAAGATGGTTTCGGCTATCACTTACAGATGGGCCCGCGGCGCATTAG
>NZ_VTER01000021.1:0-48227 GCF_008180445.1 Bacillus infantis
CCTTGTTCGTCTACCCCGGGGACTACAAAACCTTTCTTTATATCTTAAGCAAAACCCATCAAAACTTCCCCTTTGAACTGCCCGCCTATTGCCTCATGACCAACCACTTCCACCTGATGCTCCGTTCAAAGGAACACTCCATCAGCAAAATCATGTCTCTGGTCAATAAACGCTATGCCGACTACTACAACACCCGCTACCGCCTCAAAGGCCACCTATTCGAAAAACGCTTCTACAGCCACGAAATCACCGATGATGAAGGCATCCTGCAAGTCAGCCGCTACATCCACCGAAATCCCCTGGAAGCCAGAATGGTTCAAAATCTCAAAGACTATCCGTGGAGCAGTTTTCCTTTCTATATGAATGGCGGATCTCCATTGCCTGATTATATAAACAAAGGAATCATTCTTCGGTATTTTGGAGGGAGTGAGGGGGAGAGGGGTGTGAAGTATAGGGAGTATTGTTTGGAGGAGGATTAGGGTGAATGTCACTTTCGGCTCTTCACGCTGACGGATTTTGGCTTTTGAAAGTTTAAGCAGTATTCATGATACCCTTAAGCCTCCACCTCACTTCATTAAGGGAAAAGTGGGGCTTGTTAAAAGTGGAAGGGAAAACCTGTTCATATGTTCTATTTTGTTTCGTGATACTATATGTGGTACTATTAGGTAAGAAGGGTATTTCCAGCATAGATCTCTAATACTTAACAAAATGAAGCAGCAGCCAAGGGGCTGAAAGAGTGCTTATTCATTATGGTTATATTCTTGTACGAAGTAGAGGGTCTCATCGCTACTTCAGTAATGATGCTGGCTACTTAATGATGATCAAGGAAAAGAATCCGTTGAAGATTTCCTATATAAATGAAATCCTGGATAGGCTAGGGGATTAATCCCCTTTCCTGCCTTCTAATATAAAATAATTAGATATTGAAAACCAATCCACTATAAAGGAGAGTACATGAATGAGCAATGTAACAACAAAGAATCTGAATTATTACCTTTCCTTGGATTATTCCATTATTATCAATAAGGTTAAAGAAGATGATCATGAATATTATTTTGGGAAGATTGCCGAGCTTGAAGGCTGCCATACCGATGCAGATACAGTAGATGAATTAATGAAAGAACTAGAGGAAGTTAAGAAAGATTATATTAAGCTTAAATTAGAACACAATGATAAAATCCCTGAACCTAATGAAATGCCAAGCGGAAAAATTGTATTAAGAATGCCTAAAACTTTGCATTGGAGACTTGCTGGGGAAGCTGCTCAAGAAGGAGTTTCTTTGAATCAATATATGATTTATAAATTATCCAGGAGTGTAGAGTAGGGAGACTGAGCCCACAATCTGTGAAAGGTTAAAGTGGTTGTTTGATGTCTTGGTTTTAAAAAAAGCGGGAGCTTGACGAAGCACTGTCGAAAGAAAGATGGGGACGCATCTCGCATTTCATTGGATGCTCTGAAGAAACATCAATTGCGTTCCTATTTTTTCGGGTTCTGTTTGGGAAATGTGCGCATTAAAGTTTATGTTAATTTATTTTGTTAAAAGGGCAGCTCTTTGAGTCAAGAGGTGCCCTTTTCAATAATCTGATCATCATAACCCAGCAGTAAAGGCTTCTAAAGGAACGTGGTAGCAGGGGTTGTATGTGAAATTGAAGTCATAAACCCTTAAATTGCCTCCATATTTTAGAACCCTTTGCTACTTCAGCCTAATGAAGGTGTATCTTAGAGTAAAGTTAAGCTGGGTGTATTTGATTATTTTGTATTAAGGGGCCCTTCTTTGAAGAAGGGCCCCTTTAGAATAATCCGAGTTTGAAGAATTAGTTTTCTGCGTTTGGCGTTAAAATACTTAGTTAAGGTCTGTAATCAAACTGTCCAAGTCTATAAGTGTTATTTCCCACCAGCAAATTAGAAAATCATTTTGATATTGCTTACGAGTCAAAAATAATTTTTATAATTGGAATTAGAGTTATCATCCCAAAAATTACAATTAATGTGATAAAGAACAAAAAGATATTTAAAGTTTTCAAGCGAAATCCTCTCCTATTACATATATTAGAGGACTATTCTTCCAGGGGAATTCTTCACATCATATTTTAAGATATACTAGAAAATATGTAAAGAACAAAAGCGGGGGCCTGATTCCACATTCATTTCCTTTCACTTTGAACAGTAAATTCGTCAATCTTAGGACACATAGTACCTTCAATTTCCAGATAAAGTAGAACGTCAATAAAAGTTTTGCGAATGTGTTTGATGTGTTGATGTATGTAATGGGGGTGTATAAAAGGTAAGGGGTCTGCTCCTGCATTCTGACCTCCGATAGGTTATTATGATAAAGGGTAGGGCTATTGGTTCAGGAACAAAAGAAGAGTGCTGGTTGATTGAAAACCCGTAAATTCAGAATTCAGGCTTTCTTTATAAGGGAGCAAAAAAATCACACGGATGAAAATGGATATTTCATCCTTTTAGCTGATATAATAATTAAATAAAAAAACTAAGAGGTGGAACATATGCCTGCACTCAGAAAAGATGATGTTATGAATGAGATAGATAAGCTTGAGCAATTCATGAAATCTTTGCCCGAAGAAGAAAAGAATGCATTTGCCACCAATATTAAAAGCATTAAAGGAATGATTAAGGATTTATTATATCAAGAAGAAGAAAGTTTATATTATGGTATCGCAAATAAATCCCTTGAAGAAGACTGGGACAACGAAAAGGATGACGCATACAATGACCTATAAAAAGCAAGATATTGTCCTAGTCCCTTTTCCTTTTAGCGATAGGCCAGGGTTTAAAAAAAGACCAGCTGTAATTATTAGCTGTGAAAATCATTACAATCAATACGGTAAGTATGTTTGCTTAGCTATTACTAGCCAAGAAAAGAAAATCGGTAAGGATCGATACGAACACAAACTGAAAGAAACAAAATCAGTTGGATTACTTTATGATGATCAATGGATCTTGCCAAATAAGATTTTTACCATAGAAGATAGTTTAATTGATCAAAAAAGAGGAGTTATGGATGAAGAAGATTTTCAAACAGGAAAATCTATGTTCGATGCATTGTTTGATTAATAGTATCGCTTCATATGCATAGTCACTCCCCATTCGTCGTATCCTGGTTACCTGTCACTCCCCGGTAAAGGTCTTCCCAATCAATGAGGTCGCCTTTATCAATGTCCATTTCAGCCTGTTTCTTTCTTTTTCAATCACCACACGAAGAATTACATACCACTCACCTACGGCACCTTTCATTTGGCAAAATTAAAGGGAAAGTCTGTTTCTTCATTCACCGGTCAACATATTATAAAAATCACTAGGGTGAATCCTTTGAATGGTGCCAATTTTTTTCGGAAAACGTTTTGAATTTGCAGTAACCATGTAATGGCAATCTGTCTGGATGGCTGTCGCCCAAACGTGGAAATCATTCTGGTCAAATGAATATAAAGGTTCACTTAACTCTTGGTTTGCTGCTAGATCATCCACCTCTTTTAGTGTATATCCTGATAACAATTCCAGTACTTCCTTAATTGGACGGTGTTCTCGGAGTACTGTTTCTATGCTATAACGACCGACCACGGAATTTACCGGAGGATGATCATCCAGAATTGGGTAAATGAACCCGTTAATATACCGTTCTACCTCATCCGGGCTATATGCTATGTTACCCAGGCCGTCTATAGCCTTCCTTTGGAACTCTAATAAACATACTTTAGAAAGGACAGGAGTAAACAAAATACTTGCGCGCGCTAGTGTTAAAATGGACTCATTAATGCCACCCGGTTTTCGAATGGCCCCACATAAAACTGTTGTATCAATTAGAGCCTTTGAAGTATTAGAATGGGAGGTGGAAAGGGAAGGTGTTTGATTAAAGGCTGAACTCATCCACTTCTCCTCCACCTTCTGACTTATTGCGAATATCTATTAATTCTTTATTAATTTGTTTTGATTGCTCTAAGGTTACTTTGAAGTATTCTCTTGGAATCCTCCAGTGTCCGCCGCTAGTACGTTCCGCCTTTGGGAACTTTCCGGCTTCACACATTCTTCTTACAGTCTGATCAGATACATGAAGGATTGAAGCAACTTCACTTGTAGTATAAGTTTCAACTGCAGTAGCAACTGATGTATCAACAGAGGTGCCAGGGGTAAATTCACCTGGTTGTGGTGATATTGTTATTGTGTTGAATAAGACAGTATTGTTTGTGTTTCCATTATCAATGTGTACCAGGTGCTTAAAAAGGTTTCTGCGAAGTCTATATTCTTCTTGAGAGCTTGAAGACAATAAGCTAACAATACCATCTAGATATTCCATAGCCTTTTCTTGTGCTTCGGTATATTGACCATGACTCGCCAAATTAGAAACATCTTTAGATAATTGCGCCATAAGTTTAAGTTGTTCCGTTTTAACCTCTTTTTTAGGTATATCGTCTATACAAACATCAACGTGTTTGCCGCTATACCTGCCAATAGCATGCGAGGCAATCGAGTGGATTACAAGGAGAGCATGGTCAGGCCTCTCTTCTTCCAGAAGGATTTGAGCAGTTTCCCATAATTTTTCATCCATGTAGTCTTGAATCATAAATTATCCCCCCTTTACATGTGATTAGTATACCATAAAAACCAACAACAAAACCAACAAACTCAACAGTTGCGGCGAAATCGAATGTTTCACAGAGTCTGGCTTAGGATGCCTATCACTCCCAGCATTTTCTTGTTTCACAATGTGTTGGGTTGATGTGTGATTTTTTAAGTAAAGTTAATGGTGAGGTTTGGCCAGGTCTGTCAGGTTTGTAAACAGTTTTAGTCAAGGGATGGCCGGGCTGTGCATTACATTTACCAATAGCCAAATACGCTGCTGTATTACTCATTGTAGTAATGCTGAAGGTTATTTATTTTATGCTTAATTTGCTGGTGAAAGATGGTGCAAGGTGTCCGGAAGTTGGTGGTGATTTTGTCCATGATACGGGTGTTTGTTGCAAAATAAAAGTGCAGAACATTGCAAGGTATGAATGCAGAGTGATGCACTATTTTTATAGGGTATGGAAATAGCTTGCTCCTGTTTAATGAAAAGTAAATGAGCCGCATGAGTGTAGAAATAAAGCTAGTGGATGGTGAGTATAGAGCCGTTGTCTGCAAAGCGAAGGCAACTCATTTTGATGGTAAATACTGAAAATCGTTGAGTGACCTCATATTTGGGGAAGGAGAAAAATTTGACACCGCATCTTATCTTAATGGGATTTTTAAAGCAAGCGAGCGAGCGAGCGAAAGTTGAGGGGGAATATAAAGGTTCTTATCATTTAATACACATGGTGAAACAAGGAAGTGTCATTTGAACGGGTTGTGTCTGATGTAATGATTGAAAGCGAGTAGGATTAGCTGAGAGGAAAAATAAATAGAATCAGACGAAGAAAGAAATTATGTGCTTCTTAAGGAAAGATTATCTGATAAAATGCCTTATTTATAAATATCTCCTCGAGGCCCAAGATCCAATATGATGATAATCAGCCTGTCATTTTGAATGCGGTATAATAAACGGAGTGATCCGATCCGAATGCGATAATCATCGTGATTTGAACCTTCTAAAGGTTTCACATTGGGTATAGCATAGGGATTCTCACCAAGCTGATTAATCACTTCCTTGACCTTGCTCTTTAGCTTCGGTGGCAGCTTTTGATAGTATTTAGCAGCGGGTTTGCTAAGTTTTATAGTATACCTAGCCATTAAGGTCTTCCCAATTAATGAGGTCGTCTTTATCAATGTCCATTTCAGCCTGTTTTAGTATCTTTTTCTCTTTCTCGGTTAAAGGGGAATTATCGGCTTCTACAATCGTCTCTTTTCCACTTTCTTTTTCAATCACTACGCGAAGAAGATGATAAACGAGATTTCTATCCTTTTCTTTCACAAGATCAATAAGCAAGTGAAGGTCTTCTTTTTGAATACTCAAAATAACCACCTCATAAAGAAATTTCTTGTACTTATTATACACGATATGGGGTTGGAAGAGAGCCAAGGGGGCAGGTACCTTGGCTCATTATCTCTTTTTTGATTGTGAAATAAAGCAGAAGCTGCCAGCCTCTGCTTTTTAATATACCTTTTCTCTTTTTTCTTCTTCATAAACTCGTTCTGTGACAAATTGCTTTAAAAGAGTTTGATAAGGAATGTTCTTTAATTCGGCTAAATGCTGCAAGCGAAAAAGTAAGTCACTTTCCATTCTTAAGCTAATAGGCTGTGTCGACGATTTTCTAGGCGGCGGCAATTCATCGTCGTCTTCTTCAATGATACTTTCTTCTAATAAGCGCTGACTCATTGCGTGCTTCTCCCAATATAGATGTTCTTCTTCTTCGGTCATATGTTTTGGGATTAAATTAGGATCATCAATGATTACTCTGCCTAATTCATCTTTTTCTTCGTTGAAAGGGTTTGTACTCATATCAATCCTCCTACTTTTAAAATAAGATTTTTTTCCATTCAGCGGACTCCCATCCTGTAACAACTCGAATCATTTTATTCTTTTTTTCGTAAATAATTGTCAGCAGGCGGCCATCTTCTGTCATTCCAACTAATTTTTTTCTTGCTGTATGAGCATCCAAAGGAATTCTGTCAGGATCTAAAATGATTGCTCAGCTTCTTCTGGGTCTATTCCATGTGCTTTGACCTTCCGTTCATTATGGTCATCCCCATCAATCCCAACCTTGGTTCCTCCTCATCAGTTTAATGTATATACTTTGATACATACATTATATCCTGTTTGAGGGAAACTTAATAACGAAAAGCGGGGGCCAGACCTCATATCAGTGAAGAGTTAAGATGTTTGTATGATGTCTTGGTTTTATAGAAGCGAGAGCTTGACCCAGCACTATCGAAAGAAACATGGGGTCGTATCTGGAACTTCATTCAATACCCAAAAGAAACAGGCTGCGTCCTTATATTTTAAGTTCTGTTTAGGAAATGTGCCCTTATTAAATTGTATAATAGAAGAAAAACGAATGAGGTAAATGGTTATGCCAAAGTGTGAACAATGCGGTACAAGAGACGTGAAGATTCATTTTGGGTCCGGAGATGAGACAGAGAAGCTTTGTTCTTCCTGCTACAATGACATGATAGCAGAGAATTTAGGGGTGGAGCTGGAGCCGCTGATTGAGTCTTTTACTCTTAAAGACTATGAGGGCGTTAGCCGAAGTTTTCGTGTGGATAGGAAGGTAGACCCGCTTGGCCTCTTTTTGGAAGCTGCGGAAAACATTGAAATGGGCTACAAATTTGCCGTTCATGGTGAGTTAAGTGAAAATCAGGGAGATCTCCTGAACCGGCTTATCGCAAAAGTGAGAAGCGGGATAAGCGTAAAACAGATCGAAACGAAGACATTTCCCAATGGACAGATATACCATTCTATCATCCAGGATCAAGCCTCCGGCCGGTTTGAATTTGATGAAACCGCAGACGGAGTGCCGCTGGTCATTATGGACGGAAGGCCATTTACCTGGGAAGAATTCGGGAAAATGATGCGTTCTTATGAGGGGTTTCAGTTTGAGATCAAGGTGTTGGATATGACGGATTGAAAATGCGGGAAGAAAGCCAGGTTCCATACTGCTTCTTCACCATTTCAGTGGCTGGGTGTTGTTAATCAAACGTTTGATTAGCTGCTTGGTTTGCGTAAGAAGAGGCTAAGATACACTTCCTATATGGAAACATAAAAGAAGTGCAGCGGGTGCGAATAGACTTCAATGCTTTATGCTGCTGATCATTAGAAATACCAGGATTTTAAACAATTTTATCTGGAGGGTTCTGCCATGAAAAAGGATGATTTAAACCTGCGGGACGAGCTGGTCATTACAAGCACTTATCCTTCCTCTATCCTGGAAGATTTCCATAAATATCTGAACTACATTACTTCTCATAAGCTGAAGCTTACCCGGGCAAGCGGCTATTTTACCAAAAAGGACCTGCAGGCGATTTGCGCACATTTGGAAGATAGCGCTGCAAAAACCGATCCAAAGCTGACACAAACCGGATATCCGCTGATTAACTTGTTTTACCATCTTTCCATTACGCTTGATTTTATGAGAGTGAATCGTACGCCAAGTACAGCTAAAGCCCTGATTCAAAAGGAGCGAATCAATCAATTCTCAGCTTTGACTGAAACAGAGCAATATGTCACGCTGCTGCAGGCATTCTGGACAGAAATTGACTGGGAGGTCCTTCAGGGTGAGCAATGGGGAAGGGTCCCTTATATTCCTGTGCTGCTTGGTGAACTGGAAGAAGTTCCGGCTGAGGAGCCGCTGGACATCCCTATGCATGGAGAATTAAAGTCTCTGCTAAGGGGATATGGGCAATTGTTTCATCATTTTTCCTATTTCGGGTTCTGGCGTTTTGAAAAGGATGAAGAAAAATCAAAAGGCAGTCCCGGCAGACCCAAACTCACTGTGGCCAAAACGATTACCCTAACGCATTTCTTTAAAAAGATAGAAGAAGCGCTGCTGGATGCCTGGGATCCAGCCGGGGAAGAACCTTTGGAGCAGTCATTCGAGCTGCTTTCTTCGTGGTTTGAATTGCCTGATCAAGAAGATCTGTCCGAAGCAGAGGAGGAAGAGATACCATCTCTGATTTCTTTGCTGAAGCCTCTCTTTCCTGCAGGCGAATTGGAAACGATCCTGGAGAAGCCGCAGCCCATTTATGTGAAGGGCGCCTACCGGTTCGCAGTAAACATGGAGGGTGGTGACTGTAAGGTAATGGAGCTTTCGGGATCCGATACACTCGAGCAATTGCATGATGCCATTCATGAAGAATTTGATCTGTATGATGACCACCTATACGCTTTCTATATGGACGGAAAGAAATTCGGCAAGCATGCATACAACTCCCCGATGGATGTCCAAGGGCCATATGTTGATGAAGTAAGAATCGGTGAGCTTGATTTACAGAACGGCCAGCGGTTTCTTTACTTATATGACTTTGGAGAAGAGCGGGAATTTGAAGTGGAAGTGGTGGGGGTGCCGGGGGAGTAAATGAGCTATAGGGACAGGTACCTTGGCTCTTTTTATATATGGGAAAGAGCAGGACAAGGGACCTAACTTTTTTAGTGGACTATGGGAGACCAGCCTAATATTATGAGTTAACCCCGAAATACCAAATAATAACGTTGCATATCTAGTGAAAAACCTTTCATAAAGTTATACAATGACAAAGGTGCTATCATACCATTAATCTACTTCATTAGAAAGGCGATAGAAAATTGAACTTATCACAGAAAAAAAGAGTACAGCTAGCTTTTCTGTTGGGGTCACTGGCCATTTTAGGTCCATTTACGATTGACACGTATTTGCCTTCATTTCCTACTATAGTTAATGATTTTCATACGAATGCTTCGCTGGTTCAAATCAGTTTGACCACTTGTTTATTAGGGCTCGGATTAGGTCAATTAGTTATAGGACCTATGAGTGATGTGCATGGCCGCCGTAAACCATTGCTTATCTTCCTTACTTTGTATTTTTTATCCTCTGTCACTTGTGCCATTGCACCAAATATTTATACATTGATCATTTCCCGTTTTATTCAAGGCTTTGCAGCTGCAGGGGGACTGGTCATCTCAAGAGCCATTGTACGGGATTTATTTAGTGGGCGGGAACTAACGAAGTTTTTTGCTTCTTTAATGCTGGTTGGAAATCTTGGTCCCATCATCGCGCCGATTATAGGCGGTGCGATCCTGACGTTTACGAGCTGGAAAGGAGTTTTTATTGTCCTGGCTGGTATCGGCATGATTTTCACATTCATTGTTACCTTGAAACTTGAAGAAACGCTGCCAGCTGAAAAACGGGTACCGGGGAATTTCAAGCAGGTCATCGGGAACTTTGGAATGTTATTAAAGGACCGTGAATTTGCTGGATATGCCTTTACTCAAGGATTTACAACAGCCGGGATCTTTGCTTATGTGTCAGGCATTTCTTTTGTCTACCAAAACATTTATGGCGTTTCCCCTCAAGTATTCAGCTTCTTATTTGGAGTCAATGGAGTGGGCTTAATCATAGGAACTCAACTGGTTGGCCGATTAGCAGATTATATACCGGAAAAAACATTCCTGAAAATTGGACTAGGGCTTTCCAATACAGCTGCTATTCTTTTGCTCACGGCCCTTTTACTAAAGGCACCGCTTCTGTTAGTTGCGCTTCCTATTTTCTTCTTAGTAATGTCCATCAGCATTATTGGAACAGCATCATTTTCTCTGGCGATGGAAACAAAAGGGCATGTGGCTGGAAGTGCATCTGCTTTATTAGGGGTGCTGCCGTTCCTTCTTGGTTCCATAACAGCTCCACTTGTTGGAGTAGCAGGTGAGTATTCAGCGATTCCGATGGGGATTATTATTTTGGCTGCGAGTTTTTTGGCCTTCTTGTCTTACTTCTTATTAGTCCGGAAAGCTTCTTTACATCAAAAAGGGCCAGACGTATCTGTGCATAACAACTTGTAATATATAATCTTAAAAACACCTTTCTACTCGATAACAGATCGAAGGGGAGGTGTTTTATTTTGGATAGAATACCGGGGCATGACCCCCAAGGGTAAAGAGGCCCTTCTGTAATCCTTCAGGTATAGCTCTCGAAGAGACATTCTTAAAGCACTGCCTTCAGTGTCATCACCCACTACGGATTCCTTTACAGTCTTTGTAGGGTTAGGAATCCTGGCAAATGAGTTCTGTAGATTTGTGGTGATTAGGGAGTTGAATATGTCCTATGTTTTTACGCCCAGCTCCACATTGTCATTGCTCGTCCGTAGATGCCGTCAGCTGCTAAGTCGAATAGGCAGCTCACAGATTCGCTCAACCCCTGTCAAATCGATTGTTGTCTGAAAAAGCCCTTTGCTCCTCCTCACCATGAATTTCAGCAGCAGCAGTGTTTTTTGCTCTCCGGACTTCTTCAGAAATGTTGTTTTTGTTTTTTTTCTTACTTTTCTCGATTGTGTTTGCAGTTTCAATTCACGAGTCCTCCACGACTGCTTCACTTGCAGTCATCAAAAAAATCTGTCTGTTTTAAACTATCCTCGGTCGTACGTACCTTCAGCCAGCTTTCGACCATTCTCAGACTCCACCACATCAGACACCGTAAACAAAAAACCATGCGGATACTGCTCCGCCGTGATCAGGCCGGGCTTTTCCAACCGCTTTATCACACGCTGAATCCATGAATAGCTATAAAAAACCATCTTTCTTACGTAATAACCACAGGTTCGCCCGCAGTAAATAAATAGAAAGGTGATACTGCCCCATATTCAGCACAATTTCCTTCAAACGGCACCCCATCCTTCAGCATCACAAAACTCTTAAGAAGCAAATATAACAGCAATTTCTCCAAGTGATGAAACACATCACTCCACTGAAGATAATATTTCCTGCTATCCAGATTTGTAGAAATTTGTCGATAATATTCTTATAGTTATAGTAGTCATTAAAATTAATAGCAATCGTTAGGAGATTGTAGGTGAATTTGCTAGAACCTGTATCTGAGCAAAATAATAGCTGGAATAAAAATGGTATATTAGTAGTACGTAAGGGGGTCATCTATGAATTAGATTGTCACAAATAGTAAACCGTACCCGAAATTTAAGGAGTTTTAAACTGGCTAGAATAATAATATTGGAGATGTACAACATGTTCATGATTAGTCAACTAAGGAGGAAAAAATGATGAAATTAAAGTTGATAGGTGCTTCAATTATTGCCCTCAGTATTTTTTCTGGTTCTACAAATACATTTGCAGCATCTGAAGAATTAAAGACAGAAAATATTAAAGGAATTAATGGGGCTCCTGTAGAAGTTGAACAGGTTACAGAAGGAATTATAACTATTACTAATGCAGAAAATCCTGAGGATTTATTAATAGAGTTAGATAAGGCAGAAGCAGCTAAATATTATGATGAAGTGGAATCAAAATTGAAAGAAGGCGCGAGACCAGCCGGATTATCTTCAACTAAGAGCACGCGGGGTTTTTCAACACTGGGTGCAGAAGAATGTATATCTAAGTGCTCAGAAGCTTACAGATATGGAACAAAAACTGGTTCAAATGGATATGCAGAAGCGTTCACAAGTGTGGGTGGTTACCATTGGTATTACGGAAGAACTCACTGGGATGGAATTCATGGGGGTACGGTAGGTAAGTGGAAAGGTTCAGGTACTGCGCAGTTTATGAGAATTGATCATACATTATCGATTAATGGTATAAGTATGAGTATATCATGGCCACCAGGTTTTTCGGGTACATCAAGTTCAGCTACTTATCTTGGTGAAAAAAAATATTCGGCTAATAACCACACTTCACAATTTTCAGGTGGTACGGCTGTAGGTGGAAATATGACAACTCTGACCCATAATGGCTCAGCACTTGTTAGAGGTAGCAATGGCCAAGATTACCGTCCAATGGCAGTAGTTAGTATCAATTAATTCTAATAGACCCTTGCCTTTCTAGGCAGGGGTCTATTAACAGAAAGGGACTACGTATTCACATGAGAAAAAATTCTTCTTGGATCCCGTTCATTCTCATCATTCTTATATTATTCCTGATTTCTTGTGAACATGATAAGGAAACTAAAAAGGAGACTAAACAACTAGGTACCTCAAGTAATGTTGTATATTCAGATTCGGAAATAAATGAAAAGTACCTAGATATCATGAAAAAAAAATATTCCTACCTAATTGGAAAATTAGACATGGATTATGGTGGTTATAGTATTGAACCAGCGGAGCATCAATATGGAAATTTGTATTCTTCCTATTTTATATTAAATACTATGGATTTATTAGGTGAAAAACTAGATGCTTCTGAAGAAGCTAGCCTAGAAAATTTTATTTTAGAACAAATACATTTAATAGATAATAAAAAAAACCCAAATGTTGTTTATGATTTATATTACGCCGCAGAAATACTCAGAATATCTAACTATGAAGATTCCGAAATTATGAAAATTATTTATGACAAACTCATGAAGTTTCAGTTAAAGGATGGATCTTTTGTTTCTAGTTATGAGGAATTAGAGAGGAAGGTACCAAATGAGAATAATATCAGGTCTACTGTTATGGCAATATCAATTATAAAAGCAAATGATAAGCGAATTTCGAAAGACACAACTGATTGGCTATTAACTCAATGGAACGCGATTGATAAAACAGAAATAAACACTGCTAAACTAACTCAGATTTTAAAAGGCTTGTCACTTATAGGCAATAAAGATATTACCAGCATTATAGGTATTGATTTGGATTTATTCAAATCCTTTTATTTGAGTGTTTTAGATGGAGATAGTGAGGACGGTACATTACTTTATGATCTTCAAGACGTCATTATCTTAGATGAAATTTTCAACTTCAATTCTAAACCCAATCCAAATTTAGTAGAAAGAATTTATAAAGAACAAAACATGGATGGCGGGTGGAATATCTTTTTAGATGACTATAGCGAAGAGCAAGGAACAGAGGCTGCGTTAAGTTTTTTGAGTCATTACAATATTGAGATACCTAACGAAGACCTATTAAGCAAAACTGTTAATGAACAAAAATCCTTTAACGGAGGCTTTTCTCCAATAGTGCAAAAAGAGTTCTCTCTAAAAAACTCTTCATATATTTATATGTTAAGCCAGAAGTTAGGCTTGAAGTACCATAATAAAGAAAAAACAAAAAGTATTATTCAGGATATAATGAATTCAGATTATAACTTATTCAATTCTGAAGATCTTCTTCAATTGAATGCTTTAGCGACTGAATTTGAAATTAACAATAGTAAACTAATTGATTATGCTGAAATAAAGTTAAGGGATGAAAACAAACTTCAATCCGTAGAAAATATATATGACCTTTTAAACTTCTACAAGATAACAAATGGGAAAAATTCATTAGCTGAATATAATATAGATCCTGAAGTTCTAGATAAAGATAATTATTTCACTGAGTTACTTCTATTGAATTTAAATTCGATTGATGGAATTGTCTCAAAAGAACATATTAATAATTACTGGGAAAAATATAAGGATTCGTTTGTTAAAGACTCGGATAAAAATTCAAGTTTAGTATTTATGCTATTAAGTTCTTTACCTATCGATAAAGATGACAATAATGATGTATATAAGACTTTAATTCATCTTTTAAATAAACGAATGCATAAATATTCTGCAACTATGGAACCATTATCAATTCAAGATTTTTACTATACACTAGAAAGTATAGAAAACTTGAATAGAATGGAGTAAACATATGAAGAAGCTCTTATTTCCAATTCTCGTGGTACTAGGCTTTGGGGTTATTATAATCTTGACATTGACTAAAGATAACGATGCGCCTACGTTACTAGAGGTATCAGACAATGAGGTTAATAATTACCTTGCTGGACTAGAATCAAATGACAAGTTGGTAACAGTTCTTATTACAGAAGATAAATTAATGTGTTATGCACTTCTTAAAAATGATAATACCGGTGAGTTATTAAAAATAACTAAGACAAAAGATGGGTACCAATCTAATAAATCATCATCATGGGAGTTAACCGACGAACCAATTTCTATTTTAGAAATCAAGAGTACTAGTCACCATCCTTCTATATTACTAGCGGGAATTGTAACTCAACCTTCTATTGAATCAGTAAGTCTTTTAGAAGAAAATAATACAGAGGTAAAGTTTCCTCTAAAAGGTAACAATGGTTTCATACAACCAGTTGATGAATCTGTTATTAAGGTAGAAGCATTCGATAAGCAGAAAAAAAAGTTATGGGATTCTGGACATCTTAACAAATAATGATGATTTAGGCAGTAACTGATTTATTTTTAATTTTCAGTTACTTCTTTGTATTTAGATATAATAACCAATAGTGTTATCTAGTAAAAGAACATCATTTTTATCTATTAGTCGTAATGATTTTTTGACTTTTCCCTTGATGCTATTCTTTTAATCCTTTGCTGCATGATTAACTCTGCCTGTTCTAAGAAAGCGGTATTTGAAGGTGTTATTGCCCAGAAGAGGAACTCAGAGAGTGGATACATGATTCTGGTCATGAAAAATATTCCATGTAGAGGACTAGCTTAATGAATCTACGTTTAATTAAAAAGATGTGGAGTAAGAATGAGATAAAAATGTTAACTGTATTTCCTTCAATAAAAAAGGCAGAACCATTCACTATAAGAATTGGTTCTGCTTTTTTAAATCGGGGACTAATAAACCCGTTATGCTTTCTCAATAGATGTGGATTTATTTCGAGCCAAGGGGACAGGTCCCATGGCTCAGTTTAAAAAAGTTCCATGGTACCGTCCTTTTGACTGTCATTAATCAAACGTTTGATTAATTCTTATCGCTTTCATAAGGTAGTCAGAAGTATCCTTGTATGGCTATCCTGCCATCAATCTGCTTAAAGATAGGATTGTTTTTAATACTACACAAAATCTATTATTGTCCTTCTTTAATCAAGCCAGTTCAAATATAATTGTAAATAAAAGGAATACCTTAACTGCAATCTTATGAGGAGGACTGACAACCATTAGAACACTGTTTTTATTTTGCTGTCTTTTATTGTTATCTGCCTGTACTCTAGGTGCAGTTCAAGAAGAAGGTTATATCATAAGCAAAAGTGATTCCGAAATTTGGGTGGTACCGGCGACTGAAAAAGAGATGGAGGAGAAAGGATTCGAGGAGCTTGCAGAGGCTTATGGGGGAGAAGGAACTTTTTTTAATATATCCAATCTAGATAGCAAACGTCAGGAAAAGCTTAAAGAAGGGCAGAATGTAATAGTCTACTATAATGGAGATAAAGCTGCCTCAGCCCCGGCCCAGGCAGGAGCCATCAAGGTGAAAATTGTGGACTGTGTCTGTTCTAAGAAGCCTGTATTTGAGGGGATTATTGCCTTAAAATGGACTGAACAGTCACACCAGATCCTGGTGATCAATAAGATTTCAGATGAGATGCTTAAGAATGGAACACGAGAAGAGAAGATGGATATTGCTTCCCGAGAAGGGAATGGCATGATTTTTTACGTAGAAGAAACAGAATTTAAGGAATTAGAAGTGGGACAAAAGGTATCAGTGACTCATCAGGGAATGGCTCAGGAATTGCTTCCTCCTAAGACAGGGGCAGAGAGGGTGGAGGTATTGGGGGAATGAAGGAAGGTCCGCGATTTCAACTAATGAAAACTTCTCAGATATAAACTCTCTTCAAAGACTGATGTCGGAAAAGCTGCTGGTTTGGAGGAATAACTTTGCCAAATGAAATCATCGAAAAGGTTAAAAAAGGACTTAAGGGTATAGAAATCGGATACTTTGATACCGGTCAAATTTTCGAGGAAGAAGAATACTATAGGTATTTTGGTGCTCCTGATAAAGAAACCCGTCGATACAGCTTAGCGGTTTTTACAGTGTATTTGGGGAATTGGTATAGCCTTTGCCGTTTTCCTTTTTTAGATAAGCCACAATTATTAGAGGAATACATCAAGGCTTTTACAGAAAACCATCAGCACATACAAAAAGAGTTCCCGGTCATGTACGAATATATCATTTCTTTTTTGATTGGAATTGAAGAGGAAAATAGTCAAAAGTATGCAGATTCCACCTTGGAAATAGATAAGGAATTGTATGGGTCTTTGAAAAGGGAAGTTTTGATCCCAAATAGAGACACTTTAAATAGACATACGCCAATGAAGTACTTTTTTAGAGAAATAGGGGTTGATCCTTTTTTTGAGACTGATTTGTTTGAGGAGTAGTTGGAACTGGCTCACCTTCAGCGAGAGAAGAGGCCGTTAGAATTGAGCGGGGAACTCCCGTTATGGTACTATCGACTTTATTATGTTCACAAGCCAATCTTCACTATGCTATTCTGCAGATGAAAGATTGCCATGCAGAAAGGTGGAATCATATGGTTTTGTCTGTCAAAAACTTTAGAGGTGATACGTACTTCTTGCACAGCCGGCTAACGAAGAAAGGAAACCCTTCTTATCATTTTTCAAAAAAGGCTGGAGGCGCAGCAGATATTGAGAATGTCCCTGAAGGATATGAAATCTATGAAGAGCCAAACGGGAAATTGTATCTGAGAAAACAGGCAACCTCGCCTATTACAGCAGACGAGCTCCGGCTGATTGAAGAGGGGATGGAGAAATACTCAATCATTGAAGATTTTAAGCTGGATGTGAAAAAGAATACCGTTTATATCTATCAGGCAGTCGACTCCTTCGATGACACCCCAGTACCCAAGCCGATGCTTGAGAAATATAAACAATATGAAACATCGCTCTGCTTTACTCTTATTGACAGGGATGAGCGTATGTTCGAGGTGGAACGATTCTGTTATATAGGCGGTATAGATGACTGGATTTACCTTGATGGACCGGATCAGCTGGAATGTTTAGTCCGTGAGTACACGCCGCATTTGGGGAAAGAGTCTTTTTATGAGTTGATGTAAAAATTTTAAGTGCCTATCAATTTGTTGTTTTGTTTACAAGTTCTTCTAATACCGAGGTCTCCCAGAAACCTGTGGATTTGATTTTGCATCCTTTTTAAGAAGCAGTTCTTTGTCCAAAGGACTTATTCTCTTTTAGTAATTACATAACTGAGCAGGTAGAAACACTATCAACCAAAGTTTATAGTTCTTCTAATATTTTTGGCCAACTGGCGTTCTAGCAGTAAAACAATAATTATGATGATTTTGGGGCGATAAAATGAAATTTATAGACTGCACTTATGAGCAAGTAAAGGAATTAAAGGAATCAAAAAATTTAACATTAAGCTGGAGAATTCCCGTTCAACCAAAGTTCGTTGAGATGAATGATGAAATTGTAGCTTTAATTGATTTTTCTTTTGGCGGTGTCTACGGTTCAGAAAGCATAGAAATAGATCATTTTGAGGTTTTCGAAAAAGGGGAAGCCACTGGCAGCAAGATTATTTCGGCTTTCAAGGAGATGTATAAAAACAGGATCATTTCTTTGTATCCTGATAATGAGAGGTGTAAGAAGTTTTGGCTGGAGCACGGGTTTGTAATAGAGCCCGAGGGGGCTGGTGTAGAAAGACTGGTATATAGATTCTAGTGGCGGTGACAGGTACCTCCCGATAATTCTTGTTTCACATAATAGTTTCACAAAGAGTGAAGTTAAATAGCTTTACTCTTGTTTTTATGGACAATCTCCGTTCAATGAAACCTCCATACCCAATCTATAAAGTGAGAGTTAGCTTCTTATAGCTATAAAATAATTCTAAAGACTCATAGTTTAACCTATTAAGTAAGATATGGTTTGGATCCTCTATTAAAAAGCTGCATATAAGCCTCTCTCCCAATAACACTTTCAGACTTTCATCACAGTAAAAAACTCTCGATTTAAAGAGATACCAGGAATAAATTCACAGACAAACTTCGACAATTCTGCGCATGTGTTTGACTGAATTAAAAACACATGATAGTTAATATATAGGACAAAAAAGGAAATTTTTGAAAAATGGGTATATGTCAATATGACTGATCCTTTAGCTTTGCTAAGGATACTCTTAAAACTGAAAGAAAAGGAGTTTTATCATTGCGCAAATTCTACTATGTATCTTTATTGGCATTCATGATGATTTTTACTGGCTGCTCCAAGGAAGATCCGTCAGCAGCAGATTCCTCAGATGTAAAATCGGTAAAAATTGAAGAAGAGCCGGTCCGGTACCCGGAGGCGGCCACTGAAGCTGAAGAGATTGTCAAGCAGCAGATGGGAGAAAAAATAGAAAAGGCGATGAATGAAGGATTGGAAGAAGCCAATATGACTGAGGAAGAAGTGATGGCGGATTTCGAAGCTGAAGGTATGACCGCGGAAGAAGTGTACAATGGCCTGGTGCACTGGTTTGCCGTTGATTATTCTGAAGTGAATGATGCACTGGCCAATTATGAGCCTGCCTTCGGGGAGTATGGAGCAGAAGAGGAAGGTCAGAAAACGAAGAATATCAGCATCCAGATCGACTCAAGCGGAAGCATGAATGGACAGGTAAACGGCGGTGTGAAAATGAACCTGGCCAAAGAAGCGGTCGATAACTTTGCTGCCGGTTTTCCGGAGGATACCATCATGACTCTGCGTACCTACGGCCACAAAGGGACAGGGGAAGACAAGGATAAAGCCATGTCCTGTGCAAGCACCGAGGTTATGTATGACGCCAATACCTATGATCAAGCTGCGTTCAAGGCGGCATTAGGAAAATTCAAGCCGAGCGGCTGGACGCCTTTGGCGGCTTCGATCAAGGCGGGATATGAGGACCTAAAGAAAAAGGCAGGAGAGGATACAGAAAATATCCTCTATATAGTAAGTGATGGAATAGAAACCTGTGATGGCGACCCGGTAAAGGAAGCGAAAGTTTTGGCAGATTCCGACCTGAATGTGAAGGTGCATATCATCGGCTTTAATGTAGATGATGCAGGTCAGGCTCAGCTGAAAAAAACAGCTGAAGCGGGCAACGGAAAATATTATACAGTCAACTCCAAGCTCGAGCTGACCAATACACTCAATGAACTGATGGGAGAGGCAATCTCCTCCATCCGGAAAAATAACCAAAAGGCCATGAACGGAATTGATATCAACTTCAAAAGTGTCGAACTCCGTAAAGACGTACAAAAGCTTAGAAGTAATTTTATGAATATGGCTGGGGTGGAGAATGAGGTGCTGAGGGGGGCAGCTCAGGAGCTTGAGAGTCAGGAGAAAGTTAAGTCTGAGGATGTAGAGGCGATAACGGAAATGGCGGATGAGCGTTTAAGTGTTCTTGCTGAATACATTGGGAAGCTTGAGGAGGATGCGCAGGAGAAGATCACTGTGAAGAAGGATGAATTGTTTGAGGCGATGGAGTAGCGGTGACAGGCACCTCCCGAATAATCTTGTTTCACACATCTGTTTCACAAATGTATATCAAGTCATTTATATAGCCATGCACAAAGAAAGGCCCAGAAAGATTCTGGGTCTTTTGTGTATGAAAATTTAGAATAATAGATATTTATATCCCGTTCACCTTCCATCTTTGTTATATTAGAAAAAAGTAATCGGTTTCATGGAAGGGGAAAAATAGAATGAAAGGCTTCGTTCAAGGCTTGTATACTCTTTGTGAATGGATTATGCGGCTGGCCATTTTAAATATATTATGGGTCATTTTTACCTTATTGGGTGGAGTGGTGTTAGGTCTTTTTCCATCAACCATTTCATTGTTCGAGATTGCGAGGAAATACCAAAAGGGAGAATGGGATACACCCATATTCAGTCATTTCTTTTCCGCTTATAAGAAGAACTTTTTAAAGGGTAACAGGCTGGGGCTAATCCTGATAACAGCCGGGACAGTCCTTTTTATTGACTGGCATCTTTTCTCGGGTATGAATGGTTTGCCTTTTCAGGTGCTTGCGGCCCTAGTGGTGGTTTTGGCGATTTTATATGTAATAGTGCTGCTGCACATTTTTCCTATCTACGTTTTGCATGAATTTACTAGTATGCAATGCATTAAATATGCCTGTGCTTTGGGCGTGTACCGGCCGCTTAGCACAATTGGCATTGTCATGGGAGGCATCCTCCTTTATTTGATCTTCTCGACTTTTCAGCCTGTACTCTTCTGTTTTGGTGCAAGCTTAACAAGTATGGTTATTATGTGGATATCAGGAAATACGATCATCAATATGAAAAAGAAGTCCACTCATAGTTTTTCAGCAGATAAAGCGGTATAGCCATGAAATATTTCCGCTTTCCAAAGTTCCGCCATTTAAAGAATCAATTATTGTTCCAGAATGCGCTTAGTATCAGTTTAATCATAGGGCTGACAGCAGTATTCACATATAATATTGCCATTAAAATACAGGTCAATGAAGCGATTAGATATAATACTATAATGGTTACTCAAATCAGTAAAAGTATCGATGACATGGTGGAATCTTTTAATGATGTCATGGATGGGGTTACGTTTAACAATGAAATCCAGCGTTTGCTGCAAATCCAATATGATACTGGGAAAGAGATGCATCTCCTGAATAAATATTTAGCATCCCAAGTGGTGGATGAAACGGTTATGTTCAATGAGGTTGATCTTATCAATCTATATGATACTGAAAATCTCAGGGTGAACTTAAGAAGAAGTGTTAATAATAAAGACTTCAAATTCTTTAATGAACTTCGCCCCGATATGTATGATAGCAGCGGGAGAGTAACCTGGAAAGTGGAAAACTCGGTCATTACGGCCAATCGGCTGATATACGGCATTCATTCATACAAGATGAATGAAATTGGCTATTTAACCATGTCGATGAAAACCTCTTACCTGGAAGACCGGATCCAGAAGTATGATCCCACTGAAGAAAGGCATATTATCATCCTGGATCAGGAAAATCATGTTGTTTTAACGAATGCTGAAGACAGTGGAAATGATGCATTTACTTCCTGGGCATCAGATCTGGATTATAAGTCAATTGATTCCGAGTCTTTTGTGGATATTCCGGGGGACGGAAGGATGATTGTAAATAACTATCAGTCTGAATTAACAGGCTGGAAAATCATCTCTTTAGTGAGTCTGAATGAGATTTCAGAAGGACCTGCATTGATTGGAAGGACCATTTTTTTAATCGGACTGGTGGCTATCATTATTGGAATTGTTGTGATTTGGATCAGTACACATTATATTGTAAAACCGCTGAATCAATTGCGCCTTGTTATGGATGAGGTGGAAAAAGATAATTTCCATGTCCAGGTTCAAATTGACCGCAAAGATGAACTTGGAAGAGTTGGCGATAGCTTTAATAAAATGATGAATAAAATCAACAATCTGATTTCAGATATTTATCAGAAGGATATCAATGAGAAGGAAGCCCAATTGAGGGCACTAAGAGCCCAGATCAATCCCCATTTTCTCTACAATACATTGGATGCCATTAATTGGATGGCGCAATTTGATAAAACAGATGAAGTGAGTAAAATGACCATTGCGTTAAGCAGACTGTTAAAAACAAGCATATCCAACAATAAGGAATATATCAGGCTGGAAGAAGAAGCAAAATATATCGATGATTACATGACGATCCAGAAGATCCGGTTCCAGGATAAAATACATTATTCGATGCAAATTGACGAAGCAGCAAACAAATGCCTCGTCCCCAAACTGATCCTGCAGCCGATCGTTGAAAATGCAATGATTCACGGATTAGAAAAGAAACTGGAGAATGGTTATTTGCTCATTAAGGGATATGTGAAAAATGATCTGTTGCATATTCAGATAATCGATAATGGTGTTGGGATGGACGAAAGGACAATGTCATCATTGCTTAAAGGAGTTTATGTGAACCGGGATGAGAATAAAGGGACAGGAAATGGAATCTTAAATGTTCAGAATCGCATAAAGCTGCTATTTGGCAGAGAATACGGATTGAAAATCGACAGCAATGAAAATGTCGGGTCCGTATTTGAATTGACGCTGCCTGTTCATAGGGAGGGCTATAAGAATGTATAAAGTTCTTATTATTGACGATGAGCCCATGATCACGAAAGGGTTATCCGAGAAGATTGATTGGGCCAGTCTGGACTGTATGATTGAAGGGGTAGCTGCGAATGGCCTGGAGGGGAAAAAAATGATTGATGAGCTGAGGCCTGATATCATTGTTTCGGATATTGTCATGCCAGGCTGCACTGGGCTCGAGCTGGCCAGCTATGTTCATCAGCATCATAAAAATACCATTATGATCCTGCTGTCTGGACATGATGAATTCACTTTTGCTAAGGAAGCTCTCAAATACAGTGTTTTTGATTATCTGCTCAAGCCTACAATAAAGGAAGAAGTTATGAATGTGATCAGAAATGTTGTGAAGAATATCGAGGAAAAAAGAGAACAGGATAAAAATTATCAATATTTAGAGTCTGCTCTCCAGGAGAATATCCCGCTGATCGAGCAATCATTATTATATGATATTACAGTGAAAGGGACTGTTCATTCGAAAGATCTGAGAGATAAAATAGAAAGCTTTCGTCTTACTTTCGGAAAAGGAGCCGTTCTAACCATTGAAGTGGATGATCATGAAGAGAATCAAATACTCAGCCAAAGCATCATAAAGTCCGTGGAGGGTCTGTTAAATAAGAACAATATTACAGCGCGGTATGTGGCCAATGACAATCAGATCATAGTTCTGCCCACCTTCCCAATAGGCGTCCCCAGCAAGGTATTGGGAACCAGGATGATTGATGCAGCAGATAGGATACTGGATCATCTCATGCTGGCAGAAAAACTGAGTGTGTCTATTGGAGTTGGCGGAATCTATTCATCTGTAAACAGTTTACACTCCTCTTACTTGCAATCAGCTGAGGCTTTAGAGAGGAGTTACTTTGCAGGAAAAGGGATAGTTCATATTTTTGATGATCAAAAGCAGAGACATTCTGAGGATAAAAACACAAACAGTCTGGAAAGCTTTATTCAATCTTTTGAAGAGCGGAGCCTTGAAAGGATTTTAGAAGAATATGAACTTCTTTTCAAAGAATTGAAGTACACATATGATAAGCAGTTCATCTTAAATCAATGCCTGGAGCTTCTCATTAAATTGGGACTGCTCGTATCCAAATGGGATAAACACTTTAAAATATCTGTCGGATACGGGCAGCTGGAGAAATGCACATCAATAGATGAGTTACAGGATTTCATGAAGAAAGTGATCATCCAAATTAAAGATCATCTATACGAAGAGATGAGTGAAAACAATATCGGGATTGTGGAGCAGGCAAAAAAAATAATCGAGCAGCAATATGACAATCCTGATCTGAGTGCACAATATATGGCTGACAAACTTGATGTGAATGTAAGTTATCTAAGCAGAACATTTAAAAAAGAGACAGGTGAAAACCTGATTAATTTTGTTACAGAAAAAAGAATGCAGATGGCTCAAAAGCTTTTGGATACTACTGATTTAAAAACAAACGAAGTGGCTAAAAGGGTTGGCTTTATAGATGCACGATATTTCGGCCAGGTGTTTAAAAAATTTATGAGTACAACTCCATCTCAATATAAGAAAAGTAAATAGTCAAAATTTTAAACATAATATTCAAAATTTTCAACATCCCACCCTTCTTCTTATTCGATAGAATAAAAACAAGAAGGATTTTTTTTTATAAAAAATGCAAGCGTTTACAAAAGGGAGGGAGGAAAACTGTTGAATCAGATTAAATATCCATTGAAGCCTGGCCAGCCGGTAAACCGGTGGCTCATCGCAGGTACGTTTGAAGAGGAGAAATCCTTTAGACGCCTTGCGATGAATGTAACTGGCGATTTAAATCGCTGGTTAACTGAAGGCTTCTCTGTATTTGAAAATCCAAGCAGAAAAGAATTTATAGACGCCCATAATGAAATCAGCATAGATAAAATACATATCCCGGAAGCATTCCCAGGAAAACCACTGTTATACGGGGAAACAGCGAAAGAATGGAGGCTTTATTTTCCCTGGAAAAATAAAAAGGTGGAACAATCCGGATTCTGGCAGCAGCCCACCCATCTGAAATCATGGGCCCTTACTCATATTCGATCAGATATAGAGCAGAAGGTTCCTTTTAAAATGTTCACCTGCGGCAGTGCAGCCGTTTGGATCAATGGGGAAAAAGTATTGCAGTTTTCGCCATACACAAGAAACCTTGAGAAGAATATTCAGTTTGAGGCAGCCCTGAAAGAAGGCGACAATGAGTTTTTGATTTTCTATGAAGATCTGGCAGAACGGGACACACTTTATTATTTCCGATTAGATTATCTTGGAACTGAACCATTGGATATGATGCTTCCGATCGGGAAATTAGCAGCTGATGATATTCATTCCTTAGAGAATGCGCTAAAGGGTGCCTATTTCCAAAGCGATGTTGTTAAAAATGGAGATGTGATCATTCATTTTGAAAATCCTTTAAAGGAAGAAGTCCTACTGCAGTGCAGCTTTAAAACGGAATGGTGGGGAGAACAGCATGATTTGGCAAAAGCTGCGCCTCCTGGATCCAGTGAAATTTCTTTTGGGAAAGTTGAAGAATTGGGAATGGGCAATGCTTTATTAAAGGTAGCCATTCAACATGGATCAATAGCGATACAAAAAGATATGTTCCTTCAATTATATCCGGAGAAATTGGTGCCTGCAGACATAACGGAGAGTTTACTGGAAAGAAAAGAGCAAGCTCTATCCTTTATTGCCAGATATGGAAGCAGTGATATCCACCGCGCATATGCCCTTGTCAGGACAGGAGCAGATAAAGACCTTGCAGAGTCCATAGTAAGGGACACGCTTAAAGTAATCAATGCAAGATATGACTGCAGTGATTTCTACTTGAATCAGCTTTTCAGATTTTGGATCGATTTTCGTGAAACAGAACTATTTGAGGAAGGTTTCTGGGAAGAATGCAAGAGTGCCATTTTGAATTACCGCTATTGGTTTGATGAGCCTGGAGACGATGTGATGTGGTTCTTCAGTGAAAACCACGCTTTGCTGTTCCACACCTGTGAGTATCTGGCAGGACAGCTTTTCCCAGATGATCTATTCCCAAATGCAAATATAACAGGGACCGCTCATGCTGAAAGAGCGAAGGAAAGGCTTCAGAAGTGGTTTGACAAATTCCATGAAGAAGGTTTGGCAGAATGGAATTCAAGTGCTTATATACCGATTAATGCGATGGGCTTCTTCCAGATCTATGACCTGGCAGATGATAAGCTGCTGAAAATGGAAGCCAAGAAGGCCCTGGACACAACCTTTCGATTAATGGCTCTTAATAGCCATAATGGCTACCTTTCATGTTCTCATGGCCGTATATACGAGAAAGAGCTGAAAGGAAATTATAATAACGCCACTACTTCTTTACTCTGGATAGGCTACGGAGAAGGAAACCTGAACAATGCCACTTTTGCAGCTGTATCTTTCTCTATCTCAAATTATGAACCGCCTGAATATAAATCACTCATTCATTTAAAGCCTAATGAAAACATTATTTTCAAGCATCACCAGGGGTCAGAAGGATTTGTTGATCTTTATACGTTTAAGAATAGATTCGGTTTATTATCAAGCGCGGTCGAATACAGGCTCTGGAAAAATGGCTACTCGGAACATGTGATCCATTCTATACTCAGTCCGGAAGCGACCGTGTGGATTAACCATCCTGGCGAAGAAGCAGAGCTTGGCACAGGCAGGCCGAGCTTTTGGGCTGGAAATGGCATATTGCCAAAAGTAGACCAATATAGGGATATTGCAATGGTACATTATAAAATCAGCCCAGAAAATGAAATCGCCTATACGCATGCCTATTTTCCCATTGCTGCTTTTGACCAGGTCAAAATAATTGAAAAATGGTGCTTCGGAAGAATAGATGATTCTTATATTGCTCTATACGCCAAAAATGGAATCCGTCTTCAAGAGGAAGGCCAGAATAAAAATCGTGAGCTGATATCCGAAGGAAGAGACAACAGCTGGATCATCCGCAACAGCCATGTAAATCAGTTTCCTGCCTTCAGTGACTTTATAGAAAGTATGGCAGGGTCAGAGATTCATGCTGATGAAGAAGAAGTCATTTTCAAGGATCCCGTTCACGGGGTTATCCATAGTTCATGGAATTCACCATTCAAGGTGAATGATGATATCCAGTCAAACGGAAATCAGCAGGCGGAAGGAGTTCTTGAACAATGGACATAAATACAGATCTGATTGACTCAAAAGTAAAGCTTGTTACGAATGCGATGAAATCATTGGAAAATGATGAGAGTTTTATAGAAGAATTCCCAATCGGGCTGATAGATATCCATTTATGGGAGTGGCCGCAGGGTGTAGGGATTTATGGACTATATAAATATTATAAGCTGACCAATGACAAAGAAACCCTCGACTTTCTATTAAACTGGTTCGATCAAAGAATTGAAGAAGGCCTGCCGGAGAAAAATGTAAACACCATGTCGCCATTGCTGACGCTGATGCATTTAGCGGAAGAAACAAAAAATCCTGAATACATCAAGATATGTGATGAGTGGAGTACATGGGTCATGGAAGACATGATCCGTACTGGTGACAGTGCCTTGCAGCACATGATAACCGGTGATCCCAATGACGGCCAGATTCTGATTGATACATTGTTCATGACCGTGCTGTTTTTAACTAAAGCAGGTACGTATTTTAACAGACCCGACTATATCGAGGAATCGAAAAAACAGTTCCTCATTCATATCAAATATTTATATGACAAAGAAACCGGCCTTTTCTTCCATGGCTGGGATTTTAACCAGAACCATAATTACGGTGCTGTCAGGTGGGGAAGAGGCAATGGCTGGTATACATGCGGCTTGCTGGAATACTTAGAAATTGCAGAGCTGGAAAAAGGCATCAAAGATTATCTGCTGGATACATGGCACAGCCAGGTAAAGGCATTAGCAGAACTGCAGGCGGACAGCGGTCTATGGCACACAGTCCTGGATGATCCAGAGTCTTATGAGGAAACCTCCGCAACAGCTGCTTTTGCATTCGGCATACTGAAAGGCATACGAAAAGGCTATCTGGCTGAGAAATACTTGCAGACAGGGTTAAAAGCCTTAGAAGCAGTCATCCGTGAAGTAGATCATCAAGGTGTAGTGCAGAAAGTTTCGTACGGAACACCAGTCGGGATGGATCGTGATTTCTATCAGAACATCCCGATCAGCCCAATGACATATGGCCAGGCGCTGACCATCTTATTGTTAATAGAATCAATGGAGTTTTCAATGAAAAGGGGAGAATATGATGAAAAAAGTATTTAAAATGATCTCTATGTCATTACTGGCTGCCGTTCTTTTGATCAGTGTAACAGCCTGCTCTGACAGCTCAAGCTCAAATGGCTCCGGCGGGTCAAAAGACAAAAAAGTAACTCTTGATTATCTTTGGTTTACTGATGGTGTCGAAGGCGATGTTATGCGAGACATTATTAAAGACTATCAATCAGAAAATGAGAATGTAGAAATCAATTTAATTGAGGTTGCGTATGCTGATTTTAATACTAAATTAAAAACAATGATTGCAGGAGGAAAGCCGCCTGCATTGGCACGTGTGACTGATACGGGCATCTTTGCAGAACAGGCTCTGGATCTTACTGAATATGTGGGCGGTGCTGAAGAGTTTACTTCACAGTTCCTGCCTTCTATCAAGCCTTACTATGTAAAAGATGACAAAATCATCGCAACGCCAATGGATGTGACGGCAAACGGTCTGATTTACAATAAAACATTGTTCGAAAAAGCAGGTGTAGAAGTTCCTCAGTCACCAGATGATGTCTGGACTTGGGATGAATTCGCAGATGCCATTCAAGAAGTAAAAGAAAAAGGCGGAGCGAAATACGGATTATTAGTAGACTTTACTCCTCATAGATATTCAACTATGGTCTATGAATTTGGCGGAAGTATCTTTACAGAAGATCTATCTGCTCCTGCCATTAACAATGAAAATGGTGTTGCTGCTTTAGATAATTTTATTAAGCTCCATAAAGATGAGGTCATTCCTGAATCAGTTTGGCTGGGTGGAGAAAATCCTAATAACCTTTTCCGTTCAGGCACTGCTGCCGCTCACTTAGCCGGAAACTGGATGCTGAGCAACTACAAGGATATTGAAAATTTTGACTGGGGTGTAACTTACCTTCCAAAAGCAGAAATCCGTTCTTCAGTTCCAGGCGGGAAGTATATCATGGGCTTCAAAAATACTGGACTTGAAGATGAAACAGCAGAGTTTATTAAATACCTATCATCACAGGAAGTGAACGCGAAGTTTAACCAGGAATCACTATTCTTAAGTGCAAGAAAAGACAATAACGAATTGGATTATGAATTTGGCAAAGAAATGTTTAAGGTCTTCTCAAATGAATTGGAAAATACACCAGAAGCTGCTGCAAATGATTGGGGCAATCAGGTAGTCATTTCAAAAGTGACAACTGATATGAGAGATGCGGTTGTAGAAGCACTCAGCGGCGGAATTTCATCTCAAGATGCAATGGACAAAGTTGCAGAGCTATTAGAAGAGGCTATTGCTGATCAAGAATAACAGTTTTGTTATTAGTGGTGATCACCTCATAATGGGTGGTCACCACTTTTAAAAACAGAGGACAGTAGGTGATGAAGGTGAAACCAAAAATCAATGAACAATCAGCAATAAGTCCTGCTAAACGATTCTCCTTTCGAAAAGACAAATTTAATAGACAAATTGCTCCGTACCTGTTTGTCCTTCCCAACTTTCTAATCTTTTTCATATTTATTGTTGTACCGGCATTTGTAGGGCTGGTCTATTCTTTTACTGATTTTGATGGCCTGTCAGAGATGAACTTTATTGGATTGGAAAATTATAAAGAAGTGTTTGCCAGTTCCGAGTATTGGGGGATTTTCGGCAATACCTTCATTTATGCTTTTTCAGTAGTGCCGCTCATTTTTGTGAGTTCCCTTGCCATTGCCGTTTTATTGATCAAGGAAATTAAAGCCAAAGGCTTCTTTCGCGCCATTTTTTATTGGCCGACCATGTTATCAGCGATCATAGTGGGCGTTACCTGGAAATGGATTTTTGGCGACAGCTTTGGAATCTTGAATTACATGCTGGAGTCAGCGGGGCTTGAACCTGTACACTGGCTGTCAGATCCGCTTTTTGCAAAAATTTCTGTTGTCGTAGGGACTGTTTGGGCCAGAATCGGATTTTTTATGATTATTTTCATGGCTGGCCTGCAAAGTATTCCAACCTCTTATTATGAGGCTGCCCAAATAGACGGCGCCTCTAAGGCCAGAATGTTTTGGACGATCACTCTGCCGCTGTTAAAACCGACCAGTTTGCTGGTGCTGATTCTGCTGCTGATTGAATCTTTTAAGCAATATCCGCTGGTATTGGCTTTGACAGGCGGGGGACCTGCAAAGGAAACAACATTCCTGGTCCAGTATATTTACGAATTTGGCTTTGAAAAAGGTGAATTGGGTTACGCGAGTGCCATGTCAGTAGTTCTGTTTATTGTCATTGCCATCTTTACGATTATCCAATTCAAGTGGACGAAAGGAGGCTCAATCGATTGAAAAAGAAGCCTGGCTTGCTCCTGTATATTGCATTGACTTTGCTAGTAATTATCTTTATTTTTCCTGTCATATGGGTGATATTATCATCGTTAAAAGATTCAAACGAATTATATAGCTGGCCTCCTAAGTTTATCCCGGACAATCCAACGATAGAAAACTTTACGCTGGCTTTTGAAAAAGGTAATTTTGGCAGATATTTTTGGAACAGTACGATTGTCACTGTGACGGCGACCTTTCTAACGTTGCTGGTTAACACAATGGCTGGTTATGCCCTTGCGAAATACAGATTTAAAGGCGATACATTCCTGCTGATAGGATTTATCTCTACACTTATGATCCCGCTTGAAGTAATCATGACGCCGATCTTTACCGTAATCAGTAAACTTGGCTTATATAACACGCTGTGGGGCATTATCATACCGCCTGCCGCAACACCAACAGGGGTATTTTTAATACGGCAATACCTATTAACAGTGCCGGATGATCTTCTTGAAGCTGCCAGGATAGATGGAGCAGGAGAATGGAAAATCTTTTGGAGAATCATTGTGCCTATAGCAAAGCCAATCATATCTGTTCTGGCCATCTTCTCCTTCATGTGGAGATGGGACGACTTTATATGGCCTTTGATCGTAATCAGCGACCCGACGAAATATACCATTCAGCTGGCACTGTCTAATTTCATTGGTGAATATAATGTTGACTGGGGAAGCCTGCTTGCTATGTCAGTAGTGACCATGGTTCCAGTGCTGATCGTGTTCCTGATTTTCCAGAAGCAATTTATACAGGGACTCGCAACTTCCGGCATGAAAGATTGATTTTAAATAACCATTGGAACAGAGATGACCCTTCAGGTTTATCTCTGTTTTTAGAAAAAGGTGAAAATATGAGGTTGAAGTGGAGATATAAACTAGTAAAAGAGCAGGACAATCAGCTGATCTTTGAGTGCAATAATAAGCACATCCATTTCTTTATTCTTGAGGAAGACCTGTGCAGAGTGTTTATGAGTACAGGAGATCAGCCTGCTTTAACAGCTACCTGGACGGTTGCGCCAGAAGCAGAAGATATCCCTTTTGAAGGGAGAGACAGATTTGATCTATCTCCTTTCTCGCTGCCAGCCTATCAGCGTGAGATCGGAAATGATCAGATAATAATCGAAACCAAACTGTTAAAGGCTGTTATCCGGCTGGATGGGTTCATTATTTCCTGGTATGCGAAAGAGAATGGCGGGGACGTATTAATCTCTAATGATAGAAAAACACAAAGCTATAATTATAACAACAAGCTGGGCAAAGGAGTTTACCATTATCTTGAACGATATAGTGATGATGTATATTACGGATTAGGCGAGAAGAGCGGGACCCTCAATAAAGCAAGAAAGCGCTACAGAATGCAAGCCATCGATGCAATGGGCTATGATGCCGAGTTCACAGATCCTCTTTACAAGCATATACCGTTTTATATTACTCATAATCAAAAGTCTCAATTATCATATGGTTTGTTTTACGATAATTATTCAGACTCGGTATTTGACCTGGGTGCTGAATTGGATAATTATCATGGGTTATACAGGTATTATCATGCTGAAAAAGGGGATTTGGATTATTATTTCATCTTAGGCCCAAGGGTCCGGGATGTAGTGGAAAAATTTTCAAAGCTTACCGGCAAAACAGTGTTCCCGCCTAAATGGAGCCTTGGCTATTCTGGGTCCACAATGGCTTATACCGATGCGCCGGATGCACAAGAGCAATTAAAGAAGTTTGTTGATGCCTGCAGTACATACGACATCCCATGTGATTCTTTTCAATTATCATCAGGATATACAACTATAGGCGAAAAGAGATATGTATTCCACTGGAATTACGGCAAGGTGCCTGATCCTCAGGGAATGATACAGTATTTTCATGATCATGGACTGCGTATTTGCGCCAATATCAAACCCTGCCTGCTTCAGGATCATCCTCATTACCGGGAGCTGGCTGACAGGGGAATGTTCATTAAAGCTGAAAATAATCAGGACCCGGATGTAGTGCAATATTGGGATGATGAAGGTTCTTATCTTGATTTTACGAACCCTGAAACCATCCTTTGGTGGAAGGAGAAGGTGAAGGAACAGCTTCTTTCCTATGGAATCGACTCTACATGGAATGATAATAATGAATACGAAATTTGGGATAAAAGTGCACAGGCATTTGGATTTGGCAATAGCATTGCGGTTGACTATATCAAACCTATTCAAACTTTACTGATGTTAAAGTCTTCTTTTGAAGCCCAAAAGGAATATGCACCAAATCTCCGACCCTATTTAATTTCACGCTCCGGGTGCCCGGGCATGCAGCGGTATGTGCAAACATGGTCCGGCGACAATTTTACAGAATGGAAAACACTCCGTTTTAATATCAAAATGGGGCTGAGCTTAAGCTTGTCCGGGGTGTACAATGTCGGCCATGATGTCGGGGGATTTAATGGCTTTGCACCGGAACCGGAATTGTTGATCAGGTGGATTCAGAATGGTATTTTCCATCCCAGATTTACCATACACTCCTGGAATGAAGACGATACAGTCAACGCACCATGGATGTACCCCGAGCATCTTGCTATCATCAGTAAATTCATGAAAGAGCGCGTCAAGTGGATTCCGTATTTCTATCATTTACTCTACAAAGCTAACCAGGAATATAAACCGATTCTGGCTCCGACCTTTTATTATTTCGAAAATGACCCAAACACATTTGCTGAAAATGATGATTTTATGGTGGGGGAAAATCTTCTGGTTTGCAGTGTGGTTGAAAAAGGAGCCACAAAGCGCAGTGTCTATCTGCCGAAAGAGGAAAACGGATGGTACGATCTGAATTCGGGACAATGGCTGGAAGGCGGGCAAACCATTGAAGCAGATGCACCATTGGACGTAATCCCTTTGTTCTCCAGGGCAGGTTCGGCATTCCCTATTCGGGACGGAGAAATAACCTTCAATAATAAGCATGAAGATCAAAGGGGAATCCTCATTTACCCTATTCCTGGAGAAGGAGAAACCACCTATAAATTCTATGAAGATGATGGCCTCTCTGTGAATTATAAAAAGGGGGAGTTTTCATATGTAACAGTAAAGGTTAAAACAACAAGCGGCCTTGTGGATATAAATGTTTATATAGAAGGAAGCTATAAAGTTCCCTATGATTCTATTAATGTCTACCTTCCCGGAACAGAAAAAAGAGATGTGCGTATAAACGGAGAAAAGACTGATAACAAATATCCCTTTACGGTAAAGGATATAGAAAGTGGTGTGTTATGAACGTAACTGTTTTAAAAGATTATGAGGAAATGTCAAAAGCTGCTGCCGAAAAAATAGCCGAAATTATAAATGCAAACCCTAATGCTTTGGTGTGCTTTGCGGCGGGAAGTACGCCAATTGGAACTTTTGAAGTTCTGGCACATTTAGCAGCGAATAAAAAAGTCGACTTCGGTTCGTGCAAATTCGTAGGGCTGGATGAATGGGTTGGAATGGATAAGAATGATTCTGGCAGCTGCCAGGAGACATTATGGAAAACACTATTTCTCCCCCTGAAGATAAAGGAAGAAAACATCTGCTTCTTTGATGCAAAAGCAAAAGACCTGCAGCAAGAGTGCCAAAGAGTCGATGAATATATCATGGATCATGGCAATATCGACCTCATGCTCCTGGGCATAGGAGTCAACGGACACTTAGGATTCAACGAACCAGGTGTTTCCTTTAACTGTCTCTCCCATGTTGTGAACCTTGATGAAAATACAAAATCCGTCGGACAAAAATACTTTGAAACCCAAAGAGAACTATCAAAAGGAATCACCCTGGGGACTCAGCATATTATGGACAGTAACACAGTGATTCTAATTGCCAATGGTGCCAATAAGGCTGAGGCAGTTCATCGGATGATACACGGTGAGGTCACAAATGAGCTCCCGGCAACCATTCTTCAGACTCATAGGGATTGTTATGTTTATTTGGAGGAGGGGGCTTTTAGAAGGTGACAGGCACCTCCCGAATAATCTTGTTTCACAGGATAGTTTCACGAGGGGTGAAGTGGAAAACTTCACTCTTTTTTTCTTCTGGTGGTGTCTGGAACCACTTGACTATGAAGGAAACCGGGTTGTGAATTAGCTGAGAAGGTGTAAAAAACTTAATCAATGTTTAATTAGCAAAAGATCTGACGGAGCATCGTCAGATTTTTTTATCGTTTTCTGTAGGATGATCAGTCTTTTTTCAAAAAAAAATATTAATATATTGTAATAATTAAATCTCATTATAATAGCTTCAGACTTTTTGCTATAAAAGGAAAGCATAATCAAGAATCTAAACTAAATGAAGCAGAAAGTTTTATCCGAAAAATAAAACTATTTATATTGTTTTGAAAATTAAAAAAATTAATTGACTAAATTCTGCTTGATATGTATTGTTTAATTTGTAGGGTAACGGTTTCCAAAAACGGTTTCCAAAATCGATTTCCAGAATCGTTCAGCCCCATTCTTCCTTCCGTTTTATATGCCTTCTAAAGAACTTTCAACTCTGCCAGTAAGCTAATAAATGCGCAAGCATTTATTAAAAAAGTAAATTTTTAAAGCGCTTTCTTTTAAGGGGGTGAATTCTCTTTCGAACACAGTAACACGTTGCTAAAGAAAATGGCAGCTTAAAAATATTAAAACAAAGGGAGAGAACTAAATGTCAACAGATCAAACAGTAAGAAATGAAAAAACAATTGATCGTGCAGAAATCCTGGAGCTGTATAAAGATTTACGAGTCTGTGATGTTCGTGATGGATTAGATTGGGTAGGGATGCAAGGTTATGGAACGGTGAATCATAAATTCAAACCATTATTCCGTACAAGAGCTGTTGGAATTGCCCGCACTGCCCGCTATTTACCTTTTGAAGGTCCAAATCCAAGAGTTACTGGAGAGGAATATTCAAAATGGGTTGGCTGGTATTACAATGAAGTGGGTAATTACCCTTGGAAGGAAGATATTGAGGAAGGCGACTTTGTTGTACTGGATATGAGTGGTGTTGATGTAGGACTTCTTGGTTCTGATAATACTCTGGACTTTAAAGCAAGAGGTGTAGAAGGTTATCTATTGAACGGGGGAGGAATAAGGGATACAGATGAATGTATTCTGCAAGGGATTCCAGTTTGGTCTGAATTTACTTCACAAGGCATGAATCAAACACGCATCCGCTTTGATTCAAAGGATATTCCTGTAGCTATCGGCGGAGTTGCGATTTACCCGGGGGATGTAATAGTTGCAGATGGTGATGGCATTGTTGCGGTTCCTCAAAAGTTAGCTAGGGAAGTTGCAAAATATGCTCATCAGGAGCTATCAAATGATAAGAAGAGCAGAGGGAAGCATTATAAAAAACTTGGCTGGGAACTAGATGAAACAGTTTCAGATGAAGGTTAATCAGTAATCTTTATCAGGCATTATATAAAAAGGGCCGATTAAAAAAGTGGTATGAAAACAACTTTTTTAAATCGGCTTCAAAACTATACTATACAAATATCATAAAGTGTTTTTATAAAAAAAACAACAGAGGTATATCCTTTAATATTTGAAAATTCAATCTTCTGAGAGGGGAATGCAAAGTGGAAAATAAACGTGTTGGGTTTATTGGGCTAGGAGCAATGGGTCTTCCAATGGCTAAAAACCTTCAAAAGAATGGCTATGATCTCCATATAACTGCACATAACAATCGTAAGCCTGTAGAAGAATTAACTTCAATGGGTGCAGTTGAACATTCTTCCGCTGCTGATGCTGTATCGAATTCTGAGGTTATAATCAGTATCTTGCCTGCGGATAAGGAAATGGAAAGTGTTTTATTATCAGAAGAGGTCCTTAATGTGCTTACTCCCGGTCATTTTTTGATTGAAATGACATCAGGATCTCCGGAGATGATGAAAAAGGTTCACGCTGCTTATCAGCAAAAAGGAATACCTGTTTTGGATGGTCCGGTAAGCGGCGGTACAGCCGGTGCAGAAAATGGAACATTAACAGTGATGGCTGGCGGGGATGCTGACGTTCTTGAAAGATTAAGGCCGGTACTAGAGTCAATGGCTACAAATATTTATTTGGTTGGTTCAGTGGGAGACGGAAAAGCGATTAAGGCAATAAATCAAATGTTAGCAGGCATTCATATGGCTGCCGCAGCAGAGGCTGTTGCGCTGGCAGAGAAGCTTGAAATTGATATGGATAAGCTTAAGGCGGTTGTTGGCAGCAGTTCAGGAAATTCATGGATGCTGGAAAATAAAATGGATGGTCTTATAAGAAGAGATTTCACGCCGGGCTTTAAGCTGAATCTTATGAAAAAAGATATCCAAATTGCTGTAAATGAAGGGAACGGCAAGCAGCTCCCGCTCGCAAACTATGTACTTGATCTATTTAAACAATCCGAAAAAGACGCTGGTGAAAAAGATTTTTCAGCAGTTGGCAGATCCTCGCTTTCATCCTGAAGAGGATATTTTAATCTGATAGGAGATATAGGATGCATATTGCAATTGGAAGCGATCATTGTGGTTTTGAAATGAAAATAGCATTATTGCCTTTTTTTAAAACCATTGGTTGTGATGTTGTGGATTATGGCTGTTATTCCGGCGAAACAGTGGATTTTCCGGACATTTCAAGTGAGATCTGTGATGCTGTCCGTTCTGGAAAATCAGAAAGAGGTATCTTATTTTGTGGTACAGGGGTGGGGGCAGCAATAGCATCTAATAAGATAAATGGTATACGGGCCGCGGTTTGCCATGATATTCATTCAGCCCACCAGTCTGTTGAACATGACAATGTAAATGTCATGTGCATAGGAGCACAAATCATCGGCCCGTGGCTTGCTGAGGATTTGATAAAGTCTTTTGTGAATGCTAATTTCAGGCCGGAAGAACATTTAATGCGAAGAGTAGAAAAACTGGAACAACTTGAGCGGAGATCCAGCCGTGAATTCAATGCGGATTAAGTAGAGCAAGATTCATTGAGTCATAAAAAAGAATTAATAATAGCCTGCAAATATAACATGATGAACATTCGGGGCAACCCAATTACTAATGGGGGAATGAAAATGGTTAAAATGAAAGCGTTATTATTTTTGGTTGTATCCGCTTTTCTGGTTTTATCCGGCTGTTCAGGCGGAGAAAAATCATCATCAGACGGCAGTAATTCTGGTGAAAAGGTAGAAATCCGCTTCTCTTGGTGGGGAGATACAAAGCGCAATGAAATCTATAATTCAATCATAGACAGATTTGAGAAAGAAAACCCTAATATTACAGTTAAACGTGAATTCGGCGGCTGGAATGATTACTGGGATCGATTAGCTACTCAAGTTGCTGGCGGAAATGCACCGGATGTTGTAAGCATGCACCAATTCTATGTTTCTGATTATGCCCGCAGAAATGCACTGCTAAACTTAAAGGACCAAGTGGATTCTGGAAAGATAAATTTAGAGAACTTCCCTCAGACTACTATTGATAGCGGCAAAGTCGGAGAGGATTTGTTTATGGTAGCCAAGGGTGTCACTATGCCAGGCTGGGCTTATAATACTGCTTTATTTGACAAACTGGGAATTGAATATCCAGACGAAAATTGGACGTATGATGATTTCGTAGATAAAGTGGCAGAAATCCATGAAGCATCAAACGGAGAGATCTGGGGAGCTGCTAATATGAGCGGAGGCCAGCTTCAGCCAGTATTCCGGTATTTCCTGCGCCAAAGCGGAAAAGATCTATTTAACGATGAAGGCAAAATTGCTTTCGGTAAAGAGGAAGTTGTTGAATGGTGGTCAATGTGGGATAAGCTGAGAAAAGAGAATTTGATTCCCGATGCTGAAACAATGACTGAATATGAAAGTGCGCCACTTGAGCAAAACCTATTTGTCTCAGGTAAAACAGGCTTACAGCAGATTCCTGCTAACCAAATTCACCTTTATCAGGAGCAATTTGATGAAGGTGAAATTAGGATAGTAAGAATGCCGCAAAAAGCTGGCGGTGAATCAGGAGAATATATCGAAGGTGCCTACCTGAGCATCACAGAGAAATCAAAACATCCTGATGAAGCGGCAAAGTTTATTGATTTCTTTGTAAATGAAGAAAAAGCCTTGGAGCTATTTAAAGTAGAGCAAGGTGCTCCAGGTTCGACAGAAATGCAGGATTTCGTAAAACCATTATTAGAACCGGCACAGCAAAGAGCGGTTGACTATATTCAGGAGACTGTCAAGTATGCAAGACCTGCAGCATATGCTCCTCTTGGTGTAAATGAGGTTGAACAGGCATTTGCAGATAATGCCAGTGCCATTAGCTTCGGGGAAAAAACAGTTGAACAGGCAGCAGAGGATTTTGTTGAATTAGCTGAAAGTATCTTGAAATAAACCTAGAAAAAAATGAGCGGGCTGCCTGGATTGATAGATCTATTAGAAGATCAAAGAATAGGGCGCCCCTCATTCATGAAGGAGGGGGTTTGTATGCAATCGCTGAAACGCAGCTGGCAGAAGAATTGGGTAGGATATTTTTTTTTAACACCTTGGCTGATTGGGTTAATAGGATTAAGTGTTATACCAATGGCTGCATCACTATATTTTTCATTTACTAGTTATGATATGTTCACAGCGCCCGAATGGATTGGTTTATCGAATTACATCGAAATGTTTAATGATGCTAAGTGGCTAAAAAGTGTGAAGGTAACATTGATCTATGTATTTTTAGGGGTTCCATTACAATTAGCGTTTGCATTAGGTGTTGCAGTACTATTGAATCGTGGTTTAAAAGGACTGCAGGTTTACCGGGCGATTTATTATGTTCCATCATTATTTGGCGGCAGTGTTGCTATTGCATTGCTATGGAGGCAGTTATTCGGCGGCGAAGGATTAATAAATAAGGTTTTAGCACTGGTTGGCATTGAGGGGCAGAACTGGATATCTTCTCCTGATACAGCACTTTACACGCTGATTATACTGACTATTTGGCAATTCGGAGCACCGATGGTTATATTTTTGGCAGGATTAAAGCAAGTGCCTGTTGAACTATACGAATCTTCTCTCATTGATGGTGCCGGGCCAGTAAAACAGTTCTTTAGTATTACACTCCCATTAATCACACCAATCATCTTCTTTAATCTTGTTATGCAAATAATTAGTGCTTTCCAGGCGTTTACTCCTGCATATATCGTAAGTGGAGGCAAAGGCGGGCCGCTTGATTCAACATTATTCTACACACTGTATCTCTATCAGAAGGGCTTTACTCAATTTCAGATGGGCTATGCATCTGCAATGGCGTGGTTTTTGTTAGCCTGTATTTCAGTTGTGACAGCAATTGTATTTATTTCATCTAAAAAATGGGTGTATTACCAAGAATAGAGGTGAATGGGATGGAGACGAGCAGAGCAGCTGAATCTATTCAGAGTGCAGCAGAATATAACCAAATTAGCAAAAAGAAGTTTCAGCCTAAGAAACTGCTATTGCATGTCATTATAATAGCAATTGGCTTAGTCATGTTATACCCCCTTTTGTGGATGGTCAGCAGTTCGTTTAAAGAGCCAACAGAAATTTTTAAAGGAGTTTCTTTTTTACCTGCAAACTTTAATTTAGATAACTATATAGAAGGATGGACAGGATTATCAGGAGTTTCCTTTGGCAGATTCTTTTTAAATACTTTCATTTTAGTTATCTTTTGCACTATTGGTACAGTTTTTTCTTGTTCAATGGCTGCATACGCCTTTGCAAGACTTGATTTCAAGTTTAAAAAGATTCTATTCGGAGTAATGTTAGTTACTATGATGCTTCCATTTCATGTAACTGTAATCCCCCAATATATCATGTTCAACAAGCTGGAATGGATCAACACCTATATCCCGTTAATTTTACCTAAGTTCTTAGCTGTTGACGGGTTCTTTATTTTCCTGATGGTTCAATTTATCCGCTCTATTCCAAAAGAGTTGGATGAAGCTGCAAAAATGGATGGCTGTGGCCCGATTCGGATGTTTTACACTTTGATCATGCCTCTTGCATTACCAGCAGTTATAACAACAGTTATCTTTACGTTCATATGGACATGGAATGATTTCTTTAGTCAGCTTCTCTATTTAAGTGATATTAAATTATACACTGTTGCATTAGGACTGAGAATGTTCCTGGATGCAATGGGCCAAAATTCATGGGGGGCATTGTTTGCAATGTCAACACTATCTCTTATTCCGCTGTTTATTATCTTCATTTTCTTCCAAAAGTATTTGATTGAAGGAATAACAGCTGGCGGAGTGAAAGGATAAGATCATTACTAACGTATGAATTTTTAATACGTGTATTAATACTTGAAATGTATTTCTGATCAGCGGAAATGAGGTAAATACCATGAAGGTTACAATTTCAGATGTAGCAAAAAAGGCTAGTGTCTCCAAATCAACAGTTTCCAGGATTATTAATGGCAATCATGAACAAAACACACAAGAGACAGTGAATAAAGTATTAAAGGTAATAGAAGAACTTGATTATAAACCAAATGCACTTGCAAGAAGCTTAAAGTCAACTAAAACAAATGTCATAGGCATTATATTATCAAAACTTCAGAATCAATTCTGGTCCAGTGTATTAGAAGGGGTTGAAGATACTTGCAGAAGCTATGGGTATAATCTGATGATTTGTAACTCAAATGAAGATGGGCAGCTGGAGGAGGAACATATCCGTTCGCTTCAGATGCACCAGCTTGATGGCTTAATCATTAACCCGACCCTGAAAAATAAATTGCTTTATAAAAAATTATCGGATAACAAATTTCCATTTATTTTAATGAATCGAAAACTATATGATCAAGATGTTCACATGGTTACAGTGGATAACATTAAAGGTGCCAGGGTAGCCATTGAACATCTCATCCAGACAGGGAGAAGGAAAATTGCCATATTTTTATACCCTCCAGCCGAAATAAGCCCAAGGCTTGAGCGGTTAGAAGGATATAAGCAAGCCCTTATAAACAATGGTATTAAAGTAAACCAGTCTCTTATTCAAATAGTTGGGGAAGAAGCTGGAGAAGTTGAGGAAGCAGTAAAACGATTACTTAATTCTCCTGATCGTCCAGATGCAATTTTTTCGACAAATAACATGATGACACTGAGTATCCTGGAAGGTATAAAAAGCCAGCAGATCATGGTTCCTCAAGATTTGGGGCTTATTGGTTATGATGAAACAGTTTGGGCAAAGCATTTAAATCCCCCGCTTACTACGGTTAATCAGCCATCGTATGAAATGGGCACTATAGCAGCTAAAAAGTTGATTTATCTAATTGAAGGAAAAGAAGACCAGATGGCTGAAAAAGTTGTATCGTTAGAACCTAATTTAATCATAAGGAAGTCTTGTGGTGCTGATAAATCTAATTAATGTAAAAGTTATAAAACGGTAATAAGAAATGAAATGCCAGAACTAATTAGCCCGGGCATTCTACTAAACTGAGGAGGGTCCATAATGAACAATATTGGATTTCGTGTGCTGCCTATTAAAAATAGGGTGAGTAAAGAGATAATCGAACAATATAGAAGTGTTGTAACCCCTCATATTAGCGACAATTTGAATCGTATGCATGCCATTGGGGCAAAGCTTCGGCCTTATCATAAAAAAGGGAAGCTGATAGGAACAGCTGTTACTGTTAAGACACGGCCCGGCGATAATTTAATGGTCCATAAAGCCATTGATCTTGCTGAGCCTGGTGACGTAATTGTGGTTGACGCAGGCGGGGATACAACGAACGCAATTGTTGGTGAGATCATGCTCCGCATCGCAAAACGCAATGGAATTACCGGATTTATCATTGATGGGGCCATACGAGATACGAAAGCATTTGCAGAAGGGGATTTTCCTGTCTACGCTGTCGGTGTCACCCACAGAGGCCCATATAAAGATGGTCCAGGGGAAATAAATGTACCCATATCAATTGATGGAATGTGTGTGAATCCAGGGGATTTGATTATTGGGGACGAAGATGGAATCGCTGTTATCCCGCAGGAAAATGCTGAAGAATTGTTATATAAAGTAAAAGCACAGGAAGCAAAAGAAACTGAAATTTTTGAATCAATAGAAAATGGAACGTTTGACCGAAGCTGGATTGATGAAACATTACAGAAAAGGGGATGTGAACTTGAGAGTATCTCAAAAATTTGATTGGGAAAAACTTCAGAAATTCTGCTCGGATGTTTTTATAAAGGCAGGTGTTAAGAGGGAGGATGCTGAGACTGTAGCTGAGTCGTTAATTCAAGCCGATCTGCGGGGAATAGACTCGCACGGTGTCGTTCGTACGGATATTTATATAAAGAGAATTGAAAAAAACATGATGAATCCTTTTGCTGAAATTTCTATTGAGGAAGAAACTGATGCTACTGCATTAGTGAATGGCCATAATCAATTGGGTGCCATTGTCGGCAGCAAAGCTCTTGATCTTGCTTTACATAAAGCGAAAGAAAAAGGAGCTGCAATCGTAGGAGTCAAAGGTTCAAACCATTTTGGAACAGGTGCTTTCTACGTATCTAAAGCTATTGAAAAAGATATGATTCTATTGGTCTTATCAAATGCATCACAAACAATGCCACCAACAGGAGGGGTCAGGCCTTTTATTGGAACAAACCCTTTAGCCATAGGGGTTCCTGCTGGCGAAGAAGAGGCATTTATTTTAGATATGGCTACAAGTGTAGTGGCAAGAGGCAAGATTATTGTTGCTGCTCAAAAAGGAGAAGACATACCTTTGGGATGGGCAATAGACAAACATGGGAATCCAACCACGAATGCACAGGATGCATTAGAAGGATCGGTATTGCCTCTGGGTGGACCTAAAGGGTATGGGATTTCTATGTTTATCGATATTCTGGCCGGAGTTTTAACGGGTGCCGGGTTTGGAAGATATGTGAATAATATGTATGAAAATTGGAATGATCCACAAAATGTCGGACATTTCTTTCTTGCCATCGATATTAATAGTTTTATGCCAATTGAAGCATTTAAAAAGCGGATCGACATGTATTTGAGAGAAATTAAAGCTGAACCAAGGGCGATTGGAGTAGAAAAGATTTATATTCCAGGGGAAATCGAGTCAATTAAAGTGAAGGAACGAAAGAAAAATGGAATTGAGCTGCCAAGTAAAGTTGTGGAAGAATTAAGGCTGATTGGTGACCAGTATAGTGTAAATTTGATGAATGCAGTAATTTCAGAGGCAGATCAACATAAGGAGGCGCTTAAATAATGTTAACTTTATCTTCTTTTCGTTATGAGATTCCCACAGTCATCGAGTTTGGCAGAGGCTATGTTAATGAACTCCATAGACATGTAAAAGCTCTAGGAGGTAAAAAAGTGCTGGTGGTAGGGGATCCGGGCGTACTCCAGGCAGGAATTGTACGTCGAGTTGAACAGCCTCTTGCTGAAGCGGAGATACCATTTATCAGATTTACTGAAGTAGGGGTAGAGGCATCTATCGAATCAGTTGATAAGGGATTAGACATCGCAAGGCAGACAGGATGCGATATTGTTGTTGGCGTTGGTGGAGGCAGTGCTTTAGATACAGCAAAATCTATTGGCCTTATGTTAAGGAACGCTGGGAACATAAGAGATTATGTGGGATTAGATAAAGTTACCGAACCTGGTGCACCTGTAATTGCAATTCCGACTACATCCGGGACTGGAAGCGAGATGACAAGATTTGCAGTTTTATCCGATACATCTGCACAGGCAAAATTAAGTGTTGGCAGCATGTATGTCTGTCCAAATTTAGCATTATGTGATCCTGAGTTAACTTTATCATTGCCACCGCACATAACAGCTGCAACAGGTATGGATGCACTTACACATGCACTGGAATCCTATGTTAATAAAGCAACCCAGCCAATATCTGAAGGATTATCTGTACAATCAATGAAACTGATTTCAAAGAGTCTTAGATTAGCTGTTATCCAAGGTGAAAATATTGATGCACGGCATGATATGTTAATGGCCAGCACGATTGCTGCAATGGCATTCAGTTCAACCCGACTGGGGCTTGCTCATGCTCTTGCAATGCCATTAGGTGCCCACTTTAAAATACCGCACGGGGTAATAAATGCCATTCTATTGCCAGAGGTGATGCAATTCAATCTAATTGGCAATACAAAAAAGTTTGCTGAAATTGCTGGTATTTTTGGAGAGAAAACAGACCATCTAACAACGAGAGAAGCTGCGGAGCGTGCTGTTATTGCAATCCGGCAGTTAAATAAAGATATTGGAATTACAAAAACATTATCAGACTATGGTCTCGAGGAAAAACATTTAGATTTTATAGTGGATGAAGCCATGCAATCCGGGAATGTACCGGTCAATCCTGTAAAACCGACAAAAGAGGATTTGAAGAATATCTGTCGTGGAGCTATGGTAGCACTTAACAAAGAAGAAGCAGTGATTGGTTAATTTACTAAGGAGCTGAAATAGATGATCAGTACAACAAACAAAGATATGTTGGAATGGCTGGACACTAATATTGAAAAATCATATGGAAACTTTATTGACGGCGAGTGGAAAGAGACCTTCAGCGGCAGTACATTTCCACTATATAACGCTGCAAATAAACATCAGGTACTGGGATATTTTCAGAATTCTACAGAAGGAGATGTCGACCAGGCAGTAGAAGCAGCACATCACGCATTTAAAAGCTGGTCAAAGGTTCCCGGTCCGGAAAGAGGAGCCATTATTTTTCGATTCGCTGATTTACTTGAGCAAAATGCGGAGGAATTAAGTTATATGCTTTCTGCAGAGCAGGGAAAAGCTTTGGCAGAGTCAACAGGAGAGGTACTCCGTGCTGCAAAAGAAGCGCGCTTTTGTGCCGGAGAAGCATCACGTATCGAGGGTGACACGCTGCCGGGAGAAAGAGCCAATGTTACAAGTTCAACAATTAGACAGCCAATAGGTGTTGTGGCAGCAATTGCCCCCTGGAATTTTCCGGTTGTTACTCCAGTGAGAAAAATTGCTCCTGCTCTGGCTTATGGCTGTACGGTAGTCTATAAGCCGGCTTCGGCAACACCTTGGACTTCGGTTAAGCTAATGCAGCTGCTCGAAAAATCCGGGGTGCCGAAAGGAGTTGTTAACTTCATCTCGGGCAGCGGATCTAAAGTAGGGACCCCACTTATCAATCATCCCCTCGTAAAAGGAATCAGCTTTACCGGTTCCACTGATTTAGGAATCCAAATAAACGAAAGAGCAGCGAGAAGGCTGGTGAAAACCCAGCTTGAATTAGGCGGTAAAAATCCAGCAGTAGTTCTGGATTTTGATAATGCTGAGGATATTGCAAAACAAATTGTGCCAGCAGCATTTGCTTGCAGTGGTCAAAGATGTACATCATTAAGCAGGGTAATTGTGGTAAAAGATAAAAAACAAGAACTTACAGAGGCACTGCTAAAAGAATTGCAAAACATTAAAGTAGGCCCTTCATGGCAGAGTGATATATCTATGGGCCCGCTTATTAATCAACAGCATCTTGAATCAGTACAAGAGTATCTTACAGCTGGCATTAGAGAAGGTGCAAAACTCCTTTATGGTGGTGAAGTGTTAAATACTGGCCAATTTGCAGACGGAGCATATATGCAGCCTGCCTTACTGGATTCTGTTACTCCTCAAATGAGGGTAGCAGGCGAAGAAATATTCGGTCCGGTCTTATGTGTAATGGAAGCTGAGGATCAAGAAGATGCCCTTGATATAGCTAACTCTGTTAGTTATGGATTAGCAGCATCGGTGTTTACCAGCCAATTCTCAGCGGCGCATCAATTTGTCCAAGAATCAGAAGTTGGGATGGTTCATGTAAACCATGGAACAGCCAGTGCGGCACACATGCCATTTGGTGGATGGAAGCACTCTGGCTTTGGTGCATATTCAATTGGAAGATCAAATATTGATTTCTTCACAGATCTGAAGGCAGTTTATTACCAATACTAATGCTTCACTGCAGGTAGAGGAGTAAGCCAGTCCTGATAGTTGTTATGATTGCATCAGATCCTATGAAAGGTTCCTTTCAGCTAAACCCAGAGCGTACTGAATCAGTTGTAGCTTCTGTGTATTAAAATTTGAGTCAAATTACAATAGAAAGGAGGTTCATATTGAAACCCAAAGTTTATATTACTAGGAAAATACCTGATGAATTTATGGCTAAAATCAAATCTGAGTGTGATGTAAAAGTATGGAGCGAAGAAGATATCCCAGTTCCCCGGGATATATTAGAAGCAGAAATTGCTGAGATTGACGGCCTTCTTTGCTTATTAACTGAAAACATTGATGAGTCTATTATTGAAAAGGCAAGTCACCTAAGAGTGATTAGCAATATGGCTGTAGGTTACAACAATATAGATATTGAAGCAGCAAAAAACAAAAGAATTACAGTTACAAATACCCCAGGTATCTTAACTGACACAACTGCAGATTTAACGTTCGCACTTTTAATGGCTGCCTCAAGAAGAATTATCGAGTCAAATGAATTTCTTAAGATGGGTAAATGGAAAACTTGGTCACCATTCCAGCTTACAGGGCAGGATGTTTATGGAGCAACATTGGGGATCATTGGAATGGGCAGAATTGGTGAAGCACTAATAAAAAGAGCTAAAGGGTTTAGCATGAACTGTATCTATTATAACCGTACAAGAAAAACTCATTTAGAAGAAGAACATGATATAAAGTTTGAGGAGTTAGATCATTTATTGCAAATAGCTGATTTTGTATGCATATTAACTCCCTATACACCTGAAACAAAGAATCTGATTAGTGAGAGAGAATTAAAATTAATGAAGAGTACTTCGATACTAATAAATACTGCACGCGGCGGAATTGTTAACGAGGCTGCTTTATATAAGGCGTTAACCAATGGAGAGATATGGGCTGCAGGACTCGATGTCTTTGAGCAAGAGCCCATTAATAACAGTCATCCACTTATGGCTTTACCAAATGTTGTTGCACTGCCGCATATAGGCAGTGCTTCAGTAAAAACCCGTATGAAAATGGCTGAATTAGCAGTAGACAATTTGCTGCTTGGGGTAAAGGGCATAACACCCAACAGTGTCATCGTTTAGCGGTGACAGTGGTCAAGCCCCTTAAAAATGGACACTAATAAAAATCGGTTATTTCTATAATGAAGAACAGAGAAATTAGCTAATTTTCCTAAAAAAGTGTATAGAAAATAAAGCTACAACATCCTATTTTTTAAACAGCTTGGTCAAATAATGATAAATATTCTTTAGGGGATTGATAGCTCAATTTCTTTTGTATGCGCTTTTCGTTGAAGTATTTTATGTACTTGAGTAAATAGCTTTCTATTGTTTCTAAAGAGATTAAAGGGAAGAAGCAGGGCATTTCTACTTTGAGTGTGGAGAAAAAGCTCTCTATTACGGCGTTATCCCAACAATTTGCTTTCCTGGACATACTAGGGGTAAAACNATATTCTTTAGGGGATTGATAGCTCAATTTCTTTTGTATGCGCTTTTCGTTGAAGTATTTTATGTACTTGAGTAAATAGCTTTCTATTGTTTCTAAAGAGATTAAAGGGAAGAAGCAGGGCATTTCTACTTTGAGTGTGGAGAAAAAGCTCTCTATTACGGCGTTATCCCAACAATTTGCTTTCCTGGACATACTAGGGGTAAAACCATATTCCCTGCTCCACTGGTTATAGGCGAACGAACGGTATACGTTGCCCTGATCACTATGAATCGTTACTCCCTTCAACGAAGGGAGCTTGCGGTTCTTTTTTGCTTCCAACAGTGTTTGTTTAATAAGCTCTGCATTCGGGCTTGAACTTACCTGAAGTGCTACTATTTCACGGTTAAATAGATCCATAACGGCTGATATATAAAGTTTACGGCTGTCTACCAAAACCTCCGTCACGTCAGTGACCCATTTAGTGTTGGGCAATATGGCATGAAAGTCTCTTTGCAACTTATTTTCGTATATATATCCAGCGGATTGAGCCTTTTGACTATAGGTTGTTTTCGGCTGGCGAACAACAGCTTGGAGGTTAATCTCCCGCATCAGACGAGCCACTTTTTTGTGGTTCACTCGAGTGCCGCTCTTACTCAGGTATTTGGCGATTCTTTTGGCACCGTAGGTACCATTGTGCAGGGTATATGCTCTTTTGATTTTTGTAATAAGCCTTTTATCGTCAGATGAAAGAGCAGGTTTTGGCCGTTTTAAATAGGCATAATACCCGCTTTTCGACACATTGAGAATTTGGCATAAGAGGGTCACGGGATACTC
>NZ_VTER01000022.1:0-32284 GCF_008180445.1 Bacillus infantis
AGCAAGCTTATTGATTACACATGATATGAAGCAAATAAACGAAGAATTTTATGATCTCATTGCCCAGCAGAAATTAGGGGCCGAAGAAGATCCCTACGGGATTAATATGGTGAAATATGATGCCCTAGCGGAGGTACCTTATGAGCACTCAGTTACGAAGTAAATGCAAGTCGTTGAGGCTAGCTTATGTTCCAGATGTCTACGAGAATATCCCCTTCGAAAGTAGGGAGCAATTTCTAAACGATATTTTTGATGAGGAATTTAGATTAAGAGAAGCAGCAAAGGCTCAGCGGCTAATGAAGAAAGCAAAATTCTTAGATAAGAAAAATCTCGAGACCTATGAATGGAACGACAAAATACACTTTCCTTCACATCTTACCAAAGGAGAACTGGTGGACCTTCACTTTATAAATCAGAAGCAAAATGTTGTCCTTGTGGGAACTCCAGGCACTGGTAAAACCCACGTGGCCACTGGATTAGGAAGGAAGGCTTGTGAGGCAGGATACGAAGTGGGATTCTATCGTGTATCCCATCTAGTCGAGGAATTGGAAAAGGCCCTTCGGCTCAACCGCCTGGCCCAGTTTAGAAATAGGATACAAAAGTTGGATCTCATTATTCTGGATGAGATGGGTTACCTGCCTTTCAGCAAAGAAGGAGCAGAGCTGCTTTTCCAATTGATTTCCGAGTGCTATGAGCAAAAAAGCCTCATCCTAACATCTAATTTGGAATTTAGCCAGTGGAACAGAATATTCTCAGATTCGAGACTGACAGCAGCTTTAGTGGATCGCTTGATCCATCATGCGCATATCATAAGTTTTCATGGCGAGAGTTACCGTCTTTCTAATGCACTTTCCAAAAGAAGGTAACTATCATGGGTGGCAAACCTCTGCAGTTTTTATTGCATTACTCTGCACTTTTTTCTTGCAAAATACAACAGGGACAAGATCATATAGTGGTTTTTTCTTCAACAGATCTTTTACCCTGAATAAAAAAGACCCTCTTTAGCCTTAAAAAACCAGATAGAATTAATAAATTCATTAGAACCACTGAAACCTTATTATAATTTAACAGTGTACTCAGCTATGAAAATAAAAAAGAGCAGCAGGGATAGCCTACTACTCAGTCGTTGAATTACTTTCCAATCTATAGTTAGCTGAAAAGGCTGTTCTCCTACCATTGTCTAACCTTTTTCCAGCTCATAAAAATTCCCTAAGATTCTTTGCAACTTCCTCAACATCTAAATCTAAATACTGAGTTGTAACTGCTAAATTTGAATGTCCCAGAGCTTTAGAAATTAATGCAAGGTTTGCCCCTTTATTCAACAAGCTTTTAGCATAACCCCTTATGAGGGCATGAGGATTAATATTCTGTAAGTCATACTTTTTAGCATATATCTTTAACTGTTTAGAAATTGCATTATTTGTTGACTTAGTATTTAGGGATGTACCTTTGTAACTTATGAATAAGTAATAGTTTTTTTCGCCATAGTATGCTCTTATTTTGTTATTCTGTGTAATCAGAACCTTAAACAATTTCAGCAATTCATCATCAATAGGTAGCTTTAACATCTTATGGTTTTTTAAAATGGTGCCATCCATACAAAGCAACTTATTTTCAAAGTCAATATGTCTATCTTGTAGTTGCCCCAGTGTATTGATCCTTACTCCTGTCTTATAAAGAGTAAGGACTGCCAGAGCATCTCTTAATCCAATAAAGGTATTTAAGTCTAACAAAGACAAAAGAACCATTACATCATCTTTCTTAACACCTTTTTTAACCTTCTTTTCAACTTTAATGTTAATTCCATGCCAAAACTTTGAGCTAAACCAACCATTATTAAAGCACTTGCCTAAAATAGCCTTTAGGCACTTTAGCCTTGTCAGTTTAGTCTGATTGAATACAGCCATAGAATCAAGCCAACAGTAGATAGTATCTGTTGTCCTCAAGGTATTCTACATTTGTAGACTTCCTGAACTGAGCCATATAACTGGTATAATCAGTAATAGTTCTTTCTCTATAGCCACTTACTTTCATCTGCTGAATGATAATTTTCATGACATGACACTGTCTAAGTCTCTGCCATCTTTCTGACTTGATGATGCTGTTTTAGAAGATGATGCAGCTAGGAGCTTTTCCTGTATACCACCTGTGCCTGATCCTTGTTTAAATAGGCTAATGTCTGCCTCAACCTCAAAAATACTTTTCTTCTTTGTCATACAGTCTCCTCCAATATAGGTAATGGAGGTAGTAGAACAATGCTGAGATATTGTAGGTACAAAAAAAGGATACTCCCACAATGTTATAATCTGTGTTAGCATCCCTTATCAGTCCAAAACCCTTTCATATCAAGGCTTTTGACTGTAAAAAGTTAGCGTCCCAGGAGAGATTCGAACTCCCGACCGACGGCTTAGAAGGCCGTTGCTCTATCCTGCTGAGCTACTGGGACATTATTTTAATAAGTTATCTCGAAGACATTTTTTATTATAGTAGACAAATAAATGAAAGTCAACAGCTTTTCAGGAAAAATATAATAAACCTGGCATCATTTTTTCCGGCAATACACATTTGCTTATTGCTAGAGGGGTTTCCCCCTCATACAATAAACGGATTTCATCCCCTTTCCGGAATCTGAAAAGTCTGTGACAGCTTTTCAAGCTTTCCGGCTTCAAGGTCATATATATTCACACGGATTTCCCTCCCTGCCGTTTCCAGCAGGAGATAGGTTCTCTCATAGCGCCCTCTCGGCAGCCTCAGGCTCCCCGGGTTCAAAAACAGCCTTCCATCAATCATTTCTGCCCCAAGCTCATGCGAATGTCCGAAGCAGATGATATCTGCTCCTTCCTCCTCGCCTTTATACTTCAGCTTCATAAGGCTGCTTTTCACCCCGTACAGATGCCCATGGGTAACAAAAATCGTCAAGCCTCCAAGGGTTTTGGCAAAACGGTCAGGATAGGCATCATCATAATCGCAATTTCCCCTTACTCCAGCAAAACCCGACATAGAGGGATGTCCGGCAGGCAGCTCGGAATCCCCGCAGTGAATCATGAGATCAGCATCATTTCCATGCCTCTCAGCGAGCTGCGCAACTTCCTCCTCCAGCCCATGGCTGTCGCTTACGATCAGTATTTTAGCCATTGGCTCCATCACCTTTAAAAAGGGTTCCCAGACTGTTTTCGAGCTTTTCAAGGGCTTTGGCCCTGTGGCTGATCCGGCTTTTCTCCTCAGGAGGGAGTTCTGCCATGCTTTTATTTTTTTCAGTCACAAAGAAGATCGGATCATAGCCAAACCCATGGCTGCCCCTTTTATCAGTCAGAATCCTGCCCTCGCACGCTCCGGAGACTGTGTAAGCTCCCTTCCCTGGCACCGAAACAGCCAAGGCGCAATAAAATCTGGCTGTCCTTTTTTCTTCCGCTACACCTTCAAGCTCTGCGAGTACCTTTTGCATATTTGCTTCATCACTTTTCGCTTCGCCTGCGTATCTTGCCGAATAGATGCCTGGACGGCCCTCAAGGGCATCGATCATAAGGCCGGAATCATCGGCAATGACGATTTTTCCAAAAGCTTTAGAGACAGCCTCTGCTTTTAGGACTGCATTTTCCTCAAATGTGCTTCCAGTCTCTTCAATATCCTCAAATTCAGGAAAGTCGAGAAGGGTTTTCACTTCATAGCCCAGAGGTTTGAACATCCGGCTGAATTCCTTCGCTTTCCCCGCATTTTTCGTTGCAATAATAACTTCCTGCACAGTTTTCATCTCCCTGGATTTACTTTGCGATCTGTGAGCTGATTTTTTCGCCGAGCACTTGCTTTTGGATATCAAACAGCCTGCCTACGCCTTCTTCCGCCGCTTTTAACAGCTCCGTCAGCTGGCTCGCTGAAAATGTTGCTTCTTCTCCTGTACCCTGAAGCTCCACAAATTCGCCATTGCCTGTCATGACCACATTCATGTCGACTTCCGCCTTGGAGTCTTCAGCATAATTCAGGTCCAGGACCACCTGCTTGTTTGCAAGGATTCCCACACTTGTAGCTGCAAGGAATTGCGTAATCGGGAATTTTGACAATTTTTTATTGCTATACAGCTTTTCGACAGCAATAGCCATTGCGACAAAAGCGCCTGTGATGGAAGCTGTCCTTGTCCCGCCATCGGCTTGGATAACATCGCAATCCAGCCAGATTGTTCGTTCACCAAGTGCCTCAAGATCCACGACTGCCCTTAATGCCCGTCCGATCAAACGCTGGATTTCCATTGTACGCCCGGTGATTTTCCCCTTTGCGGCTTCACGGATATTCCTTTGCTCTGTTGCCCGGGGCAGCATGCTGTATTCAGCCGTAATCCACCCTTTTCCTTCCCCTCTCATGAATGGAGGCACCCGCTCGTCGATGCTGGCTGTGCAAATCACCTTTGTATTGCCCACACTGATCAGTACAGAACCTTCAGGATGCATCAAATAATTCGTTTCAATATGTATCGGCCTTAACTGCAGCTGTTCACGCCCGTCTTTCCGCATATTCATTCCTCCTTTGAACCTGATCCGGCTGTCTGTAACCGGAATCCAATAAAGAAGAGGCGGCAAATAATTGCCTACCTCTATCCTTGTCATTATATAGTATATCAAAAAAGTTTTTTTAAAAACTACCTGTATTCACATTTTCAGGCCGTGTTACCGGTTCGGTCAGCTTTTCGCCATTTTCATCTACCAGCTCTGCCTTCCCATTTACAGTGACCGCTACACTTTCAATGCCCTTTTGTTCTGTCAGGGACAGCACTAGTGAATTAAGCAGGTGCTGGGAAATGATTTTTTCTTCAAAGCTGCCATAAACGGATTCATTGAAATCCAATGTTGCCAGTCCGTTTTCGATCTTAGGGTCGCCAAGGAGCTCAACCTCCGGCATAAAGTCTGTAAACAGATTGGAAGTAAAGCTTGGGCCTTTGACAAGCTCCTTCACTACCGCTTCAACCTGATTGTCTTCCTGGGCGCTGATGCGCTTTGTAACTGGTACATAATAATAGGCTCCTTCTTCACCGCCCAGATAATAAACCGTCAGGGATTTTGTATTGGAAATATCCACTGCATCGGACGTGTCCATATTGATGCCCTTTGACCTGGAAAGGGTTTCGCTGATCGGCGTCCCGTTTACAGGCATTTCTGTCAGTGCATGGCCATTCATCTGGAGTTTTACTTTCTCGATCGAATCGAATTGTGTGAGCGTCCAGGTAACAGATTCAAGGATTTTTTCTTCATCCTCGGCCTGATAGTCTCCGAACTCCTTCGAGAAATCAACGGTTGCCACTTTATCCTTCACGTTTACGCTTATTTTCGTATCTGCAGGAAGGACGGCCCTGAAGTCATTAGGCAGCATATCGGTAACTTTCCCATTCTGCACAAGATACTCCAAAGCCTGTGTTGCAACAGACTCTGTTTTTGGCAGGGTAAGCGTCTGAGGCACGACATAGCCGTTTTTATCGATCAGGTACAACTCTGTCTGGACAGTCCCCGCAACCTCTGCCTCTTCACCAGCCTGCTCCGTTTCAGTTCCAGCTGTTTCCTCAACAGCTGTTTCATCCTCTGTATAGCTGACCTCTTTCGGAGGATCGATCTTTTCTTTTTCCCCGATCCCGAACAGCCCGCATCCGGATAAAAGCACAGAAGAAGCCAGTACGGCTGAAACCATTGTTGTCTTTTTATTTATAGACATATTAAATCCCTCCCAGAACAGTTTGTACTACATATATACGAGCCTTCCGGAAAAATAGACCCGTGAGAGAAAAAAAAATAGGACAACTGAAATGTGGAGGGCGCTTGCCCGTAAAAAAACTAAGACTAAAAGGCTCTGAAACCGCTCATTCCCCGCTTTCTGCCCAATACAAACAAGCAGGCCCTGTAAAGGCCTGCTTGTTTTACCATACTTATCATGAAGTAACGGCGGCTTCATTCTTCACCAGTACTGCTTTGATTGTAAAATAGTCGATTTCATCCCCGAGGAGCTCTTTAATGGGCTTAAGTTTTACATCTCCGCTTTCACCGGCGGCCGAGAGGATCTTCTGCTCTGTTTCCTCATCAAACAGCTCAGACCAGTTGAAAGGATTTCCCTCAGCCGCTGCCCGGAGGACATGGTTCTGGACGGTCACTAAAGAAAAGCCGCGCTGCTTGGCAATCTCTTTGATGCCCATCCCCTCCATATAGTGCCTGTAGGAAACCATATAGCTTGGCTCCTCATCAGCCTTGAGCCTGTCCGCCTGCTTTTCCTCTTTCGGCGGGAGGGCAGACGGCGGTTCAATATTGTTTTCCTGCATATATAATTTAATTTCCTCAGCGAACATGCTGCCGTATTTATCATACTTCATCTGCCCGACGCCTTTAATCTGCAGCATAGACTCTCCATCAGCCGGGTAATATTTGCTCATTTCGCGCAATGTGCTATCAGGGAAAACCACATATGGCGGGATTTTCCCTTTTTCAGCCACCTGCTTCCGCAATGCACGCAGCCGTTCAAACAGGTTATGGTCCCCTTCAGCTTCAGGCTTCTGTTCGATCGCCTTTGTCTTGCGCATCATGATCGTTTCCTGCCCTTTAAGAACCCCTTGGACCCTTGATGTCAGCATGATTACCGGATATTTACCGTCTGTCAGGCTGAGGAAGCCTTCAGCAAGCAGATAATTGATAACAGCAGCAATTTCTTTTTCTGCACGATTTCGCATCAATCCATAGGTAGACAACTCATTGAAATTCATATCACGGATTCTTTTATTATTGGAACCTTTCAGCACCTGTGCTGTCAGACTTACGCCAAAGCGCTCACCCATACGTTTTATGCATGAGAAAATCATCTGTGCTTCAAGTGTAATATCAATTTTCTCTCTGTCATCCATGCAATTGCTGCATTTTCCGCAGCGGCTTTCATCGCTGCCATGGTCGAAGTACTCAATAATGTAGGATTGAAGGCATTGCTCTGTATGGCAGTAGTTCACCATCCGGTTCAGCTTGCTGAATTCAAGCTCCCTGTTCCGGCTGTCCAGGCCGGTTTCCTCGATCAGGAACTTCTGCAGCTGGATATCCTGCTGGGCAAAAAGAAGGATGCATTCACTCTCCTCCCCGTCACGCCCGGCCCTGCCGGCTTCCTGATAATAGGCCTCAATATTCTTCGGCAGGCTGTAATGGATAACAAACCGGACATTTGATTTATCAATCCCCATGCCGAACGCATTGGTGGCCACCATGATGTCTGTCTGATCATGGACGAAATCATTCTGGGCCGTTTTTCTGTCTTCCTCATTCATGCCGGCATGGTAGCGTGAAGCGGGGATATTGTTCCCCTGTAAAAATTGCTGCAGCTGATCGGTTTCCTTGCGGCTCGAGGTGTAAATAATACCCGGCTGTCCTTGATGCTTACGTATATAACTTGCAATGAATTCTCTCTTGTTGACGCCTTTGGCCACTTTAAAAGCAAGGTTTTCCCTCGCGAACCCGGTAATGAAAATATCTTCGTCCCTGATCTGCAGCAGCCCGCAGATATCATTGGCCACATCCTCTGTCGCAGTGGCGGTGAGTCCGACAAGGATCGGCCTGCCGTTCAACTGCCCGAGCGCAGGAATAATGGAACGGTAGCTCGGCCTGAAATCGTGGCCCCATTGGGAGATACAATGTGCTTCGTCGAATACAATCATCGAAATATCGATGGAATTCAGCAGATGGATGAATCCCGAGGAATCAAAACGCTCCGGCGCAGCATAGACCAGCTTATACTCTCCATTCCGGATCCCTGAGGTCCTTTCCATCAGCTCCTGCTGTGTGAGGCTGCTGTTTATGAAAGTGGCGGACACGCCTGCTGCAAGCAATGCGTCTACTTGGTCCTTCATTAAAGAAATGAGCGGGGAAATGACGATGGCGGTGCCAGGCATCGCGAGTGCGGGAATTTGAAATGAGAGGGATTTTCCTCCTCCTGTCGGGAGGATGCCAAGAGTATGGCGGCCATTCATGACATTCTGAATGATTTCTTTTTGGCCATTACGGAAGGTGGAATAGCCGAAATATTGCTTTAGCAGCTTTTCCGCTTGTTCTATCAATATCATCACCTTTTTCTTTTAGAGATACTAGAATTGTACCATTTTCGGAAGCCTTATGCCTTTATTTCTGCTATTAACTTTTTTGCTTTGTTAAACATTGCTGTTGATTTTGGGCTCAGTTCAGCCAGATATTCAGCTGTGCTGAATTGCGTGTGAAACAGAGTTTCACACGCATGAGCCCAAAATCAACAAGGTACATTAACACAGCCTGACTTTTAAAAAATATGAACAGCAAAAGCCCCCAAAAAGGAGGCTATGCTTCCAGCTTTATTTTTTCAATATGGTCAATCGGCCTTTGCAGCCATTGGCCCGCAATCTTCGTAAAAATGCTTATAGATCCTGTTGCAAAATATTTATGGACAGGCTCGTCCGCACTTTGATTGAGCAATCCCCGGTAGTCAAGTATGGTGCTGACTTCCCTTGCGGTCTCTTCACCTGAGCTGATCACTTTCACACCCGGTCCCATGAAATTTTTAATCAGGGATTCCAGCAGCGGATAGTGCGTGCACCCAAGGATCAGTGTATCAAGATCTTTGTTCCTTAAAGGCTTCAAGGTTTCAGCAACAATTTTCTTGGCTACCGCACTCCCATATTCCCCGCTTTCCACAAGCGGGACAAATTTCGGGCAGGCAAGAGGTTTCACACATACCTTCCTGTTGATTTGCTTAAGGGCCTTTTCATAGGCTTTGCTGTTGACCGTGCCGATTGTGCCGATGATTCCGATCTTATTGCTCTTGGACACCTTTAAAGCCGCCCTTGCCCCGGGATAAATGACGCCGAGGACAGGAATGGGAAGCTTTTCCTGTATTTCCTCAAGCACGACCGCTGTTGCCGTATTGCAGGCAATCACAAGCATTTTAATATCCTGAGTCAATAAAAACTCAGTCATCTGCCATGTAAACCGCCTTACTTCTTCAGCCGTCCTCGGCCCGTAGGGGCACCGGGCAGTGTCTCCCAGATAAACGATATTCTCATTCGGCAGCTGCCTCATGACTTCTTTTGCCACTGTCAGGCCGCCGACCCCTGAATCAATGATCCCAATTGGTTGCTTCAAACATACCGCCTCATTTTTCGCGCATATCTTGGTGTAATTGCGTTAAGTTGTTCTTCAGTACGGTTACTTCGTCCTTGGAGAAATTCTTGAGAACCTCGCGCAAGTAGATCTGCCTCTTCACAATAACCTCTTCGATGATCCGCTCTCCCTCCGGCAGCAGATGGATGCGGACGACCCGCCTGTCATTCGGGTCCTTCACTCTCTGGACGAGCTCATTTTTTTCCATTCTGTCCACAAGGTCCGTCGTTGTGCTGAAGGCTAAATACATTTTATTAGAAAGCTCGCCGATTGTCATGTCCCCTTCCTCATGCAGCCACTGCAGGGCAACAAACTGGGGAGGCGTAATTGTATAATTGCTTAAGATTTCCCGGCCTTTTTGCTTAATGATGCCGGATATGTAGCGAAGGTCTTTCTCGATATCTGCAACAATATCAATCGTTTCTTTTATGTCTTTATTATTTCCATGCGTCATCCCATACAACTCCCATTTAAGCAATTCCAGTCTTTATGCAGGCGGTAAGATTGCAGCTCTTTGCTTTATTGTCTACTTTTTTCATCCAATTTTCAAGATGGAAATCCAGGCAATGCAAGAAAATGCGTCAATTCTGCAGACTGCACGTCCTGCCGGCCGTCTCTCTCCTGAAAAACTGCCCTCTAAAATATGATAACCGGCAACCTTATCCAAGATTGCCGGCCATAATCAAAGTTCTAGCTCTCCCATTCGAAGGAGCTCTACAACGGCTTGAGAACGCCCCTTAACGCCAAGCTTTTGCATAGCATTTGAAATATGGTTGCGAACCGTCTTTTCGCTAATAAATAGTTCACCAGCGATTTCTTTCGTTGTCTTGTCTTGAACTAATAGCTCGAATACTTCTCTTTCTCGTTTGGTGAGTAACGGCTTGTGAGTATATTCGTTCTCCTTCAAGTATTGTAACCCTCCTTGCCTTCGCCAGCTATGAACCGCGGGATGGGTATATATTTAGTCACCATATCATATGTAATCTGTACTGGCGGAGTGACTGCATTTACTGGAAGGAGAGATTATTTTTACTAAAAGGGCTATTGCCTGGTCTAGTTGGGGTCCGCGCCATACAGCCACATGATTTATGATTCATGCTCCATACACCTGCTCCCCCAATTATATGCAGCCGCAGGAGCAGGTGTGAAAGAACTGCTCCTGCGGCTTAAGCGTGGATGGTTTTTCCGGCTGAAAGAAGATTCCTCATTTCCTCTGTCCAGGGTACGCCTTTTCCTGTTTCCCTGGAAATTTGCACGATTGTCCCCCTGCCCGCAAAGCAGACTGCTCCATCTTTCCGTTTTGCCATATAATGAAGATCTGCCGAGGACCGCCCAATGCTTTCTGCTTTTACATGGATGCTGAGGCTTTCATCGAAAAATGCCTGCTTCAGGAAATCGCACTGCAGATCGGCTACAACAGGAATCGTTTCGCTCCCAGGCTTCACCCATTCCTGCATGAAGCCGATGCTCTTGAAGAACTCTATTCTTGCTTCCTCAAAATACGTGAAGGGTACTGTGTTATTCAAATGGCCAAACATATCTGTTTCTGAGAACCGGACCTTGACAGGATGGGAAAATACAAAGCTTTCCTCCCAAGTCTCAAAGTCATCAACATAATTCATTTTACTCATGAGGCCGCCTCCAATAATGAATGAACATTCAGTCGTTTTATATCATTATAATTTCTTTCACCGGATTTGGAAACATCAAATGCACAAAAACCCCCTTTCAGCCTGAAAGGGGGTCTGTTCTATTAAGCCTGATCGCTTCCGAAGAAGCTTCTGAATGACTGGATTGTTGTATCCCGGTTCAATGCTGCGATTGAGGTAGTCAAAGGGATGCCTTTCGGGCAGGACTGAACGCAGTTCTGGGAATTTCCGCAGTTCGCCAGTCCGCCATCGCCCATGATCTGCTCCAGGCGTTCGGATTTATTCATTTCACCAGTTGGATGGGCGTTGAACAAGCGCACCTGTGATAACGGGGCAGGACCGATGAAATCGGCTTTGCTGTTCACATTCGGGCAGGCCTCAAGGCAAACGCCGCAAGTCATGCACTTGGACAGCTCATAAGCCCACTGGCGCTTCTTCTCAGGCATGCGCGGTCCAGGTCCAAGATCGTATGTTCCGTCAATCGGGATCCACGCTTTCACCTTCTTCAGGGAGTCGAACATGCGGCTTCTGTCTACCTGAAGGTCGCGGACGACAGGGAATGTACGCATCGGCTCAAGCCTGATCGGCTGCTCGAGTTTGTCGACAAGCGCTGTACAGGATTGGCGCGGCTTGCCATTGATGATCATTGAGCAGGCGCCGCATACTTCTTCAAGACAGTTCATGTCCCATGCGATCGGCGTCGTGCTCTCCCCTTTGGAATTGACCGGGTTACGGCGGATTTCCATCAGCGCTGAGATAACGTTCATATTCGGGCGGTAAGCCAGTTTGAACTCTTCTTGATAAGGGGCTGAATCAGGCGAGTCCTGCCGGGTGATTTGAAATGTAACTGTTTTGTTTTCAGACATCGTTTATTTTCCCCCTTTCTTCTTCGTGTAATCACGTTTACGAGGCGTGATCAGGCCTGTATCTACTTCCTCGTAATGGAATTGAGGCGCTGAATCAGGACCAGCGAATTTTGCCATCGTCGTTTTCAGGAACTCATCATCATTACGGTCAGGGAATTCCGGTTTATAGTGCGCCCCGCGGCTTTCATTCCGGTTATAGGCACCAATTGTGATGACCCTGGCAAGCTGCAGCATGTTTTGAAGCTGGCGTGTAAAGACAGCTCCCTGATTGCTCCATTTTGCTGTGTCATTGATATTGATATTTTTATAGCGTTCAAGCAATTCTACGATTTTTTCATCAGTTTTCAATAGCTTATCATTATGGCGGACAACCGTTACATTATCTGTCATCCATTCGCCCAGCTCTTTATGGAGAACGTATGCATTCTCTGTTCCATCAAGGGACATGATGCTGCTCCATTTTTCTTCTTCCTGTCTGACATACTTGTCGAAAACGGAAGACGAAACATCTTCTGCACTCTTTTCAAGGCCGGCGATATATTCGAGCGCTTTCGGACCTGCAACCATTCCGCCGTAAATGGCAGACAGAAGGGAGTTGGCGCCCAGGCGGTTTGCACCATGCTGGGAATAATCGCACTCCCCTGCTGCAAATAATCCTGGGATATTCGTCATCTGATCATAATCTACCCACAGTCCGCCCATCGAATAGTGTACGGCAGGGAAAATTTTCATAGGGACCTTGCGAGGATCATCCCCCATGAATTTTTCATAGATTTCAATGATTCCGCCAAGCTTGATGTCAAGCTCTTTAGGATCTTTATGGGACAGGTCAAGATAAACCATGTTCTCGCCATTGATGCCAAGCTTCTGATTGACGCAGACATCGAATATTTCACGTGTGGCGATATCACGCGGCACCAGGTTTCCGTAGGCAGGATATTTCTCCTCCAGGAAGTACCATGGCTTTCCATCTTTATAGGTCCATACACGGCCGCCCTCACCGCGTGCCGATTCACTCATCAGGCGCAGTTTGTCATCCCCCGGGATGGCTGTCGGGTGGATCTGGATGAATTCGCCGTTTGCATAATAAGCTCCCTGCTGATATACGATCGATGCAGCAGACCCTGTGTTGATGACAGAGTTGGTTGATTTTCCGAAGATGATGCCCGGGCCTCCGGTTGCCATGATCACGGCATCCCCTGAGAACGATTTAATCTCCATGGATGTGAGATTTTGAGCAATTACCCCGCGGCAAATGCCTTCATCATCGACGACAGAGCCAAGGAACTCCCAGCCTTCATATTTTGTTACAAGGCCAGCCACCTCATGGCGGCGCACCTGCTCATCCAATGCGTACAAAAGCTGCTGGCCGGTCGTGGCGCCTGCAAATGCTGTACGGTGATGCTGGGTTCCGCCGAAGCGCCTGAAGTCCAGCAGTCCTTCCGGTGTACGGTTGAACATGACGCCCATGCGGTCCAATAGATGGATGATTCCCGGCGCTGCTTCAGTCATGGCCTTTACAGGCGGCTGATTGGCAAGGAAATCTCCCCCGTAAACTGTATCATCGAAATGCTCCCAAGGTGAATCCCCTTCACCCTTTGTGTTGACCGCTCCATTAATACCGCCCTGGGCACAAACAGAGTGAGAACGTTTAACCGGGACAAGAGAAAATAATTCAACCGGAGTCCCTGATTCTGCTACTTTAATTGTTGCCATCAAGCCGGCCAGTCCGCCGCCGACAACGATTACTTTTCCTTTACTCATCATGGCTCACTCCCTCAATACTAGTACAGCTCTATTTCAAACTAAGCCTGAGCGCATTTTCCCATGCGCTATGCTGAAAATTACAAGATTTAAGCACTCTGAAACTCTTAAACAAATGCCGTGATTGCGCGGATCCCAACGATGGAAAGGGCAATGAAAATTGCGATTGTAACATAAGTGGAAATCAGCTGTGAACGAGGAGTAACGGTGATTCCCCAGCTTACTGCGAATGACCACAAACCGTTTGCAAAGTGGAATATTGTAGAAATAACGCCGACAATGTAGAACCAGAACATAAATGGATTCGACAAAATATTCTCCATCATCTGGAAGTTGACATCTGCGCCAAAAGCGGCAGCAACCCTTGTCTCCCACACATGCCAGGTAATGAAAATAAGCGTCACTACACCGGAAACACGCTGGAGCAGGAACATCCAATTGCGGAAATATGAGAATCTGCCAGCATTATTCTTAGCAGTAAAAGCAATATAAAGGCCATAGATCGCGTGGAACAGCAAAGGCAGGAAGATGACTACAGTTTCTAAGACATATCTGAATGGAAGCTGCTCCATAAAGTGTGCTGCCTTGTTAAACGATTCTTCTCCTCCTGTTGCAAAATGGTTCACTACAAGGTGCTGTACAAGAAACAGCCCAACTGGAATGACCCCAAGTAATGAATGCAGTCTGCGATTAAAAAACTCCCGATTACCTGCCATTGATTTACCCCCCCTGAATTTTGAAGAAATGATGCAAAGGCTTTTTCTATGAAAATATTATTTCTGGAAAATAGGGCCTTTCCACCATCGAGAAAATGTTAATTATTCATTTTCTTACAATTAAGTGACATGTCCATTTTACTCCCATCGGAATAGAGCGTCAAGAAAACGGATACATAAAATATATGATATAAATAAAATTTTTAAAATATATTGATATTATATAAAGAACGAAAAACCTCTATTTGGCTATGATTCCTAATGTATAGGAGAATATATTGAAATAGCATTTTTTTCTTATAGGACTGAAGCTGTTTTTTCTTGAATCAGTGCTTTATTTTTATCTGGATTGTATATAATAGAATCATAGAAAGAGGGGAGACGATTGAGCAATATGACATCTGCAGAAACAAAGGCTGAGCACGGGCCGGAAACCGTCCCTGCTTTCGGCTATGAATTGATCCGGGAAGAGATTCTTTCCGATATGCTCGGCAAGGATGCAGCCGAAATACTTTATTGGGCCGGCAAAAGGCTGGCAAGGAAATACCCGCTTGAATCGATGGAAGCAGTCATTGAGTTTTTTGAAAACGCCGGCTGGGGAAATCTTGCTGTTAAAGAAGAAAAAAGGAGCGAAATGGAGTTCCAGCTTTCAAGCCCATTGTTCGCCAGGCGCTTTAAGGAAAATCCTGATTGCACTTTTCAGCTCGAAGCCGGCTTTCTTGCACAGCAGCTGGAATCCCAGAAAGAACTGCTCTCTGAAGCCTTTGAGCATCCCAAAAAAAGGGGCGGCCTTGTCCTTTTCACAGTGAAGTGGGATAAAAAAGACCGCATCAGCCCGCTATAATGGATAAGCTGCTGTACTGTAAGCCCGTACTTAATACGCCGGCTGAAACAGCATAAAAGAAGGGATGGCACGAAGCGCGGCGCGCATCCGGGAGGAGATCCTTCCCCGATGCATCGAGCCCATGCGCATCTGCCACCTTTTTTGATTTAAACGCTCCTCGCCGGAGTGCCTGACAGTTCGAACGCTTCGTGGAGGGCTTCCACCGCTTTGACCATAGAGCTGTCACTGATGACCGTTGACACCTTGATCTCTGAAGTGCTGACCATCTTGACCTGGATCCCATTTGAAGAAAGCACTTCGAACATCTCCGCTGCCACCCCAGGATTCGACACCATTCCCGAACCGACAATAGACACTTTTGCAAGTCCTGATTCTGATTCAATCCGTTCATATTTCAGTATATCCCGATTATTTTCCAGAACCTTGAGAGTTTCTTCCAGATCATCATTTTTAATTGAAAAAGACAGGCTTCCTGTCTGCCCCTCAGCAACACTCTGAATAATGATGTCAACATTGATGTGATGGGCAGCAAGTGTCGTGAAGACAGTGGACAGGCCCTTCAGGCTGTCCTCGAGCCCCAGAATCGCTACCTTGGTGATCGCATTTTCAAAAGCTACTCCCCGTACAACTAAATTTTCTTCCATTGTTGGCTCCTCCTCAATGATCGTTCCTCTTTCCCTTTCAGTGCTTGATCTGACTTCAAGCGGCACTTCGTAGTTTTTGGCAAATTCCACTGCCCTCGGATGAAGCACACCTGCGCCGAGATTCGCAAGCTCAAGCATTTCGTCATAGGACAGGGACTGCAGCTTCCTTGCTCCTTTTACATAGCGCGGGTCCGTCGTATAGACGCCTGTCACATCTGTATAAATATCGCACTTATCCGCTTTCAGCACTGCTGCCAGCGCCACTGCCGTTGTATCGGAACCGCCGCGTCCAAGAGTGGAAATGCTCCCATCTTCTGTTACTCCCTGGAATCCGGCAACCACGACAATCTTTCCTTGATTAAGCTGAGTCTGGATTTTCTCCGGATCTATATGTACAATCCTTGCATTCCCATGCACAGCCTCAGTTTCTATTCCTGCCTGCCATCCAGTGAAGGAGATGCTTTCATAGCCTTTTTCGTTCAAAGCCATGCTTAAAAGGCTGATTGTCACCTGTTCACCAGTTGTAAGGAGCATATCCATTTCACGCTTGCTGGGCGAAGCAGAAATTCCCCTGGCCAGGCCGACAAGCTGGTCAGTCGTCTTCCCCATTGCAGATACAACAACGACTACGTCATTGCCTCTCTCTTTTTCTTCAATTGCGCGCTCTGCTGCATTCATGATTCTTTCTGTGCTGCCAACAGAAGTCCCTCCGAATTTCTGGACAATTAATCCCATCGTTTCTCCTTCTTTCATCTGGATATCGTTTTTCCGGCCGCCTGACATGTAAAAGAGAGGTCATCCATTGCTTTTTTGAACACAAAAAAGCAATGAGAATGACCATCTCATTGCTGTGTTTAAAATACATATAAAATATGCCCACACAGTGAGATAGCTCTCCAAGACGGCGCTGTCTTGACAATCCAGTATTTATTCAATACAGGACCAGAAAAGAAAGAAATGAGACTTCCTTTTCTTCGGCAAACATTCCCTTTCAAAGCTTTTCACAGAAACTCATCTTTCTCCAAGCTTTTACTGATGAAGTTTGCACCTCTACCTTCACTTTAATGCTATAAAGTGATATTGCTATAAAGTTGAAATCATTATATCATAGCGTTTTTTTTATATCAATGCTATTCAGATAATTTATTTTTCAATTCCTGTGCGACATTAGCCGGAATTCCGATAGCCGTAAATTCATCCAAGCCGGCTTCTTTCATTTTTTTTACAGATCCGAAGGTTTTCAAAAGCAGTTTCTTCCTCTTCTCGCCAATTCCGGGGATATCATCCAACAATGACTGGAAGGCGCTTTTTCCGCGGAGCTGGCGGTGGAAGGTGATGGCGAAGCGGTGGACCTCATCCTGGATCCGCTGCAGCAGATAAAACTCCTGGCTGTTCCGCTCAAGCGGAATGATCTCCAGCGGATTGCCGTACAGCAGCTGGGAAGTCCTGTGCTTTTCATCCTTGGCAAGGCCGGATATCGGGATATCAAGCCCGAGCTCATTTTCAAGTACATCCCTTACGGATTCAATATGGCCTTTCCCGCCGTCGACAATGATAAGATCCGGAATGGGCAGACCTTCTTTCAGCACTCTGGTGTACCGCCTCCTGACGGCCTCGCGCATGGATTCATAATCATCCGGGCCCTTGACTGTCTTGATCTTATATTTCCTGTATTCACGCTTTTCCGGTTTGCCGTCAATGAATACAATCATGGCGGAAACCGGGTCAGTGCCCTGGATATTCGAATTATCAAAAGCTTCAATCCGGTGCGGCGTATAAATGCCCAGCTGCAAGCCGAGATTTTCGACAGCCTTGATTGTCCTTTCCTCATCCCGTTCTATGAGCGAGAATTTCTCCTGCAGAGCGATCTTAGCATTTTTCCCTGCCAGCTTGACCAGATCTTTCTTTTGGCCGCGCTGCGGTTTCAGCACTTTTACTTCCAGGAGCTTTTCTGCCATTTCTTCATTGACAGTATCAGGCACCAGGATTTCCCGCGGTTTAAAATGGTTGGCCTTTGTATAAAACTGGCCCATGAAGGTGAGCATTTCTTCCTCCGGCTCACCGTATACCGGGAACAGCGAAACATCTCTTTCAATCAGCTTCCCCTGTCTGATAAAGAAGACCTGAACACACATCCAGCCTTTATCGACGGCAAATCCGAACACATCGCGGTCAGTGAAATCAGTCGATGTCATTTTCTGTTTTTCCATCGTCGCTTCAATATGGGCAATCTGGTCCCTCAGTTCCTTCGCCCTTTCAAAATCCAGTTCCTCTGCCGCAGCCGTCATTTTGACCGTAAGCTCTTTCTTGATGTCTTTGTAGCCGCCGTTCAAAAACCGTGCAATCTCGTCGACAATATCTTTATACTGCTTTTCGCTGACCGGCTTGACGCAGGGCGCCAGGCACTGGCCCATATGATAGTAGAGGCAGACCCTGTCAGGCAGGGTTGAACACTTCCTCAGCGGATAGATCCGGTCGAGCAGCTTCTTCGTTTCATTAGCCGCCTGGACATTCGGATAGGGCCCAAAATACTTCCCTTTGTCTTTTTTGACATTCCGGGTTGTGATCAGCCTAGGATGGAGTTCAGCTGTCAGCTTGATGAACGGGTAGCTTTTGTCGTCCTTCAGCATGACATTGTATTTAGGGTCATATTTTTTGATCAGGTTCATTTCAAGAATGAGGGCTTCCATATCTGATGATGTGACAATATATTCGAAATCCTCAATTTCATTTACCAGGCGGAGCGTTTTGCCGTCATGTGAACCGGTAAAGTAAGAGCGGACACGGTTCTTCAGTACCTTTGCCTTCCCAACGTAAATCACGGTGTCCTGCCTGTCCTTCATAAGGTAGCAGCCAGGCTGGTCCGGCAGCAGCATCAGCTTATTCTTGATTGTTTCGTTCATATTTTCACCCCCGCTGCAAAATCAATCTATATACACGCATTGCGTTACAATTCTTTAGATGCCGCCCTTCCATTTTAATAAAAATAACAAAAGGAAAAAAGCAATAAAGGAAAGGAGAGCAAGATTACTATTATAAAAATTCCACAGTACTGCGTCAATATTTTCTTTCTTTATGAAAACTTCCAGCCCGGCATCAGGAGACATAAGGACATATTATACATAACAAAACCCCGGCTCTTAGAACCGGGGCCATCTTCAATGTTTACGCGTGCTTTGAAAGAAGTTCGGAAAGAGCTTCTTTTGGCTGGAAGCCGACAACTTTGTCAACGACTTCGCCATCTTTAAGGACCAGCAGTGTAGGGATGCTCATGACACCGAACTTGCCTGCTGTTTCCTGGTTTTCATCAACATCAATCTTGACGATTTTCACTTTGTCGCTCATTTCGCTGTCAAGCTCTTCAAGCACAGGTGCAATCATTTTGCATGGTCCGCACCATGGTGCCCAGAAGTCAGCAAGAACCAGGCCGGAGCCAGTTTCTGTTGCAAAAGTTTGATCAGTCGCATTTGTAATTGCCATAATATATGCCTCCTAAAAAGTATAGAGTTTGCCGGGAAGTCCCGTCTGGATTCAGATTGAACAATACAGTTTTCCCGGGCAGCATATCTATGCCTGGCTGCCCAATCAAACCGCCAGCTCGAATTCTAATGACAGTATATCACCGTTTCCCTGACGAAGCTAATAATCTGTTTCGTCCGTAATATACCCTTTTAACACTGATATATTCATGGTTTAACCCAGAATTAAACCAGGGGCCAAAAGAGAAAGAGCGGCTCGTGCCGCTCCCCTCATTATGCGTTTACAACGACTTTCCTGAATTCCTCGGTCAGCAGCGGGAGCACTTCAAACAAGTCTCCGACGATCCCGTAGTCTGCCACTTTGAAGATATTTGCTTCAGGGTCTTTATTGATGGCTACAATCACCTTTGAATTGGACATCCCCGCTAAATGCTGGATGGCTCCGGAGATGCCGCATGCGATATAAAGATCAGGGGTAACAACTTTTCCAGTCTGGCCGATCTGAAGTGAATAATCACAGTACTCTGCATCACAGGCACCGCGGGAAGCCCCGACCGCTCCTCCAAGAAGATCTGCAAGCTCCTTCAACGGCCCGAAGCCGTCCTCACTCTTGACGCCGCGGCCTCCTGCTACAATTACTTTCGCTTCAGAGAGGTCCACCCCTTCAGAAGCTTTTCTTACCACTTCTTTAATGATGGTGCGCAGGTCTTTGATTTCAGCAGAAAGTGAAGCTGTATCCCCAGTGCGTGACTCATCCTTTTCAAGCGGTGCGATATTATTAGGCCTGATTGTTGCAAAGATCAGCCCGTCTGTAATGATCTTCTTTTCAAAAGCTTTGCCTGAATAGATCGGGCGTGTGAATACAATATTTCCGCCGCTTTCTTCGACGCTGACTGCATCAGAGATGAGGCCGGATTCAAGCTTTGCTGCAATCCTCGGCGACAGGTCTTTCCCAAGCGCTGTATGTCCGAACACGATCCCTTCCGGATTTTCCGAATCCACCACAGCCAGGAGTGCCTGTGAAAAGCCGTCTGAACTATATTGCTTCAGCTTTTCGTCCTCCACAGTAACAACCCTGTCTGCACCGTACTGAATCAGCTCTGCTCCCAATGAGCTGACTGAATCCCCGATCAGAACACCGACAACCTCTCCTCCTTCAGATGCAGTTTTGGCAGCTGCAATCGCTTCGAACGATACATTCCGCAATGATCCGTCCCTGACTTCGCCCAATACCAATACTTTTCTAGCCATTTTGTGTACCTCCTGAGTATTTATTCTGTATCAATGAATTAAATGACTTTCGCTTCAGTGTGAAGAAGGCTGACAAGCTCTTTGACCTGGTCTTCAAGGTCGCCCTCCAGCACTTTACCGGCTTCCTTCTTAGGAGGAAGATATATTTCAATGGTCTTTGTCTTCGCCTCTACATCATCTTCTTCGAGGTCAAGATCATCCAGCTCAAGCTCCTCAAGCGGCTTTTTCTTTGCCTTCATGATGCCCGGCAGAGAAGGGTATCTTGGTTCATTCAAGCCCTGCTGAGCTGTAGCAAGAAGAGGAAGGCTTGTTTCAATCACTTCAGAATCACCTTCAACATCGCGGACGATCGTTGCTGTTGTACCGCTGATGTCCAGTTTCGTGATAGTAGTGATATAAGGGATATCCAGCAGCTCTGCGACACGGGGGCCAACCTGGCCAGAGCCGCCGTCAATGGCCACATTTCCTGCCAGGATCAAATCGGCTTCTTTGTCCTTTAGGTATTCGGACAGGATCTTGGCTGTTGTGAATTGGTCTCCTGCTTCCACATCATCTTCCGTATTGATAAGGACCGCTTTATCAGCTCCCATCGCAAGTGCAGTGCGGAGTTGCTTTTCAGCTTCCTCCGTGCCTACTGAAATGACCGTTACTTCGCCGCCATGCTCATCCCTCACCTGGATCGCTTCCTCGACGGCATACTCATCGTACGGATTAATGATGAATTCTGCGCCGTCCTCATTGATCTGGCCGCCTGAAATGGAAATTTTCTCCTCAGTATCAAAGGTTCTTTTCAATAAGACATAAATGTTCATTATGTTCCCTCCCAAATTGATAGGTTAGATGAATTGAAGAATTGTTTGCGTTTACATTTTAGAAAAAAATATCAGTTTAAAAGATTGGGAAAATTCAAGGCGGAGTAAATCCCCAGCCATGAACTGAGGTAAATACTCTTTAACAGCACCTATTTTCCTTTGAAAGCAGGCTCTCTTTTTTCGATGAAAGCAGAGATCCCTTCCTGTCCATCTTCAGAGGCGAATACATTTCCGAAGAGTTCAGCTTCTTTTTCCACCCCGTTATAAAACTCAGCATGCTTGGAATGGCTGAGAAGCTCAATTGCAGCTTTCAAAGCAACCGGGCTCTTCCTTGCAATTTTCTTTGCCATATTGAACGCATTCTCCAGCAGCTCTTCTTCCGGGAATGCGTGGTTGGCCAAGCCGTACTGGACAGCCTGGATGCCTGTGATCGGATCACTTGTGAACAGCATTTCCGCTGCCCGTGCAGATCCTACCAGCCTCGGCAGCCGCTGTGTGCCGGCAAAGCCCGGGACAAGGCCCAGCTGAAGCTCTGGAAGGCCCAGCTTGGCTGTTTCGGAAACAAGCCTGAAATGGCAGCCCATGGCAAGCTCGAGGCCCCCTCCAAGCGCAGCTCCGTGAATGGCGGCAATGATCGGCTTTGGAAATGATTCCATCCTTTCGAACAGATCCTGGCCGAACTTGCCCAGTTTAGAAAAGTCGCCGCTGGACTCTACCTCTGTAAATTCTTTGATGTCAGCGCCCGCTGAGAAGAAACGGCCTTCCCCATGGATGAGGACCACCCGGATCTCGTCAGTTTCTTCAATTTCATCCAATACACTGGAAAGCTCTTTAAGCACGCCGGAAGAAAGCGCGTTTGCAGGAGGCCGGCTGATTGCAATCTCGGCAACCATATCCTGATGCGACCAAGTTAAATACTCCATGTTTACCCTCCTATAATCGTCGGTTTACTCTTATATCAGAGTCTGCCTTCCCTAACGGCTGGAACAGCCGTGCACAAGCAGTTTATGGACAGCAGGGGCCAGATCCGTCAGGCTGTACTTTTGGTCATTCATGACCCAGGTTGTTACGGTTTCGTCAATTGTGCCAAAAATCATCTGTCTGGCCAGCCTGATATCAAGTGAGGGTGAAAACTCCCCGGTTTCAATCCCTGATGCAAGGATCTGATCGATCGCCTTCAAATAGCCTTTCAGCACGTCATTGATTTTTAAGCGCAGATCTTTATTGGACTGCCTTAATTCAAGCTGGGTGACAATGGCCAGATGGTGATCCTCAGATAAAAGCTTGAAATGATTTTCAACCATCATTAATAATTTCTCTGTAGCTGAGTCATTTCCTGCAATATTCTGTTCGATTTTTTCAACAAAGGATCCCATTTTCTCTTCAAAAAGTGAAATCAGGATATCTTCCTTATTCTTAAAATATAAGTATATCGTCCCATCAGCCACCCCGGCCTGCCTCGCAATTTTCGAAACCTGTGCCTGGTGGTAGCCGTTTTCTGCTATAACGACTACAGCAGCTTCAATGATTTGCATATATTTAGGTTTATTCTTCTTCAACATTTTTCCCCCGTTCCATTTATCAAAAAGCGCAAAGAAAGGGATAATGCTGTCATGCAGATTGTTCCTTTGTGCTAAAATGAATGAATCATCATTCATATTTTTATAATAGTATTTCAAGCAAAAGTTGTCAAGAATTTGTCATGATAATTTTCTTATCGGCGCTGAGGCGGACAAGCTCTATTTTTCAAAATAAAGAGTCCGAATGAAGATCCGGCCTCAGGAAGGGTCTGAACCTGTTTGTTTATACTTTACTCTATTATCCGCTATTTTAAAAATGATCAGGCTTGCTTTTTCTGTTCTTCTTCCAATTTCTTTTTCTCTTCTTCTACAAGCGCCCGGCGAAGTATTTTTCCGACGGCTGTTTTCGGGAGCTCACTCCTGAATTCATAAATCCTTGGAACCTTGTAGGCAGCAAGATGTTTCCTCGCAAACTCATTCAATTCTTCTTCGGATGCCTCATGCCCTTCTTTCATGACTATATAGGCTTTGACCGTTTCCCCCCTGTATGGGTCAGGGATCCCTGCAGCCACAACTTCCTGTACGCCCGGATGTTCATAGATGACTTCTTCTATTTCACGCGGGTAAATATTGAAGCCGCCGGCAATGATCATATCTTTTTTGCGGTCCACAACATAGAAATAGCCTGATTCGTCCATATACCCAAGATCACCTGTAAGGAGCCAGCCGTCCCTTAAAGTCTGGGCCGTATCCTCCGGACGGTTCCAGTAGCCTTTCATGACTTGAGGGCCCTTTACTGCTATTTCCCCGACTTCCCCGGGAGGCAGCTTTTCGCCATTTTCCATTGAGAACACCGCAGCATCTGTATCAGGCCAGGGCACACCAATGCTTCCTTTAACCCGCGGACGGTCCCAAAGATAGTTAGAATGGGTGACCGGCGAAGATTCTGTCAGCCCGTAGCCTTCAACAAGCTTTCCTCCCGTCACTTCCTCAAAACGCTGCTGTACTTCAACCGGCAGGGGAGCTGAGCCGCTGATGCAGGAATCGATCGATGACAGGTCATATTTCTGAAGATCCGGATGGTTGAGAAGCCCTATATAGATGGTTGGCGCCCCGGGAAACAGGGTTGGCCTTTGCTTTTGGATGGTTTTCAAGGTTGTCTCGGCATCAAATTTCGGCAGCAGGACCATCTTATATGCCTGCATAATGGAAAGGATCATAACAGTGGTCATGCCGTACACATGAAAAAACGGCAGCAGGCCGAGAACGATTTCTTCCCCGCGGCGGCATTTGTAAAGCCAGGCCTGGCACATGGAAGCGTTGCTGACAAGATTCCTGTGGGTAAGCATGACCCCTTTGGGGAATCCTGTGGTCCCGCCTGTATACTGCAGAAGGGCGATATCTTCTTCATAGTCGAAGCTATGCTCCTTCAGGCTGCCGATGGGACGCTTCAATATTTCCTTCAGCAAATGGTTATTTCCTTCATGCTTCACATTGACTACGATGCCATATTGCTTTTTCTGGATATACGGGTAGATAAGATTCTTCGGGAAAGGGAGAGCATCTTTGATAGCGGTTACAACAATATGCTCGATCTCTGTTTTTGGGACAGCCTTTGAAACACGCGGATACAGAATATCAAGTGTTATGATGGCTTTTGCCCCGGAGTCTTTCATCTGGTACTCAATTTCTCTTTCCATATAGAGCGGATTGGTCTGGACTACAACCCCGCCCGCTATCAGGATGCCATAGTAGCTGATGACTGACTGCGGGGTATTGGGGAGCATGATGGCCACTCTGTCCCCTTTTTCGATGCCCAGCCACTGAAGATAGGAGGCAAGCTTGAGTGCCTGCTCATACACCTCCTTGAACGTAAATTCCCTGCCCATAAAGTGAATGGCGCTTTTGGTTGGAAACTCCTCTGCTGCTCTTTTTAAATACTGCTGCACCGGTTCGTCTGTGTATGTCAAAGTCGGGGGGATATCTTCCGGATAGCTTTGAAGCCAAGGCCTTTCTTCTGTCATTTTTTTCCCTCCTTCAAAAATGATTTGTTAGAACATTCTAACTGTTCCCATTCATTATAGTATAAGGGAATAATCATGACAATCTGTATGAGCCAAAGGACCTGCTGTTTGGTTTTTAAAAAGGCTTTGTTAAACATTGTCGTTAATTCTGGGCTCATTTTACCCAGATATGCTGAAATGCGTGTGAAACAGAGTTTCACACGCATGAGACCAAAATCAACAAGGTACACTAACATAGCCTTTAAAAATAAAAAAACTGCAGGCACGTCCGCCTGTGCGGGTTTGCCTGCAGTTTTTGCCGCCATATGCCGGCGGCCAGCTTTATGCGATGAAAAATATATACACGGCTCCGATGACTATAAATAATCCGCAAAGCACCAGAAGAATTTTCGCCAATTTTTCCACAGTTCTCCCGCTCCCTGTTAGATGCCTGCCCCGATAACATATGACAATCCGATTGAAATGACCATGGATATGAATCCGACCGCCTTGTTATTATTTTCGATTTCTTCATCGATCCTGAACTTCGGGGTCAGGAATTCATAAATGAAGTAGCCTGTCAGCAACAGGAAAAACCCGAAGACCCCCCAGCCGATCATGGTAAAAAGTGAATCATGCTGAGAAATGGAATGTCTGAAAATGTTCGCGATCCCGAATATCTTTCCCCCTGTTGCCATGGCTACAGCAATATTGCCTTTTTTGATTTCTTCCCAGTTTTTATATTTAGTGACAAGTTCAAAAATGGCCAAAAACACAATCATGCACAAAATGACGACGCTATAGTATGCCGCTGTCTGGATATACTCATTTTCCCAAAAACCGTTCATTCAGACTCTCCCCATCATTTGAACTCCACCACGGTTACACCTGATCCGCCTTCACCCGCTTCCCCGAAACGGATCCGCTTTACAGACCGGTGGTTCTTCAAGTATTCCTGCACTCCCTGGCGCAGAGCCCCTGTCCCTTTTCCATGAATGATCGAGACGCGGGGATAATTGGACAATAGCGCATCATCAATATATTTTTCGACTCTGATCAGCGCATCCTCATACCGCTCGCCGCGCAGGTCCAGTTCAAGGCCTACATGGGAGTCCCTGCCTTTTACGATGGCCATCGCCTTGGTTTCCTTCGGCTTTGGACTTTTAATAAATTCCAGGTCCCGTTCTTTTACCTTCATTTTCAGGATGCCGATCTGGACCTGCCACTCATCATCTGAAGCTCTTTCCAGAAGCTGCCCTTTTTGGCCAAACGTCAGTACCTTCACTTCATCCCCGGCTGCAAAGTCATGCTTGTCAGACTTTCTTGCCTCTTTTTTGCTTTTGCTGACTTTCGGTGCAGCATCCTCCAGCTTTTTCCGGGCGTCGATCAGCTCATGCTCCTTCACTTCCGCATGCTTTTCGATGCGCATCTTTCTGAGATCACGGATGATTTCTTCTGCTTCCGCTTTCGCCTTCTCAACAATGTCAGCGGCTTTGGCAGCAGCCTTTTCCTGCATCTCGTCCTTTTGCTCATAATACTCCATCATCTGCTTTTGCATATCCTTATGGAGCATGTCAGCGCCGCGCAGCAGCTCGTGAGCCTCTTCCAGCTCTTTTTCCGCCTGGCGCCTGCTGTCTTCAAGAGACGCGATCATGTTCTCAATCTGGCTGCTGTCCTCGCTTACATGGGAGCGTGCAGATTCGATGACTGAATTATCGAGGCCAAGGCGCCTGGAGATTTCAAAGGCATTGCTACGGCCCGGCACCCCGATCAGGAGCTTATAAGTGGGGCTGAGCGTCTCAATATCGAATTCGACACTGGCATTGATAACTCCTTCCCTGTTATAGCCATAAGCCTTCAGTTCAGGATAATGGGTCGTCGCAATCACGCGGCTGCCCCTTTTATATACCTCATCAAGGATGGAAATGGCAAGGGCTGCCCCTTCCTGCGGATCTGTCCCGGCTCCAAGCTCATCGAAAAGGACAAGGCTTTCAAAATCCGCCTTGGCTAAAATATCAACAATATTGACCATATGTGAAGAAAATGTACTTAAGCTTTGTTCAATAGACTGCTCATCTCCGATATCGGCATAGACAGCACCGAATACAGACACCTCTGAGCCATCCAGAGCAGGAATCTGCAGGCCGGCCTGGGCCATCAGCGTACACAATCCCACAGTCTTAAGCGTTACAGTCTTTCCTCCGGTATTCGGTCCGGTAATCACAATGGTTGTGTAGTCCTTGCCTAAGGAAATATCGTTAGCCACCGCTTCATCTATCGGCAAAAGCGGATGCCTTGCCTTGAATAGATTGATCCTTCGCTCATTATTCACTTCCGGCTTGGATGCTTTAAGCCTCCTGCTGTACCTTCCTTTTGCAAACATAAAGTCAACCTCGGCCAGGACCTCGACGATCGTATCGAGCTCAGGCTGATAGGCCGCCGTCCGTCCGGAAAGTTCAACGAGTATGCGCTCTATTTCCTGCTGTTCCTTCACCCTGATGCCCTGCAGCTCGTTGTTCAGCTGCACGATTGCCTGCGGTTCAATGAACAGCGTCTGCCCTGATGAACTTTGATCGTGGATAATCCCCCCGTAATGGCCGCGGTATTCCTGTTTGACCGGGATGACAAAACGGTCATTCCGGATGGTGATAATGGCATCTGACAGCATTTTCGCCGCATTGGAAGAGCGGATCATGCTCTCCAGCCGTTCACGCACACGTGACTCCCTTGTGCGAAGCTGTGTTCTGATGGACCGGAGGGCATCGCTCGCACTATCCAGCATTTCGCCGTTTTCATCGATTGCCATGCGGATGGCCTCTTCAAGCTCAGCCAGCACGATTACCCTATCCATATACTCAGTCAGTATCGGCAGCTCAGATTCTTCGTTTGAAAAATCATCAACAAAGCGCTTCAGCTGTCTGCTTGCATGGACGGTGCTTGCAATCTGCACCAGTTCCTGGGGGCTCAGCATGCCTCCAATCACTGATCTTTTTACATGGGGACGGATATCAAAAATGCCTCCAAGCGGAATATTGCCTTTTATCCGCAGCACTTTAACCGCTTCATCTGTTTCCTCCTGCAGCCGCACCACTTCTTCGTAATCAGCAGAAGGAAGGAGCACTTCTGCTTTGCTCCGTCCAAGCGAAGATGAAACATGCTCAAGCAGCTGCTCCCTGACTTTATTAAATTCAAGCACCTTAAGCACCCGTGAATCCATGGAGTAATTCCTCCCTTTTTCTTTCTAGTCCTTCTCTATATATAAGCCCTTAAGTCCGGCTGTTGATTCTCCGCCTTCGACAAAGGGATCACTCAATCATTCCGTTTAAGGAAGGAAACAAGTTCTTCCATGCTGTAAGCATTTATCACATTTTCCTTCCTCAGCCATGCCTTCCTTCCTGCTGCAGCACCGATTTCCATATGGATGAGAGTGTCAAGCTTATGCGCATCTGTATTGATGACAAGCTTCACTCCCGCCTCCTGTGCCTTCCTCAGGTGTTCTGCGGCCAGATCAAGCCGGTTGGGGTTTGCGTTCAGCTCCAGGGCAGTATTTGTCTCCCTGGCAAGCTCGATCAGCATCTCCATATCCACCTGATAGCCTTCCCTCCGGCCGATCAGCCTGCCGGTCGGGTGGGCGATGATATCCACATGGCCGTTCATAAGGGCCGTCTTCAGACGTTCCATTATTTTATCCTTAGGCTGGCTGAAGGAGGAATGGATCGAGGCGATGACCACATCAACTTCTGCCAGCAAGTCATCTTCAAAATCGAGCGTCCCATCCGGAAGGATATCCATCTCGATCCCTGTCAGGATTTTGAGATCGTCATATTTTTCATTCAAGCTCCTGATTGCTTCCATTTGCTTTCTCAGTCTTTCCGGAGTCAGTCCATTTGCTACCTTCAGGTACTGGGAATGATCAGTGATGGCCAAATATTGATAGCCTCTTTTGCGGCATGCCTCTGCCATTTCTTCAATTGTGTGGGCACCATCGCTCCAGGTGGAGTGCATATGAAGATCTCCCTTTATATCATCCAGGGAAATGAGCTCCATGCCTGCCTTAAAATCTTCTACCTCACGGCCGTCCTCGCGGATTTCCGGAGGAATGAAAGGAAGGCCGAAATGCGCGTAAAAGGCTTCTTCATCCTTAAAAGTAAGGACTTCGCCCGTTTCAGCATTCTCAACACCATACTCACTTATTTTTTCTCCGCGTTCCTTTGCCAGCTGGCGCATGCGCACATTATGGTCCTTGGAGCCGGTAAAATGATGGAGCGCAGTCGCAAATTCATCCTGTGATACGATCCTGAAATCAGCAGACACATCATACTGATGATCAAATGTCAGCGAGACCTTTGTGTCGCCTGCAGCAATGACATCCTTAATGCCTGGAAGGCTGAGCAGGGCTTCTTTCACTGATGAAGGATCATCGGAAGCAATGATAAAATCAAGATCCTTGACTGTTTCCCTCATCCTTCGCAGGCTGCCTGCCCTGGAGAACCGGATGATTGATTCCATCCCGGCAAGCCTTGCTTCAATATCCTCTGCAATCGGCAGCATAAAGGCAGCCGGGAGACGGTCCGGCCTTTTGCCGGCATTGGCCAGCGCTTCAAGGATCTTTTCCTCTGTTTTCTTCCCGAAGCCTGCAAGCGCCTGAACCCTGCCGTCCCTGCATGCCTGCTCAAGGTCTGCAGCGTCCTCGACCCCAAGCTCCTTATAGAGCTTCGCTATCTTCTTGCCGCCAAGTCCCGGCAGCTGGAGCAGCGGGATAAGGCCTGCAGGCACTTCCTCCTGCAGCTCCTTCAGCACGGTTGATGTTCCTTCTTCGATATATTCCTCGATGACCGCAGCCGTCCCTTTACCGATACCGGAGAGCTTGGTGAAATCCTTTATTTCTGAAAACTTGTCATCATTTGCTTCCAGGGCTCCTGCAGCCTTCCTGAAGGCTGCGACCTTGAACGGATTTTCACCCTTCAATTCCATATATACTGCTATTGTCTCCAATAGTCTTACCACATCTTTTTTATTCGGGTTCATTTTCTGCACCTGCCTTTAGAACATTCTCTCTCCTTATCCTTACCCTGAAACAGCGATTATTCTCCCATTCCATCCAGGAGAGCATATAAGTATAATAGCAAACATAATCTTCTATCACGATTTTTTAAAAAACCTGGGTTAAACATTGCTGACAAAGCATTATAAAAAGAAAACTTCTCTGCTCAAAGAGAAGTTATGCAGCCTTATATTCAATCCACATTTCCTTTAACTGCTGCGAAAGTGCAGGTGTATGGTTTATGATGAACTTTGCCGTGCCTGAATCATCGATCGGCTGCTGGACTGCTTCCACAGGGAGCAGTGCTCCTATGTATAACAGGATAAAAATGATAAGATAGACTTCAGCAAAACCGAGCAGTCCGCCTGCCCAAACATTGAGCTGCTTCAGCACAGGCAGTGAAGATACAAAATCCAGCATGCTGCCGATGATCTGCAGAATGATCCTCACAGCAAAAAAAATCACGACAAAAGCTATGGCGCGATAATAGGCATCCTCCATATTGGCATTGTCGAAAAACAGCTGAAGGGAAGAATCGCTTCCAAAATTCGGGTAGGGCACCCAGAGGTTCAGCTTTGGAGCGAGGTCATCATAGTACATATTTGCTGCAATAAAAGCAACGATGAAGCCTGCTAAATGGATGAGCTGAAGGATAAAACCCCTTTTTAATCCCATAAAAAATCCAAAAACCAGTAATATCAAAATGGCGAGATCCAACATGACCCTGTTCAGTCCTTTACTCTTTTTAATTCATCTTCAAGCCGTTCAAGGCGGTCTAATATCTTAATATAATCATTTACGGCATTGACTGCCGTCAGGACGGCAAGCTTGCTGCTGTCAAGTGAAGGATTCATGGAGCTTATTTCGCGCATCTTTTCATCAACCATCGAAGCGACAAGCCGGATATGACCTGAGCTTTCCTGGCCGACGATGACATACTGCTGTCCATAAATATCAACACTTGTGCGGTTTTTCTGCGTATCTGACAACGCTAATGCCCCCATTCCTTCCAAATCCTAATCTATATGATAACATGAACGTAAAAGAGTGGGAAGTCAAAGCCTGTCAAATTAAGCCGCATCAAGGGGAATGCTGCTGTTTTTTATGGATCGTTTAAATGTAGACTGATGCTGGAGTTGATTGGCGGATTCCATTTTGGCCTGTAAAGTTTTGTTTATACATATATATTTCTTTTCTAGGAGTGGTAGATATGAGCCATGTTGTACTTCAGAAACATCCTTCGGAAATCGAGGAAATGAAAGCTTACTATAAGCCGAACCTGACCGGAAAAACACCACAGGGAGGCATTTTTGCCGCCAAAACGGCAAACTGCAGCATAACTGCATATAAATCCGGGAAGGTGCTTTTCCAAGGGGCCGGCTCTGCATCAGAAGCGGCAAAATGGGGAAGCCCTGCCGAAAAAAAGGCGGCATCACCCAAAAGCCCCCAAGGCTCCCGCCTTCCGCCTTCTTTTGAAAGCCTTTCTGTCATCGGATCCGATGAGGTCGGAACAGGCGATTATTTCGGGCCAATCACTGTTGTTGCGGCTTATGCAAAAAAAGAAAGCCTCCCGCTGCTTAAGGAACTTGGCGTAAAAGATTCAAAACATCTGAAAGACGACCAGATCATCAGGATTGCCAAGGAAATAAAAGAGGTTGTTCCGTACAGCCTGCTGACGCTTAAAAACAGCAAATACAACCAGCTTCAGCAGTCAGGCATGTCCCAGGGGAAGATCAAAGCGCTGCTTCACAACCAGGCGATCGGCAATGTGCTGAAAAAAATGGCACCAGAAAAGCCTGAAGCCATCCTGATTGACCAGTTTGCAAAAGAAGATGTCTATTATAGACATCTTCAAGGACAGTCTGTGGTACAAAGGGAAAATGTCTTTTTCAGCACAAAGGCTGAAGGCATCCACCTCTCGGTCGCCGCCGCCTCCATTCTGGCCCGCTACGCCTTCCTGCGGTATTTCGACAAGCTCAGTGAAGAAGCCGGATTTACCCTGCCAAAAGGGGCCGGGGCTCAGGTGGATAAAGCTGCGGCACGGCTGATCAAGGCTAAAGGAAAGCATGTTCTGCCTAACTTTGTGAAATTGCATTTCGCTAATACAGAAAAAGCTTCACGGATTGCGGGCATTTAATGGCAAGAAAGAATTAAGTTCGCAGGAAGGTTTTCAGTAATTATGGGGCTGTTGATCTGCACTCCAGGCACTTCGCTTTCCGCGGGGCGAAGTTGAGCCTCCTCGCGCTGCGCGCTGTGGGGTCTCAACATTTCCGCTGCAATCCCGGTCGAGTAAGCGGGAGCACATTCAGTTTTCCCTGCAGTGCTCCTCACTCCTCACAGAACCGTGCGTGCAGTATTACCGCACACGGCTCTTCCTATCATCCTTCACAGACTATAACCAATGTCATCTCTTAGTTTATAGATATTCACTTTTATCCTCGGTTTAGGCAAAGGGTACTTTTCAAGGAATAATTTAAATTTCTCCCAGCTGAAAGACTTCCTTTGGCTTCTCCGATTCATCCACTTAAAGAGTAGTTTCCGGATTCTATCCAGGAAGT
>NZ_VTER01000023.1:0-30948 GCF_008180445.1 Bacillus infantis
AAGAGTTCAAACGGAATGGCATGATTATGACCGGAAGAAATGCAAGAGGGGTCGTCATGTATTCTATAAGAGGTCAGATAAGCTGACGGAAGAAGACAAATGGCTTCTTCGCAGGTACCTAAATATGTCCCCTGAATTAAAGGTGGCATATGAATTAAAAGAGCAGTTTTGTCGATGGTTTGACGAGGCAAAGCTGAATGGTGAGGAAAAGATCCTCCTAACTAAAGAGTCACTCTATAATTTTTACGAGGACGTTGCCCAGGCGGGCATTCCTGAGTTTATGAAAGCTGCCAAGACCATAAAAAACTGGCAAATCGAAATACTAAATAGCTTTAGCTATAACTATTCGAATGGTTTTTTAGAAGGCCTCAATAACTTAACGAAAGTCATGAAACGAAACGCATTTGGCTTTAGAAGCTTTAAGCGTTTTCGGGCCAAAATCTTATTAACTCATAAGTATAAAAAGTTGGGTGTGCATATTGGATAAGGGTGAAGCCCTTTGGACCTCACCCCAACATTTGACGTAGAACCTTTCTTTCACGCTTTGCTTGATGCTTAATCTGGAAGGTCTTCACTGTTTTGCAGCCGGTTTCCCGGATTATTTAGATCTATATCCGAAACGACTCCTGTATAAGGCCCCCGGAACATATCTCCTGTGGCCAGAATTTTTCCATCTGCAGGACCGAACAGCGGCAGCTTTCCTTCGGCAGCCTGCCTCTCCCGTAGGAGAAATTCTTCTTCTTGATTTGCCATCTTCATTCCACCCTTCATAAAAACATATGCTTATTATAGGCAATTCCCGTTAGAACCATTTCTATTTTCACAAAAATAATCGAATTATAAGAGAAAATATCGAAAAATTTAATTTATTTTTACAAGGTATTTTTACATTGAACACGAATATAAAAAAGAATGTCAATGAACTAAAATCTGTTGGAAAGAAGGATGGCTGTGAAAACGATGTTTCCCACCGACTATCAGATGCATTTATTTCATGAAGGCACCCTTTTTGACAGCCACCGTCTTTTTGGTGCCCACGTGATATTTAAAGATGGCAAGACCCTAACCAGGTTCGCTGTATGGGCTCCTAACGCCAAGGAAGTCAGGGTTGTTGGGGACTTTAACAGCTGGGATGGGGAAGATTTCAAATTACATAGAATGAATAATGAAGGGGTATGGCACATAGTAATTGAGAAGGATTTGGCAGGCTGCCTCTATAAGTATGAAATATTGACACAAGGAGGCACCAGGCTGCACAAAGCTGATCCATATGCCTTCTATTCTGAGAAAAGGCCAGGCACAGCTTCAGTTGTATGGCCGCTTGAAGGCTATGAATGGAATGACCAGTCATGGCTGAAAGGAAGGATGAAGAAAAATACCTTTGCAGAACCGGCAGTCATCTATGAAATGCATGCCGGAACGTGGAAACGGAAAAATGGCACCAGTCTGCTGAATTACAGGGAACTGGCGGATGAAATTGTGCCCTATGTCCTTGAACACGGGTTCACACATGTAGAATTGCTCCCTCTTGTCGAGCATCCGCTCGATGCCTCCTGGGGCTATCAGGGGACAGGGTATTTTTCTCCGACCAGCCGGTATGGGAAGCCGCAGGATTTCATGTATTTTGTCGATCAATGCCATCAGCATAACATCGGTGTCATCCTCGACTGGGTTCCCGGCCATTTTTGCAAAGATGCCCATGGACTCTATAAATTCGACGGAACCCATCTTTTTGAATATAAGAACGAGACGGATAGGGAGAATTATGTATGGGGTACTTCAAACTTCGACCTGGGCCGCAATGAAGTGCAGAGCTTTTTAATCTCCAATGCTTTATTCTGGCTGGAAACCTATCATATAGACGGGTTCAGAATGGATGCAGTTTCTAATATCATTTATTGGCCCAATTCCCATGAACAGCATCAGAATCCGTATGGAATTGAGTTCCTCCGCAAGCTCAACAGCACTATAAGGGAATATGATCCCTCCATTTTCTTAGCAGCTGAAGATTCATCCAATCTCCCTCAGGTGACCTCTCCTGCCCATTATGGAGGCCTGGGCTTTCATTACAAATGGAATATGGGCTGGATGAATGACGTACTGGCATATATGGAAACCAGTCCAGAGGCGAGGTCTGGAAAGCATGGCAATATTACATTTTCACTCTTATACGCTTTCAAGGAAAACTTTATATTGCCTCTCTCCCATGATGAAGTTGTACACGGAAAGAAGTCTCTCCTCAATAAAATGCCGGGGGATTATTGGAGAAAATTTGCCCAATTCCGGCTGCTCCTGGGCTATATGATGGCACATCCCGGTAAGAAACTGCTGTTTATGGGCTTTGAAATCGCCCAATTTTCAGAATGGAAAGATTCAGAAGGGCTTGACTGGAATCTGCTGGATTATGAGATGCACCAGAAAGCAAACAGGTATACAAAGGATTTGATACGGCTTTACAGGAGATCCAGGCCCCTATTTGAACTGGACCATCTCCAGGAAGGCTTTGAGTGGATTGATGCAGATAACCTGGAACAATCGATTTTCTCTTTTGTCCGCTTCAGCGCTGCCGAGGGTGAACATCTTATTGCAGTTTGCAATTTTACAGCCGACCCGTATCGGAATTTCAGGATCGGAGTGCCGCATGCGGGAAGCTACAGGGAAATATTCAACAGCGATAAGGAGGAATATGGGGGATCCGGCTGGACCAACAAAAAAGTTGTCAAAACAGAAGAACTGGAATACCACGGCCGGCCTTATTCGATTCAAATGGCTATCCCGCCGTTTGGCATTACTATTCTGCGTCCTGTTAAACATCGAAAGGAGAGGAAAGGAAATGGCAAAGACAAAATGTGTGGCAATGCTGCTGGCAGGGGGAAAAGGGTCAAGGCTTAACGCTCTGACTGAGAATCTTGCAAAGCCAGCTGTACCATTTGGAGGCAAATACAGGATCATTGATTTCACCTTGAGCAATTGCACAAATTCAGGGATTGATACAGTAGGGGTTCTGACCCAATACCAGCCTCTTGTACTTAACTCTTATATCGGGATAGGAAGCGCCTGGGATCTGGACAGAATGAACGGAGGGGTAACCGTTTTGCCGCCATATGCCGAATCTTCAGAAGTCAAGTGGTATACAGGCACGGCGAGTGCAATATTCCAAAATATAAACTATCTTAAACAGCATGAACCTGAGTATGTGCTTATCCTGTCAGGTGATCATATCTACAAAATGAATTATGACCTGATGCTTGATTATCATATTGAAAAGAACGCTGATGCTACCATTTCCGTTAAAGAAGTTCCCTGGGAGGAAGCCAGCCGCTTCGGAATCATGAATACGAACGATGATCTAAGCATTGCTGAATTTGATGAAAAGCCGGAGAATCCAAGAAATAATATGGCTTCGATGGGAATTTATATATTTAAATGGGACGTACTTAAAGAATATCTGGAACTGGACGATCTGGATAAGGATTCCTCGCATGACTTCGGAAAGGATATCATTCCAAAGCTTCTGAATGACCGCAAAAGGCTCTATGCCTATCCTTTCAGCGGTTACTGGAAGGATGTGGGGACTGTGCAGAGTCTTTGGGAAGCCAATATGGATTTGCTGGATGACGATTGCCAGCTGGATCTGAATGACTATTCCTGGAGGATCTATTCTGTTAACCCCAATCATCCGCCGCAATATATCGCACCGATGGCGGAAGTGGATGAATCCATGATCAATGAAGGCTGTGTTATTGAAGGCGAAATTTATAAAACGGTCCTCTTTCAGGGAGTAGAGGTAAAAGCGGGTTCGATTATAAAAGAGTCGGTCATTATGCCGAATGCTGTGATCGGAAAAAATGTCTTTATTGAAAGAGCGATTGTTCCGTCCGATATGCACATACCGGACGGAACGGTTATCAGAGATGATGAAAATGAGGGTGAAATAATCCTGGTGACAGAGGAAATGATCAAGGAAATCCATTCATAGGAATATAAATCAGGAGGGGATATAGTTGAATAAGAGATTGCTGGGCGTTATAGATGCAACAACCTACCATGAAGGATTGGAAGAACTGATAGTCCACCGCTCTCTTGCGGCAGTGCCCTTTGCAGGCCGCTACCGGTTGATAGATTTTGTTCTCTCGAGCATGGTGAATTCAGGGATTGCCAGTGTGGCCATTTTCCCTAAATTTCAATACAGGTCACTGATGGACCATCTTGGTTCAGGAAAGAACTGGGATTTGAACAGGAAAAGAGACGGCCTCTTTTTCTTTCCATCTCCGCTCCTTGATGGGCCTAGGCAGGGGGTAGGGTCCTTCAATCATTTTGCAGCCAACCTTGATTATTTCTACCGCAGCAATCAGGAATATTCCCTAATAGCAAATTGCTACACTGTTCTTAATATGGACTTTCGGCCGGCCCTTGAGAGGCATATCCAATCCGGATGTGACATTACGGAACTCAGGCATAATGGAAGATCGCTTGAAATGTATCTTGTGAAGACATCCCAGCTGATCGAATTCATCGAAAACAGAAATGAAACAGGCTATTCCTGTATGAGTGATATAGCTGCCGACCTGAACCATGTTTATAAGGTATGTGCGTACGAATATACAGGGCATGTTGCGAGGATCGACTCGATTGAAAGCTACTATCTGGCAAGCATGAGCATGCTTGAACCCGAAACCTTCAACAAGCTGTTCCGTAAAGATCAGCCAGTTTATACTAAGGTAAAGGATGAGCCGCCTGCGAGGTACCTGAAAGGCGCAGGGGTGAAGAACAGCATGGTGGCAAACGGATGCCTTATAGAGGGAACGGTTGAAAACAGCATCATCTCCAGGGCTGTCAGAATTGGGAAAGGATCAGTTGTGAAAAATTGCATCATTATGCAAAAATGCCAGATCGGAGAAAACTGCATATTGGATTCAGTCATCATCGACAAAGATGTCAGAATTGAATCAGGGACTGTCATGGAAGGTTCTCCTGTGCATCCGATCGTAATCCGGAAAGGAACTATACAAGGGGCGCTGATGAATTCATGAAAGTCTTATTCGCTGTATCTGAATGTGTGCCATTCGTCAAATCAGGGGGGCTTGCCGATGTGGCAGGCTCCTTGCCGAAAGAATTGAAAAAGCTGGGAACGGACGTAAGAATCATCCTGCCAAAGTATGGGAGCATACCGGAAATTTATAAGAAGAAAATGAAAAAGGTCAGGGAGTTCAGCATTTCCGTGGGCTGGCGAAACCAGTACTGCGGGATCGAAGAGCTTGTCCATGACGGTGTCATTTTTTATTTTGTCGATAACGAGTATTATTTTTTACGGGATCAGCTTTACGGATATTTTGATGATGGAGAAAGATTTGCTTACTTCAGCAGGGCTGTCCTGGAAAGCATGAGAGAGCTTGATTTCTATCCTGATATTATTCATTGCCATGACTGGCATACAGGCATGGTCCCCTTCTTGCTGAGTGTCCAATACAGTCACACAAAGGAATATGCTTCTATAAAAAGCGTGTTTACCATTCATAATCTTCAATTCCAGGGCATCATGCCAAAAGAGGCGCTAAGGGACTTATTCGGCCTTGATGAGCTTTGTTTTAATGCAGAGCAGCTCGAATTTTATGGCTGCATCAATTTTATGAAGGCGGCCCTTACATCTGCCGATAAAATTACAACCGTCAGTCCTACCTATAAAGCTGAAATTCAGAATGAATATTATGGAGAGAAGCTTGATGGGCTGCTGAGGATGCGGGACGGTGACCTGGCCGGCATACTTAATGGGATTGATGCTGATTTTTATGATCCGGAAAATGATCCTATGATTGCTGCGCCGTTTAATGTGAATTTATTAACAAATAAAGGTAAGAATAAACGCAGCCTTCAAAAGATGGCCGGCCTCCCGGAACAGCCAGAAGTGCCCATTATTGCAATGATTACCAGGCTGACGAGCCAAAAAGGCCTTGATCTTGTAAAGCGCGTCTTCCAGGAGCTGATGTCAGAGGAGGTACAATTCATTGTCCTTGGCACCGGAGAAGATGAATTTGAACAGTTCTTTGCCGGGATGGAGCGGGAATATCCGGAAAAGGTGAGAGCCTACATACGCTTTAATGAGGAGCTTGCCCATAAAATATATGCAGGCGCGGATTTATTCCTGATGCCTTCAAAGTTTGAGCCGTGCGGCCTCGGACAGCTGATCGCCATGAGGTACGGGACAATTCCAATCGTCAGGGAGACGGGGGGATTAAACGATACAGTCCATTCATATAATGGGGAGGCAGGAGAAGGAAACGGCTTCTCCTTTACTAATTTTAATGCCCACGATATGCTCTATACCATCAATCGGGCCATTTACTTTTATAGCCGGAAAGAAGAGTGGAAAGAGCTGGTCAAGAGGACGATGAGCCTGGATTACAGCTGGGCCCAGTCTGCGTTCAAGTACAGCAAGCTTTACGAAGGGCTTGTTTCAGGGGAGTGAGAGGATGTTTTCGGATAAGGAAGAGTTCAAGGAAGTCTTTTTGACAAGGCTTGAAATGACCAGCGGAAAAAGCTTTCCTGACAGCACGAAGCGCGATCAGTACCAGACCCTCGGACATATGGTGAGGGAATATGTCAGCATGAACTGGATCAACACCAATGAGCGCAGCAGGATGATCAAGCAAAAGCAGGTCTATTATTTTTCCATTGAATTCCTTCTTGGGCGGCTGCTGCATAATAATCTGCTCAATCTCGGCATTCATAAAGTCGTTGAGGAGGGGCTGCAGGACCTTGGCATTGAACTGGGCGGGCTAGAAGAGTCAGAGCCTGATGCGGGTCTGGGGAACGGCGGGCTTGGCAGGCTTGCTGCCTGTTTCCTGGATTCCCTTGCATCGCTCGATCTGCCAGGGCATGGGTGTGGTATACGCTATAAACATGGGCTTTTTGAGCAGAAGATTGTCGACGGATACCAGGTTGAGCTGCCGGAACAGTGGCTGAGGCATGGAAACGTCTGGGAAATAAGAAAGGCGGATTCTGCAGTGGAAATCCCTTTTTGGGGAAGGGTGGAATGCAGTGAGGAGGAGGGCAGGCTGGTTTTCAGGCACCTGCCTGGCGAGACGGTTACTGCTGTTCCGTATGATATGCCGGTAGCAGGTTATCAAACTGAGACAGTCAATACATTAAGGCTCTGGAGTGCAGAGCCTTCTCCCTTTCCCCAGCATAAAAACATCATGCAATATAAAAGGGAAACAGAGCTGATTTCGGAATTCCTGTATCCGGATGACACACATGATGAAGGAAAGATCCTCCGTCTTAAACAGCAGTATTTTCTTGTGTCAGCAAGTATCCGGTCGATTATAGAGTCCTTTAAAAAGCAGCATGGAAATATGAAGGATTTCAATCAGTTCATCAGCATCCACATAAATGACACCCATCCGGTCCTTGCCATTCCGGAATTGATGAGAATTCTTGTAGATGAAGAAGAGATGGCCTGGGAGGAAGCATGGGAGATTACGGTTTCAACCATTTCCTATACAAATCATACGACGCTTTCCGAAGCATTGGAAAAATGGCCGATCCGCCTGTTTCAGCCTCTTCTTCCGAGAATCTTTATGATTGCGGAAGAAATCAACAAGCGGTTCTGCCTGAAGCTGGAGGAAAAGTACCCCGGTGATTGGGAGCGGATCCGGTCAATGGCCATCATCTCCGATGGAGAAGTGAAAATGGCGCATCTGGCCCTTGCCGGAAGCCACAGTGTCAATGGAGTGGCGGCTCTTCATACAGAAATTCTTAAACACAGGGAAATGAAACAGTTTTACGAATTGTATCCCGAAAAATTCAACAATAAAACCAATGGCATTACACACAGACGGTGGCTGCTGAATTCCAACCCCCGCCTTGCAGGCCTGATCTCAGAAGCCATCGGTCCCGGCTGGATAAAGGAGCCCCAGCGCTTGGGAGAGATGGCCCAATTTGCTGAAGACAGCAGTATGCTCCTGGAGCTTGAGCTGATCAAAGAGGAAAATAAACAAAGGCTTGCCCGCCGGGTCAAACAGCAGACAGGCCTTTCCATTGATACGTCATCTATTTTTGATATCCAGGTAAAAAGGCTTCATGCCTATAAAAGGCAGCTGTTGAATGTGCTTCATATTATGCATATGTATAATAGGATCAAAGAGGGGGATTCCTACATTCAGCCCAGAACTTTCATATTTGGTGCTAAGGCGTCTCCAGGCTATTATTATGCGAAAAAGATCATCAAACTCATCAATACAGTTGCTGAAAAAGTGAATAATGACCCGGCTGCGAATAAGCTCATCAAAGTCGTATTTCTTGAAAATTACCGGGTATCACTTGCCGAAGAAATTTTCCCTGCTGCAGATATCAGTGAACAGATTTCCACTGCCAGCAAGGAGGCATCAGGAACGGGCAATATGAAGTTTATGATGAATGGGGCACTGACCGTCGGTACTCTGGACGGCGCCAATGTAGAGATACTGGAAAGGGTTGGGGAAGAGAATATTTTCATTTTCGGGCTGGCTGCCGAAGAAGTTCTCCGTTATCAGCAGAATGGTGAATACCGGTCAATGGACTATTATCATCTGGATAAAAGGATCAGCACCATCATCAATCAGCTTACCAATGGATTTTTCCCTTATGCCGGGGATGAATTTGAAAGCATCGCGGATTCGCTGCTGATGCATAACGATCAATATTTTGTCCTCCGCGACTTCGATTCCTATGCAGCCATACAGAAACAGGCTGCTAATGCCTATGGAGACCGGCTTGGCTGGCAGCGGAAAAGCCTGATGAATATAGCCGCATCAGGTCATTTCTCCAGCGACCGGACCATTCGTGAATATGCCGAAGAAATTTGGCAAATCCAGCCGGCAGCAAGCCATTCATCTAAATAAATTCAGCAGACGAAACAAAAGGCCTGGTCATCCCCAGGCCTTTTGTTTGCCGTTTTTCAGCTGTCATTTGTTTTCCTTATCCTCCAGATAGCTGTCCCCTTTTTTATAAGGGACTTTGCCGAACGGCGCATCCAGATTTTCATCTTCCAATTCCTGCTGATATTGCTCTTCTGTATCCGAGCGGACAACCGTTCGATTTTTCCCTTCTATATCAGTCGCACTGAAGGTTTCGTATTCTTCCGTGAATCCATCATCATTATGATCCGTATCATACAGACTGTTATAATCCTTATGCTGACCGTTGAAATCGGACGGTGTTTCGGAGGTGCCATAGCTGGCAGCCTGTTCAAAGCTGTCCTGTTCATCATTAATGTCTTTGTAATCATCAAAATTAAAATGGTTGTCATGATTGGGACTCAGAACGTCTTCCTCTGCAGGCCGGTCTGATGCAGGATGCTGAGAAGGAGCATGGTCAACACAATATAAAGCCGTTGGGACTGCCTCAAGTCTTTCAAATGGAAGGTCCTTTCCGCACTCCCTGCAATTTCCGTAAGTGCCATCCTCAATTGCCTGGAGGGCTGTGTTCACTTTATCCAATTCCTCGTTCTGATGCTCTTCGATTGCCTGATCTTTCTCCCTTTCAAAAAGCTCAGTGCCCGCATCGCCGGGGTGGTTATCGTACATCGAAAGTTCACCGACTGTATCCCTTGCGCTTTCATTGTCAAAGCGGCTGTTCGTATCACTGTCCAGCTGTTCTTCAATGGTCCTCTTATCTTCTTCCAGCTGAGACTTCAGTTCGTTGATCTGGTCCTTTGTAATCATTGTTCCACATCCTGTTCCATTAGTAGTATTTATTAGAATAAAAGGCCGTTTCCGGCTAAAGAGACAGTTGCATGCAGGCCCATTTGCCTTGCTTAGAAATTACCCTTTATTCAGCCAATGAAACATGGCGGGCTGACCGCAAAAAAAGCCTTCTGCACAGTGCAGAAGGCTATGATATCCATTTTTAGAGCAAATATCCCAGAAACAGGCCGACAGACAGCAGAAAACCGAAAATGGTGTTCGTCTGAGCGGTAGCCACCATGGCAGGCATCATTTGGGCCGGCTTTGTTTTGCCGATGAAGCCCTTTGTTGCCTTCACAGCCTTTGGAATGCTGAGAGCGACAATGGCCAGCCAAGGAGAGATATAGCCTGCAGCTATCATTGCGAATATCCACATATAAGAAATGGTGAACATGATCCCAAGGAAGTATATTGCCTTGTCCCTGCCGAGCAGAATTGCCAGGGTCTTCCTGCCAAATTCCTTGTCTCCATCCAGATCCCTGATATTGTTGGCCATCAGGATCAGCCCGACGAGGATGAAAATAGGAACTGAAATCATCACACTAAGCGTGGTAACTGTGCCTGTCTGGATAAAGAAGGATATGAGGATGATCATCATTCCCATAAAGAATCCTGCTACAATTTCCCCAAATGGCGTATAGGCAATCGGGAAAGGGCCTCCAGTATACAAATAGCCGGCTGCCATACAGACAAGGCCTACCGCGGCAAGCCACCAGCTGCTGTTCATGCAGATATAAACGCCAAGGAGCAGCGCGATGAAATAAAGGGCAAAGGCAAGCTGAATCACTGTCTTCGGTTTAATCCCTTCACGCACGATGGCGCCGCCGATCCCAATGGATTCAGCTGTATCAAGGCCGCGCTTAAAGTCAAAATATTCATTGAACATATTCGTAGCCGCCTGGATCAGAAGGCTGGCCACGAGCATGGCCAAGAAAAGGCTGAAGCTGATATCTGTTGTATCTATTGCCAAAGCAGTGCCCAGCAGGACGGGCACAAAAGCTGCCGTCAAGGTGTGCGGCCTGGTTAATTGCCACCAGACTCTCCATCCGCCCGATTTCATGGCAGGCGAAGGATCGGGATGCGTTTGTGGTTGCATTTTTGACTCTCCCCTTAATATATTCTTTGTATAACAAACCTTTATATTTTAGCTTAAAATCAGCTGCAGGTCAAAAATGTCCTGACATACTCAAGTTTAGCAAAGATCAATGGGGTGTCAATGGATTTTTGCATACTGCCGAGGCTGGAATTACCTGACTTTCCGCCTTTTTCAGGCATCGTGCAGCCAAACATAGGATATGGAAGGAAAACGTGAAGAGCAGGCTTTTATAATATTGATGATGCATGCATCCTCAGGCCGATGTTGTTGACATCATATAATCATGAGGTGTATCTTAAAATAAGCTGAAAAACGAAAGAATAACAGCGGTAAAGCTGTTATTGGAGGGATTTTCTTGGTTACGATACAGGATACGGAACTTAAGGAAGGAATCCTGGAAGCAATTAAAAGGGCCGGGGCTTTTTCGGAGCCTATCCTTGTCAGTGAAGTCCATAAACTGGACCATATTGACCCATTATCATTCTTTGCTTCAGGAAGACAGGCGTTTTTTGGTGAACGCTTTTACTGGAAAGATCCTTCAAATGAAACCATCCTAGCCGGTTTGGGAATATGCAAACTCATTCAGTCGGATTTGGCTTCCGGCCGTTTTTCTCATGTAGAAAAAGAGTGGAAGCGCTTTATCCGCAATGCAGTCATATATAATGAATACTCTGCCGCCGCTGCAGGCCCTGCCCTGTTCGGGGGATTCTCTTTTGATCCGGAAAAGGAAAAGACCGCATTATGGTCCAAATATCCGGATTCTCTTTTTCATGTTCCGAGGTATTTGCTGACGCAGACAGAAGGACAAACATTCCTGACGACAAATATTGTCTGCACGAAACATGATGATGCGTCGCTTGCTGAGAAAATCAGGGAAGAAAGGCGCCTTCTGCTCGAAGGAATTGAGGCATCTGTTCAGGTGGAGGAAGGCAGGCTTATCTCTGAAGAGGAAATCCACCCGCAGGAGTGGATGGATTCAGTCACTTCAGCGGTCGAAAATCTAAAGGCTGGCAAGCTTAAGAAAGTGGTCCTTGCAAGGGAACTCCGGCTTTCTTTTTCCGGGAAAATAAAAGCGGAGCAGGTACTGGGCAACCTTCACAATGAACAGAATGAAAGCTTTATCTTTGCTTTTGAATCCCAGGGGGACTGTTTTATCGGGGCCTCCCCTGAACGGCTTGTTAAAAAGAAAGGAAAAAGCCTTTATTCGACCTGCCTTGCCGGGAGCATTCCGAGGGGAAAGACTCCTGAGGATGACCAGGCACTTGGCGAGGCATTATTGTCGGATGAAAAGAATCTCATCGAGCATCAGTATGTGGTTGATATGATAAAAACAGCCATGGATGAAGCCTGCGAGGAAATTAAAATTCCTTCAAAGCCCCAGCTGATGAAAATGAAGCATATCCAGCATTTGTACACACCAGTGGAGGGTACGACAAAGGATGAAGCTTCATTGCTCCTGCTGGTTGAGAAACTTCATCCGACCCCTGCACTCGGCGGACTGCCAAAGCAGGAAGCTGTGGCTATGATCAGAGAGATTGAGGAACTTGACCGGGGCTATTATGCGGGGCCGCTGGGCTGGCTTGATTACAGCGGCAATGGAGAATTTGCTGTATCGATCCGTTCCGGCCTTCTGCAGGGAAATGAGGCTTCTTTGTTTGCCGGATGCGGAATCGTGGAGGATTCAGACGCTGAGAGCGAATTCATGGAAACCAAGATCAAATTCCGTCCTATGCGGTCAGCTCTGGGAGGGCTAACAGAATGAATCATCAAGAAGCTTTAACAACTTATATTGCTGCATTTGTCTCGGAGCTGGCCAAGACCGGTGTCCGGGACGTTGTTGTCAGCCCGGGATCCCGTTCTACGCCGATGGCCATGATTATGGCGGAACATCCGGAACTCAATGTGCATATTCACGTCGATGAGCGTTCGGCCGGCTTCTTTGCCCTCGGAATCGCCAAAGCATCAGGCAGACCGGCTGCACTGCTTTGTACTTCAGGGACAGCCGCGGCGAATTACTTTCCAACCGTTGTTGAGGCAAAGATTTCGAGAGTCCCGCTTGTCGTCCTGACGGCAGACCGTCCCCATGAGCTGAGGGATGTAGGAGCACCTCAGGCAATCGATCAGATCCACCTTTACGGCGGGCATGTTAAATGGTTTGCAGAAATGGCTCCGCCCGAGAGCTCAGATGAAATGATCAGATATGCCAGGACAGTATGTGCCAGGGCATGTGCAGAATCCTTGAAGGCCCCTGCAGGTCCTGTCCACCTCAACTTTCCTTTTCGCGAGCCCCTTATACCAAAGCTCGATGAAAATCTGTTCGAAAGCAGGGAAAGGCCTGAAGGTTTTGTCTCCATCCAGCAGGGGGAGCTTGCTCTTCCAGATTCTGTTTTTAGAGAGATGGCAGACGTCCTTTCATCCTTCCAAAAAGGCGTCATCATTTGCGGGCCAAATGATGACAGCCGATTTGTATCTGAAGTGGTGAAGCTGGCAGAGACGCTTGATTTTCCGATTTTAGCGGATCCGCTCTCACAGCTGAGAAGCGGAAAGCATGGAAAAGCGCTTGTCATCGACGGATATGACAGCTTCCTGAGAACGGATGCAGCAAAAGAAATCCTGAAGCCCGATGTGGTGATCCGCTTCGGTTCAATGCCTGTCTCAAAGGCACTCACCATATTCTTAAAGGAAAACAAAGATAGCAGGCAACTTGTTGTCGATGGCGGTGCAGGCTGGCGTGACCCATCCCTGCTTTCTTCAGAGATGCTCTATTGCAGTGAGGCCCTCTTTTGTGAGAAGGTACAAAGCTTTGCTGATCGCAGGGAGCCTGGGGGCGAATATAGTGCGTTATGGAAAGAGGTCAATGAAAAAACGAAGCTGGTGCTTGCAGAGGCCGGCTCGGCTATAGAAATGAGCGAGGGGAGGCTGTTCCTCCAGCTTGCAGAACTACTGCCTGATGAGAGTACACTGTTTGTCGGAAACAGCATGCCGATCCGTGATCTGGACACTTTCTTCCATAATAATGACAAAAGCATCCGGGCGATGGGCAACAGGGGTGCTAACGGAATCGATGGAATCATTTCCACCGCACTTGGTGCAGGCTTATATTCTCAGCCGCTTTATCTGGTGCTGGGGGATTTGACATTTTTCCATGACCTTAATGGCCTGATTGCTTCAAAGCTCCACAATATCAATGTCCATATCCTGCTCATCAATAACAATGGCGGCGGTATATTCTCATTCCTGCCCCAGGCAGGCGAGAAAAAGAATTTTGAGCTCCTTTTTGGCACGCCTTTGGATTTAGATTTTGAACATGCGGCCAGGCTTTACGGCGCGAAATACGACCGCGCTGGAACTTGGGAAGACTTTGAGCGTGCCATTAAAGAGGGCTATGGTGAACACGGCCTAAAGGTAACCGAAATAATGACAAACCGGGACAAAAACCTTGCTGAGCATCGAGTATTGTGGAATCGTGTTTCCCGGGAAATAAATCTGTTCCTAAAAGGAGAATAAGAATGAAATTTGTAAGCGGCGGAGGCTCCCACCATGTCGAAATAGAAGGCAGCGGTTTTCCTCTAATCCTGCTTCACGGGTTCACAGGCGACCGTTCCACCTGGGACCCTTTCATTCCCTGCTGGAAATCAGAATACATGGTCATATCCATAGATATTGCCGGACACGGAGACACTGTTATGCCTGCTTCGGAAGAAAGCTATACTGTCAATGCTGCTGCCCGGATGATCCATGAGCTGATGGAATCGCTGCAGATTCCAAAGGCCGATCTATTGGGCTACTCGATGGGCGGGCGTCTGGCTTTGTCATTTGCCGCCCTGTATCCCGGCAAAGTCAGAAAGCTGATCCTTGAGAGTGCATCGCCTGGATTAGAGACTGCTGAAGAAAGAAAGAATAGGCGTACTCAGGATGAGCGGCTTGGGGAATACATAAAAGAGAACGGAATTGAAGCATTCGTTGATTACTGGGAAAACATCCCCTTGTTCAAAACGCAGAAAATGCTGCCGGCTGATGTCCAAATGCAGATCAGGGAGCAGCGTCTTCAAAACATCCCGGAAGGCCTTGGATTCAGCCTGAGGGGGATGGGGACCGGGGCCCAGCCATCGTGGTGGGGCAAGCTCCCGGATATAAAGGCGGACACCCTTCTGGTCACTGGCTCTGAGGATATAAAATTCTGCACCCTGGCTGAAAGGATGTCCAAGCTGATTCCCTTATGCCAATGGGAGACTGTATTTGGGGCCGGGCATGCAATACATGTGGAAGAACCAGAAAAGTTTGGTACAATAGTAAGTGAGTTTTTGCAGAAATAATAAAAAGGAGGATTCCGTTATGACTGTAGAATGGATTGCTGGACGCAATTATGAAGATATTTTATACGAAACTTACAACGGAATTGCTAAAATCACAATTAACAGGCCAGAAGTACATAATGCCTTCCGTCCGAAAACCGTAATGGAGCTGATTGATGCTTTTGCTTATGCGCGCGATGATGCAAGCGTAGGTGTCATCATCCTGACTGGTGCAGGGGAGAAAGCATTCTGTTCCGGCGGCGACCAAAAGGTCCGCGGGCACGGCGGATATGTGGGCGAGGATGAAATTCCGCGTTTGAATGTGCTGGATCTGCAGCGCCTTATCCGTGTCATTCCAAAGCCGGTCATTGCGATGGTAAAAGGCTATGCGATCGGTGGAGGCCATGTCCTTCATATCGTCTGTGACCTGACTATTGCTGCCGATAATGCTGTCTTCGGACAGACAGGCCCTAAAGTCGGAAGCTTTGATGCAGGGTACGGGTCAGGCTATCTGGCAAGAATCGTCGGCCATAAGAAAGCCCGCGAAATCTGGTTCCTATGCCGTCAATACGGCGCACAGGAAGCTCTTGATATGGGTCTTGTCAATACAGTTGTGCCGCTTGAAAAAGTGGAAGAGGAAACAATCCAGTGGTGCGAGGAAATCCTTGAGAAGAGCCCGACAGCCATCCGCTTCCTTAAAGCAGCGTTCAATGCAGACACAGACGGACTGGCTGGAATTCAGCAGTTCGCGGGGGATGCTACGCTTCTTTACTATACAACAGATGAAGCGAAGGAAGGGCGCGACGCGTTCAAAGAAAAGCGCAAGCCGGACTTTGGGCAATTCCCGCGTTTCCCTTGATTTTATAGGATAAGAAAAACAGCTTGATGGCAAACCATCAGGCTGTTTTTCTATGGCATTTTAACAAGCTTGATATGCAAGGAAGGTGAAGCCAATGGGTGAATTTCTCCCGCAATTTTTAAAGAAAAGAGCCGATTTAACACCGGACAGGCACGCCCTCTATTTTGAAGGAAGTGCCTATACTTTCAAAGAATTATATGAAGCATCCTCCCAGATGGCCGGAAAGCTGGCTGGTGCAGGGGCAGTCAGGGGCTCATATACTGGGGTACTCCTGAAAAATCATTCTGATTCTGTCTTCATCCTGCTTGCCCTTCAGCTATTGGGAGCCACAGCGGTTATCCTGAATAACCGGCTGACTGCTGAAGAAATCGGCTGGCAGCTGGCGGATTCCAATGCTTCGCTTCTGATTACAGAGGCAGCATTTACAGATAAAGCCCGGGAGCTGTCACTCGATGGCTGCAGCATGGTGACGAAGGAGGTTCTCGCTGTACAGCCTTCAGCTGCCATAATGGCGGAGGAGGAAGTTTCGCTGGATCAGGTGTGCACCATCATGTACACCTCCGGGACGACCGGACATCCGAAAGGAGTTATTCAGACATATGGAAATCACTGGTGGAGTGCCTCGGGATCAGCCTTCAATCTTGGCGTCAGGGAAGATGACTGCTGGCTGTGCGCAGTCCCTTTATTCCATATCAGCGGCTACTCCATCCTGATGAGAAGCCTGATCTACGGAATCCCCGTCGTTCTGCACGGATCTTTCAGCGAGGAGCAGACCATCACGGACATCCGGGAGAAAAAGGTGACGATCATGTCTGTCGTCAGCACCATGCTTTCAAGGCTTGCTGCTGAAATTGGAGAAAACGGACTGCCATCGCATTTTCGCTGCATGCTTCTCGGCGGCGGACCTGCTTCCCGCGATCTGCTCGAAAAATGTACCGCAAAGGGGCTGCCTGTCTTTCAAAGCTATGGCATGACTGAAACTTCCTCCCAAATCGTGACACTTGCGCCTGAATACAGCTTTTCAAAGCTTGGTTCGGCAGGAAAGCCGTTATTTCCTTCCCAGCTGAGAATCATGGAGGGAGACAGGGAAGCGGAAAGAGGCCAGGCTGGTGAAATTGCCGTTAAAGGACCTAATGTCACGCCTGGATATTTGAACAGGGAAGCGGAAACAGCCAAGGCGATGAAGAATGGCTGGTTTTACACAGGAGATATCGGCAGGCTTGATGAGGAAGGTTTTCTGTATGTACTTGACAGGAGATCCGACTTGATCATTTCCGGCGGGGAAAATATTTACCCGGCAGAAATCGAGGGAGTGCTCACTTCACATCCTGCAGTTGCTGATGCAGGTGTCATTGGTGTGAAGGACCCAAAGTGGGGAGAAGTGCCGGCTGCTTTCATCCAGACCATGCATGGTGCAGAACTGTCATCTCAAGAAATCGAGGGATTCTGCCTCGGAAAGCTGGCAAAGTATAAAGTACCGAAAACCTGCTATTTCGTTGGAGAAATTCCGAGGAATGCTTCGCGAAAAATTTTGCGGAGAGAGCTGCGCGCCATGCTGGGGAAAGGCGGAGAAGAATCATGAATATAAAAAAGGCTGTATTGCATGTAATCAGCATGCAGCTGAAAAAGCCATTCTCCACCCATCTTGGCACCGTCAGCAGCAGGGAAGCCATTATTGTCGAGCTGATCGACAGGGACGGCTTGAGCGGATTTGGAGAAGCAGTTGCTTTTTCTTCCCCTTGGTACACGGAAGAGACTGTCAGGACATGCTATCATGTCATTAAGGATTTTCTCATTCCTTTGCTAAAGGAGAATCCCGTCCTGAAGGCACATGATGCTCACATCCTGTTCAGCTCTGTCAGGCGAAACCAGATGGCAAAGGCGGGCCTGGAGGCAGCGTTATGGGACCTCCAGGCCAAGCAGGAAGGAAAGCCGCTTCATTCTCTGCTGGGAGGAACGAGAAGCATGATTGGCTCTGGTGTCGCTGTGGGTGCAAAAACCGTAGAGGAAAGTCTTCTGCAGATTGAAGGATTCCTTCAGCAAGGCTACAGGCGCATAAAGGTGAAAATCAGTCCGGAAAATGATTTGCCGCTGCTATCTGCCATCCGGAATGAATATCCGTATATCGACTTGATGGCCGATGCCAATTCCGCTTATACGCTCAAAGACAAAGACAGGCTGAAGGCACTCGATGAATTCAGGCTGCTGATGATCGAACAGCCGCTTGCCCATGATGATATTATCGACCATAGTGTCCTCCAAAAATGCATCAGCACCCCGATCTGCCTGGATGAAAGCATTGTCTCTTTGAGGGATGCAAGGCAGGCAGCAGAGCTTGGCAGCTGTAAAGTGATCAATATTAAAGCCGGGCGGGTTGGCGGGTTATCAGAGTCAAAAAGGATCCATGATTATTGCCTCCAGAATGGAATTCAGGTATGGTGCGGGGGCATGATTGAATTCGGCGTTTCAAGGGCCCATAATATCGCTCTCGCTTCACTGCCGGGTTTTGAGATACCAGGGGACATATCAGGCTCTGGGCGCTATTGGGAACAGGATATCATCACGCCCGGGGTCACTGTGGAGGATGGTTTTATAAATGTTCCTGAGGGGCCGGGAATAGGCTTTGAAATAAACAGGCGCAGGCTTGCGGAAGTGACATTGATGAAAGAAGCTGTGTCACTAGTTTAGACCTCAAAAAACAGGCACTTGCTCAATAGCAGTGTCTGTTTTAAATATAAAGAAACATTCACTTAATACCTTTCCCAATTCCCCTTCTATTCCTCATGTTTACCATAATCCGGCATAGTGAATGAGAATACTATAGATAACAGAAAGGAGATTAGTCTATGGTTCAAAAACTAACTGCTGCTGTTCTTCTTGCTGCCCTATTAGCCGGATGTTCAGATGGCCAGGCAGGGGATGGCACGGATCCAGCAGATGAAGCAGATAACGTGCAAGAACAAACTGGCAGTCCTGGGAATGGAAATGAACAGAGCCAGCCGGAGGGCGGAAATGAGAATCAAGTTGAAGGGCCTGATGAAAATGAAGAGGCAGGTGAAGAATCAGCAGAAGAACTGGCAAAGAGCATTGTGAAGGCGCTGGAAAATGAAGACTACGGCGCAATCTCAGAATATGTCTCTAAAGAGAAGGGTCTGGTGATTTCGCCATACGAATTTATTGAAAGCGATGCAGTCGTCTTGTCTAAGGAAGAGATGGAGAATCTAAGCAGCATTGAAAAAGAATATTTGTGGGGATACCATGATGGAAGCGGCAAGCCTATCCGGTCGGTGCCACAGTCTTATTTTGACCGTTATAAAGGATTTACTGAGCCGGATCAGGTCATATTGGATGATGTGCAGCAGAGAGGCAACACGAAGAATAATATTAACGAAGTCTTTCCTGATTCGAAAACGGTAGAGTTTTATCAGAATGGTACAGAAAAATATGGAGGGATGGATTGGAGGAGTCTGTACTTGGTATTTCAGCAAGATGCAGAAGGCAAGCTGAAATTGTCTGCGCTGGTTACAGGAGAATGGACTATTTAAAAGCCAGGCCAGGAAAAATTTCCTGGCTTGGATTTTTACATTTCCTATTCATGCGGCTTGAAGGTTTTGCAGTCCGTTTCATGGCTGTTCTCGGCCTGCTCGCCATGATGGCTGACAACATAAATCTGGTCGGCGCCGCAGTTATTCCCTTTTTTCCAGTAGGTGCAGTTGTTTACTTCACATAGTACATCCTGTGCCATCTGTATCCACTCCTTAAAGTATTTGATACAGCATTAGCTTTCACTGCCCAGCGGGCGGGAATACGTGACAGAAAAAGGGAAGCTTTAATTCGGCTGTTTGCTGCCCTTTTGCCTCAGGTAGCGCTTGTCTTTCATGAACAGGCTCCAGAAGTAGACAAAACCAGGGAAAAGAATGGCAAAGCCTGCAATATAGGTGGCAAACACGGCCCTGAACGAATTGGGGTCTGTAAACCCTGATTCAATGGTGACCTCAGGATAGACCATGTATGGGAGATGTGCCTTTCCGTAAACAAAACTGGCTGCCAAATATTGAAGTGTGACAGCGATGACAGCAAGCCTTGGGATTCCCTTAGTCCCTTTTTTAGTGAAAGAAGGCAGGAGCAGCGCCAGGATTCCCAGGAGAAATAAACCTGCTGACAGCATCAGAATGGGCATATCCTCGATCATTTTATTATAGAGCCAGGCAGCTTCAAGGCTGAGGGTATGCATAATGACAACACCCATTAAGAGCGATACGGGCCCGATCATCAGGGCATCCCGGCGATAAACATAGTAAGCATCCATTTCATCCGCTGCCTTGGAATAATCGGCCAGAAGAAGAGAAGAAAGAAACAGAGTGCTGCTGACGGCAAAGCCGAAAAAGGCATACTCGTTTTGGCTAGTGAACAGCTTTCCCAGATTGAGTGACTGGCCGCCATTTGAAAAGTCTATATAATCACCATGTGTGATTGGCAGCACACTGATCAAAAGGCCTGGAATGAGAATTCCGCATATGCCGGATATGATGGTGAGCGGTGTTTTGTATTCACTTGCAATGTTTGAGAACACAAGAAACGCACTTCGAATGGCAAGCAGTAAAAGAATCATGCTGCCAGGCACGAGCAGTACAGTGCCCAATGTGTACGCCGCTCCTGGAAACAAGCTGTAGATCGCAACGACAAGCGCCACAATGAAAGTGTTCGTCACTTCCCATGTCGGGGACAGATAGCGGTTAGCGATATTAGTCGCCTTTGTTTTGGTCCTCTTCAGATAGACCATCGACCAAAAGCCGGCGCCGAAATCCATCGTTGCCATTACAGCATAGATGAATACAAATCCCCACAGGATAGTGATGGCTAATAGAGCATCTGACATGCTACTCACCCCTTATGTATTGGAGCCGTACAGCGGGACTCCCTTTTCCTTTGTCCGGTTGATATCGTCGAGTACCGTATTTCTTTTAAAATAATACAGAAGCACCAGAACAACCGTCAGTCCGAGAATGACATAAACGGCAGCAAAAAGGACAAATAAGATTCCAAGGTTCCCGGCCGTCGTTACCGAATCTTCAGTTGACAGGACCCGGTAAATTGTCCAGGGCTGCCTGCCTGTACAGGCGAAAATCCAGCCGAATTCAATCCCGAGGACAGCGGCAGGGCCTGACAGCACAAACGCCCACATAAATATTTTTGGGAACCTGTCTTTTTTTAAGAGTTTATTCCAGACAAACCCTGCAAAGGAAAGGAGGATCAGCAGGCTGCCTATGGCCACCATCCCATTGAAGAGCGTATGGACAAAAAGCGGCGGCCACAGTTCTTCCGGAAAATCGTTCAGGCCGATGACCACTGTGTCAAAGCTGTTGCCTGCCAGAAAGCTGAGGGCCCAAGGTATTTCAATGCCCCACTTTACCTCTTGTGTCTCCCGGTCGGTAAAGCCTCCGACTGCAAGCGGGGCGTGCGACTGGGTTTCAAAAAGCCCTTCCGCGGCAGCGAGTTTTTCCGGCTGGTACTCATGGAGATACTGAGCCGAAGCATGGCCGTTCAAGGCAGTCAGCAATGAGAAAATGCCGCCGACAATCAGGCTCAGCATGAGTGCCTTTTTATGAAAATCATATACCCTTGTCCCGAATTTATTGCGCAGCATCTTAAAAGCAGCCACAGACGCGACTACAAAGGCGCCTGTTGTATAGGCAGAAACAGCCACATGGCCTGCTGTCACGAGAAAGCTTGGATTGAAGAAGGCTGCCCAGGGATCAATGTCTACAATTTCACCGTTTTCAATCCTGAAGCCCTGCGGTGTCCCTTCAAAGGCATGGACATTTGTTATCAGGACAGCAGAAGCAAATGCACCGAGTGCAACAAGGACAAGGCTCGAAATCCTCATCCACGGAGGGATCCGTTCCGCGGCATAGACATAAATGGACATAAACAATGCTTCAATGAAAAAGGCATAAATTTCAATCTGGAATGGAAGGGCCATTACCCGCCCAATCACTTCCATAAAGCCCGGCCAAAGCAGTGAAAGCTGAACGCCCGCAATGGTTCCTGTCGGAATGCCGACTCCGAGGAGGACAGCAAAGGCTTTTGTCCAGCGCTTCGCCATAATGACATAGTCATGATCCTTTGTTTTCTGATAAATAAGTTCTGCCGTCAGCATCATCAGCGGAAGCCCAACGCCGATTGTCGCGAAAATAATATGGAAACCCATTGTTGTCCCAAACAGAGAGCGCGCAATTACCAAGTCATTCATATCTATCTTCCTTTCGCCAATTCTTCCATTTACATAGTGTCTGCGATTCATTCTGGAATATGTAAACATTTCCTTGAAAACAGAAAGAAAAATGACAGGTGAATTTTGCTCATATAAAAAAGCAGCAGGAATATATCCTGCTGCTGTATCCTTAATTATTCAAGGCTTTCTCTATCCCTTTCAGGTTGTTTTCCATCAGGGTAAAGTAGGTTTCTTTATTATCGATATTTTCATCTGTCAGCACAGACAAATTATGAAGCTGCAGCGATTTGGCGCCAACTTCATTCTGGACGATTTCCGTCAGTTTTGAGCTTACATTCTGTTCAAAAAAGATATAATTCAATCCGTGCTCCCTGGCTGTTTTGATAATGTTCTCCAATTCCTTCTGTGTCGGTTCATTGGATGTGGAGAGACCTGAGACACTGATTTGCTCTAAACCATATCTTTTCTCCCAGTATCCGTATGCTGCATGGGAGACTATGATTTCTTTATGTTCTGCAGAATCTATAGTTTCATCAAATTCATGGTGGAGGGAATCCAGTTCAGCGGCAAGCTTTTGGTAATTTTCTTCAAATTCCTTTTGGTGCTCCGGCATTTTCTCTGCCAGCTGGTCTTTAATAGCTTCAGCCAGATCGGCAGCATAAAGCGGATCAAGCCAGACGTGAGGATCAATATCGCCATGATTGTGTCCATCACCTTCATGGCTGTGTCCGTCTTCTTCATGGCTGTGCCCGTTTTCTTCATGGGCTTCCTCTTCTGTTCCTTCCTCATGGGAGTGTCCATCTTCTGTACCGGCCATATCAATATTTTCCCCTGCAGCCAGCAAAGTTACATTCTCATTCTCGAGGGTGCCTTCGGCTTTGCTGACAAATCCTTCAAGGCCAAGGCCGATGTAAATGAACAGATCTGAATCGGCAAGGGCCATCATATCCTTTTGCGAAGGTTCAAATGTGTGCTCGTCAGCTCCCGGAGGATAGATGGTTTGGGCATTTACATAGCTGCCGCCAATTCTTTCCGCAAAATATTGGAGCGGATATACCGTTGTATACACATTCAGCTGATCTTTTGTCTTTTTCTCCGCCTGGTCTGCATTGCCGTCCCCGCAGCCTGCCAGAAAAAGGCTGACCGGCAGCAATAGGGTGAGGAGCATGATTAACTTTCTCATAATAACCGCCTTTCATAAGTAAACCGTATTTATTTCGATTTGATTGTGATACTTGATCATATGATTTTAATGCTGATTATATAATACGTAATCGTTACGATTTTACTAAGTAATCTTACAAAATTTTTCTGTGAAAAGCAAGGGAAAAATTTTGTCTAAGAGAACGGGATTATGTATGCTAGAAGGTAGTGAATCATTATAAAGCCTACAGGAGGATATTATGAAACTATTACAGCAAATATTAGACCATAATAAGGATTTCGTTGAAAATAAGCGTTACGAGGAGTTTGCAACAACAAAGTTTCCCGATAAACGGATGGTGATCCTGACATGTATGGACACAAGGCTGCTTGAATTATTGCCAAAAGCCATCAATGTCGCTAATGGGGATGTCAAAATCATCAAGAATGCAGGTGCGCTTGTGGCCCATCCGTTTGGCAGCATTATGCGAAGCATCCTGGTGGCTGTTTATCAGCTGCAGGCGGACGAAGTTTTCGTCATCGGCCATCATGACTGCGGGATGAGCGCCATCAAGCCGGAGCTTGTGATTGAAGAAATGAAGAAGAGAGGCGTGGACGAGCAGGCCTTCGAAACACTGGCGTATTCAGGGATCAATGTGGAGGAGTTCCTTAAAGGCTTCAACAGTGTAAGCGAAAGTGTCGCCCACAGCGCCGATATGATCAAAAAGCACCCGCTCATGCCGAAGGATGTACCGGTCCATGGCCTTGTCATCAATCCGGAAACAGGAAAGCTGGACCTGGTGGTTGACGGGTACGGGCAATAGTCATTTCTCTTTTTTCTCAGGAACAGGATCAAAGCCTCCAGGATTGAATGGGTGGCATTTTGTTATTCTGCGCACTGCAAGCCAGCCTCCTTTAAAGGGGCCAAACCTTTTGACGGCCTCCAGGCCATAATGGGAGCAGGTCGGGTAAAAACGGCAGGACGGCGGCTTAAGGGGTGAAATGGCAATCTGATAAAAACGGATCAGTCCGATCATCATCTTTTGGAGCATGTTCTGCCTCATCCTTTCAACATGTACTGGCATCATTATTGATTATACTGTTATTGAGTCATAAGAGTCCATCTGCATGCATAGTTATGCTGGTAATGGACTGGAAAACTTATTCTATATTAATTTGATGAAAATAGTCGGCTTTTACGTTATAATTGAAATTAAGACTTATAAGGAGTGATTATATGCCTTCAGTAGAAAGCTTTGAATTAGATCATAATGCCGTTAAAGCTCCATATGTAAGACATTGCGGTGTCCACAAAGTGGGAAGTGACGGAGTAGTTAATAAATTCGATATCCGCTTTTGCCAGCCTAACAAGCAGGCGATGAAGCCGGACACCATCCATACGCTTGAACATCTGCTTGCTTTTAATATCCGTACCCATGCAGAGAAATATGACCATTTCGATATTATTGATATTTCCCCAATGGGCTGCCAGACTGGCTACTATCTTGTTGTCAGCGGCGAGCCGACAGTGGAAGAAATCATTGATTTGCTTGAAGACACATTAAAGGATGCTGTTGAAATTACGGAAATTCCAGCTGCAAATGAAAAACAGTGCGGCCAGGCAAAGCTTCATGACCTTGAAGGGGCAAAGCGTCTGATGCGCTTCTGGCTGGATCAAAGCAAGGAAGATTTAAAGCAAGTATTTGCTTAATAGAACACAGGACGTAAAAAAAAACCGGCATAATGCCGGTTTTTTTGATTTCAGCTTTTTATAAAATGGGCGACAGCAGCCTCGATATGGATTCTTTAAGGCGGATGTAAAAACTTCTTTTGCTGTAGCGCTCTGCATCCATCAGGCTGGAAAGTTCAATGTCATTGCGGAATTTGCCGGCAAGCTGGCCGGATACTTCTTTATCATATATAAAGGCATTGACCTCAAAATTCAGCCGGAAGCTTCTTACATCAATGTTGGCTGTACCGACGGAGGAAATCTTTTCATCGACAACAATGGTTTTGGCGTGAATGAAACCATTATCATAAATATAAATTTCTGCTCCGGTTTTCAGCATTTCCCCGATGTATGAGTAAGTTGCCCAATAGACAAACATATGGTCAGGCTTATTCGGGATCATGATTTTTACTTTTACCCCAGAAAGTGAAGCAATCCTAAGTGCATCAAGCAGGCTCGCATCAGGGATGAAGTACGGCGTCTGGATCATGATGCTTTCCTTAGCCGAGCTGATCATTTTTATATAGCCATTTTTGATCTGTTCCCATTCTGAGTCAGGACCGCTGTTGACGATTTGGATCCCGATATTCCCGCTGCCGGTGCTTTCCGGAAAATACCGGGTATGATAATGGATATCATGGCGGTGTGAAGCCTGATTCCAGTCTAGGATGAATCTTGTCTGGATGGCGTGGACAGCCTCTCCGGTAATCCTCAGGTGGGTATCCCTCCAATATCCGAAGGAAGGATCCAATCCCAAATACTCATCTCCGACATTAAAGCCTCCCACATAGCCAATCTGGCCATCTATGATGGCAAGCTTCCGGTGGTTGCGGTAATTGACCCTGATATTGATGAAATGGAGCCTTGACGGGAAGAAAGCCTCCACTTCCCCTCCGGCTGCACGCAGCTCCCTGAAGAAACGTTTAGTCACGCCTCTAGAGCCCAATTCATCATACAGGACCCTGACCTTTACCCCTTCTTTTGCTTTTTCGGTTAAAAGGGAAACAAGTCCTTTGCCGAGGTTGTCCTTTTTAAAAATATAATACTGCAGATGGATATGATCTTGTGCCGATTTTATATCAGCGATTAAAGAATCGAATTTCTTCCTTCCGTCGGTAAATATCTCAACCTCATTATCCTGGGTAAGGACAGCGTCATTATTGATCAGATGCATATAAATCAAATCATGGCTGTCCCTGATGGTTTCATTGCGGAAGGAAAACAATTGATTTTTAATTGATTGAATCTGCTGTTTGATCATTTCATCTATGCCGACCTTTTCCCGGTCCTCCCATTGAAACATCTTCCTTCGTGCAAGGTTTTGGCCAAACAGGAAATACATGATGAAACCAAGAATCGGTATGAAAAATAAGACCATCAGCCACGCCCAGGTGCCTCCTGCGTCCCTCCGCTCCAGGAAAATAACGATGATGGCAAAAATCACATTCAGCACAAAAATCAGACTGATAAATATCGAATAAACATCCATGAAAAAACACTCTCCCTGCTAAGGCAAAACCGCTTGCATCCAGCATTCCGACGGCCGGCATCAATAATAGGATTGTGCCGGCCGCTTATGCACCGTTTCAAATGGTAATGTAGAATAGGTGTTTAAGCCTTTTTTTCTGTCTCTGTTTGCTCTGCTTCTGTATTTTCCCCCTCTTCATTGTTCAGGTGGGGGTTGTTCTCAATTGGATCGACGGTATGTTTATAAGTATAAGCCTTGGAGGTTGTGACCACGCTCAGGAGCAGTACGACTAAAACAATAATGATGCTGATGATTAAAATGATATACATGATTTCCCTCCTTTTGCATAGACGGGAAGAACAGCTGCCCACATGCTTCTGTATTTTTCCCTTTAAATTGCCTGATAATCGCGGGTTTTCCAATATTCGTATTTTATCATGAAACATTGGCCTGGTGGGTTAACATAAAAAAAGCAGCAGCATGTTTTTAAAAAACGGAGGGTGGGTACTATAAAGAAGGGAGGTTGATAGTATGTCAAATCAATTAGTACAAACAGTTAATAAACAGGTGGCCAATTGGACGGTATTATATGTAAAGCTCCATAATTACCACTGGTACATAAAGGGCCGCCACTTTTTTACCCTTCATGAAAAGTTTGAGGAGCTGTACAACGAGGCGAATGAACATATCGATGTTCTTGCTGAAAGGGTGCTTGCCCTGGAAGGCAGCCCTGTTGCTACAATGAGGGAATGCCTTGAAATGGCTTCTGTTGAAGAAGCGTCAGGCTCTGAAAAAGAAGAGGATATGGTCAGGAGCATCTGCAATGATTTCATCAAGATGGAAGATGAACTGCAAAGTGCCATCGAAATTGCTGAAGAGGCGAATGATGAGGGCACAGCGGATATGCTGCTGTCTGTGAAGCAGGGATTGAAAAAGCATATTTGGATGTTCAAAGCATTCTTAGGATAAGTATAAAAGCATCCGGCAGCTGCCGGATGCTTTTTTGGTATGCAAAAAAAAGAAGAGAAAGGAGCAGCCTGGATATATGATGCTGGCTTTTCCTTTCTCTATTTATGTATCAATTTAATGAATATTCCGCTGAGGAAAAATCGGATGTCTTTCCTGGCCGTAGTCCTCATTGGCGAATTTGCCCTTCAGGCTTTCGATTAAATAAAGGCCCATCAGGCTGTAAAGCTCTTGTTTATCCATTTCCTTCAGGAGAGAAAGAAGGTCATCATAGCTCATTTCCTCAAGAAAAGCGAATGCAAGCATATCAATGTCTTCCTCATCCCCTGTCAGCTTTCCACGGTACAATTCGTAGAGCTCGTCAACAATTTTCATATGGTACACCTCCTCAAGATGGATTGCTAATGTATATTCGCGGCGGCCAGGAAAAATCCTGCCCGCCAGTCTTTCTATATTATATTTAGTAAATACCCTCGATTATGAAAAGTATTCCCCGAGAATAAAATTGCCTTCCTTGAGGGAAACAAAGATAAGAAGGAAATCAAAAGGGGATGACCAGGATGGAAAATAGGAAAGTGTATTATATAAGCGTTGCCAGCGGAGAAATATCCCAGAGCCCGGACAGTTCGCCCTGGAATTTTAAAATAGAGGCCAATGACGAAGAGATCACTAGGCTTAGGGAGTATTTTGACCAGAACCACTCAACTGACTGGCAGAATTTCTTCCGTGCCCATGTTCCGTATGTCCAGTATCATTATGACCGGGAGAATGATGCCTACGATGAAGGCCTGGCCGGGGCATACAAAATGATTTATGAGCTTGGGGATGAAGAAGCCAGGAAGCATATTGATGAGATGGGTATTCTGGGCAAAAGAAGTTAAAAAAGCGGGGTTTCTGCCACTATTCGGGCTGTTGATTTGCGTTCCAGGCACTCCGCTTTCCGCGGGGCGACGCTGAGCCTCCTCGCGCTGCGCGCTGTGGGGTCTCAGCATTGCCGCTGCAATCCCGCAGGACGTTGAATCCTCTTCCTTGATGTTTCATCGCACGAGAAAAATGCGCATGCATTTTATGAGGAGTCTGCGTGCCTTCCACTCCAATCAACAGGCGTATCTCAACTTTTACACCGATAGGATTTAGACAGAACATTATGTCATTCGTACCCCCAACCAATTTATTAGATAAGCTGTTGGCCTGTTCCAGACATATCTATCCTTGCATCAAGAGTATAAAAAAGGGGCAAGGAAACTTTCCCCGCCCCAATTATGTTTGCTATTTTAAATCTCCATTTCAACTGCTGTGTCCAAAACTTCCTGAGGGATTGTGATTTCTTTTACCTCGTTGTAGTCTGAGTATTTGCCCTCGATTTTTTGATTGAGTGAGACTGTCTGCCCTTCAACTGCCATTTCCATAGTCATATCCATATTCAGTGCTGAAGGATAGAAATTTTCCTTATCGACGAGGATGGTGTACTCGACGTTTTCAATCTTCATGTTGTTGAATACTTCTTCATCGGCAGCCATCTCTGGCGGCAGTGTGTCCGCCATTGTTTCTTTCATGAGTTCAGTGAATTTTTCCCCTGATGCTTTCAGTTTGAGAATGAAATGATTGTCGTCCTGTTCAAATGTGAAGTCATCTGTAAATTCCTGCAGCTTTTTTAATTCTTCAGCCGGATTTGTCTGCTGTCCGGACATTTGGATCAGCTGGTCTGACATTTCTTTAGGAAACTTCATCCATGTTTCTCCAGCAGGGTCATACATGAACATGCCTTCTTCAGTAAAATAGCTTTCAGTTTCATAAGTTTCACCTGACTGGTCCTGGGACATGGCCGTTTTTTGGTAAAAGGCCATTGGCTCTGTAACGACATCCATCTGGATATCAGAGCTGATATTCATGTTTTCTTCCTCCTGGCCGGCGCTGATCATCTGATCCATTGTCATATCGACCGAAAAGCTATTTAGGTTTTCTGAAGCCTCTGTCGTTTTATTCAAGACTTCCTCTAGCGTAAGGTCAGATTCATTCTCTGCTATTTCGCCATTTTCTGCAGCCGTGCCATTTTCTTCTGTGTTATTGCCCTCACTGACAGGGGCAGCCGTCTGGTTGCATGCTGCCAGCATGAATAGAAGGATGAGGCTAGCTGCTAATGATAGAATTTTTTTCAAGATATACACTCCTCTGTTAGTATTTGTTATCTTTTTTACGGAAGTTTTGCCGAAAAGTTTCGAAAATGGCCTAAAATGGTCCTTTAATCCTAAATATAGATATCTTGATTACGCTCCCTCCCTTTATGACACGCCCTATTCAGGGGTATTTATGTATCCACTGCGAGTTTCATAGGAAAATTGTATGGATTCACAGGTCCTTTCCCTATTTAGGAAGAGCTTAATCTGTTTTTATATGAAAAATTTACCTGTATGCGCTGCGAAAGTGGTTTCATGCTGAAAGCTTCTTCTATAATAGAGAAAAAGGAAAACAGGAGTGGACTTGAATGGAAGTTTTCAAAGATTACAATGGGGGGACTGTCAGACTGTCTTTCCAGAAGGGATCCTTCCTTGAAAAAGCAAAGCATGTCCTTGTCATATGCCGGTATGAAGATAGCTGGCTTCTGACGGATCACCAGGAGAGGGGCTGGGAGTTCCCGGGCGGAAAATGTGAAGCGGGAGAAACGATTGAAGAGGCAGCAAGGAGAGAGGTCCGGGAAGAGACAGGAGCCCTGCTTGATGACCTGCATTTAATTGGAGAATATGAGGTAACTCTGGATGGCCTGTCCTTTGTAAAGGCCATTTACTGGGGGCATGCAGCAGAGCTGGAGAAAAAGGATTCTTATATGGAGACGGATGGACCGGTTCTATTTAAAGGGGATTTGATGGCGGAGAGGATGGACAGCCGCTTCAGCTTCATCATGAAGGATGATGTGGTGAAAAGGAGCATTGAAATGGTGGAAGGACAGCTTTGAAGGGCAACAGCCTTCCGCTCGGCAAGTGCATCAAAATTGGCGGTCGGAGGGTACTCCCAAGCCGGCAAGTCGGTATCTGCTGCGGTGCTTTCCCGCTTCACTTTTTTAGTTTTTAACATAAACGTTTTACCAATAAATATAAGCAGACTGCAACCTTGACCCAATTTTTTTTAAAACTTTGTTGATTGGAGTGGAAGGCACGTAGACTCCTGGAGCGACCGAGCATAGGTCATAACATATAACGGGTGGGATTCCCGTCGAGAAAGAACTAGCCATTCACTTGTAGCGAGTCTTGGAGGGCAAGTGGCAACACTTTGCCTTTAAGCGTAGACAGCGAGGTAATGGGCCGTAAGCCGTATGGTTGAAGGGATTGAGCTCCGAAATTCGTGCACAATTGGAAGGCCGATGTGTTCAGGAGTACAGAAGGCAACACCGTCTGTTTCGATAAAGGCAAGAAACAAACGGCTTCCCGGAGTCGATGA
>NZ_VTER01000024.1:0-29294 GCF_008180445.1 Bacillus infantis
AAGAGTTCAAACGGAATGGCATGATTATGACCGGAAGAAATGCAAGAGGGGTCGTCATGTATTCTATAAGAGGTCAGATAAGCTGACGGAAGAAGACAAATGGCTTCTTCGCAGGTACCTAAATATGTCCCCTGAATTAAAGGTGGCATATGAATTAAAAGAGCAGTTTTGTCGATGGTTTGACGAGGCAAAGCTGAATGGTGAGGAAAAGATCCTCCTAACTAAAGAGTCACTCTATAATTTTTACGAGGACGTTGCCCAGGCGGGCATTCCTGAGTTCATGAAAGCTGCCAAGACCATAAAAAACTGGCAAATCGAAATACTAAATAGCTTTAGCTATAACTATTCGAATGGCTTTTTAGAAGGCCTCAATAACTTAACGAAAGTCATGAAACGAAACGCATTTGGCTTTAGAAGCTTTAAGCGTTTTCGGGCCAAAATCTTATTAACTCATAAGTATAAAAAGTTGGGTGTGCATATTGGATAAGGGTGAAGCCCTTTGGACCTCACCCCAACATTTGACGTAGAACCTTTTTAATTCCCTCCTCAATAGGTCCATTGGGAAAAAAACTTCCCCGCTGACCGCCTCCCGAGCTCCAGCAGCTCTTCTTTTCTTTCAGCGGTAAGGCCAAATTCTGTAGAGACGATGCCCTCTGTCGGAACAAAAATGATATTCTTTGCATGCTTCCGGGAAATATAGCGTGCATCATGGGCATCCTTCATTGTTTCAAAGAGCGCCTCATAGAGCTGGATCGCATTATTGATTTTATTTTTCTCCCTGTTCAAGACATCATGGCTCAGCTTGATCCCAAGGACTGGCCGGAGCTTTTTGACATTTTCCTTGTCAAAGAGCCACATCGGAAAATTGCTCAGCACTCCCCCATCGACTAAGAGACTTGTTTCTCCTTCATAAGACTTCAGTTTGACCGGTTCAAAAAAATAAGGCAGGCTGCAGCTCATCCGGATAGCCTTCGCAACGGAGAATCGGCCAGGGTCGACCCCGTAGCTCATTAAATCATCCGGTAAGACGACAAGCCGGCCGTTGGTCAGATCTGATGCAATGACTCTAAGCTTCTGGGGTGCGAGGTCGCCAAATGTGCGGATCCCCCTTGCAGCGAGCTTTTCTGCAATCCACTTTTCCAGCTCGTTCCCCTTGTACAATCCAAGCCGCCAATACAAGAGCAGCCACTTAGCTGCCGAAAATGGCAGCAGCGTCCTCCTGGCATCCAGCAGCTTTTTCAAATCAAGTTCATTCATCAGATCGAACATTTCTCTGCTTGTGTATCCTGCAGCAGACAGTCCGGCCACAATGGAGCCCGCGCTCGTGCCGGCCACTCTTTCAAAACGGAATCCTTTCTGCTCAATGACCTCCAAAGCACCGATCAGCGCAAAGCCTTTAATGCCGCCGCCCGAAAAAACGCCGTCTATATACATGCAAGCCACTCCCGTCGATGATACCTGCTTGATACATCTTTAATCGGGCAGCTGCAAAAATAGTACGGCGGACAAATTAATTATTCATGACAAAATATCAGGTTACGTAAAATACTGGACTTCTGCTTCCGGAAAAAAGGAATGGACATAACTTCGGATGGTTTCTTCCATTTCCTTTGCTTCATCGTTCTGGTATACATATTTTCCTATTCCGTAGCGGCCCCACTTATATTTCCGCTTTTCTTCATCCATTTCAAGCTTTGTTTTCGGATAGCGTTTCTCTATGACCTTTTTGGCAGGCTTGGTGAAACGGTGCTGAATGAGTTCAAAGGTAAGGTCTTTAAGCTCTATGCCATCAAGCGACTGCTTCAGCCTTTCAAAAAGCTCATAATATCCTTCTTTCCAGTTTTCATGAAGATAGATTGGCGCTACGATAAAGCCTAAAGGATATCCCGCCCCTGCAACCTTCCTGGCCGCTTCGAGCCGTTCGTCGAAAGTGGAGGTGCCCGGTTCAAAATTCTTGATTACATATCGTGAATTGACGCTGAAGCGAAATCTTGTCTTGCCGTTATGCTTGGCATCAAGCAGATGGTCGACATGGTGGTACTTAGTCACAAAGCGGAGTCTTCCATACTCTGTCCCGCCGATGAATTCAATCGTCTTTTTCAATGAGTGCGTCAAATGGTCAAGCCCTACAATATCCGAGGTACAGGCAGCCTCAAATCGGGTGACTTCAGGTGCCCGCTCCTCCATATATTTTTCAGCCTGGGCAAAGATATCCTCAAGGTTTACATAAGTGCGGATATACGGCTTGCTCCCAAGGGTTGTCTGCAGATAGCAGTAATGGCAATGCCCCATGCATCCTGTTGCAAGCGGGATGGCATACTCGGCTGACGGCTTGGACGTATCGAATTTGAGCGTTCTCCTGATGCCTACCACGAGTGTGGATTTTGCATTCCGGTACTGCTGAAGCTCATTATTCCCCGGGATGCCGCGCACCTGGTTGTGGGAAGTGGTTTCGCGGATTTCGATGCCAAGCTCCTCAAATTTTTCCTTCAGCTCCTTTCCCAAAGGATATTCAAGCGCTTTCGGTTCTATATATACAAGCTGCGGCATGAATGGTTTCATCTTTATAACCCCGTTTCTATGTTTGCTTGGCTCAGGCATGTCGCCGGCACTTTTTTGTAGTATGAGCATTATTGGGGCAAAACCGAAAAAAAGAGGACGGAAAAATTTTTCCATCCTCTTTTTACTGTTTATGAAAATTTTACAAGCCGCATTTCAATTGGGCATTGCAGTTTGTGCAGGTATTGCAGCCGCCGATTTCTTTTACCTTTCCCTGGCGGCATACCGGGCAGGTGTTGCCTACTTCAGAGCCGATGGTTACATCTGTCGATCTGAGGTCACTGATTGTGTCAACCAGCACAACACGCTGCTTCGGCTTTTCTTCTTTCGTTTCTTCCTCATCGAAGGTGTTTTCTTCCGCTTTCAGTGTAAGGACCTGCGAGTCGCGGGAACCATCGACGTATACTGTTCCGCCTTTCGCTCCGCCGCGGTACAGGCGTTCATACACACCTTCCACCTGTTCAACGCTGTAGCCCTTCGGTGCATTGACCGTCTTGCTAATAGAACTGTCAATCCAGCGCTGGATGACACATTGAACATCAGCATGCGCCTCAGGGGAAAGCTCCATAGCGGAAATAAACCATTCCGGAAGGTTCTCAGGATCTGCATCAGGGTTGCGGTCCAGATACTCTTGTACGATATCTGCCTTCACCTCAATGAACTTCCCTAATCGGCCGCTCCTGAAATAGGAGAAGGAGAAGTATGGTTCAAGCCCTGTTGAAACCCCGACCATGGTACCTGTGGATCCTGTCGGTGCAACAGTAAGCAGGTGGGAATTGCGGATTCCTTTTTCAAGGATGGACTGTCTCACATCTTCTGGCATTTTCTGCATAAACCCGGTTTCTGTGAAGTTCTGGCGGAGCCTTTTTGTTTCTTCATCCGTTGCCCCTGTAAGGAACGGGAAGCTGCCTTTTTCGCCTGCCAGCTCAACAGAAGCTTTATATGCGGTTACAGCAATCGTTTCAAATACTTTGTCGATCAGTTCATTGCCTTTTTCTGAACCGTATTCTGTCTCACAGTAAATCAGCAGATCATGCAGTCCCATTACGCCAAGTCCGACACGGCGCTCTCCCAGAGCCTGCTTTTTGTTTTCTTCAAGGAAGTATGGTGTCGCGTCAATGACGTTATCCTGCATGCGGACGCCAACTTCAACAGTGCGGGCCAGCTTTTCAAAGTCGACGGTTTTGTTTTCCTTGTCAGCCATTTCAGCAAGATTGACAGCGGCAAGATTGCAGACAGAGTAAGGCGCCAGCGGCTGCTCTCCGCAAGGGTTTGTCGCTACTACCTTCTGTCCGTAGGCTTGTGCATTTGTCATATCATTCGCATTGTCGATGAAGAAAATGCCTGGCTCTGCTGAATAGGTCGCACAGATATTGATCAGGTTCCAAAGCTCTTTTGCCTTGATTTTGCGGTATATGCGCACTTTATGGCCCAGCTTTTCCCATTCGCGGACATCGCCGATTTTATGCCATTCTTCATTGTAGATCTTCATCGTTTCGGCATCATATGACTCCACATCAGGGAAGCGCAGCTCATACTCTGCATCTTTTTCAACTGCATCCATGAAATCCTTTGTCAGGCACACGGAGATATTGGCGCCCGTCAGGAACTCCGGATTATGGACAGTATAATTGCCTCCGGCAGCAAGCTTATTTTCCGCATCCTTGATGATTTTCTCGTTGAAGCCGCCAAGACCGGGGATTTGCTTATAGTTGATGATTCCCTGATACATATTGGTCTCCTGCTCAGTCAGCGGAGTGAACTTCAGCTTTTCGCTGGCATAGCGCTTGATTGTTTCATCCTGCGTGTTTTCCAGCAGGAAACGGAGGATGCGCGGGTTTTGCATTTTTGAGATGATGAATTCGATGATATCAGGATGCCAGTCGGTGAGCATGATCATTTGCGCACCTCTCCTTGAACCGCCCTGTTCAACCAAATGAGTCAGTTTCGCGATGTCATCAAGCCATGAAACCGAACCGGAAGATTTGCCGTTCACTCCGCGGGCCAGTGTGTTGCGCGGCCTTAAGGTCGATCCGTTTGTTCCGACGCCGCCGCCCCTGCTCATGATTTCCATTACCTGCTTGCGATGCTCAGAAATCCCTTCCCGGGAATCCTGTACAAACGGCATGACATAGCAGTTAAAGTAAGTAACATCCGTATCCGCGCCAGCACCGTAAAGCACCCTTCCGGCAGGGATGAAGTTCAGGCTCACAAGCTCGTGGTAAAATTTCCCGAACCATTCTTTCCGCTTCTCTTCTGTTGCCTCTGCAGATGCCAGGCCTGTCGCATTGCGCTTTGCAATCTGCTCATAATAGATTTCAAGCGGCTTCTCGATCACATCCAGCGATTTCGTAATCACAGGTTCGTCCGGATTATCCAGTACACCGCGGAATTCTTCATCCACCAATACTCTGGCTGTCTTGTTCTCCCAGTCAATCTCCTGAATGAAGCCGAGGCCGCGGGCAGGGAATTTGGGATCTTCTTTGACAGTCAGGACAACGAAGTCCCCGTTCGCCAGAGTGATCTTTTCTGTATCCTTGAAAGTATAGCGGTCCAGCATGACCAGACGGGAAACCCCTTTATGGGAGATTTTCATATCAGGGGTGATTGGATGCACCTGGGGGAATAGGCGGATATCCTTGTTTAATTGTTCGATGTTCACTTTTGCTTTTTGTCCTAGAACGACAGACATACACACAGCTCCTTCAATGTATCTTTCTATTAATAATAGAAAGCCAAGCTTCTATTTGTTTTTTTGAATACCCTAAAGTTATCATATCTAAAACCCCAAAATCAATATATAGTATATAAAATATTTTCGACACCACTATATATTGTATTATAGGTCAAGTCAATTTGATTTTGTCAAACGCAGAAAAAACTAGATTTCAGAGATAAGAAGAGATATTGTCCGATTAATGACAGTAAACGATTATTTTCGGCAAATTTCGGGGCTTGCGTTTTAGAAGCGGCCCCCTTGGAAAAATATTCATTATCTGGGTATGTTAAATTTCTGTATCAAACAGAAAAAAAGCGACAGGGCCGCTTTTTATCTTTTAAAGTTCCATTCATCGTTTTCATATCGGTCTTTTGCAATTTTGTTCACATATTCCATTTCTTCGGCGGAAAGCTCATAAGGTTCAAGATGAATGTCAAGACCTTCTTCAAAGCCCTTTCTGAAGGCTTCCTTGGCCTGCGCAATCGTAACTTTGTCCCGGCTCAGCTCGTTGATGGCAACTGCTTTGCTTTTGAACGCTCTCTGCATCCTTTCCTTCACACGGTCATTCGGATACTTGAACAGGCTGAAAAGCTTATCTTCATCAAGGTCGAGCAGGATGGATCCATGCTGGAGGATAACACCCTTCTGCCTTGTCTGGGCGCTTCCGGCAACCTTTCTCCCCTCAACAACAAGCTCATACCAGCTTGGTGCATCAAAGCAGACGGAAGAGCGCGGGTTCTTCAGCGACTCCCTTTCCTCGGCTGTCTTCGGAACAGCAAAATAGGCATCCATTCCAAGATTGTGGAATCCCTTAAGGATTCCTTCAGAAATCACCCGGTAGGCCTCTGTCACTGTTTTCGGCATTTCAGGATGGTCCTCTGATACGATGACGCTGTATGTGAGCTCATGTTCATGCAGGACGCCCCTTCCGCCTGTCGGACGGCGGACAAACCCCAGCCCGTGCTTTTTGACTGCATCCATATCGATTTCCTTTTCCGCTTTTTGAAAATAGCCAATGGAAAGCGTTGCCGGATCCCATCCGTAGAAGCGGATGACAGGCGGGATCTTTCCCTCGCTGTTCCACTCGAGGAGTGCCTCATCCAAAGCCATATTGAAAGATGGGGAACCATATCCCGAATCAATAAATCTCCAAGTTTCTTTTAGCATATGTAACCCTCTTTTTCATGTTATGAGTCTTGCACATGTTCTCTAGTCTATCAAAATGGGCGGAAAAAACAAAGCAAACAGCCCTTTCCTAATATTTCAATTTACCGTCTCGCCCGCTTTGTCTCCAGCAAATCCGAAAACGTGAGAAATACGTGAATTTTGCAGGAATTCCTTTACTCGCATACCTGCCGGCTTATATAATAAAAGCTGGCGTAGCTATACGTGAAAGGAGAAGTCACATTGGATACACTTTATATTCTTTTAATCATTATCGGGGGTTTTGTTACCTACTCTGTCGTTACATGGCTCTATCAGCGCAAAGTCGTCAAGACCCTGACAGAGGATGAATTCCGTGCAGGCTACCGGAAGGCTCAGCTGATCGATGTCCGGGAGCCGAATGAATTCGATGCCGGCCATATTCTTGGTTCCCGAAATATCCCGTTATCCCAGATGAAAATGCGCATGAAGGAAATCCGTCCGGACAAGCCTGTTTATCTGTACTGCCAAAGCGGGATGCGCAGCGGACGTGCAGCCCAGTTTTTATACCGCAGAGGCTATAAAGATCTCCACCAGCTGCAGGGCGGCTTCAAAAAATGGTCAGGCAAAATCAAAGCGAAGAAATAAGGGAAGCACATCCCTTCTATACATGAGCAAAAAAGGGTCCAGCCATAAGGCGGGACCCTTTTTCTGTGCAATCATATGAATCATCACATAACTGCGGCGTTCCAATCTAAAAAGAAAGGCGAAGCATGACAGCCCCTGCCGTGCTTCGCCCCTCAATGTTTTACAGATTTAAGCTTCTTTCTTATACCGGAGGACCGGTTTTCTTGCAGCCAGGGTCTCATCCAGGCGGCCGATGACCGTTGTATGCGGCGCTTCCTGCACGATTTCCGGATTTTCCTCCGCTTCCTTGGCAATCTGGATCATTGCTTCAATGAAGCTGTCCAGCGTTTCTTTTGATTCGGTTTCAGTCGGCTCTATCATGATGCATTCCTCTACATTCAGCGGGAAGTAGATGGTAGGCGGATGATAGCCGAAGTCGAGCAGGCGCTTCGCAATGTCAAGCGTTCTGACGCCAAGCTTTTTCTGGCGCTTTCCGCTGAGTACAAATTCATGCTTGCAGTGTCTGTCGAATGGCAGATCATAGTATTCCGCCAGGCGCCTCATCATATAATTCGCATTCAGGACGGCGAATTCTGTTACATTTTTCAAGCCGTCCGGCCCCATTGTGCGAATATAAGTATAAGCGCGAACATTGATGCCGAAGTTTCCATAATACGGTTTGACCCTTCCAATCGATTGCGGGAGGTCATAATCAAGGACAAATTCCTCGCCGCGCTTAGCAACGATCGGTTTAGGCAAATAGGGTATCAGGTCTTTCTTGACGCCGACCGGACCTGAGCCGGGCCCTCCCCCTCCGTGAGGACCTGTGAATGTTTTATGGAGATTCAGATGGACAACATCGAATCCCATATCTCCAGGCCGCGCTTTGGAAAGGACCGCATTCAGGTTGGCACCGTCATAATAAAGCTTGCCGCCGGCACCATGGACAATCTCTGCCATTTCAAGGATGTTTTCTTCAAACAGTCCAAGCGTGTTCGGATTCGTCAGCATCAGGGCAGCTGTATCGGAACCGACTACACGGCGAAGATCCTCAAGGTCCACAAGGCCGTTTTCATTCGATTTAACGGTGACGGTTTCAAAGCCGGCTACCGTTGCTGATGCGGGATTGGTCCCATGCGCTGAGTCAGGGACGATGACCTTGGTCCTCCCTGTATCCCCATTCGCTTCATGGAAGGCCCTGATCATCATCAATCCTGTCCATTCCCCATGAGCACCTGCAGCAGGCTGCAGCGTCACTTCATCCATTCCGGTAATTTCAATCAAGTGCTCCTGCAGGTCATACATCAGCTCCAATGCACCCTGGACAGAGCTTTCTTCCTGCAGGGGATGAATATGGGCAAACCCGTTAAAGCGTGCCACATTTTCATTGATCTTTGGATTGTATTTCATCGTGCATGATCCAAGCGGATAAAAACCTGAATCCACGCCATGGTTCCTTTTTGAGAGAGCAGTATAATGCCTCATGATGTCCAATTCCGATACTTCAGGAAGCTCAGGCTCTTCTTCACGCAGATATCCTTCAGGCAGCAATTCAGCCAAATCCACTTCAGGTACATCCAGATCCGGAAGGCTGTAGCCTGTGCGGCCCGGCTTGCTTATTTCAAAAATCAGCGGCTGGTCTTGATTATGCATGGTAATCCCCCAATTCTTTAACAAAAGTATCGATTTCTTCTTTCGTGCGAAGCTCTGTCACGGCAACCAGCATATGGTTTTCCAGTGAAGGATAGCTTCTGCCAAGATCAAAGCCGCCGATGATTTCTTTATCGAGCAGGCTCTTATTGATCTCCTTGACTGGTGTATTCAGCTTTACGACAAATTCATTAAAGATCGGGCCTTCAAAGGCAAGCTCGAATCCGGCCTTCTTGAACTGATCCTTGGCATAGCGGGCTTTCTGCATATTCTGGACTGCAATATCCCTGACGCCCTTTTTGCCGAGGGCTGTCATGGCGACAGATGCAGCAAGAGCATTCAAGGCCTGGTTGGAGCAGATATTGGAAGTCGCTTTATCACGGCGGATATGCTGTTCCCTTGCCTGAAGGGTCAGTACGAAGCCGCGGCGGCCTTCTTCATCAACCGTCTGCCCGACAAGGCGGCCCGGCACCTTTCTCATCAGTTTGGAGGTGACGGCAAAATAACCGCAATGAGGTCCCCCGAATGCCGTCGGGATCCCGAATGGCTGTGCATCCCCTGCCACAATATCAGCGCCAAACTTGCCTGGAGGAGTTAATGCGCCCAAGGAAAGCGGATTGCTTGATACAACGAACATCGATTTATGGGCATGGATGACTTCCTCAAGTTCTTCCAGCGGCTCTATGCGGCCGAAGAAGTTAGGGTATTGAACAATGACTGCAGCTGTATCGCTGTCCATCTGATCTTTCAGGGCATCCATATCTGTGATTCCATCCTTATGCGGAATCTCCACAACCTCAATATATTGCCCTTTTGCATAACTTCTGACAACATCCTTCGATTCCGGATGTACAGCCTCGGAGATCAGGATTTTCTTGCGGCGCGTCTGGCCTGCTGAAAGCATCGCTGCCTCAGCGAGGGCAGTGCCGCCGTCATACATGGAAGAATTGGCTACGTCCATGCCAGTCAGTTCGCAGATCATCGTCTGGAATTCAAAGATGGCCTGCAGCTCCCCCTGTGAAATCTCCGGCTGATACGGTGTATAGGCCGTATAGAATTCGGAGCGGGAAATGACGTGGTCCACAATCACCGGCATATAATGATCATAGACACCGGCTCCAAGGAAGGAAGAATTGGACCTGAGGTCGGCATTCTTCCCTGCCAGCCTGGTAAGCTCCTTCAATAAGGCCGTTTCCGGCTTTGCCGGTTTAATATTGTACTCTCCCTTAAACCTGACAGCTTCAGGTATATCACTGAACAGTTCATCAATCGAACTTGCCCCGATCTTCTCAAGCATTTCCTTTTTGTCTGTTTCTGTCATAGGCAGATAGCGATGCGTCATGTTTTTCCCCTCCGTCACTTCTTATCTCTTTTATAAAAAGGTGTGGCAGCTATAACTGCTTTCAGCCGTTTGCCGCGGATTTCAACTTCTACCTCATTGCCAAGCTCCGCATATTGGGTCTTGATCAGGGCGAGGCCGATGTTCTTCTTCAGGGTCGGTGATTGTGTGCCTGTCGTCACTTCGCCGACCTGCTCTCCATTCGCCAGCACCGGATAGCCGTGGCGCGGGATTCCCCTGTCAATCATTTCAAGTCCGACCAGCTTTCTCGGCACACCATTTTCTTTTTGCTGCTTGAGGACAGGCTTGCCGATGAAATCTGCTTCTTTATTAATCTTTACAGCAAAACCGATCCCGGCTTCAAGGGGGGTAATGTCTGGCGACAGCTCCTGCCCGTACAGCGCGAGGTTTGCTTCAAACCTCAGGGTGTCGCGGCAGCCAAGCCCGCAAGGCAGCACACCTTCTTCTTTTCCGGCTTCGAGGATATCATTCCAGATGCTTGAGGCATCATCCGAATGGCAGTAGATTTCGAATCCATCTTCGCCCGTATAGCCGGTGCGGGAAACGAGCGCTTTCTTTCCATTAAGGTCCACATCACTGCTGAATTTAAAAAAGCCAATTTCGCTTAAATCCTTTTCGCCTGCAAGCTTCTGGAGAATCCCTTCAGCTGCAGGTCCCTGCAAAGCAAGCTGCGCAGTCTGATCAGAAAGATTTTTGATGTCAGCACCCTCAATCAGATGGTCTTCAAGCCACTGATAATCCTTTTCTATGTTTGCCGCATTGACAACCAGCAGATAGTGGTCATCCTCGAATTTATACACAAGCAAATCGTCAACAGTGCCGCCGCTTTCATAGCACATCGCGGTATATTGTGCACCGCCGCTTTTCAGCTTGGAGATATCATTGGTCATCATTTTTTGCAGAAAATCCAGGCTGGCTTGCCCTTTCACTTCTATCTCTCCCATATGTGATACATCAAACAGGCCTGCTTTTGTTCTGACCGCTTCGTGCTCATCTTTGATGCCAGTGAACTGCACCGGCAGGTCCCAGCCGCCAAAATCGATGGTTTTTGCTCCAAGCTTCCGGTATTCCTCATATAATGGTGTACGTTTTAGCTGCGACATTCACTTGTCCCCCTTGATCCAAATAATAAATACAAGATTGCTAACCATGAGGCTTGAACGCCTGAAGGTTTTGGGCACGAAAAAAGGACAGAGAAATCCCCCGTTCCTAACGAGGGTCTCTGTCCTGGCACCTGAAAGTTTACCTTTTACCGGTTTTCCCCTTTGGTGGCTTCCTAAATGAAGCACTCTCCAGAGCCGCGTCCAACAAGGGTTCTTTTGCCTGAGAGATTCACATGAATGCTTGCTCCTTCGGCGCTGTATACACAGTCTCTCCCCTTATTCTCATCCGCATTTATAATTTTTTCCAATATGGCCATACTATTCAATGAAGAATCCGCAGCCTTCATGCTGCTGATGGCCGTTCGGAGCCAAAATTTGTTTAATGACAAATTTCGAAACATTCAAAGCTATTATCATCCTACCATCCTATTTCAGATTGGGCAATAAATAATTTGAGACGCTTCTTTTTACCCGCAGGACTCCCCGGGGGCATTGCCAAGAGGGGCTTAACTACAAGCGAAGGAGCTGTTTTACCATGCCAGTCCAGATCGATTTTGATTCTACATGGCAAACCGAGTTTCTATCAAGAATATCCAATGACGGACCATGGGGGAATTGGGAGCTTTACAGACTTGCTGCAGAGGTCGAGCAGCATACCATCATCCCCGAATTCAATGGCCTCCAGGCACCGGGGCACTTGCCGGACCTGACGCCGCTGCCCCACCAGCTGGAAGTTGCCAGGCAGGTAGTTGAAAATATGAACGGAAAAGCGATACTGGCCGATGAGGTCGGGCTCGGAAAAACGATTGAAGCTGGACTGATACTGAAAGAATATATGATTAGGGGTCTCGTGAAAAAAGTCCTTATCCTGGTTCCAGCCTCTCTTGTCACCCAGTGGGAAATCGAGCTGAACACAAAATTCTACATACCGGCAGTTGCCCAGCGCAAGGCTTATGTGTGGGAGCAGTGCGATGTGGTGGTTTCTTCCATCGATACAGCCAAAAGGAATCCGCACCGCGACATCATTTTTTCCCTTGATTATGATTTGATCATCATCGATGAAGCTCATAAGCTGAAAAACAGCAAAACGAAAAACTATGAATTTGTCCAGAGCCTGAAAAAGAAATTCTGCCTGCTCCTTACTGCTACACCGATCCAGAACAGGATAAGCGAGATTTTCAACCTCGTTTCTCTCTTGAAGCCGGGCCATCTGGGTAATGAAACAGCTTTTTATGAAAAATATAAGAAGGATTCACGCTCGCTCGATGACAATGCCCACCTGAAAGAGCTGGTCAATAAAGTGATGATCCGGAACAGGCGGGCTGATACAGGGATTGAATGGACAAAACGCCACGTAGAGACCATCCCGATTGAATTTTCCGCGGAAGAAAGGGATCTGTACGAGTCTGTCACAGAATTGAGGGGTGAAGGAGATTGGGTCAATTCCAGCCAGTTCTCCGTCATGACCCTGCAGCGCGAGGCCTGCAGCAGCCGGGAGGCAGTCTTTTATACCCTCCGCAATATGGTTTCCAGGCAGGAAGCCCCTTCTGATATGTTTCAGGAACAAATTCAGTACCTTGTCAGCAAGGTGGAGAAGGTACAGAGAAATTCCAAAGCGGAAAAAGCACTCGAGATTATCAAACGCATCGATGACAAGGTCATCATTTTCACAGAATACAGGGCGACCCAGCTTTACCTCCAATGGTTCCTGAAGCAGCACGGCATCAGTTCGGTCCCTTTCAGGGGCGGCTTCAAACGGGGCAAGAAGGATTGGATGAGAGAGCTTTTCAAGAACAATGTCCAGGTCCTGATTGCGACAGAGGCCGGGGGAGAAGGGATCAATCTCCAATTCTGCAACCATATTATCAATTATGACCTGCCATGGAATCCGATGCGCCTTGAACAAAGAATCGGAAGGATCCACCGTTTGGGCCAGGAAAAAGATGTGATGATTTATAATTTCGCAGTCAAGGATACTGTTGAAGAACATATTCTCAAATTGCTGTACGAGAAGATTCATCTGTTTGAAAAAGTCATCGGGGAGCTTGATGATATCCTCGCCAAGCTTGAGTTCGGAAGCATCGAGGACCATCTGACTGATATTTTTGGAAGATCGGCTTCAGAGGGAGAGATGAGAATCAAAATGGAGAACTTGAACAGCATGATACAGCTTGCTGAGGAAATGAAGGAGGGCGGCGCACATGCAGCAGCAGGAAATACGTAAATTCCTGGCACGCTATTTTACCGCGAACGGCTGTGAAATCACCGGGGAGGGGCCTGGCTATATGACGGTCCAGCTGACAATCGAGCTTGATAAAGAGCTGATGAACCGTCCTTTCTACTGGCATTATCTTGAAAAAACCGGAGGCATCCCGAATCCGATGAAGCTGACGTTCATTACTAACCGGCAGCTCGCGCCTCCCGACTTGAAGGGAGAAACGATCCATTTCGGTTCTCCGCGCCTGCATCAGATATTTCAATCAGCACGGAGCCTTGCAGGCTACATCCGCCTGTATGAACAGCATTCTTCCCCGCCGGGCAGGCAGACGCCTTTAAGGCCGTGGCTTTGCATGAATGTAAAGATTTCTTATCAATGCGACCGGAAAAGAGATGTGTTCAAATCGATCGGTCTGCAGCTGCTCAATGGCCAAATGGTTGAAAACTTCCATGACCGCCTGCTCCAGCTGCAGCTTACACCGAAGATTCCCGACTATTCGTTTACATTGTCGCCTCTGATCATGCCAAAGAGCGGCATCAGCAGGATCGAAGGATTCCTGAAGTCGCAGATTGATTCAGAGGAGCACGGCTGGGCTGACGAAGCAAGGGAACGATGGAGAAAGGATCTTGATCTGCTTGAGCATTTTTATGAAGATATGGAAGAGCGGAACGAGACTTACGAAAATGAAAAAGCCGCCCTGCAGGAGCAATATGAGCCAAAAGTCAATGTCAGCATCGTGAATGGCGGGCTTTTCTATCTGACAGATACAGCCGTTTAGGCAGAAACAGCATGGCTTTCACACATTTTCGATGCTTGTCCGGTATTCGCCGCTTCTCTTATCCTGCTGCAGCATAAGCTGGTACAAGATAAGGGAGTATCATAAGGCTGTACTTCCTTATCATCACCCCTGGATAGTTTCCAGTATATACCTCTTCATCTCCCGAAAAAAAAGAGAAGTGCAGGTCCGGCCCGCACTTCTCTTCTTTTATTTCCGGAATATCATACTGCCCGCGGCCGGACTGGAGCCTACTTCCTATTTCTCAGGCAAGGCTCCTCATAACGCCTTTTTCTATTGCCGTTTTGCCGCTTTTCCTTTTTTCAGCCCGGCCAGCAGTGCATATGGGATGATTCCGAACCATTTGAATAGGAATGGCTCTTTTTCATCCTTGCGGCTTTCCTTCTGTTTTTTCCGCTCATCCTTCGGCTGGTCCATATACTTCACGAATGTCTGGGTGACATATTTCACATAATCATTGGTTTTCATCGGACACCCCTCTCTTTAGTAGAAGTATGTCCCGGCCGTCAGCTTTTCAAACACAGCTGCGCTTCTGCCGTGATGGAACCGATTGTCCTCCCATCAGTCTCAATAATATGGTCGGCAGCTTCCTTATACAATGGAAGCCTCGATTGGTAGAGTACTTTTACTTTCTGTTCAAGCCCGCCCTCTAGAAGCGGACGTGCCGTATCAGCGGCAAGCCTTTTAATCGTTTCCTCAGGAGAGGCATGCAGGAACAGGACAGTCCCGGTGTTTTTCAGAAGGTAGCGGTTTTCCTTCCTTAAGACGACACCGCCCCCTGTAGTGACGATGATGTCCCTGGCCGACAAACGCTCCAGCATTTGCGTCTCCAGCTTACGGAAATATTCCTCGCCTTCCTGGGCAAACATCTCCTTGATGCTGATGCCTGCTTCCTTTTCTATTTCCTCATCCATATCAACCGCAGGCTTCCCAAGAGCAGAGGAGAGCTCTCTGCCGACAGTGGTCTTCCCCGCTCCCATAAAGCCGATTAAGTAGATTGTATTCATCAGGCGGATCTCCGTTCACTTTTTTTCTGTCCATTTTATCATTTTTCCGCGGTCTCTGTCATAAAACGCATATGAAACAATCGGTTTCTGGGATCCTATCGCCAGGGTAAAGGAGATTTCGAAGAGAGAGCCCGCCAGTTCTGTCATTGTATATGTTACTGTCCCTTCTTTAAATATAAAGCTGCCAGGCTGGAGGTGTTCATCCTCCCCCTGATCCGCCAGGTGCGCCTCAAGCCTTTTGACAGAGCTGAGCAAATAATAATCCTGTTTGAGGATTTGTTCTTTTTCGTTCAGAAATTCTGCTTCTGACACATTCTGCCCCAGCAGGATAAGAAGAGATAAACAGGAAGCCAGAAGAATGCTCAGAGACACAGGAAAAGCAAACCCTTTTTCATTCCGGAGCATTCTGGTTCACCTCGATAAATGGCACAATCACTGTGTGAAAATTTTCCCCGCGGCGGCTTTGCGCCTCTACGAGCAGGCTCTTGCCCTGGAAGGAGAAAGAGGCCGCATGGATATTCTGCAATACCACTTCATGCCCTTTCCCGTTGACTCTCCTTCTGAGATTGCTGCCGTATTTTTCAAAGCTGACAGACTCGCCGCTCCCCGCAAGCGTCAGCCGCCCTTCATTTACTTCAATATCTACGCTCATATGAACCTCTTTTTTCAGCTGTGCAGAAAAGATTTCCCATTCCATTCTTTGTAGCCTCATTTCTGACGCTTCCCCATCAGCCAGGTATCTGAGCGAAAGAGGGAGCAGTGAAGCAATGATGATGAAGATGCTAAAGCCGAAGAGCATCTCAGCCAGCGTAAAGCCATTATTCTTTATAATAAATGTCACAAATTCTTTCTTGTTGCCCGTTCTTTTTCTCATAGTGAACACAAACCTCCACACTCAGTCCATCCAATTCCATCTCCTCTATGGGATAGGCTTCATGGTAAATCATAGCAGGAGCAGATCCTGCAGCTTTCATCTGCAGATATTCGTATAATACCTGAACTGCTTCAGAGCTTCTTCTGTGTTCCTCTGCCTGGCCTGAAGCATGCAAAAACAGCGGCAGCAGCACACAGGCAGAAACAAGCCAGGCAGACAGGCTGAGGATAAGCTCCGCAAGAAAGAAGCCTTCATTCTTTAACAATATAAAATCTTCCTTTCCCTATTAAAAACGTAATCCTGTATGTTTCCCCGCCGGCTTCGGCATACAATGAACCGAAGCTGCTTACATTCCCGCTTGGGAGAAAACGGAAGGATAACTTCATAGTGTCTTCGTATATGGCGATATCCTCCTCATAGCTTCTGTCGATAATAGCGGCAGAATTGGGCGGGATGGCGATATAGCGGTTTTCGTCCGGAAAAATATAAAAGGAAATGGTCTCCTGGCGGGAAATCGCATATTGCTGAGCGAAAAAGAGGTCTGATTGAAGCTGCGATAAGAACAGCCTGCTTTCAAGCCGGCTTGCCTGAGGGACGATATAAACAGCAGCCAGAGAAGAGATCAGAAGAAAAATTGAGAAAACAAGCAGTGTTTCAACGAGTGTGAACCCCCCTTCACCTTTAGCCATTATTCAGCTGCGTGACCTCCCCTTCCTCACTGATAGAGATGCTGCTGCCGTTCGGACAGGATGTTTCGCCTTCTTTTAAATATCCCTCGCTTACAAGCTCCTCTATTCCCGAAGGATACTTTTTATGCTCTATCTCATATGACTGGACCTGGGCCTGGACCATCTTGATGTAAGCCTCGCAGCCTTTGCTGTTGATCTTGGAATTATGCTTGGTGATATTCGGCACGGTTATGATGAGCAGGACAGAAATGACAAGCAGGACGATCATCATTTCAATAAGGGTAAAACCTTTTTCGTTTTTCACTATTTCATCTCCTTTATAATCCATTTAGTAAATGAAACATGGGGAGCATCACGGCCAGATACATGGAAATCACGAGGGCGCCGATGAGGGAGAATAATACTGGCTGGACGATTTTGAGGCCTGCAGTGACCTTCTGCTCGAATGCCTCCATGCAGTGGATGCTGTAAAACCTCAGCTCCTGTCCAAGCTTGCCGTTTCTCTCGCCATGGCGGATGATCTGGCACAGGTCTTCCTGGAAAAAAGCAAAGCCGGACAAAATATCATCCAGTTTCTCCCCGGTTCTGAGCCTGATTTTTAGGGATTCCCCCAATTCGCTGTAAAAAGGCTGCTGGGGATTTCGCTGGAATAAGAGTAGAGCCTCAGAGACTGAGAGCCCCCCTCCTAACAGATAGCCAAGCTGGGCCGTGAAATACTGGGTATAAAACAGCCGGATCAGCGGGCCGGCTGCAGGGAGCATGGCAAGGCGCCGTTTCTGGTCCAGCTGGGGAAGATGCCTGAACCTGAAAGAATAATACAATAATGAAGCTGCTGCCAGGGCAAGGAAAAGGACAGCAAAAATAGGGAACAGAGTCCCTGCAAGCATTACTGCTTCAGTAAAGAAATTTGTGTCTAAATCCATGGAAGAAAAAAGCGAAGTGAATCTGGGGAGGAGCGTGTGCTGGACAAAGAAAAATAGAATAGATGTGGCTGACATCAGGAACAGCGGATAATAGAGGATTTTTCTCAGGCTGCTGATTTCCTTGCTTCTTCTCTCCATAATAGCGCTTCCGTCTATAAAGGCTTCTGCAAGGCCGCCATGCTGCTCGGCAAAATAGACATAGCCGATCAAAGTGGGGTTGAACTTGAGGTTTGTGAGGACCCGGTAAAAAGGATGGCCCTCTTTTAAATCATTGAGACTATCTGAAATTGCTGCTTTTCTGTAGTCAGGCAGATGATAGGCCAGGGATTCGATTGCTTCGCTGAGCGGGTAGCCCCTCTGCAGAAGTTCGCCTGTCCTCTTCAGGAATCCCGCCTGTTCGTCCAGCGTCCATTTACGGGTCCTCATTATACACCCACCGATCCATTTCAGCCTCCTTAATGTACCCCAGCGCAATTCCTTTGAGAATGGCATTCTTCAGGGTAGGATACTGATAGGGGCTCCCTTCCCCTCTCGCCTCCTTCATGACCGCAGAAAGGGCTTTGCCTGTCAATAATTCAAACACACTCGCCCTTTTTCCCGCCGCGGCACCCCGGCAGTGAGGCGGACAGGTACCGCTGCAATACGGGCATGACAGTTCCACGAGCCGCTGCGCTGTTACAGCTATCAGTGTCTGCTCGATTTCCTGCCATCCCACCCCGAACTCACCCAGCCGGTAAATAGCACCCTTGGCATCCCTGGTGTGCATCGTACTCAGCACAAGATGGCCTGTCAGCGCTGCCCGTACGGCAATTTCAGCCGTCTCCGCATCGCGTATCTCACCGACCATAATGATGTCCGGATCATGCCTCAGGATGGCCTTCAGCCCTGATGCATATGACACGCCCGCCTTTTCATTTACCTGCACCTGAAGCACGAGGTCGCTGTCCTTCTCGATCGGATCCTCAAGCGTGATGACATTTCTTTTGAATAAGGATGAAGTTTCATGCAGGAGGGAATAAAGGGTAGTTGTTTTTCCGCTGCCGGTCGGCCCGGTAAACAGGACCAGTCCATGGGCATGCTTCAGCAGTGCCAGGAGCTTATTCGACATAGCCGGGAACAGGGATATCTTTGAAATGTGGATATTGTCTTCCTGGGGAAGGATGCGGATGACCAGGCTTTCATGATGGGAAGAAGGAAGGGTGGACAATCGGAGGCCGATCAGCTTCTGATCAATCTCAAGTGAATACGCGCCGCTTTGCGGGCGCCTGCGGTCGCCGATATCCATTGAAGCAGAGAACTTGAAATGGGCAATCAGCCTCTCACAGTCATCAGTCGGCAGAACCTGCCGCGATAAGAGCCTGTCAGCGATCCTGAGCTGGACCAGGGTATCATGCCTGCGCGGGAGGATGTGGATATCCGAGGCATTTCTCCTGACCGCATCACATACGATACTGTCGGCCAATCTTTCAATTTTACTCAACCATATAACACCGCCTTTCTTTGGGATAATACTTATTTCGACAGTTCCTGCAAATGTCCTCCTGCTATTTTTATTTTTTTTGCATAGGACTTCCGTTTTTCCATATACTATCTTTACACAGCAGCATTGGGCTATAGCCAAGCGGTAAGGCAACGGACTTTGACTCCGTCATGCGTTGGTTCGAATCCAGCTAGCCCAGTTTCAGAAGGCAGAAAATAGGGGAATCAGCATGGCTGATTCCCCTATTTTCTGTTCAGCTGCTCAGCTTCAGCGGTTCTTTCCTGCTGGCAATCCCCTTTAAAGCATCGGGATTATAGCCGACAACCAGCTTTTTCCCGTCAGTCAGAATGGGCCTTCTCAGCAGCTTCGGCTCTTCCACGATCATTTTGACAACCTCTGACAGGGAGAGTTCATTCACATCAATGTTCAGATTTTTAAAGGTGCTGCTGCGGGTGGCCAAAACCTCATCAAGGCCTTCTGTTGTCAAAGACAGGATCTCCAGCAGTTCTTTGCTGGATGGAGTTTCGCGGAACAGATGCCTTTCCGAAAAGTCGATTGAGTTTGCCTTGAGCCAGCTTTTGGTCTTTCTGCATGATGTACAGCTCGGGTACGTGAAGAAAGTCAGTTCATTCATTTATATCCCTCACTTTTCTGGTTTTTTAGTTAGTTAGTTTGTTGTTAAATGAATTGTACATCATTTGTATAACCTTTGTACAGTAAATTACACTCCTTATTTTATACTTTTTTGTGAACTTTTTTCTAACATTCATTTTGCCTTACCTGTTTCTGCTGCCGCTGTATTATAATGGAATTGGAACGGTGGAGGTGATGAATTGGATCAAACGTTAAAGGTGACAAATGTGCTGGCAGATCCAACCCGCTATCATATTTATCAGTTCATAACAAAGAAGCACAGCGACGTCACTGTCCAGGAGATGGCTGAAAACTTCAGCATTCATGCGAATGTTGCCCGCCTGCATCTGTCTAAATTGGAAGATGCCGGTTTATTGGTTTCCAAATCCGGCAAGACGGGAAAAGGGGGAAGGCCAAGCAGGCACTATAAGCTCTCCGATGAATTGATCCAGATGAATTTCCCTTTCCGGGATTTTCAGCTGCTTGCAAGAGTCTGCATTGAATCAATGATGGATCTTGGTGATGCCGGCAAAAAAGCCCTGAAGGAGACCGGAAGGAAATTTGGCAGGGAGCTCCTTATACAAGAATTGAACAGGCAGGAAAAAAAAGAGGAAGACCTGTCTTTTGATGAAAGATTCTTCATGCTTAAGGGTGCGGCCATGGCGGCCGGTTTTTTCCCGGAGTTCAGCATGAATCCCGAAAAAACTAAAATATTCTTCCAAATTTTCAACTGCCCTTTTAAAGAAGTGGCAGCCAAACATCCGGCAGCTGTGTGCGAAATGCACTTCGAATACCTGGAAGGGATGCTCGGCGCACTTTTTCCTTCGGCCGAACTGGCTGAAACGGAGAATATGATGAATAACTGCAAATCGTGCTCATACTATGCAGCGGTTACAAAGTAACAGCAAAGAGTTGTTTACTTTTTAATAAGAATTACTTTATAATATGGTAGTGATTGAACTGCTTGCTTTAAAGGAGGGATACATATGGATCGCATGTACAGAGTATTGGGATTCTGGACGGGCATTTTTGCTGTCATGTTCTTCTTGGGGGACATGTATACAACGTCTCTAATCTTCTTCGGCCAAACAGGATTTTTCCTGCTTCTAAGCTATTTAAAGCTTTCCGAACGTATGTATATTTATATTTTTGGCGCTTATTTAACCGTTTTCTTTGTTGGCTTCACCTACTGGTCAACTTTTATGATGACCCCAGGAGCCGGAGGGCACTAAAGCGCGCAAAAGAAAAAGCGATGGATTCCCATCGCTTTTTTTTATTTCAAGTAAAACTTTTTAACTCCTATCACTGTCCACAGCTGCGTTCCTTATCGGAAAAAGCACTTGCACTTTTCTTATCCTGCACCCAGCCCTTTCGTCTGCACGATGCTGTGAAAGGCAGCACTCATCCCGGAAGGCAAGATCAGCTGCCTGATCGCCCGGTTCCGCCTGCTGGCTGCAGAAAAGGGATCAGGATCATCATGATTTAGCAGATCCTCCAGGATGCCGCAGGAAAGGAGGAATTCATCCTGCCTGTACTTCCCTTCAAGTCTCAAGTCCCGCTTCTCTCCCTCACGGATAAAAGAATCGAAATGGACATGGCTTGTTATGTCCATTTTGCCGGGGCTGTACAAGAAGTCCTCGATCAGCCTGTGATTGGAATAGCCCCTCAAGCTTCCTCTTTTCCTGGCAGGGTCCATCAATTCTTCATCTGTATATCCATAATCCACAGTCAGGACAATCCCCTTATGAAGCATTTCAGAAATGGAGGAAATCAATCCAATCATCCTTAGAGGGATTTCCAGGCGCTGATTTTCTTTTAGCTTTAAACCGTTATCCCTTATGTAGGCCAGCACAGAAGGATCCTCAAGGGGAACAGCTTCTTCCTTGAGCTCCCCGCTTTCCATTGCAACCATAACTTCCATCATATGCCCCTGCTGATTTTCAACCAGTCTGACCGGCAGGGCATCGAATAATTCATTAGAAAAAATCAATCCGCAAAAAGGCTTAAGTTCCTCGAGAGAATCGACCTGCTGCACACGGGCTCCTAAAAGAGAAGACTGCAGGCCTTTATGATATGGGCTTTCTTCTTTGACAAAATATGTGACAGGCTCCCCGGACAGTTTATTCCACTCGTCAATGAATGCTGAAGCAAAACGGCCGTCCCCTGCCCCGATTTCACAGACATGGGAAGGGAGTCCCCGCTCCTGCGTTTGGCCAAAATACCATTTGGCTACCGCCCTTCCATATAAATCAGAAATATTTGATGTGGTGATAAAATCCCCGTTACGCCCGATTTTCGGCTTGGGTACCATATAATAGCCTTTATTTTCGTCGTAGAGAACGGTATCCATAAATTGCTCAGCCGTTATCCTCCCCGATGGGCTGCGGCTGATGATTTCAGTCAAAAGTTCCAGCAACCTTCATCCCCGCCTTTATTTAATAGCTCAAAATCCATTAAGGAATGGATTGGAATCCATTTCCTGTCCGATGTAAGTGGCAGATCCGTGGCCGGACAGGACCAGGGTATCCTCCGGCAGCACCAGAAGCTTGTCGTGGATGCTCTTCAGCAGCTTTTCCTGGTTTCCGCCGGGAAGGTCTGTCCTTCCTATGCTTCCGCTGAACAAAGCATCCCCTGAAGCTGCCAGGCTTGCTTCCGGAAAGTAGAATGAAACACTTCCAGGCGAATGGCCGGGCGTCTCAAGAATCTTGAATGAAAAAGCACCGATTTTCATTTCCTGATCTCCTGAAAGAAGATTCTCAGCAGGCTTGGCAGTGACCTTGCCCATTCTGAAAAACTGTGAGCCGTTCAACGAAGGGTCACGCAGCCATGAAGCTTCCTTTTTATGAAGATAGGCAGGACAGCCGAATTCTTCCCTGATTTCATCCAATGCACCAATGTGATCAAAATGGGCATGTGTCAGCAGGACAGCAAGCGGCTTCAGCTTATTGCCTTTAATATATCCCGCCAGCTTTGCCGCCTCTCCGCCCGGATCTATGACCAGGCAGGTTCCATCCTCTCTTGAAAGAACATAGCTGTTTGTCTGAATCAGACCTAAAGGTATCTGTTTCCACTCCATTATATAAAGCCTCCAGTTGAACATTTATTTATGTATATTTTACACTATTACTAATACCGACTAAAGCTGATTGCATACGGAGGAAAAAAATAAACCGGGGGGATGCTGAATTGAAGATTTTTTATGCTGCTGAGGCTTCAAGCCTTATCGGGGAGTTGCCTGAGTTTGATCTGCTGCTCAGAAATGAAACAAGCCTGAAGGATACAGCGGGCACCATTTATCTGTACGAATCTGAACAGGATAGGGAGACAGCGGTCCTTTTGCTGAAAGAAGGGCATCTGCTCGAAGAGCGGCACCTCCTCATTAGCCTGGAAGATGCCATGATGGGGGAACATTTTGATGATTGCGGAACCATTTCTGAAAACGGGGAATATTATCTATGGATGGAGCTTGTCCGCCCATTTGCCATAACAGCCGGGGAGCCGGTCCAGCGGGAGATGGCCCTGCTGCAATTTGAAGAGCATCTGGCTGCATCCTCTTCGCTCACGTGCGGGCGCGTTTATTTTATCGGGGTACACCTGGAGGAGCTGGCTTTAGGGATTGCAAGGGCATACGACATAGAAGTGTCATTTTTAGACCTCGACAAATTGGGTATATAAAATATATAATAATAACGAATGTAAACCATTACTTACATACAGATTTTACTAATCTGATCATACGATAAAGGGGGCTTTTCAACATGGGCTTGGTCATTGTCTTTGCTTTAGTTTCATTGCTTGCAGCATACGGCACCTTCTCTGCGCTTAAAAATAAGAATCTCCTGGGAATTGTGTTCGGAGGAGGCTCTTTTGCCGTTTTCGGCTGGTTTGCAGTTATGACCCTTATCCACCACGGTTTTCCGGCGGCACACTAATGCATTGAAAAAAGCTTCTGCCCTGCAGCAAGCTTTTTTTATTTTCACAGAAAAACAGGACTGCTTGAAAGCAGCCCTGTTTTTCTGTTATTCCGATTCCTCCAGGCGGCTTTGCACCCTCGCCACCTTGTCTTCCATCTTTCTTGCAACGTCGCGTCTGTCATCAATGCGGATGTTGGTTGCAGCACGTGCAAGTCCTTTTTCAAACGGCACTTCATGCATCGCTTCGATAACCTTGAATAAATCCGGCAGCTCTCCTTCGATAAGCGTGCTCATAGGGGTCAGCTGAAATCTGATCAGCCCTTCGCTTTCAAACTTTTGCAGGACTCTCTGGATATCTGCCACATATGCACTGACACTTGGCGAATCAGTTCCGATCGGGATGATTGTTACATCTGCAATAGCCACTTACATCACTCTTTCAATCTTATTCAAAGCCTCTATAGCGCACAGAGGATTCATTTTGTATTGTAGACCTTTCCCTTTATAAACAAAAGGGAAAACTATTCTTTTTTCACAAGATCAACCGTTGTTTTATCAGCCATATTCAGGAGCTTTTCAAAATAAAACCCGTACAGGCACAAGCTGCCTTCGGGAGAGCAGCTCAAAGGCTCGTTTTCCACCCCCTCGAAAATGGTATCCTTTGTCTGTTCATCAGGACTGTAGCTGATCAGCCTGAAGCCTTCTGCATATGAATCTGCTTCTGTACTGTAGAGCGGTTCAAAGGTATAAAAATGACCGGCAGATTGATCGTATGCATAGTAAGGAACAAGCCAATCTGAATATCTTGTTAAATGAGGCATCGAAAAAGAAGATACACGCTGGAAGCTCCCGTCATAGAAGGTATACTCAGCCATCCCTTCCTGTTCCTGATCGACAGAAAGCGCCACTATCCCTTCAGGCAACGCTTCTGCTTTAATCAGATCATCAAGGACAGTTTTGGCCTCTCCATTCAAAAGCCCAATCGTTTTCATAGGAGCAAAGAGAGAAGGGCTTTGCTCGCTCCAATCCAGGTAAAACAAATCGTTCTTGGATATCCATTGGGCAAAAGGCTCTGGCAGTCCGATTTTTTCAAGCAGATTGCCGCTGATTTGAAGATGGTACACCTGGAACTCCCAATCCTCATTAAATACAGAGAGCAGGAGGCTGTTCTCATCAAAAGGATTCCATTCAACTGCAAGCTCATACAGCTCCATGGTTTCTTCAGCTAATGGGGCTCCTTCATGATCAATGATAGTGATGGTGCTTTCAATGCCGGCCTGCGGTGACTGGATGAGCAGATATTTACCTGATGGGCTGACTGTTACAGCCGCAATCGGAACTTCACTCTCATAGATCGTTTGCTGCTTCCCTGTTTTAATATTATGGGTAATCACTTTTGTTCCTTCCTGTTCCGCAACAGTAAAGGCAAGTATATTCTTTCCAACCCATCCGTTGATGGACTGGATTTCCCCCTCTTCGATGGTTACAGGCTTCACCTTGAATTTTTCTTCCTGGTCTCCCTGCCCCTTGCCAGCTGTCCGGGCGGATTGACCTTTCCCATTTTCCCCGCCATCCCGGCTGGCAGGCTCGGGGCTGCACCCGAATAGGATGAGTGTGGATAAAGCAAATATAAACAGGAATGGGCCTAAAAACTTAAAAAATGGGTGAGAGTCTTCATGTTTCATTCCACACATCCTTTTTCCCTTCTGAGCCATAAATGGTTTCGTGTAAATTTATCTTTTATATTACAAATATATTATATTTTAATAACAAAAATTTTTAAACCGATAATCGCCGAATATGTGAATTACATATATATGGAAGCGAGGAAGATACCCAGCGTCTCTTCATATATTTCATCAAACTGCGACAGCGGAAGCGGGTTGATCCCTTTTCCCAGTTCGATCGTGAAACCGGGCCTCTGGAATTCTTTTATAAACCAATCCTTGTATCCTGCAAAACTGTCCACATACTGGATGGCCTCATAGCCGCTCACCCTTGCAAACTCGCTGGCAAGCGCGGCAGATTCAGGCGGTTCCAGACCCTCATAACCCCAATAGAACTCCTCGCCCTGGGTATGATAGGCAAGAATCCTTCCAAATTCCCGCTCCCTTGCCAGTGCTGCCATCGCCTGAGCCTCAGGCTCTGTCAAAGGGGCAGTCCCTGGAAAATCCCTTGGTGCAGGAGCCTTCTCTTCTGTCCGCTCCTTTTCTACTTCCCACTTAGCGGGAAATTGATTGTTCAGGTCCACTCCCCGTATATTGGCTTTCCAGCCTGTAAAATCTGCGCTGCCCCTGTTGATTTCTGCCAGTTCTGCTTCCATTCCTCCGGGAGGCCCTTCCAGGACCAGGTTCACCCCATCCGGGTTTACCATCGGTACGATGGACAGATCGACTGAATCATACAAAGGAAGTGTGCTGATGCCCCTTATGGGTGTGCTGTTGGTTAGAGATAGCAGGAATGTGTTCAGCTGGAGCATCAATACAGATGATGTGATCCATTCATTGGCATGGAATGAGGCATTCAGGTGCACCTTCTTGCTCCCATTGCCAAGCCTGATTTCATATAGGGTTTTCCCGAGGACGCTTTCCCCTGCTGAACCTATCTTTATGAAGGGAAAGATGTCTGCAAGCTTCCTGATATCATTTTCAAGCTGTTCAAATGTATATTTTATCCGCCCATTTACGACTGGGGAAACTGCCCTCACAGGAATCAGTATTTCCTCTCCGGGCTGTATCCTGTTTGGGTTGACATCCTGGTTCAGGAGAAGCAGCGCATCCACTGAAAGGCTGCGGGACGCGCTTATTTTCCAGAAGGTATCATTTTCGCGGATTATATAGGATTGTACAGTAAAGCCGGGAATCGCTATTTCCTGGCCGATTTGCAGCATTGCCGGATCCACCCCGGGGTTGGAGTCAGTCAAAAGCCCTGCTGGAACCATAAAAAGACTGCTGTAATACCAAAGCGTATCGCCTGATCGGACTGCTACTTTCATGAAGATCCCCCTTTCCATCTTCTCATATGTATGACAGAAAGAGGCCAATCATTACGGTCTATAAAAGAAGGGCTGCATTTTTTCTTTGCAGCCCCATTTTTCGTGATTCAGTTATCGCCCTTTTGTTTGATATACGGAGAATCCTCATAAAACCTCAGGAGGTCGCCATAAATAATTTTATCGGAATATTCAAGTTCATTTTTTGCTTTCTCTATATACGGCTCACAGGCTGCAGCGTCCGCCGGTTCAGCGGTTTCCTTGCTGTAGCAGGTGTCCCTTGTATACAGGTAGTCTTTTGTAATGAAGCTGCCATCCCTCAGCACCGTAAACTCCTGGCGGTCATTTGCAAACAGATCTGCCCCGAAATCGATGTCATTCCTGGTGTCTATGCCAAGTAGATGGAGTATAGTCGGCTTTATATCAATCTGCCCGGACACTTTCGAAATCGTTTTTCCCTCCTGGCCGGGAATGTGTATGATGAGAGGGACCCGCTGCAGCTGGGTGCTTACAAACGGAGTAACCTCTGTGCCGAGGAACTCTCCCATCGCTTTATTATGGTTCTCTGAGATGCCGTAATGGTCACCATAAAGGATGATGATGGAATCTTCATATATCCCCTCATCTTTAAGCCTCTGAATGAAATTCTTAATGGCTTCATCAGTGTAGCGGACAGTAGGGAAATAGCTATCAACAGTTTTGTTGCCGGATGTATATGGTTCAATGAACTGATCTTCTTCCCCAAGCTCGAAAGGGAAGTGGTTGGTCAGTGTGATGAACTTTGCATAATAAGGTTCAGGCATTTCTTTTAAGTGCTGTACCGACTGTTCGAAGAAATCGATATCTTTCATCCCCCAGCCGACTGAATTGGTTTCAGTCACCTCATAATCCGGAAGAGAATAAAACCGCTGATACCCAAATGAATCATACATGATATCCCTGTTCCAGAAGCTCTTATTGTTGGCATGGAGTGATGCTGTGTAATATCCGTTCTGATTCAGGATCTCAGGAGCAGCGGCAAATTTATTTCCGGAATGGGTGAAAAATACTGCTCCCCTGCTGAGCGGATAAAGGGAATTATCTACAAGGAATTCAGAGTCAGATGTTTTTCCTTGTGCTGTCTGATGGTAAAAATTATTGAAATAGTAGCTTTCTTTTATGAAGTCATTCAGAAAAGGTGTGATTTCCTGCCCGTTGACTTTTTCATTGATGACAAAATTCTGGGTGGATTCCATTGAAATGAGAATGACATTCTTCCCTTTGGCAATGCCGAACATATCCTCCTCCGGGGGAACGTAGCTGGCGCGTGCATAATTTCCTATGTCCGCCAATTCGCTCCCGTCAGCCAAGGCCCGCTGTGCTGAGGATTTCGACTGCAGGAACACATCGTAAATATGATAATTATAGGTGCCGATATTCTTGACCAGCATTTCCCTGTCAAAGGTACGTGTCAGCAGCTGGGGACGCTCGGTTTCTGCAAGCCCTAAATTAAAGAAGGCAATGGCAACGGCAGCCAGGAAGAATGCCCTCCGGTTCTTTTGGGAATGTTCGCGGTACACCAGTGCCTGGGGTCTGGACATCATGATGATGGCCAGAATAATGAAATCTGCAAAATAAAGCAGATCAGTCAAATTAAGCAGCTCGCTTACACTGCTTCCAAGATCGCTCATATTGCTCGTCTGGAACAGGACCGGGACTGTCAGGAAATCGTTGAAAAACCGGTAAAAGACCACATTTGCAAAAAGGATTGCTGATATAATGAAACTGGAGATAACAACATACCTGACTTGATTTTTCTTCTTCAGAAAAAGACCGAACCCCAGCACAAACATTAAAAAGCTAAGCGGATTGATCAGCAGGATTAATTCCTGTTTGAAGTTCTCAATTTTTATATCGAAGCTAGTTTTATAGGCGATATAGGTTTTAAGCCAGAGCACTGCTACCGCAAATCCAATCAGGTGAAGCGCAGGCCATCTTTTATTCCCCATGATCATCCCTCCCTGCATTGCCGATTGAAAGACAAGCATATGCTAAATTATGGAAACGCAACAAAGATAATCTTAATGCTTTCTCAATAAAAAATCAATTTTACTTTTACATTCTGAATGTATAATAGGTTATTGGCTGATTCCTTCTTACCCATCTTATTAGACGTTTCAAACAATGAAAGGTTTCCGGTTTGTCCTGTTCCGCCAAAAATGCTTCTATAGTCTGATGACTGTCTCCCGCCATAGGGGGACTTTTTACTTTGCTTTTATGGTTTCCTTTTTCCCCATCCTTAAATCCACCGGTTTCATCAAAAAAAAACCTTCTGCGCAGGCAGAAGGTTTCAGACTGTAGACAAACTCGAAGAAATTCGGGTTTGCCTACAGTCTATTTTTTTATAAAATATAAGATATACCAATGCTTGAGGTGAAAAAAATGCTGACTAAGAATAATTCAATCCAACGGGATCAAATTGAAATGATTGCTCTTGACCAACTTGTACCCTCGAACCATCTGGTTCGCAAGGTTGAGGCTGCGATTGATTTTTCATTTATCTATCCACTTGTGAAAGATATGTACTCAGAAGTCGGCCGCCCAAGTATTGACCCGGTCGTATTGATA
>NZ_VTER01000025.1:0-18163 GCF_008180445.1 Bacillus infantis
CACGCGGCGTTGCTCCGTCAGACTTTCGTCCATTGCGGAAGATTCCCTACTGCTGCCTCCCGTAGGAGTCTGGGCCGTGTCTCAGTCCCAGTGTGGCCGATCACCCTCTCAGGTCGGCTACGCATCGTTGCCTTGGTGAGCCGTTACCTCACCAACTAGCTAATGCGCCGCGGGCCCATCTGTAAGTGATAGCCGAAACCATCTTTCAGCATAACCTCATGAGAGGTTATGCATTATCCGGTATTAGCTCCGGTTTCCCGAAGTTATCCCAGTCTTACAGGCAGGTTGCCCACGTGTTACTCACCCGTCCGCCGCTGACTTCAGGGAGCAAGCTCCCATCCGTCCGCTCGACTTGCATGTATTAGGCACGCCGCCAGCGTTCGTCCTGAGCCAGGATCAAACTCTCCATATAAGAGTAAGATTTAGCTCTGATAAAAATAAGATTAACGTTGACGTTTTTGTTCGTTCAGTTTTCAAAGAACAATCTCAGTCACTTCTTTTCGAAGCAACTTAATTAGTGTATCACTGCAAGCAAACTAAGTCAACAACTTTTTGGAGGTTATTTTTCTCGTAAGCTCGTCATTGTGACGACCTTTAATATATTATCACCATATTCCACTATCGTCAACAGTGAATATATAGATTTTCTTATTTTTATTCTGGTCAGCCTTTCAGGTTTTTTTGATCACCTATCCAGGCAAAAGCAAAGAACAGCCATCAGAATAGCTGTTCCAGCGCAAGGCATTTATAAAATCCAGGTTTGAATAGCAGCCAGGGCAAACACTCCAGGCAGACCCAGAAAGCCCGAAACAGCTGTTGTTGCCAGATTAATAGGGACATATAAGCCAAACTGGCCTCCGAAAGCATTAAGAAAAAACAGGAACAGTGCTCCTATCAGAATTTTGATGATTCCCTGTCCCAAAAATTTAAGCGGCTTAAACGGAGCCCCCATAAATAGTAATAACAATATCAGCCCGCCCAAAATGGTTATTACCAGTATCGGTTCCATTCTCATCATCCTCTCCCATTAGCCTGTACTACTACAAATTTATGAGAAGAGAGATGAAAAAAGACCTGATTGCCCCTTGGTTCATCTAACAGATATCTTCCTGGCCTTTGCTTCCTTAAACAAATAAAAGTATTTAGCCTCCGCCAGCTTGGTTTGCGCCAATACTTCCGCAGAAGGATCAAAGCTTTTTTCAAGCAGCCTTTTTTGGTTATACCATTCATCCTTCAAACTATTAAGCTGCATTAGAAGCTGATCATCAAATTCATTGCGAAGCTTTCCTTTTTTACGGAAAAACATGTATACACCTCCTGCTTAAACCTCTCTTCTTCCCTCGAGTGCCTTGGAAAGCGTGACTTCATCTGCATATTCCAGATCTCCGCCCACCGGCAGACCATGGGCGATTCTTGTAATTTTGATACCGGATGGCTTAAGAAGGCGCGAAATGTACATGGCTGTCGCTTCCCCTTCAATATTTGGGTTGGTCGCCAGTATAACTTCTTCCACCGTCTCATCCTGCAGCCTTTTTAAAAGGTCAGGTATATTGATATCTTCCGGTCCTATTCCGTCCATCGGAGAAATAGCGCCGTGGAGCACGTGGTACAGGCCGTTGAATTCCTTCATTTTTTCCATGGCGATAACATCCTTCGGATCCTGCAGAACACAAATTACACTCCTGTCCCTGCGCTGATCCTCGCAGATATAACAGGGATCCTGATCGGTAATATGGCCGCACACCGAGCAGTAAGATAAATTTCGTTTGGCATTCACCAGCGCCTTAGCAAAATCAAGAACAGTGTCTTCCTTCATGCTAAGGACAAAAAAAGCCAGGCGAGCGGCTGTTTTCGGGCCGATCCCCGGCAGCTTCATAAAGCTGTCTATCAACTTAGATATCGGTTCAGGATAATGCATACTACTCCTCCTATATAGAAATGCGGAGGGCGCTTGCTCAGCCCCGACAAGCTTAAGACACGCAGGAATAGAAGGCGTTCTTTGCCTTCAATTCCTGTGTGGCTTAAGACTCGAGGGGCTAGCGCCCGCAGCTGGACAATCAGAAATGCGGAAGCGGCTTGCTCAGGGACGACAAGCATAAGGCAGAATGGATGAAAGGTTTGCTCTTTAACCTTTTAGCCAGGCTGACTTATGACTCGAGTCCCTAGCCGCTGCAGCTGGACAAATCGAAATGCGGAGGGCGCTTGCTCATCGGCGACAGCATAAGACACCGCCTGTTTCCTGCCGCCCTTTTGCCTGCCCCCATTGTATTCGGGCCTTTTTTGCTTTTTCAGGCATGATTAAAGCGGAGATTAACTCCGCTTCGGCTTTTAGAACATTCCAGGCAGGTTCATTCCTTTTGTAAACTGCCCCATTGTATCATTTGTCAGATCATCAGCCTTTTTAAGGGCGTCATTTGTTGCTGCAAGTACGAGATCCTGAAGCATATCGATATCTTCCGGATCTACTACTTCTTCTTTAATATTGACTTCAAGGACTTGCTTGTGTCCGGAAACGATGACTGTCACCATTCCGCCGCCTGCAGTGCCTTCAATTCTTTTTTCCCCAAGCTCTTCCTGAGCCTCGGCCATTTTCTTCTGCATTTTCTGCATTTGCTTCATCATGTTTTGCATATTGCCCATTCCACGCATATTCTTTACCTCCAAATAGTTTTATTCTTTGACCTCGACTAAATCCCCGAACAGCTTTTGTGCTTCGGATACGACCAGGTCGTCTTCCGGGGCGCCAAGCCCGCTGCCTTCAGAAGGCTCATCGCGGTGCCCGCTGTTCAGGAAACTGCCCCGTATCCGCTGCCACTGCTCTTCAGGCACCCCGACAACCTGTTTCCTTTGTCCGGTCAGTTCCTGGATGGCCCCGGATATCGTTTCTATAAATTTAGCATTATCCATGGCCATTTGACAGTGTATTTCATATTTAAATTTAACGATGAACGCATCCGCTGAAGCTGCGACCGGCTCTGCTTCATTCAGCAGAGCGGCCTGGGACCGCATCTGGTTATGCACGAGCCTTCCCAGCATATCGCCCCATTTGCCTTTTACGGCATTCAGGTCATTTTTGGTTGCATTTTTCAGGATTTCAGTAATTTTTCCTTCAGGCGCCTGGAATCCTTTTCTTAAGGTTCTCTGTGCCTGCTTCTTCTGGGCAGGCTCAGCCGTACCCGAAACAGCGACCCCATTTTTCTTCAGCTCAGCCAGCTCCTCTTGAAGCTGTTCGATTTTTCTCATGAGAGGTTCAATATCGGCAGCCGCCTTTTTCTCTGTACCCTCAAGCTGGCAGAGCTTCATGATGGCTACCTCAAGGAAAATCCTTGGATGATTGGTCCAGCGCATTTCCTGCTGGGCTTTATTCAGAATTTCAATCAGGCTGTACAGCTGCTGAGGATCTGTCTCTTCAGCCAATTCCTTGAATTCTTCATCAAGCATGACGCGTTCGAGCGACTCATCCAGTGAAGGAGCTGCCTTGTATAAAAGCATGTCCCTGTAATATAAGATGAAGTCCTCGATGAACCTGGAAGGATCCTTCCCCTGAAACAGGAGAGTCTCCAGTGCTTCCAGCGCACCTGCAGCATCTTTTTCCATGACGTTTCTGGACAGTTTGTTCAGGAATCCCTGGGAAACGGCTCCTGTGACAGTGAGGGCATCCTCCGCCGTCACCCTGTCCTGGCTGAAGGATATTGCCTGGTCAAGAAGGCTTAAGGCATCCCTCATTCCACCCTCGGCTGCACGGGCCACTATATGGAGCGCATTCTCTTCATACTGCACACCTGTCTCATCCACTATCATTTTCATCCGGCCGACGATCGACTGTGCCGTAATGCGCTTGAAGTCAAAGCGCTGGCATCTTGAAATGATGGTGAGAGGTATCTTGTGGGGCTCTGTTGTAGCAAGAATGAACATGACATGCTTCGGCGGCTCTTCAAGTGTTTTTAATAGTGCATTGAAGGCTCCGATTGAGAGCATATGGACCTCATCGACGATGTATACTTTATATTTGACTGCACTGGGTGCATATTTGACTTTATCCCTAATATCCCGAATCTCTTCCACACCATTGTTGGAGGCCGCATCGATTTCAATCACGTCCGGTATGGAGCCATTCGTAATGCCAATGCAGGAATCACACTCATTGCAAGGCTCACTGATCGGAGCCCTTTCACAGTTGACGGTTTTGGCCAGGATTTTGGCCGCACTCGTCTTTCCCGTCCCCCTGGGTCCGGAAAATAAGTATGCATGAGAGGTTTTCTGCTGAAGCAGGGCGTTCTGCAATGTTTTGGTTACGTGTTCCTGCCCTACAACATCTATGAACTGCTGCGGACGCCAGACACGATATAATGCCTGGTAACTCATCTTCGCGCCCCCTTCCTAACTGCTTTTCTATCTCTATTATACCGTATCAGTTCCTATTTTCCAAAAAGGATTGCAAATATCCGGAGGAGCAATTTTCCAGCCGGATCATGCAGAACAAAAGCATAAGCGCCTTGATCACCCCCGACAAGCAGCTGCTGGACATTGATCAGGAATTAATAATAATCCACAAGACTTACAACTTATAAATTCCTAAACAATAAAAAAACCCACCCCTGACCGGGATGAGCTTTGCTTTTATAATTATAACTGCCGTGCACCTTCCGTCGACTGGCTCCCATAAGCGTTACTTAAGCAGTTAGCTCGGCCCAGGCAACCCTGCGGCACATGGGAGGGACCACTTAATGCTGCTTCCTTCCGGACCTGACATGGTTCATGGATTCCCATTGCGCAGGACCCGGGCGTCAACACCACTTACTTAAGGCAGGCCCTACAGGACACCAGCCTCAGGAAGGAGTTCAGCCTCGCTAGAGCGGATTGCGAGTACAGGGCACCGCTACCTCCCCGCTTAGCACGGCAAAATTGATACCATATTTGGCTGCGTCGTTTGTGACGCATAATCAGTATACTAAGTTTCGGACAAAATTGCAATGCCTATGGCCTGTCAATTCCTTCTTGCAGATCCAGCAGCTGTTTGCGCCGCCTTTTCTCTTCCTTTTTCCTTTCGCGGAGGGCCCGGAAGAAATCGGTCAGCAGGCTGCCGCATTCTTCTTCCAGCACCCCTGCTGATACCTCGCTCTGATGGTTGAACCTTTCATCCTGGAGAAGATTCATGAATGTTCCCGCACAGCCGCCCTTTGGATCGGCCGCTCCATATACAACCCTCTTGATGCGGGAAAGGATGATGGCACCCGAACACATGGCGCACGGCTCTAATGTGACATAAAGCACAGCATCTTCAAGCCTCCATGTCCCAAGACTCCCGCAGGCTTCTTCAATGGCAAGAAGTTCAGCATGCGCCACCGCATTCTGGTTCGACTCACGGAGATTATGGGCGCGGCTGATTATCTTCCCGCCCAGAACCACAACGGCCCCGATCGGAACCTCTCCAAGCTCGCCTGCCTTTTTCGCTTCTTCTATTGCTTCCTTCATATAATAATCATCATTGTAAGTAATATTCATTTTTTTCCTACCATCCCTTATGTTTAAAAATATACCAAGGGTGTATATAGCCTTTAGTGCTCACAATAGACCCAAAGGAGATAACTGACATGAAAGAATCATCTACAGCACTCTTAATTATAGACATGATCAATAATTTTGATTTTCCGGAGGGTGAAATTCTAGCCGCAAAAGCTGAGAAAATCTCCGGTCCCATAAAAACATTAAAGGAAAAATGCGCTGCTGAAGCTATTCCTGTCATCTATGTTAATGATCATTACAGCCTTTGGCAAGCCGACTTTGAAAAGATAGCCGATTACTGCCGGAATGAAAACAGCAGGGACATCATTGACTTCCTCTACCCCTCTGATGAGGACTACTTTTTGATCAAACCGAAGCACTCCGCTTTTTACGGCACTGCCCTGAACACCCTGCTTCTTCAGTTAAATGTCAAAAATCTGATCATCACCGGTGTAGCCGGGAATATTTGCGTCCTTTTTACGGCGAATGACGCCTATATGAGAGAATACAGCTTATACGTCCCTGAGAATTGCCTTGCTTCCAACGATGACCATGACAACGAAAATGCTCTGAAAATGATGAAGAATGTCCTCAATGCCGGCACAGAACCCTTCTCTGAGAAAAATAGCATTTTAGCCTATTTTCCTTCATAAAATGATGGTAGCGTAATTTGCCATTAAGGGGGAAATGAATATGCAAATCCATATAGTGCGGGCAGGACAGTCCCTGACTGGGATCGCTCAGGCCTATGGCACGACGGCAGCCGATATTTCACAGGCCAACGAACTCCCCAATCCCGACAGGCTTGTTGTCGGCCAGGCGCTGGTGATCCCGATCACAGGGCGCTTTTACTGGGTTCAGCCAGGCGATACTTTGTCTGCCATTTCCCGGCGGACAGGGATTCCGGTTCAGGAAATAGCAGCCATCAACCGGATTTCTGCAACACAGCCTCTCCAGCCGGGCTTGCGCCTCTACCTGCCGCCGCGGCCGAAAACAACGGCTGAATTCAATGCCTATGTAGAACCGAGGGGGACTTCTGTTGCCCCTTCACTTGAGGAAGGGGCGCGCGAGGCTGCACCCTACCTCACCTATCTGGCACCCTTCAGTTTCCAGGCCCTGAGGGATGGAGGTCTTAAAGAGCCGCTCCTCAATAATTTCCCGGCTATCGCCAAAGCGAATAATAATGTGCTGATGATGGTCATCACCAATCAGGAGAATGACCAGTTCAATGATGAGCTTGGCCGGATCCTCCTGAATGATATACCTGTGCAGGATAAGTTTCTGGATAATATTACTGCTGCAGCCAAGAAGTACGGCTTCAGGGATATCCATTTTGACTTCGAATACTTGCGTCCTGAGGACCGGGAGGCATACAACCGCTTTTTACGAAAAGCAAAGGCCAGGTTCAGCCGGGAAGGCTGGCTCATTTCTACCGCCCTCGCGCCGAAGACGAGTGCTGGTCAGAAGGGCCGCTGGTATGAAGCCCATGATTATAAGGCACACGGGGAAATCGTGGATTTTGTCGTTATCATGACTTATGAGTGGGGCTACAGCGGAGGCCCTGCCCAGGCCGTTTCCCCGATCGGCCCTGTCCGGGAGGTCCTGGAATATGCAGTAAGCGAAATGCCGTCCTCCAAGATCATGATGGGCCAGAATCTGTACGGCTATGACTGGACCCTTCCATTTGTCCAGGGTACTACCGCCAAAGCGCTGAGTCCGCAGCAGGCCATCGAGCTGGCAGCGGAGAATAATGTGCCCATCCGCTATAATACGAAATCACAGGCCCCGCTGTTCAACTATACAGGCTCCGACGGGAAGCGGCATGAGGTGTGGTTTGAGGATGCGAGGTCGATCCAGGCAAAATTCGATCTTATGAAGGAATTGAATCTGAGGGGGATGAGCTACTGGAAGCTCGGCCTGTCTTTTCCCCAGAACTGGCTGTTGATCACAGACAATTTTAATGTGACAAAACGGGAGTAACAAAGGCGTTTTCGCAAGTGCACAGGAAGCTATGGGTCAGTCTGATCCATGGCTTTTTTTATATTTTTTGCCTGAAGAAATTCCATATCCTTTCCACTGTATAGTGTGTTAAAATATTTTTTGTGTCGTTAAAAGTCGATTTAAAAGATAACTGGACATAGATAAATAAGAACAATAAGGAGGCCACACTGTGGGGGGGACACCTTTTATTACCGTTGAAGGCCCGATCGGCGTAGGGAAAACCTCGCTGGCAAAGGCCATTTCCGAGCATTTTCAATTTGCACTGCTGAAAGAGATTGTAGATGAAAATCCTTTTCTTGGGAAGTTTTATGACAACATTGAGGAATGGAGCTTCCAGACGGAAATGTTTTTCCTGTGCAACCGCTATAAGCAGCTCGGAGACATCAATACTGATTATTTAGCCAATAACAAGGCCGTTGTTGCCGATTACCATATTCTCAAAAATCTCGTTTTTGCCGAAAGGACACTTAGCCCGGCAGAATTCCAGAAATATGTGAAGATCTACGATATCCTGACAAATGATATGCCAAGGCCCAATGTCATCATCTACCTTCACGCAAGCCTCGAAACGCTCCTGCAGCGGATCAGGCTGCGGGGCCGGGAGATTGAGAAGAACATCAGCCCGCTCTATCTGGAGCAGCTGTCAATTGATTATGAAAACGCCATGAACCTGTTCACTGAACAGCATCCCGATATTCCGGTTCTGCGCTTCAGCGGCGATGATCTCGATTTTGTGAAAAACAAAGAAGATTTATCTCAAATTTTGGACAGCCTTTCCCTATCTTTAATTAAAGGAGCTTATCACCATGAATCTTAGGAATAAGTACGAAATTCCCGGAAATTCCGTGATTACCATTGCTGGTACGGTCGGGGTAGGGAAATCGACAATGACCAATGCGCTTGCGGGTGCTCTGGGCTTTCGGACCTCATTTGAAAAAGTGGACACCAATCCTTACCTGGACAAATTTTACGCAGATTTCGACAGATGGAGCTTCCATCTGCAGATTTATTTCCTTGCCGAACGCTTCAAGGAGCAGAAACGCATCTTTGAATATGGCGGCGGCTTTATCCAGGACCGTTCCATTTACGAAGATACCGGCATTTTTGCCAAGATGCATCATGAAAAAGGAACCATGTCCCAGGTGGACTATGAAACATATACAAGCCTGTTTGATGCAATGGTCATGACACCATATTTCCCTCATCCCGACCTGCTGATTTACCTGGAAGGATCCATTGAAGACATCTTATCCAGGATCCAGGAAAGAGGGCGCCCGATGGAGCAGCAGACACCTGTATCCTACTGGGAAGAAATGCACGAACGCTATGAAAACTGGATCAACACATTCAATGCATGTCCGGTCCTGCGCCTGAACATCAATGATTATGACCTGATGGCTGATGGCGCCTCCATTGAGCCTGTCATCGAAAAAATCTCCGTCTTTCTGAAGCAGTCGCAGCTGCTGAAAAAGTAAAACAGCATGATTATACACGCAGCAGTGCAGCTGCTGAAAAAGTAAAACAGCATGATTATACACGCAGCAGTGCAGCTGCAAAATAAGCCCGGCGTTTATGCCGGGCTTATTTTTTTATTTGGAAGGATTCCAGAGAAGTCAGCTTGCATCCACAAGAAAACATAAAAAAGCCGCTGCAAGATGCAGCGGCTTTTTATGTATCTCCAATAGTTATGCGCTATGGTTGATTTTATAATGGAGGAGGTAGAGGGATTCGAACCCCCGCGCGGTGTTACCCGCCTGTCGGTTTTCAAGACCGATCCCTTCAGCCAGACTTGGGTATACCTCCGTATCGACAAGATTTATTCTATCAGCTCTCCAATATAAAGTCAACATTATTTCAAAAAAATTTTGGACGGGTTTTTCACCCGTCCAGTTGGAATGCTTATGCTTTGCCGATTACTTCTTTATTGCCCATATACGGTCTTAATACTTCCGGAATGATGACACTTCCGTCTTCCTGCTGGTAGTTTTCCAGGATAGCGGCGACCGTACGGCCAATTGCGAGGCCAGAGCCATTCAGTGTATGAAGATGCTCAGGCTTGCCCTTAGGCTCGCGGCGGAAACGGATGTTCGCACGGCGTGCCTGGAAGGCTTCAAAGTTACTGCAAGAAGAAATCTCACGGTAGGTCCCGTAGCTTGGGATCCAGACTTCGATATCGTATTTCTTGGCAGCTGTGAATCCGAGATCGCCTGTGCACATGCTGAGCACACGGTACGGCAGGCCAAGCAGCTGCAGTACCTTTTCAGCATGTCCTGTCAGTTTTTCAAGCTCGTCATAAGAATCTTCAGGACGGACAAACTTCACAAGCTCCACCTTATTGAATTGATGCTGGCGGATCAGACCCCTTGTATCGCGGCCCGCAGACCCCGCTTCAGAACGGAAGCAGGCACTGAACGCAGCATAATTGACCGGAAGCTGTTCATTCGTCAGGATTTCATCTCTGTGCATGTTTGTAACAGGCACTTCTGCTGTAGGGATCAGGAAGTAGTCTTCGCTTTCGATCAGGAAGGCATCTTCTTCAAACTTAGGCAGCTGGCCGGTGCCTGTCATGCTGGCACGGTTGACCATGTATGGAGGAAGGACTTCCATATAGCCGTGCTCTTCTGTGTGAAGATCGAGCATGAAGTTGAATAAAGCACGCTCTAAGCGGGCGCCAAGGCCTTTGTAGAATACAAAGCGGCTTCCCGTAACCTTGCCGGCCCTCTCGAAGTCAAGGATGTCCAGGTCAGTGGCAACATCCCAGTGAGGCTTCGGCTCGAAGCTGAAATCGCGGACATCGCCCCATTTTCTCGCCTCTACATTATCGTCTTCCGTCTCACCGACCGGAACGCTTTCATGCGGGATATTCGGAATGCTCATCAAAAGGCTGTCCAGTGATTCTTCCACTGTGCGGAGCTCTTCATCAAATGCTTTGATCTTATCGCCCACTTCCCTCATCTCAGCAATCAGGCTGTCGGCATCTTTCTTTTCACGCTTAAGTACAGCTACCTGCTGGGAAACCTCATTCCTTCTGCTCTTCAGCTGCTCTGTTTCCATGATCAGCTCGCGGCGCCTTACATCAAGGTCCTCGAACTTCCCGAGGTCGCCGAGGTCCTCCCCGCGGTGCTGCAGGCGGTTCTTCACTTCTTCAAAATTGCTTCGTAAATATTTAATATCAAGCATGCTGCTTCCTCCTCTTCTTCATACATTCGATAGGCATATGAGCGGCACCCGCAAAAAAAACAAAAAACCCCCGTCCCAAAAAGGGACGGGAGTTACCCGCGTTGCCACCCTAGTTGAAGGCATAAATGCCTTCCACCTTAAATCCATAACGGTTTTTAACCGAAAGCATTTACTCGCCCCTTCAGGCTTTCCATGCTTTTGCTCAAGGACGGATTCACAGGGTCCCACCACCGGTTTCCACCAGCCACCGGCTCTCTATTGGAGTGGGATTTCCGCTACTATTTCCTCTCAATGCGTTTCGAATGTAATTTTATAATAATTTACTACAATTATGCGCTATTTGCAACCAATTATTCAAACTAAATTCGCCTGTGCTTCTTTCACCATCTCCACAAAATAGGCTGTGAGACGGTGATCCTCCGTCAGCTCAGGATGGAATGAACAGCCTAGGAATTGGCCTTCCCGCGCTGCCACGATGCGGCCATCATGCTTCGCGAGCACTTCTACATTCTCCCCGGCCTGCAGGATATGCGGCGCGCGGATGAAGACAGCTTCAAAGTCCTCTGCCACTCCTGCAATATCAAGGGGCGCTTCAAAGCTCTCCCGCTGCCTTCCGAAAGAATTGCGCTCCACCTCGACATCCATGACCCCGATATGCGGTTCTGCATAGCCGGCAACGGTCTTTGCCAGCAGGATGAGGCCTGCGCATGTTCCGAACATCGGTTTCCCTGATTGAGAGAATGACCTTAGCTCTTCCATGAATTCATATTTATCGATCAGGCGGCGCATCGTTGTGCTTTCGCCGCCCGGGATGATCAGCCCATCCACTTCCGCAAGCTGCTCTCTCCGCTTGATGACGACTGCCTCCGCTCCGCAGGCTTCAATGGAACGGACATGCTCCCTGACAGCCCCCTGAAGGCCCAATACGCCTACTTTAACCATATTCATTCTCCTTACCAACCGCGCTCCTGCATACGAGCTTCAGGAGCCAGTGATGAGATTTCGATGCCTTTCATCGGTGTTCCCAGTTCTTTTGACAATTCAGCAATCAGCTTGTAATCCTGATAATGTGTAGTTGCCTCTACGATCGCTCTCGCAAACTTGGCTGGATTGTCGGACTTGAAGATGCCTGAACCAACGAATACGCCGTCTGCGCCCAGCTCCATCATTAAAGCAGCATCCGCAGGTGTCGCAACGCCGCCTGCAGCGAAGTTAACGACCGGAAGGCGGCCAAGCTCCTTAATTTCGAGAAGAAGCTCGTAAGGGGCTCCGAGAAGCTTAGCTTCAGTCATCAGCTCATCCAGATTCATGCCGACAACCTTGCGCACCTGTGCATTTACCTTGCGGATATGGCGTACCGCTTCAACGATATTGCCTGTTCCCGGCTCGCCTTTAGTGCGAAGCATCGCCGCTCCTTCACCGATCCTGCGGGCAGCCTCGCCAAGGTCGCGGCATCCGCATACAAATGGAACCGTAAAGTCCCTTTTATTTAAGTGATACTCTTCATCAGCAGGAGTGAGCACTTCACTCTCATCTATATAATCAACGCCCATTGCTTCTAATACACGGGCTTCCACGATATGGCCAATTCTGCCTTTAGCCATAACAGGAATCGTTACAGCATTCATGACTTCCTCAACAATGCGGGGGTCTGCCATCCTGGCCACACCGCCGGCAGCACGGATATCGGATGGAACCCGCTCCAGTGCCATGACTGCGACTGCGCCGGCCTCTTCAGCAATCTTAGCCTGCTCAGCGTTGACAACGTCCATGATTACGCCGCCCTTTTGCATTTCTGCCATTCCGCGCTTTACTCGATCTGTACCTGTCTTCACTATAAAATCCCCCTTCTGTAATACCATCTGCTTTTAACAGGCAAAATACCCATTAATTTATAGGAAAATATATTAATTCGATAGGAATTCGTCCAGTTCCCCTAATGAAAATAAACAATAAAAAAGGGTCCCTGTCAAGACAAGGAACCCTTTTTTATCAGACTCTTCCGGATTTTTATTTTCTTCCCGGTTAAGCCAGTCCATTTTAAAAATTAGAACCAGCCTTTTACAGCCGAAGAAATGCTGCCCCAAAGATCCCCGAAGAAGCCGCCGATCCCGCGCATTGTCAGCACGAACCAGTTTGCCTTTTCTACACTTTCAGCCGCGACCACATCAACCTGGATACCGCCCTTGTCTGAAAGGAAATCAAGGCCGTTTTCTTTCTCTGACTTGAGTGTCAGATAGCCGACCTTTTCGCCTTTTTTGACAGGCGCCGTCAGATTGCCGTCTTCATCAAGCTTATCTTCATCAAGGACAAGCTCAGGCTTATAGCTTTCCTTCTCGCCATTTTTCACAACAAGCTCGATAGCATCCTTAGCCTGTATTTTCACGCTGTCTTCCTTGCCTTTAGTGACAGGCAATGTCTTCTGGCCTTTTACCTGATAGTTCTTTGCAATGATTTCTTCTTTGGAAAAATTGCTGAAAGCATAATCAAGCATTTTTCTTGTTTCATCGAACCTGGATTTATAGGAACCGGAATCCCCTTCACCCTTGGCATTCATCACGACCGTGATATAGCGGTTGCCGTCACGGGTTGCTGTTCCGGTGAAGCAGTAGCCGGCAAAATCAGTGGTTCCTGTCTTGAGCCCGTCCATTCCCTCATATCCGAATACAAGGGAAGGAAGCATCCAGTTCCAATTATCCATCTCGATTTTGTCGTCAGTGCCTTCTCTGAACATCTTAGTCGGAATGCTGGTCGTCTCCAGAATTTCCGGATAATCGTGCAGCAGATGCTGTGCAAGCTTGGCAGTAGCACGTGCTGACATAACATTTTCATCCTCTGCTCCGCCCGTTGGATGGGAGCCCTTCAAGTCACGGTTGTTCAGGCCGCTCGAATTGAAAAATTTGTATTCCTTCAGGCCAAGCTCCTCGGCCTTTTCATTCATCATTTTAACGAAATTGCTTTCAGAACCGGCAATGGTCTCAGCAATCGCAATCGTCGCACCATTGGCAGAGTATATGGACATTGCTTCATATAATTCTCTGATATTATATTTTCCATCTCTTCTTAAAGGGACATTGGACAGTGCTCTATCCTGTGAAACCTTCCAAACATATTCACTGACTGCATACTCCTGATCCCATTTGACTTTCCCTTCTTTGATGGCCTCAAGCAGCAGGTATTCTGTCATGATCTTTGTCATACTCGCAATGCCAAGCACTTTATCCGCATTCTTGGAATAAAGGACTTTGCCTGTTTCAGCCTCTACCACAATCGCAGCATCCGCGTTGATATTCAAAGCATCATCTGCACTCGCCTTATTCAGGCCGGGAAAAAGGCCTATCACCATCATACAAACAAGGAAACTAGCAACATACTTCCGATAAAAATGTTTTTTCACTGTAATGCCCTCCAACCTTTATATACACCTTCGTTATTTTAACATATCTGTTTCTGAAAACATAGACAGAGTAAATACCCATTAATTGGACATAGAAATATTTAGGCCATTTGATGTGCAGATTAAAAATGGGCAGCTGATGTTGATGGGTGCATGGTACCCTGAATAAGCAAAAAAATAAGGCCCAGGAAAATAACCTGGGACCTTTAGTGCCAGTGCATCAGCATCCGATGCTCTGGCCTGATTATTATGATAAAGAATAGTTCGGAGCTTCTTTCGTAATCTGCACATCATGCGGATGGCTTTCACGGAGCCCGGCGCCTGTCATCCTGATGAACTGCGCCTTTTCTCTTAAGTCGGTCAGATCCTTGCTTCCGCAATAGCCCATTCCCGAACGGATCCCTCCGACCAGCTGGTAAATCGTATCAGATAACGGCCCTTTGTAAGGAAGCCTTCCTTCAATTCCTTCTGGAACGAACTTTTTGTTATCTTCCTGGAAATAGCGGTCCTTCGAGCCCTTTTCCATTGCTCCGACAGATCCCATTCCGCGGTAGACCTTGAAGCGGCGTCCCTGGAAGATTTCCGTTTCGCCCGGGCTTTCGGAGACGCCTGCGAGCAGGCTTCCGAGCATGACGGCATGTCCGCCGGCAGCAAGGGACTTAACGATATCGCCAGAGTACTTGATGCCTCCATCGGCGATGATGGCTTTGCCATGCTTCCTGGCCTCTGTGGCACAGTCATAAACTGCTGTGATCTGCGGTACGCCGACGCCGGCGACAACCCTTGTCGTACAGATGGAACCAGGTCCGATACCGACTTTTACAACATCTGCTCCTGCTTCGATCAAGTCCTTAGTAGCTTCAGCCGTAGCAACATTTCCAGCGATGATGGCTACCTCCGGATAAGACTCCCTGATCTGCCTGACTGTGTCCAATACCCCTTTTGAATGTCCGTGCGCTGTATCGACTACAAGGACGTCCACACTTGCCTTCACAAGCATTTCAACCCTTTTCATCGTATCCTTTGTCACACCGACAGCTGCGCCTGCAAGGAGCCTTCCCTGGCGATCCTTGGCTGAATTCGGGAATTCAATTACCTTTTCAATATCCTTGATCGTGATCAGCCCTTTAAGTACACCCTCCTGATCAACGAGCGGAAGCTTTTCAATTTTATATTTCTGCAAAATGCTCTCGGCTTCTTCCAGCGTTGTTCCCACCGGTGCCGTTACGAGATTTTCTTTTGTCATGACGTCTGAAATTTTTATCGAGTAGTCTTGGATGAAACGAAGATCACGGTTTGTAATGATGCCCACCAATTTCTGTTCATCGTTGTTGTTAACGATCGGGACACCTGAGATGCGGTACTTGCCCATTAGATGCTCAGCATCGAAAACCTGCTGGTCGGGCGTGAGGAAGAATGGATCTGTAATAACGCCGCTTTCGGAGCGCTTGACTTTGTCAACCTGGTCAGCCTGCTGCTCGATGGACATATTCTTGTGGATGATTCCGAGGCCGCCTGCCCTTGCCATGGCAATTGCCATTTCTGCCTCTGTTACTGTGTCCATGCCGGCTGAGATGATCGGGATATTCAGGCGGACCTTATCTGTCAGGTCTACATGAAGCTGTACATCTTTCGGAAGCACTTCTGATCTTGCCGGAACCAATAACACATCATCAAATGTTAATCCTTCTTTAACAAACTTGCTTTCCCACATCTTTTTAGCCCCCATTTACTCGAAAATATTATTAGTAGGTTATCAATTGGACAAAATACTGTCAAGAACAGATTGATATGTTCGATTTTTCAAAAAATTAAAAGAGGTATAAAGGATGATCAATTCATACAACGGCTGGAGTTCCTATTCTGTCTTCTTTTCGGCAGAAAACACACAGGCTTATTTAAAAAAATGCTATACAAGGCATGGCATCGACCAGCCCGAAGCGAAAAGCTACGAGAACTGCTATCCTTTTATTTATTATTTGGAACACGGAAAAATATATTATGAACAGGCAGCCAAATCCCCGCTGCTGATCCAGCCTATCATGCTGTTCTATGGACTGGTCCATCTGATCAAAGCATCCATTCTGACGGCAGATCCAAACTATCCGGAAACAACCTCCGTCCTTGCCCATGGAGTTTCAACAAGGAAAAGGAAGAAGCAGCAATACAGCTTTTTTGAGGATGAAGTAAAATTTCAGAAAACCGGGCTGTTTCCTTTTATGGCCGATAAGCTGTTTCACATGAAACATATGGAAGGCGACAAAATTGAAATGGGGGAGCTTTTCAAATATATTCCTGAATTAAATGAGCTTTTCCGGCAGACAGAGGGAACCCCCGCTTTTGCCGGCATAGAATTGGCAAACGGCCAACTTACAATGCCAGCTTCTATTCTTGATCAATTTCATATGACTGAAGAAAGATTTATTGACTATTTCAACTCAAAGGGCAGCTATAATATCGAGTCTCCCGCACAGGGAGAAAGCGGCAATATTACTTTCTCATGCGGTTCGGTCCCGCCGCACGATATAAGGCCGCTTAAGTTCAATATCCATGAGGGCAGCCTTTCCTTTCCCCTCACGAAAGGAAACCTTGTCAATTTCCCGGAGCTGCTCCTTCATTATCTGCTGCTGTACAATCTCAGCATGATTGCGCGTTACGAAACCGAATGGTGGAGCGAACTGATGAAAATGATGCCGAATAAGGATTATCCCTTTATCCATTCTTTTCTGGAGATCACTCTGCTAAAGGGCCCCTATTTGGTGTATCAGTATTTGATTGGGCAGAAGTAGTTTTGGGTGCAGGATGGAAATCTGTTGAGTCAGCAGTTAAGGCATAAGTCGGTATTGAGGCTGGGATAGAGCGGCGTTATGAGGCTTTTGCCTTTAAAAGTCTAGGTTGTGAAGCAGCCGGAATATACGTGGTTGAAGTAGATGGGGGTTAGGCAGCTAACAGTGTTTTTGGTATGAGGTTTTGAAGACAGAGCTTAGCACTGGGTGCTGTCTGGTGGGTGGGCTGGTGGACCTGGCGAGCTTCCAGGCTGCTGGACGCTGGTTGATTGGCACTGGATGTATTTGCTCGTATTTTAAGCTGAGGAGCTTTTCGGTTATTTAAGGGCATATGGTAAATTAAATGGGGATTTCGGTAAATTAATTGGCCAATTGATTAAATAAATCGCTTAGTAGGTAGATTCCCGGTTGATTTAATTTAATTCTCAGTTTAAGCAGCCGTTCTTCCCAATATTTCAAGCAGGGAAATGTCCCTTTTCCATCCAGCTTGCTTTTTCAAACAATATCAGGAATTTATAGCAGCAGGCTATGGCTGTTTTGAGGCAAATGGTAAATTAAATGGGGATTTCGGTAAATTAATTGGCCAATTGGTTATATTAATCGCTTAGTTGGTAGATTCCCGGTTGATTTAATTTAATTCTCAGCTTAAGCAGCCGTTCTTCCCAATATTTCAAGCAGGGAAATGTCCCTTTTCCATCCAGCTTGCTTTTTCAAACAATATCAGGAATCTATAGCAGCAGGCTTTGGCTGTTTTGAGGCAAATGGTAAATTAAATGGGGATTTCGGTAAATTAATTGGCCAATTGATTAAATAAATCACGGAGTTGGTAGATTATCGAGCCAATTGATTAAATTCGCAACCAAAGCAGCTGCTCTCCCCCATATTCTCAACAAAAACCCTGCTCATTCGCCCACGCCGGCCACTAATTTCCGTCCAAGAGCATTTTTCCTATTAAAAACTTCGCCTATTCAATAAAAAAACACAAAAAAGAACAGTCCCGCAGACTGTTCTTCGTTTCGCCCGGCAGCGTCCTACTCTCACAGGGGGAGAGCCCCCAACTACCATCGGCGCTGAGAAGCTTAACTTCCGTGTTCGGTATGGGAACGGGTGTGACCTTCTCGCTATCGCCACCAGACTATTTGATTGAGGTTTTGTTCCCTCAAAACTAGATAATGCAGAAGAAGAATGACAGAGTAATCAAATGTGGTTAAGTCCTCGATCTATTAGTATCTGTCAGCTCCACGTGTCACCACGCTTCCACCTCAGACCTATCAACCTGATCATCTTTCAGGGA
>NZ_VTER01000026.1:0-10294 GCF_008180445.1 Bacillus infantis
ATCTTTCAGCATAACCTCATGAGAGGTTATGCATTATCCGGTATTAGCTCCGGTTTCCCGAAGTTATCCCAGTCTTACAGGCAGGTTGCCCACGTGTTACTCACCCGTCCGCCGCTGACTTCAGGGAGCAAGCTCCCATCCGTCCGCTCGACTTGCATGTATTAGGCACGCCGCCAGCGTTCGTCCTGAGCCAGGATCAAACTCTCCATATAAGAGTAAGATTTAGCTCTGATAAAAATAAGATTAACGTTGACGTTTTTGTTCGTTCAGTTTTCAAAGGACAATCTTTCAATAGCGCTCTTTTAAAGCAGCTATATTATAATACCATCCTACCAATCTCTTGTCAACATAATTTTGTAAAAGACGATTTATTATGAATTCATAGATTAATAAGTGGAATTTATATCAGCAGTTAATGTCGATTGCTGTTCATTTATAATAACAGCACTTGAGAAGTTGGTCAACAGGAAACCAGGTGGAAATTATTGGTTTTATTAAAACAAGACAGGTGCCCTCTCTTGCATGAGACGGAACCTGTCTATTGGCAGATCAGAAGTCCATATCCGGTATTTTTTATTTTCTCAGCGATGCGATTATAGCCGCTGTCATTGGGATGCACTCTGTCCATCGCAACTAGATCATTCTCATTCCCTTTAAATGCCTGATATATATTCACCGTTCGAAAGTGATGGTGGTCGCATAGCTGCTGTATCTGCTTATTGAACTTTCTGATCCATCGGTCTGCTGTTTCTTCTTCGGGAACGGGACTGTAAAGGTTTAGAAGATAAACCATAAAAGGCCCGGCAGAGTCTGATTTTAGTTCAGTAATATGATCTACGATGCCGCTTAGCTTTTCTGCAGATATATTCAGGCGCGATGAAATATCCTTCTCATTTTTCGTCAGCTGATATGACCTTAACCCCTGAATAAGGTCGTTGCCTCCGGCTGTGATCGTAATTAGTTCTGATTCTGCTAAAGCACTGGATACTAAAGGAGACCTGACAGCTTCGAGGACTTCACCCGAAAGCGCTCCGGGCCTGGCAAAAATTTTGTGGACGACCCTCCGGCCAAGGGATTCCTCGGCAAGTCTTGCAAATCGCGGCACAAAGCCAGGAGAAAAGAACGAAGCTCCCACACCCGCAGTAATCGAATCGCCAACTGCAGTATAGTTCAGCGGACTTTTTTTGACATCCAATTTAATCCCCCTCGTGATTGCGAATTTAATTATTCATATTCATTCAGGGGCATTTCTGTTGATTGTACGATAAAAATTATTCACAGCAAAAGCGGTCTTCTGCAGGAATGTCAATGATAAACTGAGTTCCCTGCCCATCGCTCATTACATTCATCATGCCGCCGTGATTCTCAATAACCTTTTTGGAAACTGAGAGCCCGAGCCCCGTTCCTTCATCTTTCGTAGTAAAGAAAGGGTCAAAGATATGGGGCAGAATAGAAGAAGGAATTCCCCTTCCATTATCCCGGAATTCAATTCTGAGAAAGGAATCAACTCTTTTGGCAGCAATGATTATTTTTAGAGGTTCGCTTCCTTTAGCCTGGAACGCATTTCTGAAAAGGTTAATGAACACCTGCAGCAATTCATCACGATCACCTTTAAAGAACGTATTATCTGCAATTTCTGCAAGTTGATATTCAATTTCGGCATTATACAGCAGCGCTTCACTATTCAGGAATTTTCCGGTATAGCCCAGGATAAACTCCTTTGCATTCAGCAGTTCGCTGGTCGTTTCCCCTGGTTTAGCAATACGGAGGAAATCTGTAATGATTTTATTGGCCCTGTCAATTTCCGGGATCAGCAAGGAAGAAAAAAGCTCAGACACCTCTTGATTCGTCTTGCCTTGAAGAAGCTGGAGATAGCCCCTTACCGTGGTAAGCGGGTTTCTGATTTCATGGGCTATGCCTGCTGCTATCCTCCCGGCCAAAGCCTGCTTCTCTGCTTCCTTTACTCCATTGAGGAACTGAAAAGCTCCTAAAACCCTTTTCACGTTTCCGTTTTCGTCTAGTATGATCCTTGTATTATTGATCCCGTAATTTTTGTCAAGCACTTCCCTGTTAACGATCGGCTTCTTCGTCCTGAGGGATTCAAGCAGATTAATCTTGTCATCAGGTATCCTCAGCAGCTCCCTGATATGGCGGCCCACTATGTCCCTTCTGTCAGCATGCAGGTCCCTTGCTGCCTGGAGGTTGCATAACGTTATTAGTCCATTCCCGTCTATAAAAACAATATGATGAGGAACCAGATCAAGTATAGGATTCAGGAATCTCTCCAGTTTTTCAAATGATACGCCTTCATCCCCGTTATCCAAGCCGGGCCAGTAAGCCTGATTTTCTTCTGCCCTGTTTTTCAGCTGCAATATTTCATTTCTTAATTCAGCATTTTCCTGTTTAAGCCGTTGAACTTCATCCATGAAAACTTACTCCTTAAAGAGTGCATTATTTCTTTTATTATAATGCAATTCGCCTGAAAGGACATTATACAGATTCACCTTTAATATCAGGAAAGAAATAAACTGCCAGCTTGCCGATCAGAAAGCAGAATAGTGTAATGAGCGCAGCTGAATATACTGAACTCCACAAATGGGAAATCGTCAGAACACCCGCCTGGATTAAAAGTTTTTCAAAAAGCCAGGCTCCCGCAAATAATCCTGCCAATGCCGTCTTCCTGAAGTCATAGATGACTATGACAGCTAAAACCAGGCTGTATATCAGCCAAACAAGTGTGCTGAAAGCCAGCTGATCACGGTCATGCGACTCAAAAAAACCAGCGTTGTAGGTATGAATCCGAAAGAAGATTACCGTATAGAATACAGCTGCCTGAATGATTGTGGTAATGGCCATATATATTGTCACAAATCTTACAAAAGGCGAAGGTTTCCTTAATGAATCCCTCCATATGTCTGTCACAAACATAGCCGCAAAAAGTATTGCGCTCGTGTACCACGATCTCCACCAATGCTGCTGATATATGCCCTCTTTCAAGAAAAAGCTCTCTATCAAAAAAATGCCCGCTATCACTGCAAGCCTCCACAGATAGCCGATCCGGAAAATGGAGACCGCTGTAAGTACTGCAGGAATGAAAAGTGCCTGCGAAATACTTGCCCCAAATACCTCATCAAACCACTTTTCTTCAAATACAGTCGGCCTGTATGTGTATGCTTTTCCCAGAATAAAGACTATGTATTCCAATATAAAAGACAATCCCATCACAAAGAAATAGAGCGGCAGCGATACCCTGATTTCTTTCCTGAAGGAAATTATCATTAATATGATGCTGAAAAATACCAATGCTATAAAAAGGTGCATGCCGGTCAAAGTTTCATCACTTCCATCATAACTAAAGGTTTTTGCTTTAGTATTCCCGCCGCCTCCTTTTTCATCCTGCCGCTTTTACGTACACAAAAAGCTTGAAACATACTTCTCACAAAAAATGCCAAAATCAACTTTGCACACTAACAAAGCCAAAAATAAAAAAACCAAATGGCGAGGCCATTTGGTTTTTTTATTTTGAGTAGATGCTATTATTAACAACAACTTGAAGCAGCTTAGTCGATTCCTTCATCTCACTGTTGCAAAGCGGGCAAGCCGGCTGATCACTGCTTTTAAAATTATCACGCAGCCATCCATTACAGCTGTCAGAAATACATTCCCAGACTTTCACTTCTTCCGTTTTTACTTCTTCGGTATTTTTTCTCCCGAATCCCATTGCCATAAAAGGCACCTCCTCAAAGAGCCGAAGCCCCCGAAAAATAAAAATCCACCCGTTATAAAATAAATGGACTGGATCCTTTATAACAAGTGAATCTGAAATTTTTTAAATGTTATTCCTTTAAATAAATACTTTATAAGTATACAGCATTTCCCTGTTTTTGTCAATGCATCATTTTAAAGTTTGTCAGCTTAAATCCGTACCCCTTTAAGGATGGAATCCCGGGATTTGAAGAAGGATAAGAACAAAAGATTACGCATGCTTTCATAAAAGTGTATAATACGAGTGTCGATAAACTGAAACTATCCAGAGAGGATGATATAGATGGAAATTACAGGTCATTTGATTGAAGAAATCATTGATCCTACAGGTATACTGGAAGGGCAGAGGTATGAGTTCCTGCTGGACATAGAAGTTCCGGAGGATGACGAACTTTACTCCGAGGAAGGGCTGAGCCTGCGTGTACTTTTTTACAGGGATGAGAATGGCTCAAAGATCCTCAATTATCACTTCTTTTTTTCAGACGAAAAGGCTCTCGATTTTGCGCTTGATGAAGAAGAGGAGAAAATGGTGGAAAGCTACTGCCGGATGAATCTTCCTGCATAACAGCTGTCATGCAGATATCATTTAAAGAAAAAAAGAGCAGCGCGCTGCTCTTTTTTCTATTCCTCGATTTTTTGGCCTTCTTCAATGATATGGTACATAAGATGTGCAAGATGATGGATAGGCCCGTACACTTCCTCTTCGCCTTCCCCTTCTCCCCCTGCTTCTTCACTGAATTCAAGATCGTTCAGCTGAAGTGCGGCAAATTGGTAGAAATCCTTCAATTCAAATGAATAACAGGCACTTGGCTCTTCATTCTCTTCTTCATAATGCAGAACCAAATACGACTCGGTCCCCTCTTTGCTGATGGCATCAAAGTAAATAAAGAAGCCGACGTTAGTATCAAGCTCAAAAAGATGCCTGGTCCCGCCTTCAGTGGCAATATTGAAGTCCTCTTCATTGAGCTTGCCGACCTTCATTGCTTCTACTTGATCTTCTTTGTGAAATTCTACTGTAAAACTTTTCATTATCCAACACCTCCTGAATCATTACTCTACTTATAATAACCATTCCAGGTTAACTACACAATTAAATGCCTCTAATTGCATAATTCTGATGGTTTGCAATTTTGTATTCCTCTTCTCCCTTCCTCAAGCTAATATAGATATATACGAGAATGGGGAGGAACAGCGATGCTTACAGTAAGACAGCTCAAAGATATCAAGGAGCTTCAGGATATTTGTGAAAATCATGAAGAATTCAGATTAAAACTAAATTGGGATATGCTGAAATCCAGAAATAATGAAACAAAAACAGACTTCTTCACTTATCAGGACGAAAGATTAACAGGATTTTTGGCTCTGTATCCTTTTGGAGCTAAAGTGGAGGTATGCGGGATGGTTCATCCTCAGTACAGGAAGAAGGGAATCTTTACAGCTCTGTTAAAACAGGCTGAAAAACAATTGGCAAGCGCTTCGGAAGTCCTTTTAAATGCGCCAGCCGAATCCTATGCTGCCAAACAGCTTTGCAAATCGCTTCCTTGCAGATACTCTTTCACGGAGCACCAGATGAAGTACGTTCATTCAGATACTCTTTCAGAAAAAGAAGGGATAGAAATAAGATCGGCCACTGCCGGAGATGCCGATCTTTGCATCCAGCTGGATGTTGTTTGTTTCAGCCTTTCCGAAGAAGATGCCACTCTGTTTTACGAGCAAACGGCAGCCGAACAGGAACAGACTTTATTCATAATTGAATGCAGCGGAGCCCCCGCGGGCAAGGTGAGGATCCAGACAGACGGCAATGAGAGCTGGATTTATGGATTTGCGATCCTTCCTGAGTTTCAGAGGCGAGGGATTGGAAGAAGCGTTCTAAGCAGGATCATCAGGCAGGAGAGAAATCGAGGGAGGGATATTTTCCTGGAAGTGGCTGCGGAAAACAATAACGCCCTAAATCTTTATACGTCATGCGGATTCATTCCGCTTGAATCACAGGATTATTATGAGCTGAAACTCAATTAGCAGGACGCACAGATGCGGCCTGCTTTTCCCTCTTAAAATTCTTTATCAAAATAAACAAGCTCTGCTGAGAGCTCTTCCTCCGCCCTTATTACTGCAAAAGAAAAACGCGGCTGCCTTCTTTTATCAACCGGGGAACCCGGGTTTATGATGAGGGTCCCGTTTTCCTTTTTCAGGACGGGTATATGGGAATGGCCGTAGATCAGACAGTCCAGCTTGTCGTCTGCAAAAGAATCCAGCGCCCTTTTTTCCGTTGTCTTCCCTTTTCCATGCCCGTGCACGATACCTAATTTAAACCCATTTATATTAAGGATGAGCTTATCCTTCAGCATTTCCTTAAGCCCGCCGCTATCCGTATTGCCAAACACCCCTTCGAGCCTCCCGAAGGATGAGAGTTCTTTATAAACAGACCAGTCCTGCCAGTCACCGGCATGAATGATGACATCTGAAATTTTCAGATATTCAATGAGAAACTTGGGCAGCTTTCTGCCCCTTTTTGGCATATGGGTATCTGAAATGGCAGTAATAAGCAAACCTCATTCCTCCTTTATAAAGCAAAGAAGAGCCCCGCCAGGAGACTCTTCATCATATGAAGTGAATATTATAGTTTCGTCACATTAACAGCCTGCGGTCCACGCTGGCCTTCTTCAATGTCAAATTCAACTTCTTGACCTTCATCAAGGCTTTTGAAGCCTTCAGACTGAATTGCAGAGAAATGGACGAATACGTCTTCTCCACCTTCAACTTCGATGAATCCGAAACCTTTTTCTGCATTAAACCATTTTACTTTACCTGTAGCCATTTACATTTCCTCCTAAATTTCAACAAAATCTTTAGGGCGATGCCCTTCTGTATTAATATGGGTAAGTTTTACAGATTTTATAATCATTTTTTAAAATTTTTTCAGGAAAGATATTACATCCTCTTATAAAATCCTTAAAACTGCCCTTAATCACCTATTACCCCTTTGAGTTAGGAGTAAAACCTGATTTTCCGCTTCTTCCTCTTCTGCGGTCGCGTCCGCCCCCGCCACTCCTGCTTCGATCATTGCGGCGGTTTCTGTCACGGTCAAATTTCGGCTTCCTTGAACGGATCGGCTCGACAGCCGTAAGCTTGACAGGTGTCACATCCGGCTCTTTTGTAAGCAGCTTAAGAGCAGCTGCCAGCAGGGTGACTGAATCTGTTTCTTCAAGTAAACTCTCGGCAGATCTTTTATATTCGTTATATTCTTCATTTTCAATAACCTTCAGCATTTTATTGATGGTTGCCTCCTGGCTGCCGGCAATTACATCAGTAAAGCTAGGTATAGGCTTTTTCGCCATTTTTGTTTTCGTTACCCGCTCGATCAGCTTGAGATGATCGATTTCACGCGGAGATACAAATGTTACAGCAAGTCCCTTTTTCCCGGCGCGCCCAGTCCGGCCAATACGGTGTACATAGCTTTCAGGGTCCTGCGGGATATCGAAGTTGTATACATGGGAGACACCGCTGATATCAAGTCCCCTTGCCGCTACATCAGTTGCCACCATGATTTCAATCGACTGTTCCTTAAAGCGGCGGATAACCTGGTCACGCTTGTTCTGCGGAACATCGCCATGGATGCCTTCAGCAGAATAGCCGCGTTTGATGAGCCCTTCCACCACTTCGTCCACACGCTTCTTAGTGCGGCCGAAAACGATAGCAAGTTCCGGGGACTGGATGTCAAGCAGGCTGCATAGAACATCAAATTTCTGCTTTTCATGCACTTCCATATAATGCTGCTCAATATTTTTTACAGTGAGTTCTTTCGCCTTGATTTGAACCAGCTCAGGTTCTGTCATGAATCTTTCTGCCAAAGATTGGATGCGCTTTGGCATTGTTGCTGAAAACAGCAATGTCTGGCGCTGTTCAGGAACTTCGCTCAGGATGCGTTCAATATCCTCGATAAAGCCCATGTTCAGCATTTCATCAGCTTCGTCAAGCACTGCCAATTTAATTTTATTCAGGCGGATTGTCTTTCTTTCGATATGATCAATCAGCCTTCCCGGAGTAGCTGCAATGATATGCGGCCCGCGGTCCTTCTTCAAAGCGCGGATTTGTCTGGAGATGTCCTGGCCGCCATAAATCGGCAGTGTACGGACGCCTTTTACCTGTCCGATCCGGTTCAATTCTTCAGCCACCTGTACGGCAAGCTCACGGGTAGGCGCAAGCACAAGGCCCTGAATACCCTCAGTTACATCTATCTTTTCCAAAAGCGGAATGCCAAATGCAGTTGTTTTCCCTGTCCCTGTCTGGGCCTGGCCAATCATATCCCTGCCGCTCAGGCCAATTGGGATAGCCTGTGCCTGGATTGGCGTTGGTTCTTCAAAGCCCATATTGGATACTGCTTTTTCAAGCTCTTTGCTTAAATTAAAATCCGAAAAAGTTGTCAAAGTATAAATCCTCCTTAATTTCTTACCATTTGTTTCATATCAATTTGTATATAGGGTTACAGCAGGTATATTTCTAGGCTAACCACTTTCTATCTCTTTTTTACATTTCCGATTCAAATAAGTTTAAACCCCGCCCAAGTGATTATTTACAGAACAATCAAAGTCCGCCTCCCGGGCGGTATTCTAGGGGAATGGTGGAAGGATACGAAATGGAGTAAATGAAGGAAAGAAAAGCCTTAATTAGGAGCCTGCTTCTTTATTTCATAAGTTGCCGTCCGGTTCAATACACAAAAAGGCGATGCATGCTTTGCCATGCATCACCTCATCATTAATGCTGTTAGCCTTTAACTACGTTAGAAGCTTGTGGTCCACGGTTGCCTTCAACGATTTCGAAAGTTACTGCTTCGCCTTCTTCTAAAGACTTGAAGCCTTCAGATTGAATAGCTGAAAAGTGAACGAAAACGTCTTGGCCTTCTGATGTTTCGATAAATCCAAATCCTTTTTCTGCATTAAACCATTTTACTTTACCTGTGTTCATGTATAAAAACCTCCAAAAAGTGTTTCACTAAAAGTTTGCGGTATAATATAAAAACAAAAAAATCGCAGCCTGCACGTGTTGAAGAAGATAAAATCGACTACAACCTGCGCAGCTACGACTACTTATCCAAATATAAAACGAATCTTAAAGTGTTAAGTTAATATTACTTCATTAAGAAGAACGTGTCAACCTTTTCTTCTTCAGGCGTTAATCCCCAGCGTCTTTTCTGCTGCTTCAACTGTATGCTTCAGCAGCATTGAAATCGTGACCGGGCCTACTCCCCCTGGTACAGGTGTTACGGCTGATGCCTTTTCGAGGCAGCTATCATATTCTGCATCTCCGACATTCCCCTCATTATACCCTGCATCGAGAATAACAGCCCCAGGCTTGATCCATTCTCCTTTTATAAATTCCGGCTTTCCGACTGCTGCAATGACAAGATCAGCCTGGCCTACAAAGCGGGAGAGATTCACAGTATAGGAATGACATGTTGTTACTGTTGCATTCCTGTTTAAAAGCAAAGCGGAAACGGGTTTTCCGAGGATGGGGCTTCTCCCTACAACGACAGCATGCTTTCCTTCTATGGGAAGATGATAATAATCGATGATTGCCATAATTGCAGCAGGAGTGCATGATGGATATGTACCAAATCCCAGGGCAGTCTGCCCGTAGCCGTGGCTTGTCACGCCGTCAACATCCTTGTCTATGCTGATGGTTTCAAATGCCTTCCGCTCATCTATATGTCCTGGAACAGGGTGCTGAAGCAGGATGCCATGGACTTCTTTATTTTCGTTCAGTTCCTCAATCGTTTTTACCAGTTCTTCTGTTGTGGTTTCTTTCGGCATGTGAATTTTCTCAGACCGGATGCCAAGCCGTGCACAGGCATTCCCTTTCATTCTTACGTATGTTTCAGAAGATGGATCGTCTCCGACCAGGATAGTGGCAAGGCAGGGAGTGATCCCTTTTTGCGTGAGGTTTTGCACCCTTGGCATCAGTCCTTCTTTAATATCAGCTGCCACCCGCTTACCATCAAGAATCAATTTTTCATTCATAGCATACAACCTCCAGGTATAAGATTCAGGCCGCTTTTCCAAAAGTTTAAAGCAGACTGCTGGCTGCCCAGACGACCGGCTATATATGCACGCAGCTCCACTGTGGTTTCTTCCACTATCGTCGTCAGTCACTGCGCCTTTTTTAAATGTTTTTCCTTATCAATCATATCACAAAACACAGATGTTATGAATAGATTCACCTGCAAATGTTCGTATTTATAGTCTGTATGAATGGTTCTACGTCAAATGTTGGGGTGAGGTCCAAAGGGCTTCACCCTTATCCAATATGCACACCCAACTTTTTATACTTATGAGTTAATAAGATTTTGGCCCGAAAACGCTTAAAGCTTCTAAAGCCAAATGCGTTTCGTTTCATGACTTTCGTTAAGTTATTGAGGCCTTCTAAAAAACCATTCGAATAGTTATAGCTAAAGCTATTTAGTATTTCGATTTGCCAGTTTTTTATGGTCTTGGCAGCTTTCATGAACTCAGGAATGCCCGCCTGGGCAACG
>NZ_VTER01000027.1:0-10107 GCF_008180445.1 Bacillus infantis
GAAGGTGATTCAACGACATGTCTGGCAAGATGCTTTGGAAGAAGCTGACCATCTTCGTCACCAAGATGATATCAAGGAAATTTACGAAAGACGAAAAGAAACCATCGAGAGAGTATTCGCCGATGGAAAAGAAAAGCATGGTATGCGATGGACAACCCTAAGGGGATTAAAAAAATTGTCTATGCAGGCGATGCTTACTTTTGCTGCCATGAATTTAAAAAAGATGGCCAACTGGACATGGAAAGAGCCAGAAATGGTCTAAGAGAATGCCTCGTCGAGTCACCAATATTCTTGAAATACAAGAAAAAACTCAAAAGGCACTTCGAATGGACACATTCGAAATGCCTTTTGTCTACAATCTGAACCTTTCCCGCACTGGGAAAGGTTTTTCTCTCTAAGAAAGGACCTCCGACTTAGCCAGCAGAATCTGTTCAGTCTGCTGTTCGAACGGCTCAGCCTGTTCCTGGAGCTTCTTTACTTCGATATATTTGATATGATGTTCTTCCATTTCAAGGATAGTGAAGTCATAGGAGTCCAAATGGATCGTATCGCCCTGCTTCGCTTCATAGTTCTCTGTCAGGATCCATCCGCCCATTGTATCCACATCTTCATCATTGATCTCAAGGCCAAGCAGGTCATTCACTTCACTCACAAGAACTTTGGAATCAAAAATGAAATGACCTTCATCCATCTTTCTGACCGTTGGGACCTCATCATTGTCAAATTCATCGCGGATATCGCCGACGATTTCTTCTATTATATCTTCGACTGTCACAAGGCCGGAAGTTCCGCCGTATTCATCCATCAGTATGGCCATATGGATCCGGTCTTTCTGCATTTTCACCAGCAGGTCATGAATCGGAATCGTATCGATGACCCGGATGATCGGCCTTGTATACGCTTCAAGCGTCTTGGAGGTTATCTCCCGGTCCTTGATGAAGTCGGTAATGATTTCCTTTATATTGACCATCCCGATAATATGGTCTTTATCTCCATCGATAATCGGATACCTTGTGAACTTTTCGTCATGGACGAGCTGCAGGAAGGTTTCGAGCGTATCATCCTTGGCAAGCGAAACAATTTCCGTCCGCGGGACCATGATTTCCTTTGCAATCCTGTTATCAAACTCGAATATCTTGTTTACATACTTAAACTCAGACTGGTTGATTTCACCACTTTTATAGCTTTCGGATAAAATGATGCGAAGCTCCTCTTCGGAATGTGCCAGGTCATGCTCGGAAGCCGGCTTTAAACCAAAGAAGCCAGTGATTAAGCGTGCAGAGCCATTCAGCGCCCAGATGAAAGGGTACATGATTCTGTAGAAACCGATCAGCGGACGGGAAAATGCAAGCGTAATCCATTCAGCTTTTTGAATAGCGAGAGTCTTTGGCGCAAGTTCCCCGATCACAACGTGGAGGAACGTGATGAAGCCAAAAGCGATAGAAAAAGAAAGTATATGTGATACAGATTCCGGGATGCTGAGATTTGTCAGCACCGGCCTTAAAATATGCTCGACTGTTGGTTCTCCGAGCCACCCTATTCCCAGCGCGGTCACGGTAATGCCAAGCTGGCAGGCGGACAGGTAGCCATCCAGGTTCGTAATCACTTTCTTTGCAGCAAGTGCAGAACTGCTGCCTTCTTCTATAAGCTGGTCAATCCTTGAGCTTCTCACCCTGATGATCGCAAATTCCGAAGCGACAAAAAATGCCGTAAAAGCAATTAAAATGGCTATAATAACCAAGTTTAATATGTCCAATAAGTTTCCTTATCCCGCGTGAGCGAGTAAGGAGTCACCTCCTGATAATACAAAAATATTTTAGCTTGTTAAGGTTTTAAGAGACTGGATCAAAGCCAACCCTTCCGTACTCAGCTTTTTGGAGATGTTGTTTTTTTCTTCCCCGTCCAGCTTTTGAATAAGCGGAAGGAGGGATGAAATCTCTGTATGAAGGTGCCTTATCTGCTGTGTAACATCAAGAATTTGCTTTTCGACGGTCCCTGATGCCGCTTTCCCATCTTTCTTCAATTCCAGCTTTCTCTTAATCTCTTCAAGCGGGATGTGCAGCTTTTTGCATTCTTCAATGAATGTAAGGTCGAGCAGCACATCTTCAGAATAAAGCCTGTAATTCGATTTCGATCTTTCAGCCTTTATAAGGCCCAATGCCGTATAATAGTCAATCGTTCTTTTTGATACATTTGCAATCGCTGCTAGTTCACCAATGCGATAGAATGCCCCATCTTATCACCTCGGTATCAGATTTTAATTCTTCATTATTGTAGGGTTTGTTCAAAAAAGCAAGATGCATATTTTCATAAAATTAACCATAATTATACGGTAAATCAAACCGTACAGTCAAACGTTGCGGTTGAAATGGAGTGATTACTCTTATTTTATGAGAATATATACAGCTTATGAACAATTATGAATCAATTTATCGGAAAATACAAAAAATTTAACCAGGAACTCTCCGTTTTTTTGTTCCAAAGGCCTGTTAGTGTTCTGTGCTGGTTCGGGCTCATTCAGCGGCAGTTCTTAGAAAGCTGAAGGGACAGCCTGGGAGCCGCCTGTCTTGTATATCCCTAATAAAATCCCGGCTTTATGGCGAAGCCTTTTGCAGCGGGATAAACCATGTGGAAGAGCTTGAAATTCCCATTGAAAAAACAGGCTGCGGAAGTTTCCGGCAGCCTGTTCTCCATGATCTATTTTTGCTGGCGCTGAATGACTGGCTGCAGCTGGCTCCTCAAGTCTGCCAGCAGGTCGTTCACTGTCAGTTCAGCCTCACTTTGGCCTTTATCAAAGGCGTGTTTCAGCACATCGGCAAATCCTGGTAATTCTTCCTGTATCATCCGGAGATTTTTATCATTCATTATATTCATGCACCTTTTCTATGGATTTCTCTTTTATTTCCCGCCTGCAGCAAAGGTTAAACTGCTATTCCCGGCAGAAAATTAGACATCGTCACATAGAAAGTATAAATTTATAGTATAGGAAATGCAGAAACCAGGATAGTAAGAAGCATAATGCTGACTATACTGGACAAGTTGTAAATTATAAAGGGGTAGAGCAATGAAGTTAAATGAACTGCCGGACAGCAAACCTTCCATTAATGTACATGGCCTCGATTTTCAGTGGAATTTCAATAGTGGCCAGTTCATCTTTGAAGGGGAAGACGCCGTATTATTTTGGATCAATTCAGCAATGAAGACTTTCTTTGACACCATTGAGGAAATTTCCGGTGAGGAAGCAGCCAGCGTGGTGCTGGAGACGACAGGCTATCGGATGGGACAGGTGGTCGGAGAGTATTTCGAAAAACTTAAAACTGTATCCGTTGAAGATGCAACAAAGCTGATTCCGAACACCTATGCGTCTGCTGGATGGGGGAAAACCGTTGTAAAAGAGCTTGATGAAGAGGCAAAAACAGTTACGGTGCAAATGCAGGATACGTGGGAACATAAAATCAATCTTGCCCAAAATAAAAAAGCGGGCGGAACCTTCCTGCCTGCCCATTATGCCGGAATTTTTACAGGGCTGTTTGGGGAAAATATCTGGTATGAAGTGGCAGAAAGCCAGATAGAAGGCCATGAGTATACAGAGGTCAGGTATTTTCCTTCCAGTGTAACGGTTTCCCACAATATCCATGAACTTTCAAGAAGGAAAGAGTCAGAGCAAATACGGAGTCTTGAGGAACTTGTCGCAGAACAGACTATGGAGCTGCATGACCTGGTCAGGCAGCTGTCTTCCCCAATCATTCCGGTTTTGGAGGGCATTGTGGTTGTACCGCTGATCGGAAAATATGATGAGAGCCGTTCGGAGGATCTGCTGACAAAGACCTTGAACAACCTGCCGAAATATCAGGCTAAATATCTTGTCCTCGATCTGACCGGACTTGATAATGATATCAGCAATTTTACAGGTGAGTTCATTCATAAGCTTGGATCTGCCGCATCACTCATCGGCACAGATACCATCCTTGTCGGCATATCAGCTGAACTAGGAGTGGCCATCACTCAGTCCGGCATCAAGCTTTCGAAATATGATTGCTTCCAGACCCTTCAGCACGGCATCTATTTTGCGCTGTCCCAGATAGGGCGGAGGATTATCTGATAACGAAAAAGCCAGCATTGCTGGCTTTTTGTTTTGCCGATTTAATATGTCCATTCTTCCGCTAGAAGCCCGTAAACCACCAGATCGTGGTAATTCCCATTAAGGAACTCTCCCTGCCTGATGATTCCCTCCTGTGTGAACCCCAGCCGCTCAGGGACAGCCCTGCTCTTATGATTCCTGATCCCGCATCTGATCTCAATCCGGTTCAAACAGAGGTCATTGAAAGCATAATTGATCATTGCCTGGACTGTCCTCGTCATGATTCCTTTTCCCTGAAAGCCTTCGGCCAGATAATAGCCTATGCTGATTTGCCTGCTTGCCCAGTCAATTTGGTGGATGCCGGCGGCTCCTGCCAGTGTCCCCTTATACCTTATACCAGTGTTAAAGCCATTGTTTTCGGCAAATTGCTTCAGCCACAAAGGGATGATGCTGTGATATTGCATGGGGGAGGTCATGCTGTCTACCCAGGGAAGCCATTCCCTTAGATGGTTCCTGCTGCCGTCCACCAAAGCAAAAAGCTCGTCGGCATGATGCAGCTGAAACAGCTGAAGCCGGATTTCATGATCAACTTCTAGTGTAAACAAATCTTCGCCCCCTTTTTTTCTAAAGTTTGAATTATCCGGAAGAATTGCCTGACAATCCAATCATACACAGGAAAGCGGAGCAGCGTAAATTTTCTTTCATTTATTCGCAGCCGGAATCTGCTCTTTCGCCGGTATGCAGAGGCAGAGTCATGCTGAAAATGGTTTTATCATAGTCTGATTCACAGGAAAGGAAGCCTTTATGCTTTTCGATGATTTCCCGGCAGACAAAAAGCCCCAGCCCGGTTCCCAGTTTTTTGGTCGTAACAAAAGGTTCAAAAATGGAACTTAGCAGATGCTCAGGTATTTGCGGGCCATTATTTCTGATTTCGAGCCGTACATAAGAGTCTGAAGTCATGGATGAGATAATTTCAATGAGCGGATCTTCCCGAAAGGGGTTCAAGACATCGATGGCATTAAAGATGATATTGATAAGCACCTGGCGGATTTCATCTTCATAGCCGCAAAGATGGGTGCTTTCATCGATTTCCTTTATAATGCGGACCTTGGCATCCAATATGCTTGGATACAGAAAAATAAGCACCTCTTCAACCAAACTGTTCAGGTTAAAAGTAGTTTTTTCCTTTCCAATAAGCTCCTTCTTGGATAAAAGCAGGAATTGCGAGATGCGGAAATTGAGCTGTTCAAGCTCGTTGGAAATGATATCTAAATAATTCATGGGAGGGTTTTCAGCTTTAAGCAATTGAACAAAACCCTGGATGGAAGTCAGCGGATTCCTGAATTCGTGTATAAAGCTGGATGTCATTTGTCCCAGAAGAGTAAGGCGGTCTTTATGGGTTGAATTAATGAACTCCGTTTTTTCATCAATGATCTTATTCTTGGCATCTGTATAATGGCTGACAGCATAATAAAGAAATTTGTCAAAACACACATTGATCCTGTCAATCCATTTCTGCAGATCATCCCAGTGGACGTCAACCCGGTTGAGATTTTTATAGATGATGGAACGGCCCATATTTACATTGTAAACAAATTCGCCGATGTTAATATTGGCTTTCACACGCTGAGAGGCAATTTTGATGGCGAGCTGCTGAAGATAGACATCCAGATTCTGTTCTGACTTGGACAAACTGGTCAAGATCAGGCTGAACATGGCTTCACCGTTTTCTCTTATATAATCTTTGAAAGGATCTGTCTCTGTTAAGACAATCTCTTTATTCCATTGCTCCAGAAGAATATGCTTTTCTCTTTCAAGAAAGTCAAGCAGCTTTTGATTTGATAGTGATAACATTTTACCCTCCGCCTATCTTTTTGACTATTAACCTTGCTGTATTAACATTCGCCTATAATAGGATAAATCCTCCGGAATTTTCTTGGGAATTTACAGAAATTTATCGAAAGATCGGGGATGGAGTTCAAATGTGTAAAAATATGAAATTTTATGTAAAATACTGGATGGTGAGCTGTCCATAAAAAAGCCGCAGTTTAATCTGAAATGGAAAGGGCATGTAAAGAGAACAGGCATTTATCAACTTCTTAAATATAGGCTGTGTTAGTACCTTGTTGATATTGGGCTCATTCGTGTAAAGCTCTGTTTTACACCATTTCAGCACAGCTGAAATGCAGCCAGATATTCATCCTTAAATATAAAAGGTATACGGAATTTTATAATGTGTTAGAATTGGTGTAATATTACACTTGAAAAGGGTGGCGCGAATATTGACACGAGAAGAGATTATCATTAAGGTTTCGGAAAAGCTCCGCCTTATTCGTACAGAGGCAGGCTATACCCAGGATAAGATGGCGGAAATTATCGGAATCTCAAAAAAAACACTTGTTCAGATTGAAAAGGGCAGAGCTTATGCGGGATGGTCCACAGTAGTGGCTGTTTGTGCCCTGTTCCGTGAAACCGAAACCGTGCAATTCTTATTTGGAAACGAACCGCTTGAAGTGCTTGAAACCATTGCAAGGGAAGGTATTGATTATCGTAAAGAAAAAACCCTTGGAGGCAAAATATGGTGGAGAGAGGTCGAAAAAAGGGGCAGATTTATGCTTCAGCAGAATATCATCAGCCAGCATTTCCGGATTATAGATGAAGACTTGTATAGAGTCTACAGCAGTTTTGATGAAGAAGAATCAAAAGAACGTTTTTTCGAGATTGCAAGAGGGGCAGATGCGGACAAGTAATCATGACTTGGAAGAGTGCCTGTGTATGGAAAGAGAAAAAACGCTAAGATACCGGGTATCTTAGCGTTTTTTGTATAAGCCGGAAATAATTATCTCGCAATAAGCACAGGGCACGGAGCCTGTTTGGCGATGTTGCTGCTGACGCTTCCCAGGAACATCCGCTTCAGCCCTCCTTTGCCGGAGTTTCCGACAATGATCAGATCGGCTCCTTCTGCCGAGGCGTAATCACAGATGCTTTCTGCAGGGCTGCCGTCAAGAGAATCATATTTTGCCTGTATATTATGGGGCTCAAGCTCCTGTTTAGCTTTATAGAATGCGTCATCCACGCTGTTTGAGATAATGGCGTGTGTTGGCGGGTTGGGATCATCATGCCTGATCGACATAGGCGGAATCTGGATCCCTTCCAGCATATATCCGTTTGTTCTTACCGGCTCCACTCTCTTTTCATTATCAGTCATTACGTTTTCTACCTTTTCGTCATAGACATTTGCAACCAGTACATGCGCCTCAGGGTTTCCTTTTGCCATCTGAACGGCAAGCTGGAGTGCCTTATTGCTGCCTTCGGTATCATCATAGCCGACTACAATCCGATTGAATTGATTCATTGTCATCATCCTTTCTTAAATAGGAGATTTGTGATTATTTTCTATTTACCCATATTTCCGATAAAAGAATCCTGCCTGTTTGAGCTGCATCAAAATTTTGTACCCCTATAAAAGGGGGAACACTTTCGGATTATATAAAAGTGCCCAAACTGCTAATAAGGATAATTATGGTTTATATCCCATCATTTTTGAGTAAAAGTCTTCAAGAAAATTGTTTACAGTATGATAAGAAGTCACCAAGACAGTTTCAATAAAGGTTGTGATTAAATGAGCAATACAAGGGAAGGCAGAAATAAACAAAATCGAATCTATAGACTAAAACGTGTTTTACAGATCGTCCTTTTATTTTCTTCTACATCGATCCTCGGCTTCCTTAGTTTCTTTTACTTTCAGGGCAAGGACGCAGATATCAGCAATCTGGAGGACGGGATGTCACAGCCCACGGTCATTTATGATTACAGCGGGGAAGAGGCAAGCAAAATTTCAGCAAGCAAAAATGAAGGCCTCCGTGCCGACCAGATGCCTGACAGCCTGAAAAATGCCGTAGTCGCAATTGAAGATAAAAGATTTTATGAACATAGCGGCATTGACTACAAAGGGATTATGAGAGCGCTGTTCACTAATATCAAAGCTGGCGGTGTAGTCGAAGGCGGGAGCACCATTACACAGCAGCTGACGAAAAATGCGCTGCTCACCCATGAAAAAACATACAAGCGGAAGATGGAAGAGTTTTTCCTGGCAAGGGAAATAGATAAGAAATATTCAAAGGAAGAAATCCTTCAGATGTATTTGAATCAGATTTACTTTGGGGAAGGGGCATGGGGGGTCAAAAATGCTGCCCTTAAATACTTTGGCAAAGATGCCGAAGACCTGACCATAAGCGAGTCGGCCATTCTGGCGGGAATCATCAAGGCCCCTTCGGCCCTGAATCCAATCGGCCATCCTGAAGAGGCGGTAAAACGGCGGGATACGGTCCTGCTGCAAATGAAGGAACAGAACTATATTTCTGCCAGTGAATATGAACAAGCCAAGGCAGAGCCGCTTGCTCTCAATGACAGAGGGGGCGATCCACTGAAAGGAAAGTTCCCTTATTATGTTGATCATGTCCTTGATGAAGCAATCGAATTATATGGGCTGACACAGGACGAATTATTGACAGAGGGATACAGGATCTATACTCAACTTGATCCGGATATGCAGGCAGCAGCAGAAGAAATTTACCAAAGGGACGATCTTTTCCCGCAAGGAAAAGAGGATCAGATCGTTCAGAGCGGTGCTGTGCTGGTGGATCCTGAATCAGGCGGTGTCCGGGCATTGGTCGGCGGACGCGGCGAGCATGTCTTCAGGGGCTTTAACCGGGCCACCCAGCTGAAGCGCCAGCCAGGCTCAGCAATGAAGCCTTTGGCTGCCTATGCACCTGCCCTGGAAGAGGGCTGGAAGGCAACAGACCAGGTAAAAGATGAGAAAATGAGCTTTGGCGGCTATAAACCAGGCAATTACAATGGTCAGTACCGCGGGCAGGTGCCGATGTACGAGGCCGTCAAAGATTCGCTTAATCTTCCGGCGGTATGGATACTTAATGAAATCGGCATTGAAGCGGGAATTGAAGCATCCAAGCGGTTTGGAATCCCTCTGGAGGAGAGCGACAGAGACCTTGGGATTGCTCTTGGAGGATTGTCATCAGGTGTGTCTCCGCTGGAGATGGCCGGTGCTTATGCGGCTTTTGCCAATGACGGTGTAAGGGAAGAGGTCCATGCAATCATAAAGATTGAAGACGCCCAAGGAAATGTAATAGCCGAACGGGAAGAAAAGTCTGTGCAGGCAGTTTCTAAAGAAGCTGCAGAACAGATGACAACCATGCTTTTGGGGGTCGTGGAGCAGGGAACCGGGAAGGCAGCAGGCATTCCTGGAAGGGAGACGGCCGGGAAGACAGGCTCGACCCAGGTGCCGATAGAGGGGATAGATGGCGTAAAGGACCAATGGTTCACCGGCTATACACCTCAGCTCGCCGGTGCTGTATGGGTCGGTTATGACCATACAGATGAAAACCACTATTTAACAACGACAAGCAGTGAAGGCGCGGCCCCGATCTTCCGGGAGCTGATGGCGGCTGCTCTTGAAGGGCAGGATGCTGAATCCTTCAATGTTCCGCATATTTCATATTATATTGAAGAAAAAGAGAAAGAAGAAAGATGGAAGAGGGCCAGAGAATGGGAGGAGAATTTAAGGAAGGAAGCCGAGAAGTGGCAGGAAAAGCTGCGTGAAGAAAAAGGGAAATGGGAAGACCGCTTAAAGGGCAGGGATAAGGAAAAAGAGAAAGAGAAAGAGAAAGAGAAAAAGCATGAAGATTAAAATAAAAAAGAGCCGGTCGGCTCTTTTTTTGCTGTCTTAGAGGGTCTGCGTAAAATCTTGTGTAAGTAATATTCGACAATCTTCTCAAGGCAAGAAATTATAGGTATAAAAAGATATAGGCTGGCAATACTATAATTGCCTTTTACCATAAAACAGGATAGGGCAATGCAGAAGTGCAACCTGAGCGGTTTTATGGCTTTTACACTAAAACGGATAGATTATGCTGTCCGTTTTTTTGTTTGTCCGTTTTAGGGAAAACAAAAGCGATAAACTTCAGGGGTTTGGGGACAGAGTCCCCAATCATGATGTTTGGTTTAAG
>NZ_VTER01000028.1:0-4989 GCF_008180445.1 Bacillus infantis
AAAGACGAAAAGAAACCATCGAGAGAGTATTCGCCGATGGAAAAGAAAAGCATGGTATGCGATGGACAACCCTAAGGGGATTAAAAAAATTGTCTATGCAGGCGATGCTTACTTTTGCTGCCATGAATTTAAAAAAGATGGCCAACTGGACATGGAAAGAGCCAGAAATGGTCTAAGAGAATGCCTCGTCGAGGCACCAATATTCTTGAAATACAAGAAAAAACTCAAAAGGCACTTCGAATGGACACATTCGAAATGCCTTTTGTCTACAATCTGAAGAATGCTGCGCTGCAGCATTCTTTTTTTGAAGAAATATACTCTAGGCCTTCAGGTCTTTTTTTCTGCATTCAAAAATTCAAGCACCGGTGAAAAAGCCTGCAGATCTTTTGCGGCAAAATAGCCTTGCAGCGGGTCTCCCAGTTTGTTGATCCGTTTTACCGCATTATCTACCCGGAACTCTTCCATCCTGAGCCGGTCATTGACTTCTTCCCAAAACAATGGTGCCGCGATACCGGCATACTGGTTGCCTCTGGCTGAATATGGTGCCACGATCGTCTTTCCCTCTGCATGCTGAATATAATCAACATAAAGCCTGCCGCCCCGGTTTTTCTTCATTCTTTCCGTTGTGAAAAGGTCCGGTTCTTTGGATATCAGATAGTCAGCAATGAAAGAAGTGAACAGGCGTGTATCATCATATGTGTAGGCATTGTCAGGAAGCGGGATGTAAACCTGGAGCCCTTTATTCCCCGATGTCTTTACAAATGATGTGAGGTTAAGATGATCGAGCACTTCTTTTATCATAATGGCGGCTTTAATCGCAAGGGTGAAAGCGTCCCGGGACGGCGGATCCAGATCGAAGACGATTTCAGATGGACCTTTGCTTTTAATGGTCTGAAATGGTATATGAAATTCAAAGGCCAGCTGATTGCCGAGCCAGAGAAACGTCTTAAGATTATTGCAGATAATATAATTGATTCCATCCGACATTTTTGTTTCAACAAACTCAGGTGTATAGTCCGGTGCGTTTTTTTGGTAAAATGGTTCCCCGAAAATACCGTGCGGATACCTGATGACGGTAAGAAGCCTATCTTTTAGAAACGGAAGCATATATGGGGAAATTTCCCGCAGATAATGGATGAAGTCTATCTTCTTAAGGGCGGGTGTTTCCCAGATGGGCTTGTCAGGATGTGTGATGTCTACATCATCGGGCAGATTCTTCTGCTGTTCGGCAAACTGGCTGTAGGTGCACTGCTCAGGCTTCAGGTCAAAACGGAATTGATGGAAGTGGGGCTCGCGCATCTGTCCATCATAAATCTCCAGGTACTTTAGTTCGGTACAAATGCCTGGATTAACATAAACAAATCTGTCATCTTCTTCTCTTTTATTATTTTTGATTGTGTCCATAAGGGCCTTTTTTTCATCAGGCTTTAATCCGAATATAAATTGGCCGATCGGGTGGATCCTTCCGCCATCATACACGCCTGTATAAAAATAACCATTGGATTTTTCATAGGCTGTAATAAAACATGATACATATTTCCAGTTTTTATATTTTTGCCACAGAGTTGAGCGTTTGCCTTCCTCCCATTTGCTTTTCTCCTGTTTCGCAACAATTCCCTCGCCATCATGAAGGATCACCTGTTCCCACAGATTTTTGAAATCTTCATATCCAGGTATCATTTGGAGAAGCTTTGTGCTTTTTTCATCAGGCTCAAGCGGTAGCCTTGCTGAAGTGAAGAAATTCTCCAATGCAGCCTTCCTCTCCCTATAGTCCAATGCTGATATGCTCTTCCCTTTAAGCTTTAATGCATCAAAAATCAATAAGCGGCATGGGGATTGCCTGGCTTTTTCCAGTATCCTCATTTCTGAACGCATTCTCCCCCTTACTTGGATAGAACCAAAATGGGCTTTATGTCTATTTTCTAAGTAAACAAGCTCTCCATCCAATTGAAGAGGCAGGAAAGGCCGAAACAGCTGGAGGTTGTCTTCAAGGAATGATCTGATTTCGGGAAAAAGTTCAAGCAGCGGCTTGCCATTTCTGCTTGTCAGAGAAAGTCCCTTTTCATTCCACTCGAGGATGGCCCGGAATCCATCGTATTTAACTTCGTAAAACCATCCTTTGGCATCCGGCGCATCAAAGGTCAGGCTCGGAAGCATCGGTTTCATTGTGACACTCCTTTCCGCGGCAGGATTTCGCCATTCCTCAACCAGTAAAACGGTTCATCCTTCATTATTCCATTCTGGGGGGATTCCTACTCCACTGGCAGAAGTTATCTTGCATTTCAAATGATGAATCATCGCACATTAAAGTTAAAGACTATAGAATGGAGAATCAGGATGCATACAATCTGGAAAGGCAGCATCAGCTTCGGGCTTGTAAATATACCGATTAAGCTTCATGCAGCAATTGAGGACAAGGACATTAAGCTGCGGACCCTTCACAAGGAGTGTCATTCTCCAATTAAATATGAAAAAATCTGCCCGGTCTGTGAAACAGAAGTCAAGCCGGAAGATATTGTAAAGGCTTATGAATATACAAAGGGAAAATTTGTCGTTCTTGAAGACGAGGACCTGAAGAAATTAAAGCAAGCTAACGAAGATAAAGCTGTTGAAATCATCGATTTTGTTAAAATGGCTGAAATTGATCCCATCTATTATGACCGCAGCTATTATATGTCTCCAGGGGATGGGGGAGGCAAGGCTTATTCTCTCTTAAGAAAAGCACTGGAAGACTCGGAAAAGGTGGGGCTCGCCAAAATCATCATCCGCTCAAAAGAGCAGCTGGCAGTTGTCAGGGTATTTGAAAATACGTTGATCATGGAAACAATACACTTTCCGGACGAAGTGAGGAAAGCCGGCGATGTCCCGAATGTTCCTTCTGAGGATAAAGTGACAGATAAAGAACTGGAAACGGCCATCATGCTCATCGACCAGCTGACAACGGCATTTGAGCCTGATAAGTATACAGATGAATACAGGACTGCCCTCCTGGATCTGATCGAAGCAAAGCGGACAGGCAAAGAAGTTGTCACTCCTGCAGAAAAAGAAACAAAATCAAATGTAACAGATCTGATGGCCGCATTGCAGGCTTCAATCGACAATACCAAGCCCGAAAAGCCGAAAAAGCCGGCTGCGCGCAAGAAAAGGGCTGCTGCACGGCCGAAGGAAAAGAAAGAAGCATAAGAAAAGCCGCCTCCGTGCGGTTTTTCTTATTGATTTGCCGATTTATGTTCACAAGCGGTCTGAAAAGGCAATATAGAAGGTATTGGACAAAAACAAGAAAAGGAAGTCGTAAATGAAAAAACTGACAGGAATCAAACTTTTGTATATTCTTTCAGCTGCAGCTCTTCTTTGCCTTTTTACTTTTCTTTTTGCCGAAGTCGCAGATGAGCTGAAAGAAAACGAACTGGAGGCTTTTGACAACATAATCATTAATTTTGTACAATCTTTTATCAGTGACCAGCTGACCGCTTTGATGTTTTCGGTTACATTCCTGGGCTCTGTAAAGTGGCTTGTATTTCTGGCCGCAGCAGGCGGAGTTATTCTCATGATTTATAAAAAGCGGGCATTAAGCGTGTTTCTGCTGGCTGGTTCAGGCGGCGGGGCGCTGTTCAATTGGCTTCTTAAGTGGATTTTTAAAAGAGAACGCCCTGATATTCTCCCGCTTCTGACTGAATCAGGATTCAGCTTCCCGAGCGGCCATTCTATGGGTTCTTTTATTTTTTACGGTGCTTCAGCCTATATATTGGTCCATTTATTTTCTAAAATTAGCTTAAAGGTCTTGGCTGTCCTCGCAAATGTCATGATAATCCTTTTGATCGGCTTAAGCAGGATCTATCTTGGTGTGCATTATCCGAGTGATGTGATAGGCGGCTTCCTGGCCGGTGGAGCCTGGCTGGCAGCCTGTATCATTATTTTCAGGTTGTACGAATATCGGAAGGATCTGTAAAAAGGTTGCTATGTTGTAAATTCGGCTGCTGATTTCCAATTAGTTGACAGCTTTTATATTTATGATATACTAGTAAAGCACGTATTTGAGGATATCTGCGGGCAGAATGGAGCGGAACGCCATTTTGCAGATCATGCTCTTTAGATTTTTACTGCTAAGCAACAATAGGTTTATACCTTTAAGAATTAATTTGTGGACAGCTTGATGATCAGGTGCGGCTGCTGTACAGCAGAATTCCCCCTGAATGGTATGATTTCTTCTTAATGCACATCTTCTATAAACCCGAAACATTTCTTCGCATGGATTGCTTCAATTCAATAATGCGGTCTTTAAATGACTGAATCTTAAAGAGCTGCTATCTTATCCCGATTGTTTACCTGATTCCCGCTGGCGCGGTCTCGGAGCCGCAAGGATGGAAGAGAGGCAGGGCTTTCATTGTTTTAGGTTGAAATTACATTTAATATACTTTATATATAGCCTCAAATATGATAAAAAGGACAGCTTGCTTAGCATGCTGTCCTTTTTCAATTCTGTTCCTAACAGTATATACTATATTCATACGGCTCTATACTAAATGTTGGGGTTCCTACACAAATTGAGACATAAAAAATGCACGTAATCATCCAGTCTTTTATACTTGAGTTGTCGAGAAACAAGTATAGATTGGAGATACGTGCATAATGAATTCTAACATAAAGTTGCCTGGATTTGAAGAAGTAGTGGTTCTATCAATGGAGGAAGTGGAAGAGAAGCTTCGCATACATGTAGAGATGCCTGTTAAAGCCCATGTTTGTCCGATTTGTGGGACATCAACGGTGAAAATCCACGACTATCGGATACAGAAAATTAAGCATTTAAAGCTATTTGAAAGACAGACGCTGCTTTTCTATAAGAAGCGCCGCTATGCTTGTCAGTGTGGAAAGAAGTTTGTGGAACGCAACCCCTTTGTCGACCGATACCAGCGTATTTCGGTTGAGCTGAACCAAGCCATTAAGATCCGCAGTATTAAGGGGAAGACCTTCAAAGAGACCGCAGAGGTC
>NZ_VTER01000029.1:0-3652 GCF_008180445.1 Bacillus infantis
AAGGAGCCACAACCATATTCGCAGTCAATCTCAAACGAATTATCAAACTTCTTAAAGATAAGAAGTAAGGAAAAAGGAAGGAAATAAGCAACTTTTCGTCTATTTTCCGAAGGAAAGCTGCTTTTTCGCATTTGATCCCCCCTTTTCCGAAATAAGTTTTGCTATTTTTCCTTTGACCATCTTTAGAATGAAAAAAGCATAAGTTTTTCAGTGCCCTCAGCGGCAGCGACGAGGAGGCTTAGCGCCGCCCCGCGGAAAGCGAAGTGCCTGGAACGGAAAACAACAGCCCGATTAAAAGGTAAAACATTTTTAGTTTTAATATTTGGCATCTAATAGGGTGTCTTTTTTAACGAATAAATATATCATTCTACAAACTTCGACAGACATACTGCCAAATATTGTTTTACAATAAAGACAACCTAACATTTGGAATAACAGCGGAGGTATAGAATGGAAGTCTTTGTTGCGAGGCAGCCGATTTTTAATATTAAGGAAGAAGTATTCGCTTATGAATTGCTGTACAGAAGCAGCCAGATGAACGAATTCCCCCTTATCAACGGCGACCAGGCGACCGCCGACGTCATCATAAATAGTTTCTTAAATATAGGAATCGACAGGCTGTCCGAAGGCAAGCCCTGTTTTATTAACTTTACAGAAAATCTGCTCAAGCTCCGGCTCCCGACCTATTTCAGGCCAAGGGAAATTGTTGTGGAAATACTGGAAACGGTGGAACCCAGCAGCCATTTGATTGATATCTGCCGGGAACTTAAAAGCCAGGGGTATCAGATTGCGCTTGACGATTACGCCCTCAAGGAAAACAATCTTTTTTCAAAACAGCTGCTAGAGTATGCAGATATTATCAAAGTGGATTTTCTCGCCGCTTCAGCCGGCATGAGGGAGAGGATTGAGCGGGAAGCCAAACGGCTCAAGCTTAAAATGGTAGCGGAAAAAGTCGAAACAAGAGCTGAGTTTGAGGATGCGAGAAGAAGGGGCTATGATTATTTTCAAGGCTACTTCTTTGAAAAGCCTGAAATTGTATCAACTTATGATGTTCCGACCTATTTTCATTCTTATTATGAGATGATTCATAATCTCTCAACAGCTGATCCAAGCATAGATTTGATATCAAATCTGATTGAAAGAGATTTATCGCTTTCTTATAAGCTGCTGAGGCTGATCAACTCACCTGCTTTCAGGCCTAAGCACAAGATAAACAGCATCAGGCAGGCGACGGTTCTGCTGGGGCTGAATGAAATCCAAAAGTGGATATATGTGCTTGCCGTCAGGGAGTCTGTCCTGGAAAAGAAGGCGGTCCAGAAGGAAACGATCAGGATTTGCCTGATAAGGGCAAAGATGGCTGAATCTGTTGCCGTTCTAAGGAAAAAGGGGGCTTTGAATGCGCAATATTTTTTGACAGGAATGTTTTCAATGATGGACAGCATTCTCGGGGCATCAATGGAGGATATTTTGACTGATCTGCCGCTTCAGGACGAAATAGGGGATGCACTGAGGGGCATCGAAAACCCTTTGAAAGATGTGCTGGATCTTGCCGTTGCTGTTGAGAAGGCTGACTGGAAGCTGATCAGTGAAAAAAGCAGGTGCCTTGATATAGAAGAGAATGCTCTTTTTCGCATATATGCCGATTCTATAGCTTGGACCAATAGTCTGCTTTCAGAGGAATCTCTTTACATATAATTGCAGCATACTTCAAAAGCGCCGGTTTTCGGCGCTTTCTTCGTTAGAGCCACCGTCTTTGCGGCTTAACATATCTCTTTGCTTCTGCGGCCAAAAGCTGCCTTAAAGATTTCTGGGATACAGCAGCCATGATGTCCGCCGGGTTGGGAAATGTACCATGATCATTGAAGCGCACCCGGATAGAGCCAGTGTATATTTCCTGTTCACCGTAAAGGATCCTCGTATCAACAAAAGCTGTTTTTTCTGTTATCCCATTTGCTGCCTCGAGCTCTTCAACCCTGCTGATGAAAAATTTGAACTTATATTCCTGCATCGCTTTGACTCACCTCCGGCCTGCACATAGGGTTAATACCCGCCATATTGTATTCTAACTCATATTGTCCACAAGAGGATTATTGAACTTCAGAGGAATTTATGGCAATCTATTATTATGTTGATTTAGCAGGTTAAAGGGAAAGCGGGGGTTTTGAAATGAAAATAGAAATTCTAAAATGCCATGGGTCGGGCAACGACTTTTTGCTGATAGATGAAATATCGAAGGATTATGGGTTTACGGAAGAGCAGCGGCGGGAGCTTGCCATCGCTCTTTGCCGAAGGGATTCCGAACTGGGGGCAGACGGGATTCTTTTTACAATGAAGAGTGATAAAGCCGATGCCCGGATGAGGGTTTTCAATGCCGATGGCTCAGAAGCTTCAATGTGCGGCAATGGCCTGCGCTGTGTCGCCCGCTATGTATGCGAATTATTAGATTTGAAGGAAGCGATCATTGAAACAATGAAAGCTGATTTGAAGGTTGAAAAGCGGCCGGATATCTTCCCGGAGATTCCAACCTATCTTGTTGAAATATCACCAGTCTCCTTCCAGCTTCGTGATTTGCCGCTCATCCTGAATCAGGAGACATTGAAGAATGAAAAAATAAACTCGCTGTCAGATTCGCTTCATTTTACAGCTTTGGCTGTTCCTAATCCTCATCTGATTGCGGTTTGCAGTAAAGATGATATTCAATCAGATCTTCAGAAAGATATCAGTGAACATGTCAATGGCCCGAATGAGCTGTTCCCTGATGGAGTAAATGTAAGCTTCATCAAGCCTCTTAAAGAGGAAAGCATTTACGTGAGGACTTTTGAGCGCGGAGTGGGCTTCACGAATGCCTGCGGAACTGCGATGTCTGCTTCCACCCTGGTATCCTGCCTTCAAGGGATGAATAAGCTTGAAAGGCCGGTGGATGTGTACAATAATGGGGGGAAGGTCCAGTGTACCGCACATGAATCAAATGGCGGGTATACAATCGACCTGATCGGGAACGCCACGTATATGTACCGTGTAAATGCCTATATGGATTTTGCTCAGACTAAAGCTTTTACATTGGGTGAAAAGGATTACTTTGAGGCAGAAGCAGAACAGTATGGGAAGCTGCAGGAACATGCCAGTGAAATAATAAAAGAATATCTATGATGAGAGAAAAGAATGCTGCGCTGCAGCATTCTTCAGACTGTAGACAAACTCGAAGAAATTCGGGTTTGCCTACAGTCTATTTTTTTATAAAATATAAGATATACCAATGCTTGAGGTGAAAAAAATGCTGACTAAGAATAATTCAATCCAGCGGGATCAAATTGAAATGATTGCTCTTGACCAACTTGTACCCTCGAACCATCTGGTTCGCAAGGTTGAGGCAGCGATTGATTTTTCATTTATCTATCCACTTGTGAAAGATATGTACTCAGAAGTCGGCCGCCCAAGTATTGACCCGGTCGTATTGATAAAAATGACGTTCATCCAATACCTATTCGGCATCCGTTCCATGCGCAAAACCATTGAAGAAATAGAAACAAATATGGCTTATCGCTGGTTCCTTGGCTTTGGTTTCTATGATAAGGTCCCTCATTTCTCAACATTCGGCAAGAATTATGAGAGACGTTTCAAAGATAGTGACCTTTTTGAACTGATCTTTTAC